>NZ_CP109487.1:8309427-8943855 GCF_036227605.1 Streptomyces sp. NBC_01439 | reverse complement strand
CCGCTTCTTGACCGGCTTGATGTGGCCGTAGAGCTTGTCCTTGGCCAGGTCCAGGGCGGCGTACAGATG
Organism: Streptomyces sp. NBC_01439; assembly: GCF_036227605.1. Taxonomy (GTDB): domain Bacteria; phylum Actinomycetota; class Actinomycetes; order Streptomycetales; family Streptomycetaceae; genus Streptomyces. The sequence continues at coordinate 8,943,786 of NZ_CP109487.1, read as the reverse complement.
CCGCACTCCGCCGTAGCGGTTGTAGGTCGCCCGGCGCCGTCTGCGGGGCTCACGGTCGGAATCCTTGTGCTTGCCTCCGCGTTCGGCCCACTGCCGGCCCGGGTGCGGCATCAGATGGAGAGGTCCGAACTCGTTCATGCAGAAGATGACTTCGGGCTCGCTGTCCTCTGGTATGACTTCGCCGTCGGCGATCGCATAGAGGTGCTCGACGCGGGCCTTCTTGGCCGCTTAGTCCGGGTCGCGGGAGGTCTTCCAGGTCTTCAGGCGTTGAAAGGAGACGCCTTCCTCGCGGAGCAGGATGCGCAGGCCTTCGTGGCTGATGTCGTCGACCACCCCCTCGGAGACCAGGAAGTCCGCCAGTTTGGTCAGGCTCCAGGTCGAAAACGGCAGGTCATGCTCGGTCGGCTTGGACTTGGCGATCTTCTTGATCTCGCGGCGTTCAGGCAGTGTGAACGTCTTCGGTCGGCCGCCCTTGTACTTCGGATACAGCGAGTCGAAGCCGTCCGTGTTGAAGTTGTGGATCACGCCTCTGACACGATCGTCACTGGTGAACGACACCTCGGCGATCCTCGCCACCGGCATGCCCTGCGCGGACAGCAGCACCATCTGGGCCCGCCGCCAGGTCACCACCGACCCGGTGCCCCTGCGGATGATCCGCAGCAGTCGCCGCCCCTCGTCATCGCCGCAGCGACCAGCCTCACCACAGGTGCAGGAAACTCCGGATGTCGTCAAAGCCGTCCAGAGCCCGCCCGTCCACATCCGAGGCATCCGCCTCGGCCCGCACCGTCAGCGACTCCGCCAGCGCAAGGGCCTCATTGCTCAGACGCCCGAAGCGCCGAGCCGTATGCCCCAGGCACAGGCCCGCCAGCCCGAGCAGAGGACTGCCCGGCACAGCCCGCGTTCCGACCTCCATGCACCAGTGCTCGATGAACTCCCGATCGTCGTCGTTCAACGCGCTCCCGACCAGAACGCTCGCCGCCTCGCCCTCTGCCGAGCGGTCACGCAGGGCCCGCTCCAACACCTCAACCACCACCTCGTGAGGCAGCGCGGGAGGGTTCTCAAAGCTCAGATGAGAGTGCATCCCGCGAGACTACGTGCCCCATGTGATCCGCACGCGACCGGCAAGACCGAGGCAAACGTTGCCTGATGTGGCACTAGCGCTCAGGAAGGGTCTTCGTAGCGGGCGGCGAGGGCGGCGGCACGCTCGCGCAGGGCGGTGCGCAACGACTGCGGGGCCAGGGCTTCCGCGTCCGTGCCGAGCTGCCACACGGCCCATTCGGCGTGTCGTGGATCCTGGAAGGTCAGCTCCAGCCGCAGCCGGCCGTCCGGGTCGGGTTCTTCGGCGCGCACGGTCAGCGCGGTGTCCAGCAGGTCCTCCCGCCGCGCCGCGTTCACCCGTACCAGCACGGTGATGTGGTCGTCGCTCAGGAACCGCGCGGCGCGTTCCCGCCAGATCCGGTCCAGATCGACCCGGTTGGGGCGCTGGGCGGTTTCGGGGAGTTCCTCGGCGGCCAGGACCCGCGACAGCCGGTAGGTACGGTCCGCGCCGGATCGCGTGGCCAGCAGGTAGGCCCGGTCGCGTACGGTGACCAGGCCGATCGGGTCCACCGTGCGCCACTGCGGGGGCTGGCCGGCGGCCGCGTAGTGGATGCGCAGCTTGTGTCCGGCGAGCACCGCGCGCCGTACCTCGATCATGGTGGCGCCGGGCACCTCCTCCGCGACCCGTCTGCGTGAGAGCAGGTCGGTCTCGGGCTCGACGAGAAGGCGGCGGGCCGCGTCGCTGGCGGTGGCCTGGTGGCTTTCGGGCAGCGCGTCGACCACCTTGCGCAGGGCCGAAGCGAGCGCCGAGCCGAGGCCGAACGCCTGCTCGCCGCGCCCCGGTCCGGCGGCCAGCAGGGCCAGGGCCTCGTCGTGGTTCAGTCCGGTGAGTTCGGTCCGGAAACCGGGCAACAACTCGAATCCGCCGTGCCGACCGCGTTCGGCGTAGACCGGGACGCCGGCTGCCGACAGTGCCTCGATGTCGCGCAACACGGTGCGGGTGGATACCTGCAGCTCGCGGGCCAGCGTGTCCGCGGTCAACCGACCGCGCCGGCGCAGGAGCAGCACCAGGGAGACCAATCGGTCGGCGCGCATGCGGGAACCGTAACGGAATACCTGACCAAGGGTGTCGTGATTTCTTGGAAGGGTCGTCCACACGACGTCGAGGACCGGTTGCTGCCGAGCCGGTGGGCGTACGTACTCCCGATGGATCGAATGGAGCTGACGTGGCGATGGAACGAACGGCGATCAACCCGGTGACCTGGTCGGTGGAGCTGGGGTTCAACCAGGGCGAGGTGGTCTCCGGGCACGCGCGGACCCTGTACGTCTCAGGGCAGACGGCGATGGGCGACGACGGCACGCCCCGGCACGAAGGTGACATGGCGGCGCAGTTGGCGCTGAGCATCGACAACCTGGAGGCCGTGCTCGGTGAAGCCGGCATGTCCCTCGCGAACCTCGTGCGGCTCAACGTGTACACGACCGACGTCGACCGGCTCTTCCCGCACTACGGCGGGCTGGCGGCCCGGTTGGGAGCCGCCGGCGTGGCGCCGACCACCACGATGCTCGGGGTGACCCGACTGGCCGTCCCCGGCCAGCTGGTCGAGCTCGAAGGGACCGCCGTCGCCTGATCCGACCGGCGCGGGGGCGTGCGCCGCGGCTCAGCCCCTGCGGTGGCCGGACGGCGGGAGCGGGGACCGCACGCCGAACCACTGCTCGGCGCCGTAGTCCTCGAACCCCTCCACCTCGGTGAAACCCAGCTTCGCCGCGAGGCGCATCGAGCCGTCGTTGGCGCTCTGGGTGCAGAGGACCAACGGCTCGCGCGGATGGGCGTCGGCGAACCAGTCGAGTGCCGCCGCACACGCCTCGGTGGCGTACCCGTGTCCCCACGCCTCCGGGAGGAACATGTAGCCGAGTTCGGTCTCCCCGGCCTCGGGGCGGACGTGCCCCGAACGCTCCGCGGCGCGCCGATCAAGTGTGATCATGCCGATCATCGCTCCGTCGACGGCGACCACGAAGAGGCCGGGGGCGTCGCCCGGGTACTTCCGGGAACGCCCCGGCAGCCACCGTCGGCGAGCGTCTCCGCTGCGGCGATCCGCGCCGCGACCTTTGGCCGGTTTCAGCCTCTTATCAGGCGAGATAGACGATCCGCGCACCGTCGACCGTCGCCTACGGCACACTGTTCGGCCATGAGTGATGCACCTACCGGTCGACGGGGTCGGTTCAATGTTCAACCACCTTACTGCCTGGCCGAGTTGGGGCGGGGCCTACGCGTCCCGGGAATCCCACGACTACGGTCGCACATCTCCCCTTGCACTTCACTATTAGGTTAGGCTTACCTAAGACTGGGGGTGTGGGGATGCAGGACAAAGCGCGCGACCAAGCGCAGCAGGACGAGTGGGCCGATGAAGTACTGGCGTGGATGAGCTCCCAGGAGGAGATGGACCGGGCACTGCGCGACGCACTGCGTCGCACGCCCAGTCAGCGGGAGGAAACGATCGCCCGAATGGCGGACGCCCTCCGCGGGGCGGCACAGGGACTGACCATCCCCGGATGCGCGGCGGCGGCCGGCGTCCCCGAGCGCATCCTGCGCGAGTGGCTGGAGATCGACGCCAGCTTCACCACGGCGCTCCGCGCCGCGCACGCACTGGCCGAGGCGCACGGGCTGAACCCGGGGGCGACGCCCACCCCGGCCGCGTTACAGCTGATGCTGAACGCGATCCGCAAAGGGGCCGCCTGGCCGGCCGCGGCGACCCTCGTGGGCATCTCCGTGCGCGGGTTCAACCGCCTGCGCGCCGAGGCGCCGCCGGTGGGCGCCCTGATCGCGGCGGCCCAGCGGGCACGCTCGATGCAGGCCGGCGCGGGTCGGCGGCACAGACCCCCCAAAGCAGCGAGCCGGCGGGTCGGGTACCGGATCGTGCAGCTCGACGACCCCCTCCTGTCCCCGGACAGCCAATCGGACGCCGCCTCGGGCGGATTGGGCGACCGTGCGACGCGACGGGACTGAACACCCGATCGCACGAGGAACGAATTCGGAGGGCCCCGCCCACCCTCCCCACGACAAATTTAGGTTAGGCTAAGCTAACTAGACGATGGGGGTCGGGGTGTCCTCCACCCCCGTCGAGCTCCGCGCGCCCGTTCACCACCGACGCTCCGCGCAGCGCCGGTGACAAGGAGATCCAGCCGTGGGCCCTGTGACCATCGACCCCTACCCCATGCCCACCCCGGACCTCGTGCCGCACTCCGTGGCACCTTGGTCCGTCGACCCCGACCGGGCCGCCCTGTTGATACACAACATGCAGAACCATCTGCTGCGGCCCTTCCCCCGCGATCACTCACCCCTCGTGGACCTGATCGGCAACATCACCGACCTGCGCAGGTCCGCACGGCGGCTCGGCCTCCCGGTCGTCTTCAGCACCGTACCGGCGGGCGAGCGCCCCGAACAGCGGGGTCTCGCGGCCGAGATGGAGACCGAACCGGTGGCCGACCCCGACGCGGCCATCATCGAGGAGCTGACCCCGCACCGGGGAGAGCACGTGATCACCAACGTGCGGCACAACGCCTTCCTGCGCAGCCACTTGGAGCGCATCCTGCGCACCACGGGCCGGGACCAGCTGATCCTGTGCGACGTGTTCGCGCACGCCGGCGTGCTGCTCACCGCCGCGGACGCGTTCATGAACGACATCCAGCCGTTCGTCGTCGCCGACGCGGTCGCGGACACCTCCGCGGAGGAACACGCGCTGGCCCTGCGCTGGACGGCCGCACGGGGCGCCGTCGTACACACCACCACGACCCTCATCGACGAACTGGAAGCTTGAATGACGACCGCACACCCCACCCCATGAGCGGACGGGCGGCGCCACGGGCGCGCACACTCATCGAGGCCCTGCCGTGGCTGGAGCGGTTCCAAGGACGCACCGTCGTGGTCAAGTTCGGCGGCAACGCCATGGTGAACGAGGAGCTGAAGGCGGCCTTCGCCCAGGACGTGGTCTCCCTGCGCTACGCGGGGCTCCGGCCGGTCGTCGTGCACGGCGGCGGCCCCCAGATCAGCGCGATGCTCGAACAGCTCTCGCTGGAGGTCCGGTTCGCGGCGGGGCTACGGGTGACGACCCCCGCCGTGATGGAAGTCGTCCGCATGGTGCTGGCCGGGCAGGTCCAACGGGACATCGTCGGGCTGATCAACCGTCACGGAGCCTTTGCCGTGGGGATGACCGGCGAGGACGCCCGCACCCTGTCCGCCGTGCGGCGGCCGGCCGTGGTGGACGGCGTCGAGGTGGACATCGGCCTGGTGGGCGACATCGTGCACGTCGACCCCGACACCGTACGGGGGCTCCTGGAGCGGGGGCGCATCCCCGTGATCTCCCCCATCGCCCGGGGAGCCCACGACGACGACGTCTACAACATCAACGCGGACCTCGCGGCCGCCGCCCTCGCCGAGGCCCTGGACGCCGAGAAGCTGGTGATGCTCACCGACGTCGCGGGCCTCTATGCGGACTGGCCGCACAGCACGGAGATCATCGACCGGCTCACGGCCGGCGAGCTGGCGGAACTGCTGCCCTCGATGGCGGGCGGCATGGTGCCCAAGATGGAGGGCTGCCTGCGTGCGGTGCGCTCCGGGGTACGGATGGCGCACGTACTGGACGGCAGAGTTCCGCACGCCCTGGTCCTGGAGGTCTTCGCCGACGAGCACACCGGCACCACGGTCGTGCCCGACGCGCCTCGGGACGGTTGGCCGCACGGTTCGACGCACGGTTCGACGCGCGGCGCACCGCACAGGGAGCACCGCCCCCACTGAACCGGGAGGAGGTCGACCTGCCCGGCCCCCTCCCGCCCCACCCCGGAGCCACTGCGGCTCCGGGGCCCTCTGCGTGCCCAAATCCGCCGGCAGCAAACCGGGTTGGTGCGGATCGAGAGAGCCCCGGGTCCAACTTGACAGCTTCCGGCCCGTCAGAGATGTTAGGCCAGCCTTACCTAACCAAATAGGGTAGGACCGAGGAAGGATGGGCATGTCCGCACCGCACGCGAGCTCCACACCCGGGGACGCTCTCCCGGACATCAGGGACCTGGTGGGCATCGGCTTCGGGCCGGCCAACCTGGCCCTGGCGATAGCGATCCGGGAGCACAACGGCCGATGCGCCCCCGGCGAGGCGATCCGGTCCTCGTTCATCGAGCGCCAGGACGACTTCGGATGGCACCGGGGCATGCTCCTCGAAGGGGCCACCATGCAGGTCTCCTTCCTGAAGGACCTGGTGACGATGCGCAATCCGGGAAGCTCCTTCAGCTTCCTGCACTACCTGCAGGACCGGGACCGGCTGGCCGACTTCATCAACCAGAAGTCCTTCTTCCCCACCCGCCTCGAATTCCACGACTACTTCCGGTGGTGCGCCGCCTCCTTCGGCGGGCTGGTCGACTACGCCACCGAGGCCGTGGAGGTACGCCCGGCAGGTCCGGACGGCGCCGCAGACCTGCTGGACGTCATCACCCGGCCCACGGCCGGCGCCGGGACGCCGCGCACCACCCGCACCCGCAACCTCGTGCTCGGGACCGGGCTGCGCCCCCGCGTCCCGGACGGGATCAGCACCGGCCCGCACGTCTGGCACAACCGCGACCTGCTGCACCGCGCACCGCTACTGACGGTCCGTCCCCACCGCCGGTTCGTCGTCGTCGGCGCCGGACAGTCCGCCGCCGAGACCGCCGACCACCTGCACCGCACGTTCCCGGACGCCGAGGTGTGCGCCGTGTTCACCCGGTACGGGTACAGCCCGGCCGACGACAGCCCGTTCGCCAACCGGATCTTCGACCCGGCCGCCGTCGACGAGTTCTTCAGCGCCCCGGAGGAGGTCAAGCAGCAGCTCATCGGCTACCACGCCAACACCAACTACGCGGTGGTGGACGGCGAACTGATCGAGCAGCTGTACCGGACCGTCTACCAGGAGAAGGTCGCCGGCACCGAACGGCTGCGCATACTGAACGCGACCGCCCTGACCGCCGTGGAGGAACTCCCCGACGGGGCGCGGGCCGTGGTGCGCTCCCTCACCACGGGAGAGACCCTCGCCCTCGACTGCGACGCGGTGGTGCTGGCCACCGGCTACCGGCCCACCGAGCCGGCCGAGCTGCTCGGCGACCTGGCCGGGGAGTGCCTCACGGACGGACAGGGCAGGCTGCGCGTGGGACGCGACCACCGGGTGGAGACCACCGACCGCGTCCGCGCCGGCATCTACGTCCAGGGCGCCGCCGCCGAGCACTCCCACGGCATCACCGCCTCGCTGCTGTCCACGCTGGCCGTGCGCTCGGGCGAGATCTGCGACTCCCTGCTGCTGCGCGTCGCCGAGCGCGAGGTGCGGGCCGCACGGGCGACCAGGGCGGCGGCCGTCGCCGACGGCGTCCCCGCCCACCGGGGCTGAGCGGCCGTGCCGCGCACCGATCCCCCGGCTGCCGGGCCGGCCGGACTCACGGCGGCGCAGGCGCACGTCCTGGCGGCGCAGAACGCGGATCCCTCGTACGCCGGCCACAACGTGGGCCAGTACATCGAGCTCGTGGGCCCGCTCGACACGTCGGCGCTCGACGAGGCCGTGCTGCGCACCCTCGACGAGGCCCCCTGGCTCCGCTCGCACCTGATGACCCGGAGCGGCCTGCCGCGCCTGGACACCTCCGCGGCGGCCGACCCGGTGGGTGCCGCCGTCGACCTGGTACGGGGCCAGCTGGCCTGTCCACCCCGGCCCGAGTTGCTCACCGCCCCGTCGGGCACCGGCCTCGCGCCCGACCTCACCGGGACCCTGCTCGTCACGGTCGGCCCCGAACACCACCTGCTGGTGCAGTACTTCCACCTGCTGGCGGTCGACGGGTACGGGGTGGCGCTGCTGAGCCGGCGGATCGCCGAGGTCTACACGGCCCTGGTGCAGGGCCGCCCGCCCGGCCCGACTCCCTTCGCACCGGTCTCCGTACTGACCGACGCGGACCGCGCCTACACCGGCTCGGCGGCGCAGGCCGCGGACCGGCGGTACTGGACGGGGCGGTACGCCGACCGCCCCGCCCCCGCGTCCCCCGCCGGACGGGCGGCACCGGCCCAGGACACCGCGCGGCGCCACACCGTCCACCTCGACGCGGCGGACGGCGCGGCCGTACGGGCCGTCGCCCGTTCCGCGCGCGTCACCTGGGCCGAGGTCGTGCTCGCCGCGACCGCGGTGCGGGTGACCGCGCAGGTCGGCGCGCGCGAGGCGGTCCTCGCCGTGTACGCGGCGGCACGGACCGCCCCGGGGACGCTACGGGTGCCCGCGACGGCCGTGAACGTCCTGCCGGTGCGGCTGCCCGTCCGAGGGGCGGACACCTTCCGGTCACTGCTGGGCACGGCGGCCGGCGAGCTGGCCCTGCTCCGCCGGCACCAGCGGCTGCGCGGCGAGGAACTGGCGCGCGAGGTGTGGCCGGAGTACGGGGGCGGCCGCGTCCCCGGGCCGCTGGTCAACCTGCGGCCGTTCGAGACGGAGCTGGCCTTCGCCGCGATCCGCGGCCGGGTCGTCAGCCTCGCCTCGGGGCCGGTGGACGACCTGTCGGTGTCCGCCGCGGCGAACCCCGACGGGCGGCTGCGCCTGGACTTCGACGCGAACCCGGCACTCTACGAGGAGGCCGAACCGGCCCGGTTCGCCCGTCTGTTCACCGAGGACCTCGCAGCCCTCTGCCGCGCCCCCGACGTACCGGTCGCCTCCCTGTTGGCCTCGCCCGTCCACCCCTGATCCATCCCATCCCCGAAACGACCGTCCCGGTCATCATCCAAAGGAGAGACACCATGGCCACCAACCCGTTCGAGGACGACGACGCCCGCTACTTCGTGCTCGTGAACGCCGAGAACCAGCACTCGCTCTGGCCCGCCTTCGCGGAGGTTCCCGCGGGCTGGACCGTCGTGCACGGCGAGGACAGCCGAGAGGGCTGCGCCGCGTACACGGAGACGCACTGGACCGACATGCGGCCCGCCAGCCTGGTCGCCAGGAGCTGATCCCCGGGGCCGCCCGGCCCCGTAGACCCGTGGGCGGGGCCGGACCGGAGCACGTCCTCCGGTCCGGCCCCGCGCGCGTGCGGGCCGTAGGAGGCGCCTTGTCGATGAGGCCGGATCGGCGAGCCCGGCCTCATCGTCACGACACCCCCATGGGGGTCACAGCCTCCTGGAGAGCACCTCCGAGCCGCGTGCGGGGTCCAGCGCCCCGGCCCAGGCGGCGGGCGCCCGCCCCGGGCCGGCCGGCACGAAGCCGTGCCGCCGGAAGAAGGCTGCACCACTCGTGGTCGCCGTGAAGACCTCCCGCACGAGGCGGCTCCGGGCGTCGGCGAGCGCGGCGCGCAGCAGCGCGGCACCCAGCCCCTGGCCCTGGTTCCCCCGGGCGACGCAGAAGTTGTAGAGCACGGCGGCGCCCTCCCCCTCGTCGCTCAGGGCGAGGCAGCCCAGGACCGAGGTGCGACCGCGACCGGTCGCGAGGAGGAACTCCCCGGCGTGCGCCAGGTAGTGGTCGATGCTGCGGGGCCGCAGGGCGCCGGAGCGGATGAAGGCCAGTGAGAGGGCGTGCAGGGCGGGAGCGTCGTGCAGACGCGCGCGCCGGACCAGCGGCGGGAGGCCGTCCGTGACGTACAGCGGGGGACGGGGGGTGGCGGCAGTAATCACGAACTTAGGTTAGCCTTCCCTAAATTGAGCCACAATTCCGCCTCTCGACCCAACGCATCACACCCAGAGGCCAGTTCATCAAAGCGGCGGCCGCCTCTTCGTCACACCCGGCTTGACGTGCACCTTTGCATTTAGTTAGGTAAGCCTTACCTAATGGAACGCTGACGTGCTGCCGTCGCCCGCCCTTCCGCCGATCCCGAGGAAAGAGTCCCGCCATGTCCGCTTCCCCGCCCTTCACGCTCGACCGACTGGTCCGCGACGTCGCCGACGTGCTCTACACGGAGCCCGCCGACGTCTCCCTGGAAGAGGACCTGCTGGACCAGGGACTCGACTCCATCCGCCTGATGTCACTCGTCGAGAAATGGCGGGCCGAAGGCGCCCGCATCAGCTTCGTGGACCTCGCCGAACGGCCGACGCTGCGCCGGTGGGCCGAGTTGCTCACCGCAGCGCCCTGACCCCACCCTCCCCCGCACCTGCCCGCCCCGGAGCCTGCCGTGCCTCTGCGTGACTTCGTCATAGACATCGAACCCCTGCGCGCCAGTGGGGACTTCCGCGCCATCTTCATCGCCCGCGTGGTGTCCTTGTTCGGCCTCGGCATGGCGACGGTGGCCCTGTCCGCCCAGGTGTACGGACTGACACGGTCCACCTTCAACGTCGCCGTCGTCAGCATGATCATGAGCGTCACCGTGCTGCTCGGCTCGCTCTGGGGCGGCGTCATGGCCGACCGGACCGACCGCCGGCGGCTGATCGTGTGCGCCCGCGGCGCCGCCGCCCTCGCCTTCGCCGGCCTCGCCGTGAACGCGATGCTGCCGGACCCGACCCTGTGGGGCATCTACGTGTGCGTCGCCTGGGACGGCCTCGCCACGGGCGTCAGCGTAACGGCCCTGATGGCCGTCGCCCCGACGCTCGTGCGCCCCGACCAACTTCCCGCCGCGGGTGCCCTCATCTCGCTGACCGGTGAGATCGGCTCCGTCAGCGCGCCGTTCCTGGGCGGCCTGCTCCTCGCACTGTGGGGGCCCGGCCCGGTCTTCGCCTTCACGGCCGTCACCACGGCCGTCACCACCCTCCTGATCTCCCGGATCCGGCCCCTGCCCCCGGTCAAGGACGACGAGGACGACGAGGAGTACGGCGCTGACAGCGGATCGCTGCTGGTGGCCTTCAGGTACGCCGTGCGCAACCGCGTCGTCGGCGGCCTGCTCGCCCTCGGCGGCGTGATGGCCCTCTTCAACCTCCCGGTGGTGCTCTTCCCCGAGATGGTCGACCGTCAGTTCCACGGCGGCGAGGTCATGCTCGGGCTCCTCTACACCGCCCCCGCCGTCGGCGCGGTCGCCGTCTCCGCCACGAGCGGCTGGCTGACCCGGGCCGCCCGGCCCGGCCGACTGCTGATCATCGCGGCCTTCACGGGCGGCCTGTCCGCCGTGGGCTTCGGACTCAGCGGCAACATCTGGGTCGCCTTCGCGCTGCTCGCCCTGGGCGGCGCCGCCGGCACGGTGTACGAGATCCTCGAGTACGCGCTCGTCCAGCACAGCACCCCCGACCGGCTGCGCGGCCGCATCGTCAGCGTCATCACCACGCAGGGCACCACCGGAGGCGTCGTCGGCGACGTCGAGGTCGCCGCCCTCGCCCGTTGGTTCAGCCCCGGCGGGGCGGCCGTCGTCAACGGCGCGATCTGCGCCGTGGCCGCCGTCGCCGTGGCGATCGCCGTACCCGGCCTGCGCAGGGCCACCCTTCCCCGCGAGGAGCAGGAGGAGGAGGGCGGTCACGACGGCGGGCCCGGAACCGGCACCGACACCGGAACCGCCGGTCTGAAGCCCGCAGCCCCCGCCGCCCCCGCCGTCTAACGGGGCTCCCCCGCCTGCCCGCAGGCCCCCGCATCCCGTCGACCTCCCCCGCCGGTCCCGCCACCGGACGGGGACCCGCAGCGAATCTGGAGCACGATGTCCATGACCGAGCGTCCCTCCCAGCGCCTCCCCCTCACCGGGGCCCAGACCGGTGTCTGGTACGGCCAACGGCTCGATCCCGACTCCCCGGTCTACAACGTCGGCCAGTACGTCGAGATCGACGGCCCGCTGGACGCCGGTCTGTTCGTGAGCGCGCTGCGGCAGACGGTCGCCGAGAGCGAGGCGCTCACGGCGCGCTTCGCGGAGGACCCCGACGGCGAGCCGTACCAGGTCGCCTGGAGCGGCCCGGCCGCCGGACCGCTGGTCGCCGTGCTCGACCACACCGGCCAGGACGACCCGTACGGCACCGCACTGTCCCTCATGCGCGCCGACATGGCCCGCCCGGTGGACCCTGTCCGGGACTCCCTGTACGTGTTCACGCTGCACAAGGTCGGCCCGGACCGCACCCTCTGGTACCAGCGGGCCCATCACATCGTGCTGGACGCCTTCGGCTTCTCCCTGCTCTCGCGCCGCACCGCCGAGATCTACACGGCCCTCGTCGCGGACGAGGAGCCGACGCCCGACCCGTTCGGCGGGCTCGAGGTGATCCTGGCCGAGGAGCGCGCCTACCGCGCCTCGCCGCGGTTCGCCGAGGACCGCGCCTACTGGCTGGAGCGGCTCGCGGACCACCCCGAGCCGGAGCCGCTGAGCGGTGCCCGCTTCCCCGCGGCGCACGCCTTCCTGCGCGACGGCGCCGCGCTGACCCAAGAGGAGACGGCGGGCCTGCTCGCCATCGCCCGTGCGGCCAGGGCCAGTTGGGCCGATGTGATGACCGCCGCGTTCGCCGCCTACCTGCACCGGGCCACCGGCAGCCGGGACGTGCTGCTGTCCGTGCCCGCCATGGCGCGGCTCGGCTCGGCGGCCCTCAAGGTGCCGTCCATGGTCGTCAACGTGCTGCCGCTGCGCGTGGCCGTCCGCCCGCAGACCCCCTTGGCGGAGCTGGTCGCCGCGGTCGCCGCCGACGTCCGCGACCTGCGCCGCCACCAGCGCTACCGCGCCGAGGACATCCGCCGCGACCTCGGACTGTCCGGTCGCGAGCAGGGCCTGCTGGGGCCCATGGTCAACATCAAGGCCTTCGACAACTCCCTCGACTTCGCCGGATCGGCCGGCTCGGTGCACAACGTCGCCGCCGGCCCGGTGGACGACCTGACGCTCGGTGTCTACCACGACGCCGCCGAGGGCAGGATCCGCTTCGAGCTCGACGCCAACCCGCAGGCGTACGACGCCCGGGCGCTGGCCGCGCGCCGCGCCGAGTTCGCGCACTTCCTGCACGAGGCCGCGGCGGCCGGGCCGCAGGCGCCCGTCGGGCGCCCGGACCTGATCGCACCGGCCGCCCGTGACGCGCTGCTGCTCGACTGGAACGACACCGACCACCCGGTACCGGCCGGCACCGTCGTCGACGCCTTCGAGCACGCCGCCCGGCTGCACCCCGAGGTGCCCGCCGTGATCGCGGGCGCCGACACCCTGGACTACGCCGCCCTGGACGAGCGCGCCAACCGGCTCGCCCGGCTGCTCATCGGCCGCGGCGCCGGCCCGGAGAGCATCATCGGCCTGGCGCTGCCCCGTACCGCCGACCTCGTGGTGGCCCTGCTCGCCGTGTTGAAGTCGGGCGCCGCCTATCTGCCGCTCGACCTCGACTACCCGGCCGACCGGCTGGAGTTCATGGTCGAGGACGCCCGCCCGCTGTGCGTCCTGACCACCTTGGACCACGCGGCCGCGGCCCCGGTCGTGGACGGGGTCGAGACCGTCGTCCTCGACGCCCCCGACGCCCTCACCGAGCTCGCCGACGCCGCCGCCGACGCCCCCGCGGACGCCGACCGGACCGCGTCGCTGACCGGCGACCACCCCGCGTACGTGATCTACACCTCCGGCTCCACGGGCCGCCCCAAGGGGGTCGTCGTCCCGCACGCGGCCCTGGCCAACTTCCTGCGCATGCAGGCCCACGAGCTCGAACTGGCCGCCGGACAGCGGCTCGTCGCGGTCACCACCATCTCCTTCGACATCGCCGCCCTGGAGATCCACACCCCGCTGATCAGCGGCGCCACGGTGGTCCTGGCCGACCGCGACACCGTACGGGACCCGGCCGCGCTGGCCACGCTCGTCGATGCCCACCGCCCCACCGTCATGCAGGCCACGCCGTCGCTGTGGCACGCCCTCCTGGAGGACGGCCGTCCGGCCTCGCTCGGCGGCACCCGGGTGCTCGTCGGCGGGGAGGCGCTGCCCGCCGCGCTCGCCGAACGCCTCGCGGGCACCGCGCGCTCGGTCACCAACGTGTACGGCCCGACCGAGGTCACCGTCTGGGCGACCTCCCGCCGGCTCGACCCCGCCCACACCGGGGTCCCGGACATCGGGGTGCCCTTCTGGAACACCCGCGCCCATGTCCTCGACGGGGCCCTGCGCCCGGTCGGCGTCGACCGTCCCGGGGAGCTGTACCTCGCCGGGGACCAGCTGGCCCGCGGCTACCTCGGCCGGCACGCGCTGACGGCGGAACGTTTCGTCGCCGACCCGTACGGCCCGGCCGGCAGCCGGATGTACCGCACCGGCGACCTCGTGCGCCGCCACGCGGACGGCCGGATCGCCTTCCTCGGCCGCGTCGACGACCAGGTCAAGCTGCGCGGCTTCCGCATCGAACTCGGCGAGATCGAGAGCGCGCTGACCGCCGGTGAGGGCGTGGACCGGGCAGTCGCGCTGGTCCGCGAGGACCTTCCCGGCTTCCCGCACCTCGTCGGCTACGTCACCCCGGCCGCCCAGGGCCCCGCCCCCGACGCGGCGGGCCTGCGCCGGGCGCTGGCCGAGCGGCTGCCCGAGTACATGGTCCCGTCCGCCGTGGTCGTCCTCGACGCCTTCCCGCTGACCGCCAACGGGAAGATCGACCGCCGCTCCCTGCCCGCCCCCGATCTCGCGGCGCTGGCGGGCAGCGGGGCGCGGGCGCCGCGCGGCGCCCGCGAGGAGATCCTCTGCGGGGTCTTCGCCGACGTGCTCGGCCTGGAAACCGTGGGCCCCGACGACGACTTCTTCACCCTCGGCGGCCATTCGCTGCTCGCCGCGCGGGTGATCGCCCGGGTGCGGACGGCCCTGGGCACCGAGTGCGGGATCCGGGACGTGTTCGAGGCGCGCACGGTGGCCGCGCTCGCCGTGCGGCTGGCCGGACGCACGGCCGCCGCCCGTCCGGCGCCCGTCGCGGGTCCGCGCCCCGACCCGCTGCCGCTCTCGTACGCCCAGCAGCGCCTGTGGTTCGTGCACCAGGTGGAGGGGCCGAGCGCCACCTACAACATCCCGTTCGTGGTGCGGTTCGACACGGCGCTCGACGCGGACGCCCTGGACGCTGCCCTGCGCGACGTGGCGGGCCGCCACGAGACCCTGCGCACCGTGTTCGGGGAGCGGGCCGGGGAGCCGTACCAGCGGGTGCTGGACCTGGCGGAGGCCGGAGTGCGGCTGCACGTCCACGACGTGGCCGCCGACGCGTTCGAGGCTGCGGTCGCGGCGGCGCTGGGGCACCTCTTCGACCTGTCCGGGGAGGCCCCGCTGCGGGTGACGCTGGTGCGCGACGGGGCGCGCGGGGAGCACGCGCTGGTGGTGCTGCTGCACCACATCGCGAGCGACGAGTGGTCGATGGGGCCGTTCCTGCACGACCTGGAGCGGACGTACGCGGCCCGGTGCGCCGGCGAGGACCCGCAGCTCGGGGTTCCGACCGTGCAGTACGCCGACTTCGCGCTGTGGCAGCGGGAGCTGCTGGGCGAGGCGCGGACCGACGGTTCGCTCGCCGCGACGCAGGCGGCGTACTGGCGCGGGGCCCTGGCGGAGCTGCCTCCGGAGGCCGGGCTGCCGGCCGACCGGCCGCGCCCGGCGGTGGCCGACCCCGCCGGTGCCATGGTCTTCAAGGCGGTGCCGCGCGAACTGGCGACCGCGGTGCGCTCGCTGGCCCGCGAAACCGGCACCAGCGTGTTCATGGTGGTGCACGCGGCCGTGGCCGCGGTGCTGCATCGGCTCGGTGCCGGCGAGGACATCGTGCTCGGCAGCCCGGTCGCCGGGCGGAGCGACAGCGCGCTCGACGAGCTCGTCGGCTTCTTCGTCAACACGGTGGTGCTGCGCACGGACCTGTCCGGCGACCCGTCCTTCAGGGATCTGCTGGAGCGGGTGCGCACGGCCGACCTGGCCGCGCTCGACCACGCCGACCTGCCCTTCGACACGGTCGTGGAGGAGGTCAACCCGCAGCGCTCGCTCTCCCGCCATCCGCTGTTCCAGACGATGGTCTCGCACAGCACGGTGACCCAGGACGTGGCGAACCTGTTCGGGCAGCCGGCCCGGGTGGACCGGGTGGACCCCGGGGTCACCAAGTTCGACCTCGACATCACCTTCTCGGACGCGGCCCACAGCGAGGACCTCGAACTGGAAGTGTTCTACGCGACCGCGCTGTTCGACCGCGCGACCGTGGAGACCTTCGTCCGGCGGCTGCTGCGCGCGCTCGCCGCGGCGGTGGCGGCCCCGGCGGACCCGGTGTCCTGGTGGGAGCTGCGGGACGAGGCCGAGCGGGCCCGGCTGGCCCGCTGGAACGACACGGACCGGCCGGTGGAGCCGGGTGCGGTCACCGAGGTGTTCGCGGCCCGGGCGGCCGCGGCTCCGGAAGCGGTGGCCGTGGTCGCCGGGGAGCAGCGCCTCACCTTCGCGGAACTGGAGGACCGCGCGGGCCGGTTGGCGGCCGTGCTGGCCGAACACGGTGTCGGACCGGACGCGGTGGTGGCCCTGGCCGTTCCGCGCTCCGCCGACTCCGTGGTGGCCACGCTCGCCGTACTGAAGGCGGGCGGCGCCTACCTGCCGCTGGACCTGGACCACCCCGCCGAGCGGATCGCGTTCATGCTCGGCGACGCCTCGCCCGTGTGCGCGGTGACCACCCGGGCGGTCGCCGATCGGCTGCCCGGCACGGACCTGGTGGTCCTGGACGACCCGGCGACGGTGGAGGCGCTGGCCGCCGCCGTGCCCGGGGCGGACGTCGCCGTGGACCCCGAGCACGCCGCGTACGTCATCTACACCTCCGGTTCCACCGGCCGACCCAAGGGGGTCGTGCTGCGGCACGCCGGTCTGACCCGGCTCTTCCGCGACCACGAGCGGGAGCTGTACCTGCCGGTCGCCCAGCGGCTGGGGCGCCGGGTGCGGGCGCTGCACACCGCCTCCTTCTCCTTCGACTCCTCGTGGGAGCAGCTGCTGTGGCTGGTGGCCGGTCACGAGCTGCACGTCCTGGACGAGTACGGGCGCCGGGACGCCGACGCGGTCGTGGCGTACGTGCGCGCGCAGCGGATCGACACGCTCGACGTCACCCCCTCGTACGGCCGGCAGCTGGTGGACGCCGGGTTGCTGGCGGGCGAGTGGTGCCCGCCGCTGTTCCTGTTGGGCGGCGAGGCCGTGCCGCCCGCGCTGTGGGAGGAGCTGCGCACCGTCCCCGGGGTGGAGGTCGTCAACTACTACGGGCCCACCGAGTTCACCGTGGACGCCCTGGTGGCGCGGGTGGACGACTGCGTCACGCCGGTGGTCGGTCGGCCGCTCGACAACAGCCGGGCGCACGTGCTGGACGGGCGGCTGCGGCCGGTGCCGGTGGGCGTGCCGGGTGAGCTGTACCTGGCGGGCGAGCAGAGCGCCCGCGGTTACCTGGGCCGGCCCGCGCTCACGGCGGAACGTTTCGTCGCAGATCCGTTCGATGCCTCCGGGTTCCGGATGTACCGCACCGGTGACCTCGTACGGTGGCGGGCCGACGGCCTGCTGGAGTTCCTCGGCCGGGTCGACGACCAGGTCAAGATCCGCGGCTTCCGGGTGGAGCCGGCCGAGGTGGAGGCCGAGCTGGCCGCCCTGGACGGGGTGACCTCCGCCGCCGTGGTGGTCCGCGAGGACACCCCGGGTCTGCCGCGACTGGTCGGCTACGTCACGGGCCCGGCCGATCCGGTCCGGCTGCGGGCGGAACTGGCCGAGCGGCTGCCCGAACACCTGGTCCCGGCCGCCGTGATGGTGCTGCCGGTGCTGCCGACGAACGTGAACGGCAAGCTCGACAAGGCGGCGCTACCGGTTCCGGTCGTGGCGGCCGATGCCTCCGGGCGGGCCCCGCGCGGGGCCGCCGAAGAGCGGATCGCCGAGGTCTTCGCCCAGGTGCTGGACGTCTCCCGGGTCGGCGCCGACGAGGACTTCTTCCGGCTCGGCGGGCATTCCCTGCTGGCCACCCGCGTGGTGGCCCGGATCCGGACGGCGCTGGGCATCGAGTGCTCGGTGCGGGACGTGTTCGAGCTGCGCACGGTCGCGGCGCTCGCCGAGCGACTGGCCGACCGCC
The DNA here is from genome assembly GCF_036227605.1 of Streptomyces sp. NBC_01439. Taxonomy (GTDB): domain Bacteria; phylum Actinomycetota; class Actinomycetes; order Streptomycetales; family Streptomycetaceae; genus Streptomyces. Next base: position 8,925,851 of record NZ_CP109487.1, on the reverse strand, counting down.
GTGCGGCGGTCCGTCCGGTGCTCGCGGCGGGTCCGCGCCCGGTGCGGTTGCCGCTGTCGTACGCCCAGGCCCGGCTGTGGTTCCTGCACCGGATGGAGGGCCCGAACGCGACGTACAACATCCCGTTGGCCCTGCGGCTGCGCGGGGAGCTGGACCCGGCCGCGCTGGAGGCGGCCGTGCGGGAGGTGACGGCCCGGCACGAGGCGCTGCGCACCGTGTTCGCGGAGGACTCCGAGGGTCCGTACCAGCAGGTGCTGGAGCCTTCGGAGGCGGTCGTGCCCTTCGAGGTGGCCGACGTCGAACCGGCCGATCTGGGCCGGAGCATCGACGCGGCGGCCGGGCACGCCTTCGACCTGGCGACCGAGGCTCCGCTGCGGGTGACCGTGCTGCGCACCGCCGCCGACGAGCAGGTGCTGCTCCTGCTGCTGCACCACGTCGCCGGCGACGAGTGGTCGGCCGGCCCGTTGCTCGCCGACCTGGCCGCCGCCTACGCGGCCCGGTGCGCGGGCGGGATCCTTCAGACCGCACCGCCCGCGGTCCAGTACGCGGACTACGCGCTGTGGCAGCGCGATCTGCTGGGCGACCCCGCGGTCCCCGGTTCGGTGGCGCACCGCCAGGCGGAGTTCTGGCGCGAGGCCCTGGCGGGGCTGCCGCAGGAGCTGGAGCTGCCGGCCGACCGCCCGCGCCCGGCCCGCCCCACGCACGAGGGCCGGACCGTGAGCGCGGCCCTGCCGCCCGAACTCGTGGCGGAGCTGGAGGCCCTGGCCGGGGAGCGGGGCACCACGATGTACACGGTGGTGACCGCGGCCGTGGCGGCGCTGCTGCACCGGCTCGGCGCCGGCACGGACATCCCGCTGGGCAGTCCGGTGGCGGGGCGCGGCGAGGAGGCCCTGGACGAGCTGGTCGGGTTCTTCGTGAACACCCTGGTCATCCGGGCCGACCTGGCGGGCGGGCCGTCCTTCGCCGAACTGCTGCGCCGGACCGCCGCCTTCGGAGCGGCCGCCCTCGCCCACGCCGAGCTGCCCTTCGACGCGGTCGTCGAGGCGGTCAACCCGGAGCGCTCGCTGTCGCGCCATCCGCTGTTCCAGACGATGGTGGCCTACGAGGACGGCGGAGCCGAGCCGCTGCGCGCCCTCGGCTCCCTGGCGGCCGAGGAGTTCCCGGTCGCCGCGGGAGACGCCAAGTTCGACCTGGAGATCCTGTTCCGCCGCACTCCGGGCACGGCCGGCGCGCCCGCTGCGATGAACTGCGGGGTGCGGTACGCGACCGACCTGTTCGACGCGGAGACCGTACGCTCCCTGCTGGCCCGGCTGCTGCGGCTGCTCGGCGCGGCCGCGGCGGCCCCGGAGGTCCCGCTGGCCGAGCTGGAGCTGCTGGACCCCGCCGAGCGGGCCCGGGTGCTGGACGGGTGGAACGACACCGTCCGGCCGGTGGCGCCGCAGACCCTGGACTCCCTGGCCGCGGCCGGCTCCCGGCGCGATCCGCTGGCCCCGGCCCTGGTCTTCGAGGGGCGCGAGCTGTCGCGCGCCGACTTCGAGGAGCGGGTGAACCGGCTGGCGCGGCTGCTGATCGGCTCCGGGGTCGGCCCGGAGTCGGTGGTGGCAGTGGCCCTGCCGCGCTCCTTCGACCTGGTGGTCGCCCTGCACGCGGTGGTCCGGGCGGGCGGTGCCTACCTGCCGCTCGACCTCGGCCTGCCGACCGAGCGCCTCGCGTACATGGCGGAAACCGCCGCGCCGGTCTGCCTGCTGACTGACCTGCCCTCGCTGGGGGCGCTGCCGGAGCTGCCCGACACCGAGATCCTCGTCCTGGACGCTCCCGAGCGGGCGGCCGAGCTGGCCGCGCTGCCGGGCGGTCCGGTCGCGGACGCGGAGCGGCGCGCGCCGCTGCTACCCCGCCACCCCGCCTACGTGATCTTCACTTCCGGCTCCACGGGCATGCCCAAGGGCGTGCTGGTCGAGCACGAGGCGATCGTCAACCGGCTGCGCTGGATGCAGGACGCGTACGGTCTCGACTCCACCGACCGGGTGCTCCAGAAGACCCCGGCGAGCTTCGACGTGTCGGTGTGGGAGTTCTTCTGGCCGCTCGCCGAGGGCGTCCCGCTGGTCATCGCCCGCCCCGAGGGCCACAAGGACCCGCGCTACCTCGCCGAGCTGATCCGCGAACAGCGCGTGTCCGTGCTCCACTTCGTCCCATCCATGCTCGCCGCCTTCTTGGGTGAGGCCGCCGTCGCGGACTGCCCGTCCCTGCGTCTGGTCGTGTGCAGCGGCGAGGCGCTGCCGAGCGAGCTCGTCACCCGCTTCCACGCTTCCGCTCCCGGCGGCGCGACCCGCCTGGCCAACCTGTACGGCCCCACCGAGGCGGCCGTCGACGTCACCGCCGCGGACTGCCCGACGCCCGGAGCGGGGGCGGGTACCGCTTCCGCCTCCATCGGCAGCCCCGTGTGGAACACCCGCGTGTACGTGCTCGACGAGCGGCTGCGGCCGGTGCCCGTCGGGGTCCCCGGCGAGCTGTACCTGGCCGGCGTCCAGCTGGCTCGCGGCTACCTGGGCCGCCCCGCGCTCACCGGCGAACGCTTCGTCGCCGACCCGCACGGCGCCCCCGGCACCCGGATGTACCGCACCGGCGACGTGGTGCGCTGGAGCCGGAACGGGCGGCTGGATTACCTCGGCCGCACCGACGACCAGGTCAAGCTGCGCGGGTTCCGCATCGAACTCGGCGAGATCCAGGCCGTGCTGACCGGCGCGCCGGACGTGGCGCAGGCCGCCGTCGTGGTCCGCGAGGACCAGTCCGGCGTGCAGCGCCTCGTGGCCTATGCGGTCCCCGTACCCGGAGCCGTCGTCGACCCGGCCGCCCTGCGCGCCCTGGCCGCCGCCCGCCTGCCCGAGTACATGGTCCCGGCCGTGGTGGTGCCGCTGGCGGTGCTCCCGACGACGGCCAACGGCAAGTTGGACCGGCGGGCGCTGCCGGCGCCCGCCGCGCCGGTCGCGGGTGCCTCGCGGGCGCCGCGCAACGCCCGCGAGGAGATCCTCGCGGGGATCCTGGGCGACGTGCTGGGCCTGGACCCGGTCGGCGTGGAGGACGACTTCTTCGCCCTCGGCGGCCACTCGCTGCTCGCCGCCCGCGCCGTGAGTCGCTTCCGGGCCGCCCTGGACGTGGACTGCGCCGTCCGCGACCTCTTCGAGACGCGGACGGTCGCCGCGCTGTCCGCCCTCCTCGCGGAGCGCACCGGCGCGGGGCGCCCGCGCCTCGCGGCGGCCGCCACGCGGCCCGAGCGACTGCCGTTGTCCTTCGCGCAGCGCAGGCTGTGGCTGCTGGACAGCGTGCGCGGTCCGGACACCACCTACAACGTGCCGCTCGCGGTGCGGTTGCACGGTCCGGTGGACGCGGAGGCCCTGGAGGCGGCGGTGGGCGATCTGGTCGCCCGCCACGAGAGCCTGCGGACCGTGTTCCGTGAGCACGAGGGCGAGCCGTACCAGGTGGTCCTGCCGGCCGAGCGGTCCGGTGTGGCGCTGACCGTGCGCGACGTGCCGGCGGACCGGCTGGAGGAGGAGGCGGTCCGCGCCGGCGGGCACGTCTTCGACCTGGCCGCCGAGCCCCCGGTGCGGGTCACGCTGCTGCGGGCCGCGCCCGACGACCACCTGCTGGTGGTGCTGGTGCACCACATCATCACGGACGAGGGTTCGGCCGGCCCCCTGCTGGCCGACCTGGACCGGGCATACGCCGCCCGGTCGGCGGGCGCTGAGCCTGATTTCGCCCCGCTGCCGGTGCAGTACGCCGACTTCGCGCTGTGGCAGCGGGAGTTGCTCGGTGACGCCGGCGACCCGGAGTCGGTGGCGGGCCGGCAGGCCGCGTACTGGCAGCGGGCGCTGGCCGGCGCCCCCGCGGAGTTGGCACTGCCCGCCGACCGGCCGCGGCCGGCGGTCCCCTCGTACGGGGGCGGCGTGGTGACCTTCGAGGTCCCGGCGCGGACCGGGGCCGGGCTGGCGAGGATCGCCCGGGAGGGTGGGGCGACGCTGTTCATGGTGGCGCACGCGGCCGTCGCGGCGCTGCTGCACCGATTGGGTGCGGGTACGGACATCCCGCTCGGCAGTCCGGTGTCGGCGCGGGAGGGCGAGGAGGTCGACGGGCTCGTCGGCTTCTTCCTCAACACGCTGGTGCTGCGCGCCGATCTGTCCGGGGACCCGAGCTTCGCCGAGCTGGTGGCGAGGGTGCGGGACACCGGGCTGGCGGCCTTCGCCCACGCCGATCTGCCGCTGGAGGCGGTGGTCGAGGCGGTGGATCCGGAGCGCTCCCGTTCGCGCAACCCGCTGTTCCAGACGATGGTGACCTACCACTCCACCGACAGTGCCGTTCCGGAGCTGTTCGGGCTGCCGGCGCGGGAGTTCACGGTGGAGACCGGCGGCGCCAAGTTCGATCTGGAGATCGCCTTCGGGGCCTCCCAGGAGCACGGGGCGATCGCGGGCGGCATCCGCTTCGCGACCGACCTCTTCGACCGTGCGACCGTCGAACTGCTGGCCCGGCGGCTGCTGTTGCTGCTGGACGCGGTCGTGGCGGCGCCGGACCGGCCGGTCTCGGCGGTCGAGGTGCTCGACCCGGCGGAGCGGGAGCTCGCGCTGAACGGCTGGAACGACACCGACCGCGCCCCGTGCGGACCGCGGACGCTGGCCGCCCTGGTGGCGGCGGGCTCGAAGGAGGAGACCGGCCCCGCGCTGGTCTTCGAGGGGCGCGAGCTGTCGCGCGCCGACTTCGAGGAGCGGGTGAACCGGCTGGCGCGGCTGCTGATCGGCTCCGGGGTCGGCCCGGAGTCGGTGGTGGCAGTGGCCCTGCCGCGCTCCTTCGACCTGGTGGTCGCCCTGCACGCGGTGGTCCGGGCGGGCGGTGCCTACCTGCCGCTCGACCTCGGCCTGCCGACCGACCGCCTCGCGTACATGACCCGTACCGCCGAGCCCGTCCTGATACTTACCGACACACTGTCGGGAACCTTGCTCTCCCCCGAAGTGGGCAGGGAGCGGGTCCTGTTGGACTCCCCCCGCGTCCGGTCACGCCTGACCGAGCTGGACGGCTCGGACCTGGCCGAGGCCGAGCGGCGCGAGCCCCTGCTGCCCCGCCATCCCGCCTACGTGATCTTCACCTCCGGCTCCACCGGCATGCCCAAGGGCGTGCTGGTCGAGCACGAGGCGATCGTCAACCGGCTGCAGTGGATGCAGGGCGCCTACGCCCTGCGCCCGGGAGACCGGGTGCTGCAGAAGACCCCGGCGAGCTTCGACGTGTCGGTGTGGGAGTTCTTCTGGCCGCTCGCCGAGGGCGTCCCGCTGGTCATCGCCCGTCCGGACGGGCACAAGGACCCGCTGTACCTCGCCGAGCTGATCCGCGAACAGCGCGTATCGGTCCTGCACTTCGTCCCGTCCATGCTCGCCGCCTTCCTCGGGGAGAGCGCCGTGGCCGACTGCTCGTCCCTGCGCCTGGTCGTGTGCAGCGGCGAGGCCCTGCCCAGCGAGCTCGTCACCCGCTTCCACGCCTCGGCCGCCGGCGCCCCGGTGGCGCTGGAGAACCTCTACGGCCCCACGGAGGCGGCCGTCGACGTCACCTCCGGTGCCTGCACGGCGCTCACCGCCGCCGAAGGACGGGCCTCGGCCTCCATCGGCCTGCCGGTGTGGAACACCCGCGTGTACGTGCTCGACGAGCGGCTGCGGCCGGTACCCGTCGGGGTACCCGGCGAGCTGTACCTGGCCGGCGTCCAGCTGGCCCGCGGCTACCTCGGCCGCCCCGCGCTCACCGGCGAACGCTTCGTCGCCGACCCGCACGGCGCCCCCGGCACCCGGATGTACCGCACCGGCGACCTCGTACGCCGCCTCGCGGACGGCCGGCTCGACTACCTCGGCCGCACCGACGACCAGGTCAAGCTGCGCGGGTTCCGCATCGAACTCGGCGAGATCGAGGCGGTCCTGACCGGCGCGCCCGAGGTGGACCGGGCCGCGGTCGTCGTCCGCGAGGACCAGCCCGGCGTGCGCCGCCTGGTGGCCTATGCGGTCCCCGTACCCGGCGCCACCGTCGACCCGGCCGCCCTGCGCGCCCTGGCCGCCGCCCGGCTGCCCGAGTACATGGTCCCGGCCGTGTTCACGGTGCTGGAGCAGCTGCCGCTGTCGGCCAACGGCAAGCTGGACCGGCGGGCGCTGCCCGCGCCGGTGATCGCCGTACCGGCCGCACCGCTCCCGCAAGCCGCTCAGGTCCCCGCCGGGACCCCCGAGCAGATCCTGAGCGCCCTGATGGGTGAGGTGCTGGGCCTGCCCGGGGTCGGCCCCGACGCCAACTTCTTCGAGCTCGGCGGCGACAGCATCGTCTCCATCCGGCTGGTGGGGCTGGCCCGCAAGGCCGGGCTGACCGTCTCCGCGCGTCAGGTCTTCACGCACCCGACCCCGGCGGCGCTGGCCTCGGTCGCCACGGTGCCCGAGGGCGCGGCCGCGCCCGCCGCCCGCACGACCGATGCCGGTCCCGGCCCGCTGCCCCTGCCCCCGGTCGCCTCCTGGCTGGCCGAACGGGGCGGCCCGTTCGCCTCGTTCGCGCAGGCCCGGCTGGTCCGACTGCCCGCCGGGGCCCGGCGCCCGCACCTGGCCGCCGCGCTGCAGGCCGTACTGGACCACCACGACGGGCTGCGCCAACTGCTGACCGTGCCCCGCCCCGGGGTGTGGAGCGCGGAGATCCGGCCGGCGGGTGCGGTGGACGCCGCCGCCGTCCTGGAGGGCGTGGACGCGGCGGGCCTGTCGGAGGCCGCCCTGCGCGAGCTGGTCACCGCCGAGTCCGAGCGCGTCTGGCGGCTGCTGGATCCCGAATCGGGGGCGCTGGTGCGCGCCGTGCACCTCGACCGGGGTCCGGCCGAGCCGGGCCGGCTGCTGCTGGTCGCCCACCACCTCGCGGTGGACGAGGTGTCCTGGCAGATCCTGCTGCCCGACCTCCAGGCGGCCCACGAGGCCGCCGCCGCGGGCCGGACGCCCGTCCTGGAGCCGGTCGGCACCCCGCTGCGGGCCTGGACCACGCACCTGCTGGCCGAGGCGCAGAGCCCGCGCCGCACCGCCGAGCTGGACCGCTGGCTGGCAGCCGCCCCGGGTGGGCCGCTGCTCGCTGGACGTCCGCTGGACCCGGCCACCGACACGGCGGCCACCGCGCGCCGCCTGTCCGTACGGATCTCCGCGGAGCGCACGGCCCCGCTGCTCCAGGCCGTTCCGGCGGCCTTCCACGGCACGGTCGGGGACACCCTGCTGAGCGCGCTGGCGCTGGCGGTCGGTGACTGGGCGGCCCGCTCGGGCCGGCCCCGACCGGACGGGTTCACGGTGGACCTGGAGGGTCACGGCCGGGAGCAGGAACTGCTGCCGGGCGCCGACCTGACCCGCACGGTGGGCTGGCTGACCAGCATCCACCCGCTGCGGCTGCCGGTGGGCACCTACGACCCGGCGGCGGTCGCCGCCGGCCGCGCGGACGCCGGGGCGCTGCTCAAGGAGGTCAAGGAGCTGCTGCGGGCCGTGCCCGACGGCGGGCTCGGCGCCGGCCTGCTCCGGTACAACAACCAGGCCACGGCACGCCTGTTCGACCCGGCGGCCCGGGCCGAGATCCTGTGGAACTACCTGGGCCGGCAGACCGGCCGGGCCGATTCCGCCTGGGGCCCGGCCCCGGAGGCGGACGCCCTGTCCGCCCGCCCCGACCCGGCGATGCCGCTCTCCCACGTACTGGAGATCACCGCGGAGATCACCGACGGGGACGGCGGGCCGGAACTCACCGCCCACTTCACCTGGGCGGGCGGGGCGCTCTCCCAGGACACCGTGGGGCAGCTCGCGGACGGCTGGACGGCCGCCGTGGACGCCCTCGCCGCCTGGGCCGACGGCGGCACGTCCGCGGGGCACACCCCCTCGGACCTCGACCTGGTCGATCTCGACCAGGACCAGATCACCATGCTCGAAGAAATGTGGAGGGCCCAGCAGTGACGCAGGCTCGAATCGAGGACATGCTTCCGCTGTCCCCCTTGCAGCAGGGCATGCTGTTCCATTCCGTCTACGACGCGGGCGCGCCGGACGTGTACACGGTGCAGGTCTCCGTGTCGCTGGCCGGCCCCGTCGACGCGGACCGGATGGAGCGGGCGGGCGCGGCACTGCTGCGCCGCCACCCCAACCTGCGGGCCGGCTTCTGGCACGAGGGCGTACCGCAGCCGGTGCAGTTCGTGCCGGCCGAGGTGACCTTCGTGCTCGGCCGCGCGGACCTGTCGGCGGACCCCTCGCAGGCCGCGGTGGGGCGGGTGGAACGGGCCGAGCTGGACCGTCGGTTCGAGCTGCACCGGCCGCCGCTGCTGCGGCTGCTGCTCGTGCGCCGGGGCGAGGGCGACCACCTCCTGGTGGTCACCGTGCACCACATCCTGGTCGACGGCTGGTCGATGCCGCTGCTCGTCGGGGACCTCCTCGCGCTCTACGAGAGCGACGGCGACCCCTCGGCCCAGCAGCCGGTGCGCCCCTACCGCGACTACCTCAAGTGGCTGAAGGCGCAGGACGTCCCGGGCGCCGAGGGCGCCTGGCGGACCTCGCTGGCCGGGCTGGACGAGGCCGTGCTGGTGGCCCCGGCCGACGCCTCCCGCACGGCGGTGCGGCCGGGCGTGCACCGCGTGGAGCTGTCCGAGGCGGCCACCGCCCGGCTGACGGCCGCGGCACGCTCGCTCGGCACCACGCCCAGTACGGTGATCCAGGCGGCCTGGGGGCTGCTGCTGGGCAGCCTGACGGGCCGCCGGGACGTGGTCTTCGGCCTGACGGTCGCGGGGCGGCCCGAGGAGATCCCCGGCGTCGAGTCGATGGTCGGGCTGTTCATCACCACCGTGCCGGTGCGGCTCACCGCGCGGCCGTGGGAGAGCGCCCGGGACCTGCTGAGGCGGTTCCGGGACGAACAGAACGCCCTGCTCGCCCACCACCACCTGGGCCTGCGCCTGATCCAGAAGCAGGCGGGCGGCGGCGAGCTGTTCGACACCCTCGTCGTCATCGAGAACTATCCGGTGGACCCCTCCGCCCGTGCGCCGCTCTCCGACGGGGTGCGGGTGACGGGGGTCGAGGCCCGGGACGGCACGCACTACCCGCTCACCCTGTCCGTGTCCCTGGACGAGCGGGCCGAACTGGCCCTGGACTACCGGCCGGACCTCTTCGACGCCCGGACCGCCGCCCGGGTGGCCGAGCGGTTCACCGCCCTGCTGGACCAGGTCGCCGGCAACCCGGGCCGCCCGGTGGGCACGCTGGAGCCGCTGACCGCCGCCGACCGCGCGGAGCTGCGCACCGCGGAGGCGGGCGCCGCGCGGGACGTGGCCGACGGTACGGTCGCCGACCGGTTCGCCGAGCGGGCCGCCCAGGCGCCGGACGCGTGCGCCGTGGTCGCGGGACCCGACCGGCTGACCTTCGCGGAACTCGACGACCGGGCGGACCGGCTGGCCGCGCTGCTGGCCGCGCACGGCGCCGGACCCGAATCGGTGGTGGCGCTGGCCGTGCCGCGCTCGGCCGCATCGGTGGTGGCCATCCTGGCCGTCCTGAAGTCGGGGGCCGCCTACCTGCCGCTGGACCTGGACTACCCCGCCGACCGGATCGCCCTGATGCTGGACGACGCGGCGCCGGTGTGCGTGCTGACCACGGAGGCGGCGCTCGCGCTGCTGCCCGCCGGGGCGGCGGGCGGACCGGCCCGGATCGCCTTGGACTCGGCGCGGACCACCGCGGAACTCGCCTCGCTCGATGGGGGTTTCCGGCCGCCGCGCACGGAGTCCGGGCACCCGGCCTACGTGATCTACACCTCCGGATCCACGGGCCGCCCCAAGGGTGTCGTCCTGACCCACGGCGGTCTGTCGAACCTGTACGCCAACCACATCGCGGACGTCTTCGCCCCCGCCGTCGCGGCGGCCGGCGGGCGGCCGCTGCGGGCCCTGCACACCGCCTCTTTCAGCTTCGACACCTCGTGGGAGCAGCTGTTCTGGCTGGTCTCGGGCCACGAGCTGCACGTCCTGGACGAGATCGGCCGCCGCGACGCCGAATTCACCGTCGGCTACGTCCGCGAGCACCGGATCGACGCCATGGACGTGACGCCCACCTACGCCGGCGCCCTGCTGGAGTGGGGGCTGCTGAGCCGCTCGCACCACCGGCCGGGGCTGCTGCTGCTGGGCGGCGAGGCGGTCCCCGAGGCGCTGTGGACCGAGGTCCGCGCGGCCCCCGGGGTCATGTCGGTGAACCTGTACGGGCCCACCGAGTACACGGTGGACGCCCTCGGCGCCGACCTGGCCGACTCGGCCACCCCGATCGTGGGCCGGCCCATCGGCAACACCTGCGCCCGCGTACTGGACTCCGCCCTGCGGCCCGCGCCGGCCGGGACCCCCGGTGAGCTGTACCTGGCGGGTCACGGACTGGCCCGCGGCTACCTGGGCCGGTTCGCGCTGACCGCCGAGCGGTTCGTGGCCGACCCGTACGGGCCCGCGGGCTCGCGGATGTACCGCACGGGCGACCTCGTACGGCTGCGCACCGACGGGCAGCTGGAGTTCCTGGGGCGGGCCGACGACCAGGTGAAGGTCCGCGGCTACCGGATCGAGCTCGGTGAGGTGGAGTCGGCCCTGGCCGCGCTGCCCCGTGTCGGGTCCGCCGCCGTGGTGGTCCGCGAGGACACCCCCGGGGTCAAGCGGCTCGTCGGCTACGTGACCGGCTCCGTCGAACCGGCGGCGCTGCGCGAGGCGCTGACCGCCGTACTGCCCGACTACATGGTCCCGGCGGCCGTGGTGGCCCTGGACTCGCTCCCGACGAACGTCAGCGGCAAGCTGGACCGTGGCGCCCTGCCCGCGCCCGAGCTGGGCGGCGCGGAGCTGTCGCGGCCGCCGCGCGACGCCCGCGAGGAGGCGCTGTGCGCCGTCTTCGCGGAGGTGCTGGGGCTCGCCTCGGCAGGGATCGACGACGACTTCTTCGCGCTGGGCGGGGACAGCATCGTCTCCATCCAGCTGGTGACCCGGGCCCGCAAGGCGGGTCTGGTCCTCACCCCGCGCGACGTCTTCGAACAGCGGACCGTGGAGCGGATGGCCGCGGCGGCCCGCAACGCCGGCGACCAGGAGGGCGGTTTCCTGGCGCCGTCCGGTCCGCTCGTCACCCTCGACGCCGGGCAGGAGGCCGCGCTGGCCTCGGTGTTCCCGCACGTCGAGGAGGTGCTGCCGCTGGCGCCGTTGCAGGAGGGCCTGTACTTCCACGCCGTCTACGACGACCGGGCCCTCGACGTCTACCTGATGCAGAACTTCGTCGAGCTGCTGCACGCCGTCGACGGGCCCGCCCTGCGCGCCGCCTTCGACACGCTGCTGCGCCGCCACCCCAACCTGCGGTCCGGCTTCTGGCACGAGGGCCTGGACGGCCCGGTGCAGGTGGTCCCGGGCGAGTGGGAGCTGCCGTGGCGGGAGATCGACCTCAGCCACCTCGACCGGGCGGCGCAGGACGAGGCGCTGCGGGAGTTCTCCCTCGCCGACGCGGCGGCCCGGTTCGACCTCGCGGCCCCGCCGCTGCTGCGCGTGGCGCTGATCCGCTTCTCGGCGGAGCGCTGGATGCTGTGCGTGACGCAGCACCACATCCTGACCGACGGCTGGTCGGAGTCGTTGTTCTTCGAGGAGCTGTTCGCCCTGTACGGGCACGGCGGCTCGGGTGACGTGCTGGCGCCCGTCACCCCCTACCGGGACTACCTGCGCTGGCTGTCGGCCGTGGACCGGGAGGCCGCCGAGCAGGCCTGGCGCACCCACTTGTCCGGGTTGGACCAGGCGACACTGGTGGCGCGGGCCGATCCGGACCGGCAGCCGGTGACCGCCGAGGTGGTGGACCTGTCGCTGGACGAGGCGACCAGCGACCGGCTGCGGTCCTTCGCGCGCGGCTGCGGGGTCACCTTGAGCACCGTGCTCAGCACGGCCTGGGCGATGGCGCTGGCCGGGATGACGGGCCGGGACGACGTGGTGTTCGGTGCCACCGTCTCCGGCCGTCCCGCTGACCTCGCCGGCGTCGACCAGATGATCGGCATGTTCATGAACACGCTGCCGTTCCGGGTCGCGCTGCGCCCCGACGAGCCGCTGCGCGAGCTGATGGTGCGGGTGCAGGGCGAGCACGCGGCGCTGCTGCCGCACCACTACGTGGGACTCGGCCCGATCCAGCAGCTGACCGGTCTCGGCCAGCTCTTCGACACCCTGTACGTGTTCCGCAACACGCCGCTGAACGATGCCGCCCGCGAGGAGGCGGTGGCGACCCACGCGATCGGCTGGACGCACAGCGTCGACGGCACCCATTACCCGCTGACCCTCGCCGTCACCCCCGGCCCGGCCCTGGAGCTGAGCCTCGGCTACCGGCCCGACCTGTACGACGAGCCCACCGCCCGGCACCTGGCGGGCCGGCTCGCGCTGCTGGTGGAACAGCTCGCCGACGGCGGGTCGGTCCCGGTGGGCCGGCTGGTCACCCTGGACCCGGTGGAGCGGGCCGAACTGCTGGCGACCGGTGACGACACCGGCCACGCGGTCCCGGACACCACGGTGATCGACCTGTTCGCCGAACAGGCCGCCCGGACCCCCGGGGAGACGGCCCTGGTCTTCGAGGACCAGCGGCTCAGCTACGCGGAGCTCGACGCCCGGGCGAACCGGCTGGCCCGGGCCCTGGTGGCGCGCGGTGCCGGGCCGGAGACCGTGGTGGCCCTCGGTCTGCCCCGGTCGGCCGACTTCGTGGTCGCGCTGTTCGCCGTACTGAAGACCGGCGCGGCCTATCTGCCGCTGGACCTGGACCACCCGGTGGACCGCCTCGGCGCGATGGTGGCGGACGCGGCTCCGCTGTGCCTGGTCACGACGGCCCCGGTGACGGACCGGGTGCCGGTGGTGGAGGGCGTACCGGCGCTGCTGCTGGACGATCCGGCGGTGCTGGCCGAGCTGGCGGCACTGCCGGACGGGCCCCTGGGCGAGTCGGAGCTGACGGGGGTAAGAGACGGCCGGCGCCCGGCGTACGTCATCTACACCTCCGGCTCCACCGGGCGGCCCAAGGGGGTCGTGGTCCCCTACTCGGGCCTGACCAACATGCTCCTCAACCACCGGGAGCGGATCTTCGCTCCGGCGGTGGCGCTCGCGGGCGGGCGCCGGATGAAGGTGGCGCACACCGTGTCCTTCGCCTTCGACATGTCGTGGGAGGAGTTCTTCTGGCTGGTCAACGGGCACGAGGTGCACGTCATCGGCGAGGAACTGCGGCTGGACCCGGCGGCCCTGACGGCGCACTACGACCGGGTGGGCATCGACGTAGTCAACGTGACGCCCTCGTACGGTCTCCAGCTGGTCGAGGCGGGTCTGCTGGACGCGGACCGGCACCGGCCCGCACTGTTCCTGCTGGGCGGCGAAGCGGTGCCGGACGGGCTCTGGGAACTGCTGAAGCACACCGAGGGCACCATGGGCTACAACCTGTACGGCCCGACCGAATACACGATCAACGCACTGGGCGCCGACGTCGACGACAGCATCAGCTCGTGCGTCGGACGGCCGATCTACAACACCCGGGCCTACGTGCTCGACGGCGCGCTGCGGCCGGTCCCGGTGGGTGTGGCCGGTGAGCTGTACCTCGCGGGCGCGGGTCTGGCCCGCGGCTACTTCGACCGGCCGTCGCTGACGGCGGAGCGGTTCGTCGCCGACCCGTTCGGCGAGCCGGGGACGCTGATGTACCGCACGGGCGACCTGGTGCGCTGGCGCGGGGACGCGCAGATCGACTATCTCGGACGCGCCGACGACCAGGTCAAGATCCGCGGCTTCCGCATCGAGCTCGGCGAGGTCGAGTCGGCCGTCGCGGCCGAGCCGGGCATCGCGGCGGCGGCCGTGGTCGTCCACACCGGGCCGACCGGGGTCAAGCGGCTGGTCGCCTACACGGTGGCGTCGGCCGCGGAGGCCCCCGAGCCGGCCGCCCTGCGGGCCCGGCTGTCGGCCGCGCTCCCGGAGTACATGGTTCCGTCGGCCTTCGTGGAGCTGTCGGCGCTGCCGCTGACGGTGAACGGCAAGGTGGACCGGGCGGCGCTGCCCGCCCCGGACTTCGGGGACGCGGGCGGCGGCCGCGCGCCGAAGGACGCGCGCGAGGAGCTGCTGTGCGCGATCTTCGCGGACGTGCTGGGCCTGGAGCGGGTCGGCGCCGAGGACAACTTCTTCGAGCTCGGCGGCCATTCGCTGCTGGCGATGCGGCTGGTCGGCCGGATCCGCACGGAACTGGGCACCCCGGTCCAGGTCGGGGCCGTGATGGCCGCACCCACGGTGGCCGACCTGGCCGCCCGGATCGGCTCGGACGCCCGCCGGGACGCGCTGCGGGTGCTGATGCCGCTGCGCGAACGGGGCACGGCCGCGCCGCTGTTCTGCTTCCACCCGGCGTCCGGTTTCGCCTGGCAGTACACGGGCCTGCTGCGCCACCTGGACGCGGACCGACCGGTGTACGGGCTCCAGTCGCCGGGGCTGGCGGGAGAGCAGCCCGAGGTGGCCGACGTGGCCGCCCTGGCGGAGCTGTACCTGGAGGAGATCCGAACGGTGCAGCCCGAGGGTCCCTACCACTTCCTCGGCTACTCCTTCGGCGGGACCGTGGCGCAGACACTGGCCGCGCTGCTCCAGGAGCGCGGTGAGGAGGTGGCCTTCCTGGGTCTGCTGGACGCCTACCCGCCGGAGATCGAGGACTGGTCGTACATCGACGCCCCGGACTGGCGCGAGCGCCTCGAGCGCGAGGAGAGCGGCTTCCTGCTCTCGGTGGCCGGGCTCAACCCGCCGGAGGCAGACGCTCCGGTGGACCGGGCGCAGGCGGTCGGCGCGATCCGCGACAGCCAGGGCCTGTTGGCCGGCTTCGACGAGGCGCTGCTGGGGGCGATCGTCGACACGAACGTGCACTGCGTACGGCTGCTGTCGCGCAGCCGGACCCTGCGCTACCGGGGTGACGTGCTGTTCTTCACCGCGTCCCGGTCCACTCCGGCGGCGGAGGCACCGGGGTTGGTGTGGCCCGCGTACCTGGACGGGCGGATCGAGGAGCACGTCCTGGACTGCTCGCACGACGACCTGATGTCGCCCGCGGTCCTGGCGCAGATCGGCCCGGTGCTGGCGCGTGCGCTGGCGTCGGCCGGTCCGACCGCCCGGGACTGACCCGCCGGGGTGCGGGTGGGGGCGCTGTGCGACGCCCCCACCCGCACCCCTCCCCTCCACGTCCCCTTCGAGGAAGAGAGAGCGTCATCATGACCAACGGCCCCCGCCCCGGGCCCCGCATAGACGTCGTCCACCACGACATCGCGGTGCGCACCCTGGAGGTGCTGCGCGTGCGCCGGGTGACGGCGCGGATGGTCCGCGTCACCCTCGGCGGACCGGAGCTCGACGGCTTCGTCGACCGCTCCCCCGCCGATCACGTGAAGGTGTTCTTCCCCGAGCCGGGCACTGGACGGCTCGTACTGCCACGGGTGGCGGACGACGGCGACGGGCTGGAGTTCCCGGCGGAGCCGCCGTTCGCGATCTCCCGCGACTACACCACCCGTTGCTTCGACCCCGTGGCCGGTGAGCTGGACCTGGACTTCGTCCTGCACTGCCACGGCGTGGCAGCGCGGTGGGCGGAGCGGGCGGAGCCGGGGATGCGGCTCGGTGTGGCGGGGCCGCGCGGTTCGATCGTGGTTCCGTGGGAGTTCGACTGGTACCTGTTCGCGGGCGACGAGACGGCCCTGCCGGCCGTCGCCCGGATGCTGGAGGACCTGCCGCAAGGGGTTCCCGCCAAGGTCTTCCTCCTCGTCGACGACGCGGGCGAGGAGGAGGAACTGCCGACCCGGGCCGACGCCGAGATCGTCTGGCTGCACCGGGACGGCCTCGCGCACGGCGAGGGCGACTTCCTGGACGAGGCCGTACGGGGCGTGGACTTCCTGCCGGGCCTGCCCTTCGTCTGGATCGCCGGGGAGGCCGGGGAGCTGCGGCCGATCCGCCGCTACCTGCACCGGGAACTGGGCCTGAACCGTCAGTACACGGACGTGGACGGCTTCTGGAAGCGCGGTGTCGCGGGCCTCGACCACCACGAGCCGCTGGACGACGAGGACGAGGACGCGGCCCCCGCGGACAACGCAGCCGCCACGTAGTGCCGTTCAGCATTTAATTAGGTTAGGCTTACCTAAGAATTGAGGAGGGGGCGGCATGTCCGACCACCGTGCGCCCGGCATTTCCGGGACCAGCGGATTCACCGGCAAGGTCGCGCTCGTCACCGGTGCGGGCCAGGGCATCGGCGAGGCCGTCGTCCGTACGTTGTTCCGCCTCGGCGCCACCGTCGCGGCGACGGACGTCTCGGCGAAGGCCGTCATCGCACTGGCGGCTGAACTGGACCCGGAGGCCGGGCTGGCGCCGGCCTCCGGCGACGGGGCCGTCCGCGCCTACGAACTCGACGTCACCGACCCGGCGGCCGTCGACCGGACCGTCGGGCAGATCGGGCGGGAACTCGGCCCGATCGACATCCTGGTGAACGTGGCCGGGGTCCTGCGCACCGCACCGGTCGCGGAACTGACGGACGACGACTGGGCGGCCACCTTCGCGGTCAACGTCCAGGGCGTCTTCTTCACCTCCCGCGCCGTCGTCCCCGCCATGGCGGCCCGCGGCTGCGGCAGCGTGGTCACCGTCGCCTCCAACGCCGCCGGGATCCCGCGCACCGGCATGGCAGCGTACGCCGCCTCGAAGGCCGCGGCCGTCATGTTCACCAAGTGTCTGGGGCTGGAGTACGCCCGCAGCGGGGTGCGCTGCAACATCGTGGCACCCGGCTCCACCGACACCCCCATGCAGTGGGGGCTCTGGACCGACCCGCAGGCGCCCGCCCGGGTGCTGGACGGGGACCTCGCCAGCTACCGGACGGGAATCCCGCTGGGCCGGATCGCCGACCCGCAGGACATCGCCGACGCCGTCGTGTTCCTCGCCTCGGACCAAGCGCGCCACATCACCATGCAGGACCTCTACGTGGACGGCGGAGCCACGCTGCGCTGACCCCGCGGCAGCCCCTCCGGCCCGCGCACCACGCACGATCCCCGCGCCACGCACACCACCCGCACCACCCGCGCCACGCGCACCGCCCCGCACCTGCGCACTTCCCCGCAGCCGGCGACCGCCCGGCCGCACCCACCTGCCCCGCACCTGCCCCCACCCTGAAGAGGAGTCACCGTGCCGACGGTCCACCAAGTCGCCACGCCCCCCGCACCGGCCGATCCGGTACACCCCTCCGTCGGCGCCGCCACCACGCTGCTCGACGCCTACCGCGGCGGAGCCCGGTTCCTCGCGACGCCCACCCGGACGCTGCTGGCCCAGGGCATCCGTCAGGAGGTCGCCCACTCCGCCGAACCCCTGCCGCACCGCGTCGCCCAGGCCCTGGCCGAGGCCCGGCGGGCCGGGCACCCCTACCCCGTGGTGATCGGCGCGATCCCCTTCGCCCCGGACGCGCGCGCCGCCCTCGTCGTGCCGGAGTCCCTGCGCAGCGGCCCGCCGCTGGCCTCGGACCCCTTGATCGCCCTGCCCGCCGCCGGGCCGGCGCCCGCCGACTGGGCCATCGCCTCCGTCCCCGAGCCGGACGTCTACGCCAAGGGCGTGTCCGCGGCCGTCGACCGGATGTGGCAGGGGGAGTTCAGCAAGGTCGTACTGGCCCGGACCCTGGAACTCGCCTCCGACAGACCACTGGACATACCCGCCATGGTCCAGCGGCTCGCCCGCCGTGACCCCTCCGGCTACACCTTCGCGCTCCCCACCGGCCCCGGCCGCAACCTGCTCGGCGCCAGCCCCGAACTGCTGCTGTCCCGCCGGGGCGACCGGCTCATCTCCAATCCGCTGGCCGGGTCGACCCCGCGCAGCGCGGACCTCGCCGAGGACGTCCGCCGGGCCGCCGCCCTGCTCCAGTCCGCCAAGGACCTGCACGAGCACGCCGTCGTCGTCGACGCGGTGCACCAGGCCATGGCCCCGTACTGCAGCTCCCTCGACGTCCCGGAGCGCCCCACCCTGCTCCGTACGGCCACCATGTGGCACCTGTCCACCACCGTGACCGGAGTGCTCGCCCAGCCCGACGTCTCCGCTCTGGAGATCGCCTCCAGCCTCCACCCGACCCCGGCCGTCTGCGGCAGTCCGACCGACGTGGCCCGCAAGGTCATCGAAGAGACCGAGCCCTTCGACCGCGGCTTCTTCACCGGCATGATCGGCTGGGAGGACGGCACCGGCGACGGCGAGTGGGTCGTCACGATCCGCTGCGCCGAGGCCGAGGACAACCGGCTGCGCCTGTACGCCGGGGCGGGGATCGTCTCCGCTTCCGATCCCGATGCCGAGACCGCGGAGACCGCGGCGAAGTTCCGCACCTTCCTGCAGGCCGTCGGAGCCGAACTGTGAGCCACCCCCACGACGACCACGGCTCCGCAGCAGCGGCCGCCGCGTGGCGGCCCTGGCCCGCCGAGTTCGCCGAGCGCTACCGGGCGGCCGGCTGGTGGCGGGGCGAGACCTTCGGATCCGTACTGCGGGAGCGGGCCGCGGCCCACCCCGACCGGATCGCCCTCGTGGACCCGGCCGGCGGCCCGGACGGCGGCCCGGACGGCGGCCGGCGCACCTGGAGCTACGGCGAACTCGACGCGCGGGCCGACCGGATGGCCGCGGGCCTCACCGCGCGCGGCATCGCCCCCGGCGACAAGGTGGTCGTACAACTACCCAACACCGCCGAGTTCTTCGAGGTCGTCTTCGCGCTCTTCCGGATCGGCGCCCTGCCCGTCTTCGCCCTGCCGGCGCACCGCCGCACCGAGATCTCCTACTTCTGCTCCTTCACCGGGGCGGCGGCGTACGTGATCCCCGCGGTGCACGGCGGCTACGACTACCGCGAGCTCGCCGCCGCCGTCCGCGCCGAAGTCCCCGGACTGCGCGAGGTGTTCGTCGCGGCCGCCGACCCGGGTGACTTCACGGCGCTGTCCGAGGTCCCGCTGGACGTACCCGCCGGAGGGCTCGGCCCCGGACCCGCCCCGCACGACCTCGCCTTCCTCCAGCTCTCCGGCGGCAGCACCGGTGTGCCCAAGCTGATCCCGCGCACCCACGACGACTACATCTACTCGCTGTGGGCCTCGAACGAGATCTGCGCGGTGGACGCCGACTCGGTGTACTTGGTGGCCCTGCCCGCCGCCCACAACTTTCCGCTGTCCTCGCCCGGTTCACTGGGCGCCCTGTACGCGGGGGGCCGGGTGGTGCTGTGCCCGCAGCCGGTACCCGACGTCGCCTTCCCGCTGATCGAGTCCGAGGGCGTGACGATCACCGGCCTGGTACCTCCGCTGGCCCTGCTCTGGACGGAGGCGGCCGCGCGCACCGACCGGGACCTCGGCAGCCTGGACGTCCTGCTGGTGGGCGGCGCAAAGTTCAGCGAGGAGGCCGCCCGCCGGGTCCGGCCGGGCCTGGGCTGCACCCTCCAGCAGGTGTTCGGGATGGCGGAGGGGCTGGTGAACTACACCCGCCTCGACGACCCCGAGGAGACCGTCGTCACCACCCAGGGCAGGCCGATCTCCCCCGACGACGAGATCCGGATCGTCGACGACGAGGACCGCGAGGTGCTCCCCGGCGAGTCCGGCCACCTGCTGACCCGCGGCCCCTACACCATCCGCGGGTACTGGAACGCGCCCGAGCACAACGCCCGGTCGTTCACCGCGGACGGTTTCTACCGGACCGGAGACATCGTCCGGATGACGCCCACCGGGCACCTGGTCGTCGAGGGACGCGCCAAGGACCAGATCAACCGGGGCGGGGAGAAGATCGCGGCGGAGGAGGTGGAGAACCACATCCTGGCGCATCCGGCCGTCCACGACGCCAACGTGGTCGGCGAACCGGACCCCTATCTCGGCGAACGCACCTGTGCCTACGTGATCCTGCGCGAGGGCGCAGGAGAACTGCGGCCCGCCGCAGTGAAGAAGTTCGTTCGGGAGCGCGGCCTCGCGGCGTACAAGGTGCCGGACCGGGTGGAGTTCGTCGCCGCCTTCCCCAAGACCGGCGTGGGCAAGGTCTCCAAACGGGACCTGCGCACCGCCGCACCCGCCACCCCGGCCGCCGCCGCCCCCGTCCCCGTACCGCCCCACCAGCACTGAACGGATGAACCCATGGCCCTGCCCGCCATCGCCCCCTACCCGCTGCCGACCGCCGAGGAGCTGCCGGCCAACCGCGTCGACTGGACGGTGCATCCGGACCGTGCGGTCCTGCTCGTCCACGACCTGCAGAACTACTTCCTGTCGGCCTTCGACACGGACGCACAGCCCGTCACCGGCATGCTCCAGCAGGTCGCGCGGCTGAAGAAGGAGGCGGGCCGGGCCGGGGTGCCCGTGTTGTACACCGCGCAGCCCGGCGGTCAGAGCCCGGCCGAGCGCGGGCTGCAGCAGGACTTCTGGGGACCCGGTCTGCCCGCCGACCCGACGGCCGCCGCGATCCCCGCCGCCGTGGCGCCGGGGCCGGACGACACGGTGCTCACGAAGTGGAAGTACAGCGCCTTCGTCCGGACCGACCTCCTGGAACGGCTGCGCGCGACGGGCCGGGACCAGCTGGTGATCACCGGCGTGTACGCCCACATCGGCGTGCTGATGACGGCCTGCGACGCCTGGATGCAGGACGTCCAGGCCTTCGTGGTCGCCGACGCCGTCGCCGACTTCTCCGAACGCGAGCACCGGATGGCCCTGGAGTGGGCGGCGGGCCGCTGCGCCGTGGTCACCACGGCCGACCGGGTCTGCGCGCAGCTGTGAGACCGGCCCCGCTCCGGGCCCGACCGCGGGTGGCCGCCGCGCACGTACCGCCCGTGTATCCCGTGCCGCTGCCGGTGGCCCTGCCCGGGCAGACCCGCGTGTGGGCGGCTTCGGTGGCGGAGAAAGCGGCGGCCGCCACGGCCCGGCGGGGCGAGCTCGACCGTACCGAGTCCCTGCGGGCGGACCGTTTCCGGCGGTTCGCGGACGTGGACCGCTTCTTGGTCGCGCACGTCTGCCTGCGGGACGTCCTGGGCACCGTGCTCGGAACTCCGCCGGCGCGCCTCATCATCGACCGGGAACCGTGCGCCACGTGCGGCGGTCCGCACGGGCGCCCCTACCTGCCGGGCCGCCCCGTCCACTTCTCCCTGGCGCGCGCGGGCGACCTGGTCGCGGTCGCTCCCGTACCCGTGGGCGTCGACGTGGAGGGCCTGCCCTCGGACGCCCTGGTGCACGAGACCATGGCCGACCTGCACGAGGACGAACGCGCCGCACTGCTGGCCCTGCCCCGGCCCGCCCGGGCGGCCGCCTTCGCCCGCTGCTGGACGCGCAAGGAGGCCGTGCTGAAGTCCACCGGGCAGGGCCCGGCGCACGGCACGCGCCAGCCCCACGTGGGCACGGCCGCGGAACCGGCGCCCACCGCCAAACCCCAGGTGTACGACCTGCCGGTGTCCACCGGCGAGGCCGCCGCCCTGGCCCTGTGGACCGGCTGACGGTCCTCTCCCGCTCGCTCCCCGCCCCACGTCCCCGTTACCTGAGAAGGGTCTCCCCATGACGGAACGTCTGAACGCCGCCCGGCCCTACGCCCTGGGCCTCTTCCGGATCGTCACCGGCCTCCTGTTCGCCTGCCACGGCGCCGCTTCCCTCTTCGGCGTCCTCGGCGGCGCGCACGGCGGCGGTACGGTCCCCTTCGGGACCTGGCCGGGCTGGTACGCGGCGGTGATCCAGCTCGTCGCCGGCGCCCTGGTGCTGCTCGGCGCCGGGACCCGCAGCGCGGCCTTCCTCGCCTCCGGCTCGATGGCGTACGCCTACTTCACGGCCCACCAGCCGGACGCCCTCTTCCCGATCCAGAACAGCGGCGAGTCCTCCGCGATGTACTGCTGGGCCTTCCTCCTGCTCGTCTTCACCGGCCCGGGTGCCTTCGCCCTGGACCGGCTCCTGCCCGCCCGGGGGAACCGGACCGCGGAGAACGAGCAGCGACCCCGGCCAGCCGCCGCCTGAGGCCGTGCCCCCCGCTCCCCCTGAGCCCCGCCCCACTTCCCCGGGGGCGGGGCTCAGGGCTGCTCAGGGGCGCTCAGGGCTGCTCCAGGTAGCCGGCCAGGGCGGCTCGACTGTGCCGCAGGCCCTCGATGCGCGCGTCCATGGCGGCCAGTTCCCCGTCGAGGACGGCCCGGATCTCCTCGCACCAGGCGAAGCGCACCCCCTCGCCCCGCACGCACGGCAGCACCGCGCGGATCACCTCGGTGGACAGGCCGGCCGCGAGCAGGGCGCGCACCTTGCGCACGGCGGCCACGGAATCCGCCGTGTAGTCGCGGTATCCGTTCGGGCCGCGCTCCGCGTCGAGGAGCCCCTGCGCCTCGTAGTAGCGCAGCAGCCGGGAGCTGACGCCGGTGCGCCGGGACAGTTCGCCGATCAGCATGTGCCGTACCTCTGCATCCGGTTGACCTTCACATTGATGTCAACGTCTAACGTCGGCCCCACCGGCGGGCATTCCGCCGGCTCGAACCGCGCACCGCTGGAGTGATGTTCATGTCCGACCGCTCGTTCCTCTTCGTCCTCGGCAGCTCCCGTGCGGACGGGAACACCGAGCTGCTCGCGAGGGCGGCCGCAGAGCAGTTGCCCGCCGGTGTCCAGCAGCGGTGGGTCGACCTGGCCGGGGCGGCGTTGCCCGACTTCCAGGACGGGCGGCACGAGGCCGAGGGCTGGACGCCCTCGGAGGGCGAGGAGGCCCTGCGGCTGGCCACGCTGGAGGCGACCGACGTCGTGATCGCCTCGCCCTTGTACTGGTACGCGCTCTCCGCGCACACCAAGCGCTACCTCGACTACTGGTCGGGGTGGCTCACGACCCCCGGCTCGGACTTCAAGCAGCGGATGGCGGGCCGGACCCTGTGGGGCGTGACGGCCATGGCGGACCACGACGAGGTCCGTGCCGAGGGGCTGGTGACCAGCCTTCACCACACCGCGGCCTACCTGCAGATGGGGTTCGGCGGGGTGCTGCTCGGCAACGGCTCCCGACCGGGCCAGGTGCGTGACGACGAGCGGGCGATGGTCCGGGCCAAGACCTTCTTCGCGCAGGACGCCCCCCTCGCCCGGTTCCCGTAGGGGGTCCGTCGCTCCTCGGTGTCAGCCCGTGGTGGACCGGGGGACGAGGCAGGTACCGCAGCGGCTGCAGTAGCGGGCGTCGGCCTCGATGGCGTGCCGGTGGCACTGCTCGCAGACGAGGTGGAGCGGGCACTGCGGTGTGCGGGGTTCGGTGCGGGGCGGCCGGCCGATGGCCATGCCGGCCCGCCTGCGGTGGGCGGTGAGGAAGACCAGTCCCTCGGGGCCGGCTCGGAGCGAGCGGGCGGAGCCGCGCGGCAGCAGGGTGAGGGAGCCGGGCACGACCTCGATCCCGGCACCGTCCAGGGTCAGCGAACCGCCGCCCTGCACGACGGTGAGGAGGACGTCCACCTCGGGCTCCCGGTGTACGGCGATCTCGCCGCCGGGCAGCAGGCGCACCAGATTCGCGTCGAGTTGTCGGCCCTTGTTCCGTAGTCGCCACAGGGCGCCGCTCTGGTCGTCCGTGGCCGCCTCGACCAATCCCGTGACCGTGACACCCACGGCTTCCCGCTCGACCACCACATGTCCTTCCCGCGCGTTCGGCCGCTCCGCCGAACCTCGTGACCGCCCATGAGATCACTTCGGCAGGTGTCCGCACCAACCGCCGGGGTCGAGGTCAAGATCTGCCGGGGCACGAGTCCGTCCCGGCGCACGATGACCTCGTACGGGTGTCCGAGAGCGATTCGGCCGCCGTACCGGTTGGTCGCTCGGCCCGGTGGGAAGCGCCGGCCGGGGCGGCTGACCCGGACACCCGACTGCCCCGCACCCGGGTCGTGACCCCCGGGTACGGGGCAGGTCCGTTTCCGCCCGCCAGGACCGTGGCGATCCGTCGGCCGGCGGCCGCCTCTAGGCCCTACGCGGACCGGTCCAGCGAGCTGCGCACGTACGCGCCCGGGGTCTGCCCGAAGTGGCGTCGGAAGGCCAGGATGTAGCCGTTGGTGCTGACGAAGCCCACCCGGGCGGCCACGGAACTCACCAACTGGCCCTGCTCCAGCAGGCCCAGCGAATGGTTGAGGCGGAGCCGGGTGCGCCATTCGGAGAACGCCATCCCGGTCTCCGCGCGGAAGGCCCGACGCAGGCTGGTCGAGCTCGTGTAGAGGTTCTCCGCCCACTCCGTCGCGGTGCGCGGGTCGCTCGGCGTCCGGGCCAGCTCGCGCGCCACGGCGCCGGCGGTGTGGCTGGTGGGCTGGGGCAGCGGCAGGCAGTTGCGGTGCCCCGCGGACAGCGCCGCGAAGACCTCCGGGTCCTCCTCCTGGGCGCAGGTGCTGCGCATCCGCCCGAGGACCAGTCTGCGCTGGGCGTCGGTGATGTTGATGGTGGTGACGTCCTCGTACGGCAGCTCGAACCGATCCGCATCGAAGGACTCGACCGCGATGACGGAGTCGGCTCCGAACCGTGCGCTGTGCGCGATGCCCGCCGGGATCCACAGGGCCACCGAGGCGGACAGCTCGTAGTCCCGACCGAGGGCGGTGACCACGATCCGGCCGACCGGAACGTGCAGGAACTGGTGGAACTCGTGGACGTGGAGCGGGTGTCCGCCTTCGGCGATGAAGTCGTCATCGGCCATGATCACGTCCTCCGCGCGGGTCTCCTCGAACCACACGCTGCGCAGTCCCGTCTCGGCCACAACATCCTCCCCTACCGCAGGGTCAGCGTTCTTGACCCCTGATTGTGAGCGGTTCGACTCCGGCATTGGACCGGACCCCGCTTCGGTAAGGCTAACCTAACTTCGAGCTTGAGCAGGTGAGGAGTACCCGAAGACCCATGAAGCAATCGGCTTCGCCGGCCGCACCACCGACCCCGACGCCCGCGCGGCCCCGTGCCCCGCGCACAGCCGTGGTCGTGGTGCTCGCCGGCCTGATGCTGGCCGCCGTGACCATCGCGAGCATCGGCCTCGGCGCGCGTGACATATCCCCGCTGGAAATCGTGCGGATCCTGCTGCACCCCGGCGCGGAGGGCTACAACGGCGACGTCCTGTGGACGGAGCGGATACCGCGCACGCTGCTCGGCCTGACCGTCGGGGCCGCCCTCGGCGCCTCCGGGCTCATCATGCAGGCACTGACGATGAACCCGCTGGCGGAGCCGGGCGTCCTCGGCGTGCAGCAGGGCGCGGCGGTGTTCGTCGTCCTCGGCATCCTCTTCCTCGACGCGTCAAGCGTGCAGGGGTACTTCTGGATGGCGCTGACGGGCTCGGCGGTGACCGCGGTCCTCGTCTTCCTGATCGGGACCCGTACCAACGCGGGCAGCAGTACGATCGGCCTCGTCCTCGCGGGCGTCGCCGTCGCCGCGGTGATGTCCTCGCTCATCACCCTGCTCGTGGTGCGCGACGAGGCCGTCTACGCCCACCTGCGCTTCTGGTCCGTCGGCCAACTCACCGGCCGGGGCCAGTTCCTGGGCCAGGTGCTCCCGTTCGCGCTCACCGGCCTGGTGCTGGCGCTGCCCCTGGGGCGCACCCTGAACCTGCTGAGCCTCGGAGACGAGACTGCCCGCGGACTCGGCATCCGGGTGGAGCGGGACCGGCTGGCGAGTGCGGCCGTGGCGGTGCTGCTGTGCGCCGCCGCCACCGCGGCCGTGGGGCCGGTGGCCTTCGTCGGACTGGTCGCCGCGCACACCGCCCGGATGCTGGTGGGCGCGGACCACCGCTGGTCGCTGCCGCTGTCCATGGCCTGCGGAGCCGTCCTGCTCGTCGGCGCCGACACCGCCGGACGGCTGGTGATCGACCACGTCGAGGTCCAGGTGTCGGTGATGACCGCCTTCGTCGGCACCCCCTTCTTCGTGTGGCTCGCGCGCCGCCGCGACCTGGTCCGGATGTGAATGACATGCCACAGACACACGCGCCACGGGCGGACGGGGCGCGCAGCCTCGGACAGGCCTCCCGGGACACGGCGGCCGAACTCAGGGCCGCCACCGCGGCCCGGCTGCGCGGTGCCCACCGGGCGGGCATCCGCCGGGCCCGCCTCGTCGCCTGCGTACTCGTCCTGATGCTGCTCGCGCTGCTCGTCGCCTCGATCCTGCTCGGCGGGGTCAAGAAGATCCCGGCGGGCGACGTCCTGCCCGCCGCCTTCGGGCTGCGCACCGGACTGGCCGACTACGTGATCTTCCGCATCCGGCTGCCGCGCGCCTTGGCGGCGCTGCTCGCCGGAGCCCTCTTCGGCCTCTCCGGCGCCCTGTACCAGCGGCTCATCCGCAACCCGCTGGCCACCCCGGACATGGTCGGCATCTCGGCGGGCGCCGGAGCCGGCGCCACCACGGTGCTGCTGTTCGCCCCGGCCGTTCCCTTCGGGACTTCCCTGGCCGGTATCGCTGGGGCATTCGCCCTCGTGGCGACGGTGCTCGCGCTGAGCAGGCACGGCGGGAGCGTGGACACCTACCGCCTGGTCCTCGTGGGCATCGGCCTCAGCGCCGTGTGCACCGCGTACGTGAACTACCTGTTCACGGTGGCCGGTCAGCACGGGATCGCGCAGGTGATGCGCTGGTTGGTCGGCAGCGTCAACGACGCCACCTGGGAGGGGGTGTCCACGCTGGCGGGTGCGCTCGCCGTGTGCGGGCTCTGCACCGCGCTGCTGGGCCGGTCCCTGGGCAGCATGTCCCTCGGCGACCAACTCGCCCTCGGGCTCGGGACCCGGGTGGGCGCCGTCCGGATCGCGACCCTGCTGGTCGGGGCAGCGGCCGCCGCGCTCGCCACCAGCGTCACGGGCCCGATCGGATTCGTCTCGCTGATCAGCGGGCCCATCGCGGTCCGGCTGGTCGGCGCCGACCGGTCCGTCGCCCTGGCCGTTCCGATCGGCGCCGTCATCGTCCTCGGCGCCGATGTCCTCGCCCAGCACGGCCCCGTGATCAGCCCGGTTCCGACGGGCGTCCTCACGGCACTGCTCGGCGCCCCCTACTTCGTCTGGCTGATCCTCCGGCGCAGGCAAGGAGCCACCACATGAGCGCACGACCCGTACCCTCCTCCCCCGACGCCGGCTTCCGGATCGAAGCCCGCGGCATCAGCGCCGGGTACGAGCGCAAGCCGATCATCGAGGAACTCACCCTCGGGATCGAGCCGGGCAAGATCACCGCGCTGGTCGGCCCGAACGCCTGCGGCAAGTCAACCCTGTTGAAGTCCGTCGCCCGGCTGCTGCCCGTCGCGGCCGGCTCGGTCCTCCTCGAAGGCCAGGACATCCACGCCCTGTCCACCCGCGAGGTGGCCCGCCGCCTGGGCATCCTGCCGCAGTCGCCGATCGCCCCCGAGTCCATCACCGTCGGCGACCTCGTCTGGCGCGGCCGCCATCCGCACCGCCGGTTCGGACAGCGGCGCACCGCCGCCGATGACGAGGTCATCGCGGACGCCCTGCTGGCAACCGGTACCGCCGAGCTGATCGATCGCCCGGTGGACCAGCTCTCCGGCGGCCAGCGCCAACGCGTGTGGATCGCCCTCGCGCTCGCCCAGGACACGCCGACGCTGCTCCTGGACGAGCCCACCACCTACTTGGACATCGCCCACCAGATCGAGGTCATGGACCTCCTCGCCGACCTCAACGAGCAGGCCGGAAAGACGATCGTGCTGGTGTCCCACGACCTCAACCAGGCAGCCCTGTACGCCTCGACGATCGTCGCCATGCGCGACGGCCGGATCGTGCGCCGGGGCACTCCGGAAGAGGTGCTCACCGAGGAGACCGTGGCCGAAGTGTTCGGCCTGGACTGTCTCGTCGTCCCCCATCCCCGCTCAGAGCGGCCCCAGATCTTCCCCCTGGGCCGTCGAATCCCCGCATAGGAGACACCATCATCATGTCCGTCCTGCACAGAACGCACCGTCGCCCGGCCCGAGCCCTCGCCGCCCTCACCGCGGCCGCCGCCTGTCTCGGCCTGCTCACCGCGTGCGGCGGCGAGGACTCGACCGCCGCCAAGGACAAGCCGGCCGCTGCCGGAGCCGACGCGTCCGCCGCCTTCCCCGTCTCCCTCACCAACGCGTGGGGCAAGACCGAGGTCAAGAAGAAGCCGGTGAAGGTCGCGACGGTCTCCGACGGAGACACCGCCATCGCGCTGGCCCTCGGCATCGTCCCGGTGATCACCCCGGACGTCGAGGACGGCGCCAAGGTTCCCGAGTACAAACAGCGCGCCATCGACAAGCTCGGCGCCGGCAAGCTGAAGACGTACGACGACGCCGACGGCACCGCCTACGAGGCCATCGCGGCCGAGGCCCCCGACATCATCCTCGGCATGAACACCTGGGAGATGGACGCGGACTACGCCAAGCTGCAGCCGATCGCCCCGGTGGTCACCTTCACCGACAAGGCACAGGCCGACACCATGACCTGGCAGGACCGGCTGAAGACGGCCGCGAAGGCCCTCGGCATGAGTGCCAAGGCCGACGAGGTCATCGCGGCGAACGAGAAGGCCACGTCGGAAGCCGCGGCCGCGCACCCCGAGTTCAAGGGCAAGACGTACACCTACACGGTCGTCCACCCCGAGCAGGTCAGCTTCATGTCCTACGCCGACCAGGACCCGGGCGTCTTCGAGAAGCTCGGCTTCACCAAGACCGACAAGGCGAAAAACTACGCGCCGGACAAGAACGCCGTGAGCATGGAGAACCTGGACCAGCTCGACGCCGACGTCCTCCTCGTGACCTACCCCTTCGGTGACCGCGGTGTGATCAGCGCGACCGAGCTGGAGTCCAACAAGCTGTTCCAGTCGCTGAACGCGGTGAAGACCAAGCACTTCACGGTCATCCCGTCGGACAACTCGCTGTCCTCGGCCATCGCCTACCCGGACGCGCTGAGCGCCCCGTGGGTCGTCGAGCAGCTCACCCCGCTCCTCGCGAAGGCCGCCGCCGGCCAGTGACGCCCGCGCCCGCGCGGCCCGAGGGCGGGCCCGGTTCCTCCGGGAGCCGGGCCCGCCCGGGCGGTTCCGGCTGAGCACGGCATCGTGCGCACGGGGGTGGACGACGCGCTGACACCGCCGATGGGAGACACGAACGCGGCCCTCATCGCTCCGTCCCCAGAGCCTCGCGCGCGGCCTGCTGAAAGGCGGCAAGGGGGGCCTGCTTGGCGTCGGCGGCGGACGCGAACCGCGCCCGATGGTCGTCCGCGGGGGACACGCCGTCCCTGATCGCCGCACGCGCCCAGTCCACGACGATCATTTCGCACCTCCGCATCGCCCGGTGCAGGTCCGCTGCCCTGTCCGCCGCGGCCCGCGGTCCGGCGACAGCCACTGCCGACGAACCCGTACTGAACCTGGCCCAGGCATCGTGCGTTTCGGCGAGTGCAGCCTTCCAGTCGGCCGACGTGGCCTCCTGCGCAGCCAGTTGGTCGGCAACCTTCCAGCACGCCGCGTTCAACTCGCGTGTGGCGGCCAGGTACGAGGCATAGGCGTCGCGTCTCATCTCGGCACGCCATTGCTGGTGATCGGCACTCTGCTGCTCGCGGCGCTGCCTCGACTGCCCGACCACGGACAGCCAACCACCAGTTAGCCCTCCGACCGCCCCTATGGCCGCACCGACGATGGCTGCCAGGCTCCCGTCCACAGTCGTCGATTACACAGCACGGTCGCCGCGGGCGCCAGATCGCTCCACCGGTCCGCCCGGCTTCAGTGGTGCCAGGCGTCGCCTCCGGTGTTGCGGATGAACCGCTGGAGGACCTTGAGCGTGATCACGTACTCCTCGTCCGGGATCCCCCGGTGCCGTTCCTGCCACAGCTCCGCCTGCGTCGCGGCCACCCGGGCGTAGAAGTCCGCTCCTGCGGCCGTGAGTTCGAGGCGTCCGCCCGTGTCCTGCGTGACCCATCCGCGGCCGATGGTGGCGTCGATCTCCTCGTCGAGGTCATCGATGCCCTCGGCCGCGTAGCCGCTCAGCACGCCGGTCACGCCGTCCCGGGTCGGCGGCACCTCGGCCTTCGCGATCTGCGCCAGGATCCACGCCTGCGGCTGGGTGGTGCCGATTCCGGCGAGGACGGCCCTGATACGGGTGACCACCGCATCTGAGGCGGCCCAGCTCCAGTAACCGATGGGCTGCCGCACCAACTCGGCGTCGTCGTGCGAGTACTCCATGGCGCATCCGCTCCGTTCGCTCTCTTCGAGATCGTCTGCGCACCACCGTAGGAACTCAAGCACGGTTGAGGTCCAGCCCTCGAGGCCCGCTCGGATCGGTCAACGGCGCACCCGATAACTCAGGTGAAGCACCCGGTTGCCCTGGATCACCACGTCAGGATCCTCCAACAGGTGCTGCGCGTGGACCGACCCGAAATAGCGCTTGCCCGACCCGAACACGACGGGCACGACGTCCATGCGCACCTCGTCGATCAGACCCTCGGCAAGCAGCTGGCCACCGACGTCGCCGGCGGCGACCTCGACGATGCGGTCACCCGCGAGCTCCTGCGCCTTGGCCACGGCTGCCTCGACGCCGTCGACGAAGTGAAACGGCGCCTCGGGGTCCCAGCCCTCGGGCTCCGGCCGGTGCGTCACGACGACCACGTGGTCGATACCGCCCGGAGGCATCCCGTCCCAGCCGTCCGTCATGTCGAAGACGTGGCGGCCGACGATCGTCGCCCCGATCTGGTCCCAGTACGGCCGGGTGTGGTCGTAGGACGTCTGCGAAACCTTCAGCTCGCCGCTCCCGTCCAACGGGACGTCACCGCTGGACAACCAGTCGAACAGCGGCCCGGGCTGGTCACTCTCGTCCGCGATGAAGCCGTCCACCGACACCGAGCCGTACATGACCACCTTGCCCACGGGGCCCTCCTCTGCTCTGGGGGTGCCCCAAATTAGCGTGCCGTGAGCTGTCGCTCTCGTCACCAGGCCGGCCGCTGTGGACGGTCGCCGAGGACGCTGGCCGTAGGTGGGCCTCGAGGCCCGCGAGGCGTGCCGGGAACGCGGCCGTCCGGATTGCGCGCGGGGTGCCAGTGTCGTGGCCCGCGGGTTGGATGCGGGGCGCCCGGGGCGCCGTAGCGTGGCCGCATGCCGGATCTGCCGGACGGATGTGAAGGAGCAAGTCGGATGTCCACCCGTAGTCCCCGCCCGGTCGTCACCTTCCCCATCGTGCTCAGGGAGCTGACGGTGTTGCGCGTCTCGGACGTCACGCCCGGGATGCGGCGGGTGACCCTGGGCGGACCTCAGCTGCACGCCTTCGAGCACGCGGGCCTGTCCCTACCGCCGCTGCGCACGGAGGGCTTCGACGACCACGTGAAGTTCTTCTTCGCGGAGGAAGGCCGGGATCCGGTGCTGCCCCGGCAGAACGTCAGCAGCCTGGACTGGCCCTCGGACGGACGGCCGATCTCCAAGGACTACACGCCGGTGCGGTTCGACCCGGCGGCCGGGGAGATCGACTTCGACTTCGTCCGGCACGACGGCGGGATCGCCTCGTCGTGGGCGCAGCAGGCCGCTCCGGGCCAGGTGACCTGGATCGCCGGGCCGAAGATGTCGCACGGCCACCCCGAGGGCGCCGACTGGCTGCTGGTGATCGGCGACGAGACGGCGCTGCCCGCGATCGGCCGCTGGCTCGACGAAATGCCCGACGGGACCCGGGCCCGGGTGTTCATCGAGGTCGGCGAGGAGAGCCACCGTCAGGAACTGCCGACGCGCGCGGAGGCCGAAGTCACCTGGCTGGTGCGCGCGGGCACGCCGGCCGGGCGCAGCGATCTGCTGGAGCGCGCGGTGCGCGACATGGAGTGGCTGCCGGGCACGGTGTTCGTCTGGGCGGCCGGGGAGGCCGTCACCCTCAAGGGCATCCGGCGGCACCTGTCGGTGGAGCGGGGCGTTCCGCGCGAGCAGACGCACATCACCGGCTACTGGCGGC
This sequence comes from Streptomyces sp. NBC_01439, assembly GCF_036227605.1. GTDB lineage: Bacteria > Actinomycetota > Actinomycetes > Streptomycetales > Streptomycetaceae > Streptomyces. The sequence goes on along the minus strand of NZ_CP109487.1, from coordinate 8,894,008 downwards.
GGGCCGAGGTCGCGCCCGGCCACACCGAGCCCGCCGACCCCGATGTCCTGGAGGGCGAGGACGCGCACGGCCGGCTCCACGAACTGACCGACCTGGCACCGGGGCTGGCGATCCGCGTGGCCGTCACCCTGGGCCTGGTCGACCTGGTCTACCAAGGCGTACGGGAGCCCGCGGAGCTGGCGCGGCGCAGCGGGACCGAGCCGCGCTCGCTCGGTGCGCTGCTGAAGTACCTCGTGGAGATCGAGGTGCTCGAGCAGGCCGAGGACGGCTACCGGCTGACGCCGGTGGGTGAGGAACTGGTCGAGGACGACCACTCGTTGGAGGAGTACGACCTGCGCGGTGCCCAGGCCGCCTTCGACCTGTCGTTGGCGGGGCTCGCCGAGCGGCTGCGCTCGGGCGCGAACGGCTGCCGGACCGCTTCCGGTGAGTCCCTGGCGGAGGCGCTGCGCACCGATGTGCGCCTCGGCGGTTCGGCCCGCACCGCGATCGAGGACGAGGCGCGCTGGGTCTCGACCGGGGTGGCCGGTGCCTTCGACTGGTCGGCGGTGAACGTCCTCGGTGCCACGGGCAACGGCGCCGGCACGGTCGTGAACGCGCTGGTCAAGGAGTTTCCCGGGCTGCGGGTTCGGCTCGCCGCCCTGCCGTCGGTGCTGGGGGTCCTGGGCGGGGAGATCCTCGATCCGGAGGTGCTGCCCCGGGTGGAACTCGTAGCGCAGACCCACCCGGTGCCGTCGGGTGCGGGGACGCTCCTGCTGTGCCGGCTGCTGGAGTGGCTGCCTGACGAGGACGCGGTACTGACCCTGACCGAGGCCGCGGCCGCGCTGGAGGCCGACGGCGTTCTGGTGCTGGTCGAGCAGGTCGAGGCGGCCGACCCGGAGGACATCGACGCGGCCTTGCACCACCTGCGGCTCACGGCGGCGTTCGGCTCCGGGCTGCGTTCGGTGGAGGACGTGACCGCGCTGGCGGAGCGGGCCGGGCTCGCGGTGCGCGACTGCCGTGACGTCGGCTGGGACCACCGGCTGTGGGTGCTCGCGCCGAGCGCCTGACCCGGACGCGGACGCGGAGTGCCGCCCGGCCGGGCACCGTAGCGCTCCATCCGGTTTGTGCCACTCTGTGCTCATGATGTCTGAGGTCACGGCCGCAGCCTGGGCCGGGCAGCAGGTCGCCGCGGTCCGCGATGACCCCGCCGGGCGGATGGCCCTGATGGAGCGTTGCTACTCCGGCCCGTTCGGCAAGGCGCCCCGGCACCTGCCGTTCCGCCGGGCGGCGATGTCGTTCATGCGCTGGCAGGTGCGGCGGGGCGTGCTGCAGCCGGCGTTCGCCGACCGGCCCGGCAGTCCGTGGTGGCGGGCGGTGAACGAACGGATCCTGCGTGACGGCTGCGAGGCGGTGGGCCTGAGCGGCGGGCTCGGCGGGCCCGCCTCCGCGCGCACCGTCGACCACTGGCTGTCCTTCGCCGACCACCCCACGGCCCGGGCCTGGTACCGGGCGCACAACGGGAGCGTGGTCGCCGCCTACCTCGAGCACCGCGACCTCGCGGAGGCGGAGAACGAGACCGAGCGGTTCTTCATGAACGTCGTCCTCTGCCGCGTCCTGTACGCCCACGCCCTCGTCGCGGCGCCCCGTATCGCCCTCGGCCGGCTGCATCCGCTCGCCCCGTTCCTCGGCGATCCGAGGGTGGAGATGACCGGGATCTTCTTGCAGCTGTCCCGCGTGCTCCCCGCCGAGTACCCGCTCCACGATTCGGTGCGGGCCCATCTCGACCGGGAGATCGGCTTCGGCCGCCTCCTCGACTTCGGTGTGATCGCGCCGAGACTGCAGCAGCTGTACGAGTGGTCGGCCCACGAACTCGCGGCGCCCGGACTGCTCGACTGCGTCCGCGACGGATCCCCGGTCTACGCCTGGGCGTTCGCCGACCGGAACGTGTGGCAGCCCCCGGATTCCTTCGTCCTGCGCGTGATCCACCGGGCGCTCCCGCCTTCCCCGCGCGCCCCGTACCGATGACGGACGACTGGGCTCCGGTTCAGCTCCGTCCGGTGGCCGGGTCCGGTGCGCCCGCCCTACGGGCGTGCAGCACGTGCGCGTCCAGGGGCAGCGGCCGGTGGCCGACGAGCTGGAGGCCCGCGTCGGCGAACAGGCGCGCGTAGTGGTCGGCCCGGCGTTCGCGGCCACCGACGTTGCACAGCATGTGCAGGTCCCAGGCGGTGGCCAGCGAGGGGGAACCGTCGACGGGCAGGAGGCGTTCCACGACGAGCAGGTCCGCGTGGGCGGGCATCGCGCGGACGCAGTGGCGCAGGATCTCGCGGCAGCGGTCGTCGTCCCAGTCGTGCAGGACGCGGGACAGTACGTAGACGTCGGCGTCGGGCGGTACGTCGGCGAAGTCGCCCGTGCGGTAGTCGCAGCGCACCCCGCAGCCCGCGGCATCGAGCAGCCGGCGGGCGGCCTCGACGACGTGCGGCCGTTCGAGGAGGACGCCGCGCAGCCGCGGGTGCGCGGTGAGGATGCGGCGGAGGAGCTCTCCATTGCCTCCGGCCACGTCCACGACGGTCGCGTCCGCGGGCGCCTGGGCCGCGGCGGTGATGACCGGGTGATCGGGGAGCGGAAGGAACATCCGTGAGCTCGCCGCCATGGACTGGTCGAAGAGGGCGGCGAGTTCGGGATCGCCGGCGAAGTGGTCGAAGTGGTTCTCGCCGAAGAGGTGGTCGAAGGCCGGCCGGCCGGTCCGTACCGCGTGGTCGAGGCCGTCGAAGGAACGGTAGAACGGGCCTCCGTACATCAGGGCCAGCGGTCGCATCGACCCGGGCGCGTCCGCGCGCAGCAGGGCGCCGAGTTCGGTCAGGCGGAACCCGGCGGGCTCCGGGGCCGGTGCCGGATCCGAGGCCGGGGACAGGGCCGGGGCCGGAACGGAACCCGGTGTGACGACGCCGAGCATGACGAGATAGCGCAGGAGCGTGGCGAGACCGCGGGGGTGGGTGCCGGTGAGCCGGGCGAGGTCCTCGGTGCGGTGTGCAGTACGGGTGTCCATGGCGTCGGGCAGGCCGAGCCGGGCGAAGGCGGCGAGCGCCTGTGTCGTCCATGCACCGGTGAGGAGGTGGAGGAGCGTTTCGGCGCACTGCCGCGCGTCGTGGCCGGGTCGGTGGTGCAGTTCGGCGTGGTCCAGGTGGGCGGCGAGGGTGTCCCGGTGGTCGCCCCGCGCGTAGAGCTCCAGCCGCTGGTAGTCGCAGGCCGCGTCGGCGGGCAGGGTGAAGTAGAGGACCGTGCCGTCCTCGTGCGGGTTGTACCCGCCGCCGTCGGGCCGTGCGCCGTGGCGGCTGAGGATCGCGCACAGGCCGCGCAGGACCAGTGGTTCGGGGCGCTCGATCTCGAAGGCGAGGTGCGCCTCGTGCCGGCGGGTGCGTTCGTGGGCGGCGATCGGTTCCAGGTCGGAGTACGGGGGCACGATCAGGGCGAACACTTCGACCGCACGCCGTTCGCCGATGGAGCCGTGCACGTGCGGGCGCAAGATCTGGACGTCGAGCTCGGCCGGGTCGCGCCGGTGGCGCCGGGCGAGGCGTTCCCGGACCACCACGCTGGGGTGGGAGGGGGTGTCCACGGCCAGTCCGCAGTCGGCGAGTTGGGACCGCAGGCCGTCCGCGTCCGGCGGGAAGAGCAGCAACCCCGCGTGGGCGAACCGGCAGTGCGCGGCCAACGCCCGCAGGTCCGGACCGTCGAGGCCGGGCAGGAGGAGGGGGAGCAGGGCGGCGCTGTCGTGCTCGCGGACGAACCGGGCTGCCGCGCGCAGGCGGGCGGTGTCGTCGACGTCGTCCAGGAGCAACGTTTCATCGGGGAGGGTCGTCATCATCGCGGAAGTGTCCTCGGGCCGGTGCGGGGCGGAGCAGGGCGGGCAGGGCGAAGCGGTGGGCGGGCGGGCCGGGTGGTGCGGGGTGGAGCGAGCGGTGCGGGAGCGGTGCGGGAGCGGTGCGGGAGCGGGGTGCCGCGCCGGTCACACGCCGACGTAGTTCTCGGCGAACCAGTCCTGGTGGATGCGCGAGGTGCGCAGCGAAGCGAGCCGGGAACGCCGCAGGGCGGCCTGGAACAGCGCTCCGGAACCCTGGTCCCGGTCGGGAACCGCGTGCAGGAGCCGGGTCATCCACCCGGTGAACTCCTGCGCCCGCCAGATGTGCGCCAGGCACCGGTCCGAGTACCCGTCGAGTCCTGCGGTGTCGCCCCGGGCGAGGGCGTCGACGAGGGCTTCGGCCAGGATCTCGGCCTCCAGGACCGCGAGGTTGGCGCCCTTCGCGGCGGCCGGGGCGAGCAGGCTCGCCGCGTCGCCCGCCAAGAAGAGCGAGCCGTGGCGCAGTGGTTCGACGACGTCGCACGCGAGGTCGAAGACCCCGCGTTCCAGGAGTCTGCCCCGTCGGAGGGGGCCGTGGTCCACGGCGCGCATCCGGACGTCGAGCTCGTCCCAGATCCGCTGCTCGGGCCAGGCATCGGCGGGTGTGCCGCGCTGCCACTGGAGGTAGTAGCGGGTGACGTGCGACGTGCGGGCCATGTGTCCGGCGAAGCCGCGGTCGTGGACGGCGTAGCCGACGGCATCCAAGCTCGCAGGGGTCTCGGCGAGCAGGCCGAGCCAGGTCACTCCGTGGTCGTACCGGTGGTGACGGACGGCGCCCGGCGGCAGTGAGCCGCGGGCCGCCCCGTACCGACCGTCGCAGCCGGCGACGTACCGGGCAGTCCACCGGGTGGGACGGCCTTCGGGCGTGCTCGTCGTGACGGACGGCCGGGTGCCGTCGGTGTCCTGCACGACGAGCGCCTCGGTACGGAAGCAGATGCGTCCGCCGAGGTCGAGGTAGTGGCTGAGGAGGTCCTTGACCAGGTCCTGCTGCGGGTAGACGTGATGCTGCCCGCCCTGGCCGAGGGCCCCGTAGTCGAGGCGGAACCGGCCGTCCTCCGTGCGGAACTCGCACGTGCCGTGGCGTCGGCCGTATCGGTGCAGGCCGTCGGCGAGGCCGTGGCGGTCCAGGATCCGCACGGTGTTCGGGGCGAGGAAACCCGCGCGGGCCCGCGTCTGGACCTGAGTGCGGGAGGCGCGTTCCAAGATGACGCAGTCGATCCCGGCGGCGTGCAGCAGGATTCCGAGGACGAGCCCGGCAGGGCCGGCGCCGAGAACGACCACGTCGGTCGATTCACGTAACGTGCATGGAGCGTTACTTTCCGTCATAGCTGGTGAAGCATAAGCATGCGAAGATCCACACACCTACCTGAACCATCCCTAGGCGGGAATAGAGTGACAATCGCCATGGACGTTTCGGCCCCGGAGGTACGGGGCCGGGACCGGTTCCCGCAGCCGGCCGGTGGTGCGCTCCGGGCGTACGAAGGCGGCCGCACTCTCCCCCACGCTCCGGCGCGCACGAGACCGTCGGGCCGTCGACGGTGCGCCGTCGGCACATCGCGGAAGGGGTAGCGCTCCGGACGTCCGGGAAGGCACCTCCGGCCGACTCGGCGCCATCCGCCGGGGCGCGGTCCGGAGCGCTATTCGCTGAGGGGGGAACGCCCGCGCGCGCCCGCGCTCCACACCGGCACCGGAGCCGGATCCGGCCCCCGCTCCGGCTCCGGAAGCCCGTCCAGTGCCAACCGCGCGGCGACCTCCCCCTCCTCGTAGGCGTTGGCCCGGGCCTCCCGGATGGCCTCGTGGAGCTGTCGTGCGGCCTCGCCGGTCCGACCGACGGCGGCCAGCGCCTCACCGTGAAGGGTGCGCAGGACCACCCGCCGCGGCGCCGCCAGCAGGGGCTCGGCGAGAGCCAGCCCCCGGGCCGCGTGTTCGGCGGCTTCGGCCGCAGCGCCGACCGAGATCAGGTGCTGGGCGAGGTGTTGGTGTGCCAGCGTGACGGTCTCGGTGAGCCCCTCCCGCTCGGCCAGGGCGAGCGCGTCGGCCAACAGGCCGCCGGGCCGCTGGCGGTCCCCGTGCCGCATCAGCGCGACGGCCAGGTTGATCCGCGCGACCGCCTCGCCCTCGAAGTCCCCCGCCCGGACGGCCAGATCAGGGGCCCGCTCCAATCGCGCCAGGGCTTCCTCCGGCCGGCCCTCCTCGGACAGCACCCAGCCGAGCAGCGCCGACGCACGGGACTGGGCCGCCGGATCACCGTCGAGTTCCGCGGATGCCAGGCCCTGTTCGAGCAGCGGCACCCAGCCGTCGCGGACCTGCCACACGATGAGCGGCCACTGGAGCAGGACGAGCCGCCAGGCCCGGTCGTGAAGGCCCGCCGCGATCGCGGCGTCGACCGTTGCCCGCAGAGTGCCGCGTTCGGCGGAGTACCAGGCGAGGGCTGCCGTTCGGTCGGCGAACCGGCGGATCTCGGCCGAGCGCCGGGCGCCGGGCGGGAGGGCGCAGCACGGCTCGCCACCGGGTTCCGCGGCCGCGCACGCCGCGAGCAGGGTCTGCACCCAGTGGTCGAGCAATCGGAGCAGCCCGGCGGGTTCGTCATCGGGTGCCAGGCTGCGGGCGAAGAGGCGCACCAGATCGTGCAGCACGTAGGACTGCGGGCCCGTCTCCACGACCAACTGGGCCGCGGCCAACTGGTCCAGCGCCCGGGCGGCCCGGGGCGGCGGACAGTCGGCGAGGGCGGCCGCGGTGCCGGTGTCGAGCGTGGCACCGATGTGCGGGCCCAGGTGGTGGAACAACCACCGCGCCGGTTCGGGTAGATGCCGAAGGCTGAGGCCGAGCGCCGCGGCGACGCCGGCGTCTTCCGCCCGGAGCAGGTCCAGCCGGTGCTGCTCGTCGGCAAGTTCACCGACGAAGGAGGCCAGTCCCCGGTGCGGACGGGTGGCGAGCCGGGCCGCGGCGACGCGCAGCGCGAGCGGCAGTCCGTCGCACAGGCCGGCCAATCGCGCGGCCGCTTCCGGTTCGGCGGCCACCGGTTCCGGGCCCAGCACGGCGGCCAACAGCGCCGTCGAGTCGGCGGCGGGCAACGCGCCGACCGTCACCGGGCGGGCGGCGTCGGTGGCCACCAGCCCGTCGAGCCGGTCGCGACTGGTGACGAGGGTGACGCACTCGTCCCCGCCGGGCAGCAACGGGCGGATCTGCTCGGAGTCGACGGCATTGTCCAGGACGACCAGCAGTCGCCGCCCGGCGGTCAGTTCGCGGTAGCGGGCTCCGAGGGCGGCGGGCGACCCGGGCATCCGCTCGACCGGGACGCCGAGTGCGAGCAGGAACTCGCGCAGCACGGCGGGGGTTTCACGGCCCGGGGTGGGACTGAAGCCGCACAGGTCGACGAAGAGCGTGCCGTCGGGGAAGTCGGCGCGACGTCGGTGCGACCAGTGGACGGCGAGCGCGGTCTTGCCGACGCCGGCACTGCCCGTGAGGGTGATGAGGGAGCCGGGCACCGCGGTCGTGATGCGGTCGAGGGCGGCGAGTTCGTCCCGCCGTGCGATGAAGCCCCGTGGTCGGCGGGGCAGCAGCTGGGGCGTGACGGCGGGCTCGGCGGGGGCCGCGTGCGCCGCGTGCGCCGCGTGCGCCAGGGCGGCGGGCGGGCGGGCGGTCCCGTTGTCGGCGTCCGCGTACGCGTGGGCGTGGGCACGTGCGCGGTCGCCGGCGTCCGCACACGCGTCGGCGTCCGGGTGGGCCCGGGCGGGTGCGTCCGTGCGCAGGAGGGTGTGGTAAGCGTCGATGAGCACCGGTGCGGGGTCGACACCGATCTCATCGGCGAGCAGTTTCCGCGTGTGGTGGAACCGGTCCAGCGCGTCCGCCTGCCGGCCCGCCCGGGCCAGGGCCAGCATGAGTTGCGCCACGAGCGGCTCGCGCAGGGGGTGCGCAGCGGCCTCGGCGCGCAGCACGGACGCAGCCGTTCCGTGGTCACCCAACTGCCCGTACGCGCGCGCCAACGCTTCCACCGCCGTCAGCCGCAGCTCCTCCAGCGCCTGCGCCGGGGCCTCCAGCGGAGCGCGGTGCACGGTCCCGGCGAACGCCGGCCCCTGCCACAGCCCCAGCGCTTCGCGGAGGACCGCCACGACCTCCCCCGGGTCCACGCTCCGCCGGACGAACCGGAGGGACTCCTCGAAGCGGTGGGCGTCCACGAGCGCCTCGGGCAGGCGCAGCCGGTACGCCGGCCCCTGGGTGAGGAGCTCCACACCGTGCGCGGCCGCGTCGTACTGTACGAAAACCGCACGGAGTCGGGAGACGTGTCCCTGCAGCACGGTGCGCGCGTGCCGCGGCGGCTCCTCGTCCCACAGCGCCTCGGTGAGCCGCTCGACACCGACGGGCGTGTTCGGGTGGGCCAGCAACATGGCCAGCAGGCTCCGTCGTTTGGCAGGGCCGAGCGGGAGCGGACCTCCGTTCGCCGTCGTTACGGAGACCGGCCCCAACACACGGAACTGCACAGACCCCACCCTTGTCGATCCGTACTGCTTCGTGCCGTTCTGTTCATGTAGTGACGGCCCCTGCCCGAGGATAAGTCGGATTGTTCCGGCGGCATGAGTACACCCTCGGCCAAACACGGAACGCACGTTCCGCTCTCGAACACAGGGGGGCGATGCGGCATCGGCGGAGCGTTAGCGGGCCGTTAGAGCATCGTTTGCGGCGGGTGGAAGTGTTCGGAGCGTCAAGTCGTTCCGTCATCCCGATTGGGGAGTACCCACATGACCTTGGCCATCCTCCGCCGCTCCGCCCTCGCGGTCACCACGCTCGCGCTCTCCGGGGCCGCCCTCGCCGGTGTCACCGCCGCCCCGGCGCAGGCTGCGGCGCCCGCCGCCGCTGCCGGTTTCTGTCACGTGTCCGGGCTCGGCGGTGACTACATCTGCGAGTACGGCGAGGCCTGGATGACGTACCCGGCCGGAAACCGTCAGGTCTTCATCGTCGGCACCGACTTCGCGGTGTGGACCCGCTGGCAGTACGCCGGGGGCTCGTGGAGCGACTGGACGTCCATGGGCGGGACCGTGCGCAGTGGTGTCCGCATCGAAGGCAACAACACCTGGAACCCGACCATCTCGATCGTCGGCATGGACGGTGAGCGCTGGTCCCGGCACCGCCTGAACAGCGGCAGCTGGACCCCCTGGCAGAACTGACCCGCACGCCGCCCGGCGGGCCGCCACCCGCCGCGCCCAGGGAGAGAGCGGTACGCCCGTGACGGGGGTGTCCCTGGCGCGGCGGCCCCACCCCGACCTCCCGTGCCCGACCGCCGCCCCCCTGCCCGACCTCCGGCCCGCCGGGGCCGGCCGCCACCCGAGGTGGCCGCCGGTCCCGTGCCGCGCCCGCCGGTTCCGATCGGCGCCGCCCGCATCCGGATGCCGCACGCGGGCGGAAGAGGGGGCGTGGCGAGCAGCCGGTCGATCCCGAGCACCGGGGCCTCCCCGTGCCGGGTGACGTCAAGACCACGGGGAGGCCGAACGTGACATCTTCCGCAACACCTGCACCACCGCCGCACGGGGCCGGAAGCCGACGGGCTCTCGCCGCGTTCCTCGTGGCGACGTACGGCGTCGCGTTCGCCGGCGCCCTCGCCTCGGCCGACGCGGGCGAGGTCTACCGCTCGCTGGAGCGGCCGCCGTGGGCACCACCCGCCTGGGTCTTCGGCCCGGTCTGGACCGTGCTGTACGCCACGATCGCGATCGCCGGCTGGCTGGTCTGGCGCTGTCCGGACCGCCCGGGCGTACGGCGGGCGCTCACCTGGTGGTCCGCCCAGCTCCTCCTGAACCTCCTGTGGACACCGCTGTTCTTCGGTGCCCGCCGGTACGGATTCGCCCTGGCCGACATCGTCCTGCTCCTGGCCGCCATCGGCGTCACGGCGGCCCTCTTCCGGCCCCTGCACCGCACCGCCGCCGCACTGCTCCTGCCGTACCTGCTGTGGGTGGCCTACGCGACGGCGCTCAGCGCCGCCATCTGGCACCTCAACCCGTAGACCGGGGGCGGGAATCGGGAGGCGGGGAGGGGAGGGGAGGGGAGGCGGGGTCAGGGGCGTCAGAACGCGTAGAGGGCGTTGCCGTTCAGGGTCGCGGACATCACGCACGCGTTGCGGAAGGTGTGTTTCCACTCGATGCGACCCCCGCCCCATACGCCGTCCGCGGTGACGGTGACGGGGGCGTAGCGCCTCGGGCACGCCCGGCCGGCATCCTGAGCGGCCAGCAGGCGGTCGAACTCGCCCTCGGTGGCATTGAGGGCGTCGCACGCGGCCCGGGGGTCGGGGTGCGTGCCCTCGGCGGCGTAACCGCAGCTGAGGACGACCGCCCGCAGGACCGCGCCCGTGGCGGCGTCGTCCCCCTGGGCGACGGCGAGGACCATGGCGGAGGGTGTGCTCGAGCTCGCGGGGCTCGCCTCCGCCAGGCCCGCGGTGCCGGCGAGGCACAGGAGAGTGGCGGCGGAAACGGCGGCTAAGCGATGGCGCATGACAAGGCCCACTTTCGGATCGAAGGCTGATTAGCGCGCTAGAACTTCCATGTAGCGCTCAAGCGAGCCAGAGCCTGCCAGGTGTGAAGGCCCGTCGCACACGGGCGGTCGAATTACGGACAGTCCGTTCGCATGTCGGAGACCCGAGGGGCGTTCGCGCAGCTCCCGCCGGGTGTCCGCAAGGCCCGCACCGCGCTGAAGCGCGGCGCGTCGACCGGTGTGACGCGACCTCCCGCACCTGCGGCCCAGGTCGCGGGCCCGCACGGTGCGCCGAACAACCGACCAGGGTGACCGGATCGATGCGGTGACGAGCCCGCACGCCGGCCCGGACGGCGCGGCGGCTTCCGCGCGCCCGGTCCGGCCACCCGGCCACCGGGGCCACCGGGGCCACCGGGGCCACCGCGGCCACCGCGGCCACCGGGTCATCCGGCCTTCAGACGGCGGCCGATCTCCTCGGTCATGCGGCGCTGGAGTTCGGCCAACTGCTCGTTCGTGTAACCCGTCAGGTCGCCGGGGTCCCCAGGGTGCTTCGCACCCTCCTGCTGCTGTTTCTGCTGCTCCCGGCGTTTGAGCTCCTGCTCCTCGGGCGATCCGGGCACCGCGTACGCGCACCGGATGAGCCCGCCGTCGGCGGCCTTCAGACAGGTCGCCTCACGACCGCCCACCTGGCCCTTCCCCTCCACCCGGTAGCGGACGTTCTGCTCACTACCGACGGTGGCCGTCCACGTTCCGCCCCCGGTGGGCACGACCTCGAACACCTGGTCGTCGTTGTAGCAGCAGACGTCCCGGTACTCCGCCTTGATCAGGGCGACGAGCGCTTTCGGGGACGACCACGCCGGATCGAGGCGGTGGACGGTCATCGGCGCGAGCCCGCCGCCCTGGTGTCGGGTGGGCACCGTCGACACGGCCACGACCGAACTGGCCTCCCCCTGCGGGGTCAGCGGGGTGACGTACGCACTGCGCCCGGCCTCCGCGGCGTACCGCATGGTGAACTCGGACTCGTTGCCCTCGTTGGCGCCGTCCTCGGAGGCGTCCCACCCGCTGCGCTCGAACCACCAGTCGCTGAAGCCGCCCACCGCGGCCGTCCCTTCCCGCTGGCGGGCCGCCAGGCTGATCGGATAGGACGGACCGGGAACCGCGGAGGTGTCGGTGGTGACGGTGAGCTTCCCGGTCCGCCCGTCGTAGAGCGCGACACCGGCGGGGCGCTCGGTCACCACGAGGAGCCCGGTCTGCCGCTTGAGCGGGACGACCACGACCGGTGTGCCCTGCGAACAGGTCACGTAGGCGTCGTCCGCCTCGAACCGGACCCACCGCTTCGCGGCCGAGATCTTCCTGCCGAGGTTGTGGGTGAACCAGCCGCTGATCCTCGCGTCCGCCTCGGACACGTCGAAGGGGCAGCGCTCCTGGCTGCGGCTCTCGCCGCCGAGGGGGACGTCCTGCACGAGGCCGACCTCGTACCCGGCCAGCCAGCCGCGCCGCTCGACCAGGGTGGCGAACCGGTCCGAGTCCGGCAGGTAGGTGATGTCGGAGATCTCGCCGGTGACATCGCCCAGGTGCGGGGCGGCCTGCGCCTTGCCGGCCACGTACGGCACCCGCGCCGACAGCGCGGGAACGGGCTCGGTCACGACCTGCGCCGTGGCCATGTAGGCACGGTCCTGCAGGTACGAGCCGTACACCAGCCAGCCGACGGTCAGCCCCAGCCCGACCACGGCTCCCAGGCAGCCGAGCGCGACTGCCGCGTTCTCGGCGACCACCGTGCGCCCCGCACGCCGGCGCAGCCCACGGACCACCAGCAGGCCCACCACGACGGCCGTCGCGGCCAGCAGGGGCAGGGCGAACCAGGCGAAGAGCTTGCGCAACTCCCACACCACGATCGTGGTGTAGTACGAGGCGTACCACAGCACGAACCCCACCGGCAGAACCACGATCCCCACGCGCAGTGCCCGACCCATCAGCGCCCCCGCCCCTCGGCCCACCCCAGTGCGTCCGATTCTCCACCCCGGACCGGAGCATGTCACCGGCTTGCAGGGACGCACGGGATTCCGCTGACCGCCCGCCTCCCGGGGGGCTACTGTACGAGCACGAAGAGTTGCACACGGTCACCCGAGGAGGAATCCTGTGCCATCGCCCTGTGACTCCAAGCACGCTGCCGTCGGCGATGTGGGTGCGGCGCTCATGATGATCGACTCACGGCTCAAGTCCATCTACTCCGGCAAGGCCGGGACCGACCCCGAACAGCAGCAGCTGATCGACCAGTTCACCGCGTCACTGGGCCCCGAGGAGGCCGAAGACCTGGTGGACGGCGCGTGCACGCTCATCTACATGTTCGTGCAGTGGCTGCGGATGGCCCACGAGGACCAGGACAGCGACGTCATCGAGTACGTGGTGCCCAGCTTCGTGGCCTCGCTGCGCATGATGCCCAAGAGCGTCCGCCCCGAGGTCATCCCCACCATGGTCGGCCTGGTCGTCGCGGCCGCCACCGGCCTCAGCCCCAACCTGTGGCGCAAGCAGTACGGGGACTGGACCGGCGACGAGATGAACTCCCTGGAAGCCACGGCCCTGTTGCTCGCGGAGCACATCAACCGACTCACCGGAGACCACGACTTCGCCACCCGCATGGTCACCGAAGCCCTGTCCCGCTCGAACCAGGACTGACCGGCGCCGCCTTCGCGCGTGCCCGGCGCCCTTCCGGCCCGTGGGCGGCCCCTCCGCTCCCCTCCCCTCACCGCCGCCCGTCGGTGCGGGAGCGGCGGACGGGGTGGCCGTCGGGAAATCCGGTGAGCCAGGAGCCGTCGCCCAGGGGTACCACGTCGTACGGGTGGGCCGCGCCGAGGTCGATCTCGCCGCCGACCTCGCCCGTGTGCACGTCGACGAGGTGGTGGCGGAACCACTCCTCCTCGTCCGGGCGTTCACCGGCAAGGGTGACGACGGCTGTGTCCGGGGTCAGGTAGCCGCCGCTCCATTCCACGTAGGTGTCCTCCGGGTCGTACCCGAAGGCATCGACGGACAGGGTGAACAACACCTCCCCGCCGGGGTGGTGGTGGAAGGCGACGTCCTCCTGCCCGTGGTCGACGGTCATGAACTGCTGCCCGCCCGGCGCCAGGTCGATGAGGCGGCGGTCCGGCCACGGGTACGTCACGCACTGCGGTGCGCCGTCAGCGCCGATCACGCCCCTGAGGATGACGGACCCGTCCTGACCCTCGCCGATGTCGAGGTACACGCTGCCGTCCACCGGGTGCACGGAGTGGGAACCGCCGTGCCCGACGGTCTGCAGCTCCCAATCGGCGAGGAGCTCCCCGGTGTCGGCGTCGTACACGACCCACCGGTCCGCACGCCCGCGTCCCGCCATCACGTCCGGCCGGTAGACCCACACCGTGCGGCCGTCCAGGGACAGCGAAACGCCCGTACGGTGGCCGCGGCGGACGTCGTCGGAGTGCGGCTCGAAGGCCGACGCCCACACCGGGTCACCGGCGCGCGTGAGGCAGACGACTCCGTTCGGCGTCGCGTACACGACCCGCTCCAGGTCGGCCCGGACCACGGACTCCACGACCTCGTCGCCGGCGCGCGGCCGGAAGACCGCGGTGGGCTCCAGCGCCCCGAAGGCGCCGGGGCCCACCGCGTAGCCGTGGATCTCCCCGTCGCGGTGTCGCGTGATGACCTTCGGAGGCTGCTCAGGAGTCATCCAACGAGGCTAACGCCCCGGCTCTAGACCTTCGTGAGCGGGAGGCTCCGGGGGTCGGCCGGGCGGGGTACGAAGACCGGGGAGTCCGACTGGTAGAAGAGGTCGATGTCGGCCTCCTCCCCGCCGACGATCAGGGTGTCCCAGGCGCCGCTCTCCCGCAGGGTGCGCAGGGTCGCGGGGGCGATCGGGGCGAGGTGGGAGCGGAGTTCCCCGTCCGTGGGCAGCCCGGGCAGCCGGGATCCCAGCCGGTCGCGGATGCCGGCCATCCGGTCCAGCAGCGCGTCCAGGTCGCTTCCGTCCGCGGCGGCGCCCGCGCCGGCCTCCGTGCTGCGCGCGATGACGTCCCTGATGGCGCAGGTGACGCCCTGGTCGTCGGTGGTCACCATGGCGTTCCAGGCCCGGCTCTTGTGCCGGTACTGGAGCATGGACATGGCGGCCTCGTGGCGGATGAAGTCGGCGTCCCGCAGCGGTTTGCCCTGCCAGGCGCGGCTGAGCGAACGGGCCAGCGAAGTGGCCGATGCCAGGCCGCTGTTGAGGCCGCGACCCGGCCAGAAGTGGATGGCGTTGGCCGCGTCGCCCAGCAGGAAGCCGAAGGTGCCGGGGCTGGTCGCGGTCGGTCGGTGCAGCTGCGCCGTGAACCGCGGGCGCTGCACCATGTCCAGCCGGAACGAGGTGATCGCCGACAGGTCGTCCTCGGCCACGCCGAACAGCCGCAGGCCCTGGCGGATCTCCTTCCACAGCGGGGAACTGCGCAGCAGGGCAGGCAGGAAGAGGGTGCCGTGGGTGGGGCAGCGGAACTCGTTGTCCTCCTCCTGTCGGCTCATCAGGCAGGGGCGGGCGGCGATGCACTCCTCGAAGACGTGGCGCACCGGGTCGATGCCGATGACGTTCTTGGCCTCCTCCCGGGTGAGCCGCATGTTCAAGAAGCCTTCGCCGCGCAGCGAGTTGAGCAGGAAGCGGTTCTGCGACACGGTGAGCAGCACGCTCATCGGGTCCGGCAGCTTCGACCTGACCCGCAGCCCGAGCACGACGTCCTGAAGGTGTTCGCCGTCGAGGGAGTAGATGGAGGCGTCGGCCGCGCCGAAGCGGTCGGCGTAGTGCTCGCGGGTGCGGGAGCGGCCGCCTTCGCTGACGACGAGGACGTGTTCCTGGGTGAGCCTGTTCTGCTGTTCCGTCACGTCGAAGCGTCTGGGGACGAGGCGGATCGCGGGCCGCCGGTTCGCCAGGTCCAGCAGTCGGTCCTCGATGTGGGCGATCCGGATGTTGCGGGGCGGGCGGCCGTCGACCGAGTCGGGGCCGACGGGCCACATCTCGGAATAGGAGCCGCCGTCGTCGAACAGCGCGCCGAGGACCTCCTCGGACAGGGCCAGGTACTGCCGGCTCTGGACGGTCACCACCTGCTGGCGGCGGAAGTTGCCCTGGGTCTCGTCCTTCCAGACGACCGCGGAGCCCCTTCTCGTCCAGCGCCCGTCGTAGACGGTGATGGCGGTCCTGCCGGGCAGCATCTCGTCGAGCGCAAGGGCGAAGGCGAGGCCCACCGGGCCGCCGCCGGTGATGGTGACCCGAAGCGTGCCGGGGTCCGCGGCACTGACCCGGGGGACGTCCAGGAGGGAGAGGTCCATGACCGTCTCCATGGCGTCCTGCGCCTCATAGAGGAACGTTTCGTCACCGATCCGGATGCAGTCGTTCGGGCGCAGCACGTGCCGGGTGACCCGCTGATCGTTGACGAACGTACCGTTGCGACTGTCCCGGTCGTAGAGGACGAACCCCGGTTCCTCCGTGAGGATCTCGGCGTGCAGCCGGGAGGCGCTGGGACTCACGATCACGACGCCGTTGTCGCTCTTGCGCCCGAAACTGAGGGGCTCGCTGCCCAGAACCACGCTCTGTCCGGTGAACGGACCCGTGCGCCCGACGATGACCGATGGCACTGCACACCCCTTGTGAACGACACTGCTGACGACTCGTACGACAGGAACACGCCGTCGAGAACGTGTTCGGTTCAACCAATTCTTGGAATCTTTTGAGTCCTGATGAACCGGGGGCCCGGTCCGTACGTGATGCTCGCGTCGGCCGGCGATAAGAGGAGAACCACCCCATGTACAACGAGGAAACCGAGACCGTGACGGAGGCCGCGCTCGCGGCCACCACCCCGGCAGCGGGTCCGGTGGGCGGGGAACCGCTGATCGCGGGCCGCTACCGGCTGTTGTCCAGGCTGGGCGAAGGCGGCATGGGCACCGTGTGGCGGGCCCTGGACGAAACCCTGCACCGGGAGGTCGCCGTCAAGGAGGTGCGGGCCCCGGCGGGCCTGGGGGGCGATGACATCGCCCGCATGTACGGCCGCCTGCAGCGGGAGGCGTGGGCGGCGGCCCGGATACCCGACCGCAACGTGGTCACGGTCCACGACGTGGTCATGGAGGACGGCCGACCGTGGATCGTGATGGAGCTGGTCCGCGGGCAGTCACTGGCCGATCTGCTGCGGGAGGAGGGGGCGCTCTCCCCCCGGTACGCCGCGCACATCGGCGCGGAGGTCTTGGGCGCGCTGCGTGCCGCCCATGCCGTCGGGGTGGAGCACCGGGACGTCAAGCCGGCGAACGTACTGATCGCCGACGACGGACGGGTGGTGCTCAGCGACTTCGGCATCGCGATGGTCGAGGGCAGCACCCATCTCACGATGACCGGCGAGGTGGTCGGCTCCCCCGAGTACCTGCCGCCGGAGCGCGCACTGGGCCGCTCCTCGGGCCCCGAGTCGGACCTGTGGTCCCTCGGTGTGATGCTGTACGCAGCCGTCGAGGGGATCTCCCCGTTCCGGCAGGACAGCGCGCTGAACACCCTGCGGTCCGTCGTGGAGGAAGAACCGCCGGTACCGACGCGCGCCGGCCCGCTCACCCCGGTGATCGCCGGGCTGCTCCGCAAGGAGCCCGCCGAGCGGACCCCTGCCGCCGAAGCCTTCGAAGCCCTACGGGGCATCGCACACGATCCGGACGCCACCCCGGCCGCGTCCCGCGTCCTGCCGACCCTGGCGGAAGCCGCCGCGGCCGGGGCGACCGCCGAGGGCTCGGCGGTCGCCGCCCCGCGCCGCAAGCGACGTACGGCGGCCTTCGTCACGGCCGGCACGGCCGCCTGCGTGCTGATCGGCGGCGGGATCGCCTACGCGCTCACCGTCAACGGCTGGAACACCGCGTCCGGTCCGGGCGTACGCGTGTCGGTGGCGGGCGCGAACACGGCCTACACCGGCAGGTGCCCGATCCCCGATGGCCGGGCCCCGTCGTTCACCGCGACCTTCACCGCGTCCGAGCCGACGCTGATCTCCTACCGCTGGGTGTCCGGCGACGGCTCGGTGGTGGATCCGCACTGGCGCACCCTGTCGATCGGGGACAAGGCCAACCCGACGGGACGCGACACCGTGAGCCTGACGACCTACGCGAGGACCGGCACCCTCACGACCGGCATGGCCGTGGAACTCCAGAGCCCCGCCCCCTTCACCTCCGACCCGGTCCCCTTCTCGATCACCTGCACCAGCTGAACCCCGCACGGGCCCGGCCGGCGGGGGCGTTCGGGGCCGTCAAGCGGCCCCCGTCCCGGCCGCCTCGACGTTGGCGACCATCCTGCGCAGCACCTTGAGGGCGGCCACGTACTCCTCGTCCCCGATGCCCTGGTGCACCACGGCGCGCTGCTCGGTCACCAGCTGCCGCAGTCGCGCCCGGGCGCCCTCCCCGGCCTCGGTGAGGTGCAGGAGCCGTCTGTCGTCGGTCGCGAGCCAGCCGCGGTGGAGCAGCTGGTCCACGACGCGGGCGATCTCGTGCGGTCCTTCCGCGAGAGGGGTCAACTGGGCGACCACTTCCTCGCGGCTGGGCGCGGGAAGTCCGCTGTTCACCCGGTTGAGCACCCAGTACTGCGGCTGGGTCACGTCGATCCTGGCCATGGCGTCCCGCAACTGGCGGGTGACCGCCGTGTGGACCAGGCCGCTCCAGTAGCCGATGGGCTGGGTGGCCAGCACGTCGTCGGTGGCGGCCGGATCGGCCGGCGCCTGGTCGGTGGTGGTCGTACCGGTCACAGGTTTCATGATCCCGACGCTACACACCCCCGGGCGCCGTCCCCGTGCTGGCACACGCGGACGCCGGCTTCCGCCGGACCCGGTAACCGAACCCCGGGTGGGCCGTTCCGGTGGTCCCGTACGCGGGTTCGCCGCCGGAGCGCGAGGGGTACGGCGGCCTTCCCGGGTGCGGAGACCATCCTGGGGATGCCGTGCGGCCCCGATACTGCCACCGCCCCTCGATCCCGGCCCGCCGGGAAGCTACGGAGACCGATGTCCCCGACCGTCGCCCCCGAAGCCACTGCTGCGGCCCTGGTGCGCCGCCCCCAGCTGTGGTTGGTCCCCACGATCCTGACGGGACTGCTCGCCCTGCTGCTGTCGCTGCTCTACATGGGCGGCATCGTCAATCCCAACGCGGAACTGCGCGACCTGCCCATCGCCCTGGTCAACGAGGACACGGGCCAGCCGCCGCCGGGGCAGCGGCAGAACCTGGGCACCCAGATCACCGCCGCCATCGCCTCGGACCCCGCGGGCCGCAAGGCGGACTGGCGGGAACTGAGCCTCGCCCAGGCCCAGGACCAGCTCGACTCCGGCCAGGTCTACGGCGCGCTGGTGGTCCCGGCCGGCTTCACGGAGTCCGTCACTGCGCTCCCCACGTCCGGCGCCACGAAGCGGCCGACCATCACGGTGCTCACCAACCCCGGCAAGGGCAGCCTCGGGTCCTCGTTGGCGAGTCAGATCACGACGCAAGCCGCCCACCGCGCGTCGGGCACCGTCGGCGAACAGCTCACGGCTGCGGCCGGCGGCCGGGCGAGCGCCACCGCGAAGCTGCTGCTGGCCGACCCGGTCGGCGTCGTCACACGGGTCGGCTACCCGATCGGCGCGCACAGCGGCCTCGGTCTGACGGCGTTCTACTACACCCTGCTGCTGGTGCTGGCCGGGTTCATGGGCGGCAACGTCATCAGCAACGGCGTCGACACCGCCCTCGGCTACGCCGACAACGAGATCGGCCCCTGGCACACCCGCCGCCCGACGGTGCCGATCGACCGGACCCAGACGCTGCTCCTCAAGATGCTGATGACCGCGGGCATCACGCTGATCAGCGTTTCCCTGGTGATGCTGGCCTGCGTCGGCATCCTGGGGATGGACGCGTCCCACCTGCCGCTCCTGTGGATCTACTCCTACTGTGCGGCCCTCGCCGTCGGCCTGGGCGTGCAGGCCATCAACGCCGCGTTCGGCGGGATCGGCCAGCTCGTGTCGATGTTCGTGTTCATCGTGTTGGGTCTGCCGTCGTCGGGTGCGACCGTCCCGCTGCAAGCGGTCCCCGGCTTCTACCGTTTCCTCTCCCACTTCGAACCGATGCGTCAGCTCAGCGACGGCGTGCGCGCGATCCTCTACTTCGACGCCCGCGGCGACGCGGGGCTCACCCGCTCCTGGATCATGATCGTGGTCGGCACGGTGCTGGCCCTGCTGTTCGGTTTCGCCATGACCGCCTACTACGACCGCAAGGGCCTCAAGCGGCTCACGCCGCAGCCCGCCTGAGCCGCCAGCTTGCCGTGCACATGTCCGTCCCGCCCCGGGGTACACGAGGTCGTGAGAACCCCGAGGAGGCGACATGTCGGCGTTGTTGACCCGAATCAAGCAGTTCGCGCGCGGCCCGCAGGGGCAGCGGGCGGTCGCGTCGGTCCGGCGGGCCGCCGCCGACCCCCGCAAGCGCGCGCAGGCCGGACGGCTACTGAACCGCCTGCGCGGGCGACGGTGAGGGACGGCGCACCCCTTTCAGGCGGGCCGGCCGTCGACGTACGTGGCGACGACCTCGATGGCTCCGATCCGCGAGGGCTCGACCCGCCTCGGGTCGTCGCCCAGTACGGCCAGGTCCGCGCGCCGACCCGGGGCGAGGGTGCCCGCGCTGTCGTCCCAGTGGGAGGCGTGGGCGCCCGCCACGGTGTAGGCGTGCAGGGCCTCGTCCACGGTGATGCCCTCGTCCGGGCCGATGAGGGCCCCCGAGGCGGAGGCCCGTTCCACCATGAACTGAATGGCTCGCAGCGGTGATCCGTCGGTGACGGGGCGGTCGGAGCTGCCCACCAGGGTGACCCCGTGGTCCAGGAAGCCCCGACCCCGGTACATCCAGGGAGCCCGGTCCGGGCCGAGCACGGCCGCGTAGTCGTCGCCGAAGGAGCGCAGGAAGTGCGGCTGGACCACCGCGCTCACGCCGAGGCGGGCGAAGCGCGGCAGTTGGTCGGGCCGGATCAGGCCGGCGTGTTCGATGCGGTGCCGGGCGGTGGGGCGGGGGCGCAGCCGCTGGGCGCGTTCGATGGCGTCCAGGGCCAGGTCGGCGGCGCGGTCCCCGATGGCGTGCACGGCGAGCTGCCAGCCGGCCAGGTGACCGTCGACGATGGTGTCGGCGATCCGCTCGGGGTCGTCCTGGAACTCCCCCGCGCGGTCGCTCCCTTCGTAGGGGCGGGTGAGTGCGGCGGTGCGCGCCATCATGCCGCCGTCGGTGTAGACCTTGAGCGCGCCGAGGGAGAGCCAGTCGTCGCCGAAACCGGTGCGCAGGCCGAGGGAGAGCGCGCGGGGGATCCCGTCCGCGCCGTGTGCGGCCACGGGCCGCAGGGTGTCGGCGGCCGCCATGAGCTGGACCCGCAGCGGCAGCCGCCCCTGGTCGCGCAGGAGTTGGTAGGCGCCGAGCTCGACCGGGCTGTGGCCGAGCAGGCCGCCGCCGATGCCCGCCTCGGCGCAGGCGGTGACGCCTTCGGCGAGGCAGGTGCGGCCGGCGTGCTCGATGGCGTCGGCGATCTCCTCCTGCGCGTAGGGCAGGCGCAGCCGGCGGGCGGTGGTCATGGCGCTCTCGGCGAGGAAGCCCTCGCCGTGGGCGAGTTGGCCGGGGAGCAGGTCGAGGACGGTGGTGTTGACGACGCAGCCGTGTCCCGAGTCGTGCAGCATGAACACCTTGCGGCCGTCGCTGACCTTGTCCAGCTCGGCGGCGGTGAGGTGGCGGCCGAGGGGCCGCTGGTCGTAGCCCCCGATGTCCACCCAGGCACCGTGCGGCTTCCGGGCGACCGCCTGCGCGACGACGGCGAGCACGTCCTCGACGCGTTCGCAGGGTGCCACGCTGGGGGTGGTCGCCTTGAGTCCGGTCCAGGCCAGGTGCACGTGTGAGTCGATGAATCCGGGCAGCACGGTGGCGCCCTGGAGGTCGACGACCTCACGGGCGGGCAGCGAGGTGACGGCCCCGTCCAGGCCGACGATCCGGCCGTGCCAGATGCCCAGGTCGTGGGCGACGGGGTGGTCGGGGTCCATGGTGAGGAAGGTGGCGTTCGTCAGCCTGGTGCAGAGCATGGGTGCTGGTCCTCAGGGGGTGGGCGCCGTACGGGAGGCCGGTACCGGTACGCGGCCGTGGGCGACGATGGACTGGAGGATCTCGCCGACCCTGACGGCGGTGTTCGACAGCAGGGAGGACGTGATGCCGTGCGTGTGCTCCGTTCCTCCCTGGAGGTAGATGCCGCAGCGCAGTTCGGACTCGCTCTCGACACGGTAGTCGCGCGCCACGCGGACCCGGCCGAGGCCGTCGCGCCGGCAGTACCTCTCGACGTCCCCGAGCAGTCCGAGGCCGTCCGCCGAGCGGTATCCGGTCGCGTAGACCAGTGCGTCGGCTGCCAGGGCCTCCTTCTCCCCCGTGACCAGCGACTCGACGGTGACGCGCACGTGGTCGGGGGTCTCGGTGACCTCCGCGAGCCGTGACACCTTCAGGAAGCGCAGCCGTTCGGTGCCGAGGACCTTCTCCTGGTACTCCTGCCGGTAGAGGTCGTCGATGAGGTCGATGTCCACCACGGAGTAGTTGGTGTTGGCGTGGTACTCGATCAGCTTGCGCTTGATCTCCTCGGGGGCGGTGAAGTACTCGTCGACCGCCGCAGGGTCGAAGATCCGGTTGGCGAATCCGCTGTCGTCGGCGGGGCTGTAGCCGTAGCGGGAGAAGACGGCGCACACCTCGGCCCGGGGGAAGGTGCGGTGCAGGAAGGCCACGTTCTCGGCGGCGCTCTGGCCGGCGCCGACGACGACGAACCGGGTGGGATCCGCGCCTCCCAACGCGGCGACCCGCGTGAGCAGTTCCGAGGTGTGCCAGATCCGCTCGGTGCGGTCCACGCCCTCCGGCATCTGCGGCCGCAGGCCGGTGCCGATCACCAGGTTGCGCGCCCGGTGGACCACGAGTTCGGAGCCGGAGCGGGCGGTCACGTCCACGTACTCGATCGCCCCGTCGCGCAGGACGGGACGTACGGCGACGACCTCGGACCCGTAGGAGACCATGTCGTCGACCTTGGCCGCGGCCCACTCGAAGTAGTCGTGGAACTCCACGCGCAGGGGGAACAGGCTCTTGTGGTTGACGAAGTCGATCAGGCGGCCCCTGCTCTGGAGGTAGCAGAGGAAGCTGTACTCGCTCGCCGGATTGCGCAGTGTCACCAGGTCCTTGAGGAAGGACACCTGCATCGTGGCGTCGTCGATGAGCATGCCGCGGTGCCAGCCGAAGCAGGGCTGCTGCTCGAAGAAGTGGGCGGTGACCGCTTCCTGCGGTCCGACGCCGGCGTTGTGTTCGCTGAGCGCGATCGCCATGGCCACGTTCGAGGGGCCGAAGCCGATGCCGATGAGGTCGTGGATCAGTGGCGCATCATCGGACAGATCCTGTGACATGTCACTCCCAATCGTGCGGGGGCAGCCGATTGCCATGCATGGGGGGAACCGGGGCAGGGCACGCCGAAGGAGCAGAGCCCGAGGAGAACTTAGGGAAGGCTAACCTGACAATGTGGTGCTGTCGATGGGCAAATCAGATCGAGCCTCCATCAACCTCGAGCTGAACTCTCTTCAAAATAGGGGATGTTGCACAGTTAGGTAAGGCTTGCTTTACTCGTTCTGAAATCTGTCGCCGCTCCAAGGAGGAACCCCATGCGGGTCGTCATGTTCGGCTATCAGACGTGGGGGCACCGCACCCTGCAGGCTCTGCTGGAGTCCGAACACGATGTCGTTCTGGTCGTGACGCACCCGAAGAGCGAGCACGCGTACGAGAAGATCTGGAGCGACTCGGTCGCCGACCTCGCCGACGCCCACGGTGTCCCGGTGCTCATCCGCAACCGCCCCGACGACGAGGAGCTGTTCACCCGGCTGAGGGAGGCGGAACCGGACATCATCGTGGCGAACAACTGGCGCACGTGGATCCCCCCGCGCATCTTCAACCTGCCCCGCCACGGCACCCTCAACGTGCACGACTCCCTGCTGCCGAAGTACGCCGGCTTCTCACCACTGATCTGGGCGCTGATCAACAACGAGCCCGAAGTGGGCGTCACCGCCCACCTGATGAACGACGAGCTCGACGCGGGCGACATCGTGGTTCAGCGCGCCGTACCGGTCGGCCCGACGGACACCGCCACCGACCTGTTCCACAAGACGGTCGACCTGATCGCGCCGGTCACCGTGGGCGCCCTGGGCCGGATCGCGGCCGGTGAGACCGACTTCACCCGCCAGGACCGGTCGCAGGCCAGCTTCTTCCACAAGCGGTCGGCCGAGGACATCCGCATCGACTGGAACTGGCCGGCCGAGGACCTCGAGCGCCTCGTCCGCGCCCAGTCGACCCCCTATCCGGCAGCGTTCACCTTCCACCGCGGCAAGCGTCTGGAGGTACTGGCCGCCGTCGTCTCCGAGGGCCGCTACGGGGGCACGCCCGGCCGCGTGTTCTACCGCGAGGGCGAAGGCGTCGTGATCGTGGCCGGAGCCGACGCCCGCACCGGCCGCAACCACGGCCTCGCCATCACCCGGGTCCGGACCGAGGAGGGCGAAGAGATGCCCGCAGCCGACTACTTCACGACCATGGGCGGCTACCTGACGAGCCGCTGATCCTCGACGTCGATCCGCTCCGTCCCCCTCCTCGCGAGGGGGACGTAGTGCTAGACACGCTCGGCCGTCGATCGCTCGGAACCCGTCGCCACGGTGTCGGCGCGATCGATCCGCCCCGGCCCGCATCATGATCAATACCGGTATGGTGATACGGAAACTCCCTTATGCCATCCATCGGTTCACCGCACATGCGACACCCCACACACCGAAGCGACGCACACCCGTGAACGAAACAGACCGAGCCCCCATCGAGGACACCCGCTTCGGCGCGATCACCGTCCGCCAGGACGGCCAGGACCGCCTCGAGGTCGACGGCGCGGCGATCCCCCGCGTGAGCCTGGAGCGCGACCCGGCGACCGAAGCCGACCCGCAGATCGCCATCGGCACCCGCGACCCGGCACACCTCACCCTGCGGGTCGACGGCGCGGTGGTCGGGCTGCTGCCGGCCAAGGGCCGCCTGACCAGGCACTCCTACCGGGTGGACGTCACGTACGACGGGGCGGAGTACCGCCTGGTCCCGGACTCCGTCCCCAGCAGCCGCCTGACCCGCGACGGCGTGCACCTGGGCGACTTCTCCTCGGACGGCGACGAGACGGTCATCGCCGAATGGCGGGAGGACCGCGAGGTCCGGCCGGCGGACGCGGCGATCGGCTACGCCCTGGCCTCGGCGTTCGGCACGGGCGCCCAGCCCATGTGGATGGTGATCGTCGACGGCGTGACCAGCGCACTCCCCTGAGGATCGGCGCGCGGGCGGGGGCCGTTCAGCGCGGGATCACCCAGCCCGGCGCCCAGGTCCCGGCGGCGGCACGGCCGGCCGCCGTGGCGGCCAGATGGGCGCGGAGGGTGACCAGGGCCGGGTGGGGGTTGTCGCGGTGCCACAGGAACGAGTGCGGGTAGACGGGCGTCGGGTCGGTCACCGGGATGCGGCGCAGGCCGTGGTCGGCGGGCCAGATGAGGCGGGTGTGCTCGCCCATGAAGGTGGCCAGGGCCGGGGTGTCGGCGATGGTGTCCAGGAGCGCGTCGGAGCCGAAGTTGGGGCCGGTCGCCTCGATGGTGAGGCCGAACTCGGCGACGAGGTCGTCGTAGTAGGCGCCCCATTCGGTGCCGGGGACGATGCCGGGCATCCAGATCCGGTGCCCGGCGAGCTGGGCGACGGTCACCGACCGGGCGCCGGCCAACGCATGGGCGGGGCCGGTGAGCAGCTGGAGCGGCTCGTCGAGCACCCGGACGGACTCGATGTCCTCGGGAAGGGGCCGGCCGGGAGCGGCGACGGCGCGGAACGACGCGTCGATCGCACCGGACCGGATCGCGGCGAGGGCCGTCTCGATCTCGAACAGCATCACCACGTCGAGGTCGACCTCCGGGTACGCGCGGTGGAAGCCCCGCATCAGGCCCGCCTGCGCGCCGCGCGAAGCGATCACGTCGACGCGTAGCGGACGGCGGTCGGGGCGCACGGACGTGACCGCGCGCTCGGCAACGCGCAGCAGCTCGCGCGCATGGGGCAGGAACGCCTGACCGTCGATGGTGGGCTCCGCGCCACGGGGTGCGCGGGTGAACAGCCGCACGCCGAGGCTGCGCTCCAGTGCGGCGATGCGTTTGGAGACGGCCTGCTGGGTGATCGACAGGTCGACAGCGGCCTTCTGGAACTGGCCCGCTTCCGCAACGGCGACGAAGGTGCGTACTGCTTCGAGGTCCACGTCGATCCACCTTAGTGAACAACGGATGGTTGTGGGCAGGGGGCCGTGCAGTTGTTTGACCTGCTGCTGCGCTGCTCGGTTAGCTCTCCCGGTCAACGTCGGTTTGTTCGGGTGGGAGCGCTGCGCAGGGTGGGCAGGAGACGGTTGGGCCGGCGGTTCGGCTGGCTGTGGACGGCGTATGCGGTGAGCGCCTACGGGTCCGGGCTGGGGTTCGGCGCATTGCCGCTGATCGCCGTGCTGGCGTTGCACGCCGGTCCCGCCGAGGTATCCGCGCTGTCCGCGGTGGGGCCCGCGGTGGGCGCGCTGATCGCGGTGCCGCTCGCGCCGTGGGTGGAGTTCCGGCACAAGCGTCCGGTCATGATCGCGATGGACCTGACGCGGTTCGCGGTCATGGCGACGGTCCCGGTCGCCTACTTCTTCGGATGGCTGGGTTTCGTCCAGCTGCTCGTGGTCTCGGCCGTGGTCGCGGCGGCCAAGATCGCTTTCAGCGCGGCCGGCGGCGCCTACCTCAAGGCCCTCGTCCCGCCGGACGACCTGCTCGTGGCCAACGCACGCTTCGAGTCCACGAACTGGAGCTCGCTCGCGGTCGGGCCGCCACTGGGCGGGGCGGCGATCGGCCTGTTCGGGCCGGTCACCACGGTGGTGGCCGACGCGCTCAGCTACCTGTTCTCGGCGCTGTGCCTCACCGCGGTCCGAGGCCGGGAAGGGGCGCCGCACCCCACCGGCAAGGGCGCGGTCCGGGCCGGCGGGCTGCTGGACGGCTGGCGGCACATCATGGGGCATCCCGGTCTGCGGGCGCTCTACCTCAACCACGTGCTCGTCTCCGGCCTGGTCATGGCCACCGAGCCGCTGCTGGCCGTGCTCTTGCTGCGCCGGCTCGGCTTCCCGCCCTGGCAGTACGCCCTCGCCTTCGCCGCTCCCTGCATCGGCGGACTCATCGGGTCGCGGTTGGCCCGCCGTACCGTGGCCCGACACGGCCGGGACCGGGTCATCCGGACCGTCGGCACCCTGCGCGCCGTCTGGCTGATCGGCCTGGTCTTCGTCCGCCCCGGCGTCGTCGGCCTCCTCACGGTGATGGCGGTCCAGCTGGCGATCGTCATCAACATGAGTCTGTACACCCCGGTGCTCGCCACCTACCGGCTCGAACACACCCCCGCGCATCTCGTCGCCCGCACCCTTTCGGCCTGGTCGATCGGCCAGCAAGCGTCCGTCGCCGTCCTCACGGCGCTCGCCGGCCTGCTCGCCGACGTCACCGGCCCGCGCACCGCCCTCGCGGCCGCGGGACTGCTCGCCCTGACCACCCCGTTCCTGCTTCCGGCGGCCGCCCGTGAAACGGCTGGCCGATGGACCTAGGTCCATCCGCGTATGGCAGGGGCGGAGGCAGGTTGCGAGACTGCCGGGATGGAAGAGCTTCCCGCGTCACGCGTTGACGCGTACCTGCGGCGGATCGGGGCGCAGCGGCCCGGGGCGGCGAGTGCGGCTGCCCTGCGCGACCTGCACCTGCGGCACCTGCGGACCGTCCCCTTCGAGAGCCTGTCCATCCACCTGGGACAGGAGATCGTGCTGGAGGGGGCGGCACTGCTCGACAAGCTGCTGCACGGCGGCCGCGGCGGATTCTGTTACGAGCTGAACGGCGCGTTCGCGCTGCTGCTGCACTCCCTGGGCTACCGGGTGGAGCTGCTGCAGGCCCGGGTGCTTTCCGCCGACGGCGGGCAGGGCGTGCCCTACGACCACCTGGCGCTGCGCGTGGAGTGCGAGGACGGCCGCCCGTGGCTGGTGGACGTGGGCTTCGGCGACCACAACCACTTCCCGCTGGCCTTCGACGAGCGCGGCGAGCAGACCGACCCGGGCGGGGTGTTCCGGATCGCGGCGGCCGGTGGCCCGGAGGGGGACCTCGACGTCCTTCAGAACGGCGTGCCGCAGTACCGGCTGGAAACGCGCCCCCGGGTCCTGTCCGACTTCGTGACCGGTGCGTGGTGGCACAGCACCTCGCCCGCGTCCGGTTTCACCCGCAAGCCGGTGTGCTCGCTGCTGACGGAGACCGGCCGGACCACCCTCAGCGACCGCGTGCTGACGGTCACGGCCGACGGGGAACGGACCGAGCGGACCCTGGCCGACGACGCCGAGGTCCTGGCGGCCTACCGCACGCACTTCGGCATCGACCTGCCCCGCGTCCCGGTCCCCCTGCACCCCCGCCCCTGAAAGGCCGGGCACGGACGGCGCACGGCACGGAGGGCGCGGACGGCGCTCACGGCGTCAGCTGCGTTCGAAGCCGTGCGAGTGGCCTATGACGGCGAAGCCGCGGCGCTCGTACCAGTGGCGCGGCCAATCCGCGGCGTCGGCGGTCAGGAAGCGGAACTCGCTGCCGTGGGCGGCGGCCAGGCGCAGGGCGCCCGCCAGGACGGCGTCGGCGTAGCCGCGACCGAGGTGGGCCTCCGAGGTGATCAGGTCCTCGATCTGGGCCGTGCCGGTCGCCCGGTCGACGTAGAGGTCGGCCCATGAGGCGACCTCGCCCGCCTCCGTACGGGCACCGATGAACCGGACGACGTCCGCCCCGCGCCGGCGGGCCTCGCGCCGGTCGACGAGCTGGCGCAGGACCTCGTCGTCGGCGTCCGGGAGGAACCCCCGCCAGCGGCGGGTCAGCGGTACGCGCAGTGCGTCGAGGTCCACCTCCTGCGCGGGTCCGGCGTCCGGCACCGGGCCCGTGTGCAGCATGACCAGGTAGGTGGAGTGGGTGTATCCGGCCCGGACCAGCGGCCCCGCGCACGCCCGGCCGGTCTCGTCGTCGAGTACGGAGATCAGCCGGTGCGGCAGGTGCGCCAGGGCTTCCTCCGCGAGGGCGGGCAGCGCCTCGGGGTCGACGGCCGCGTCGATGACGAGCTGGTTGTTCGCGTAGGACTGCGCGTACGCGTCGTCGTACACGGCGAACCCTCCGGGAAGGACCCTCGTGCGCGCGGCCTGGCGGCGGGCGAAGTCCGAAAGGAAGGCATTGACGCGCTGGAGTGCGGGGCTCGGCATGGGCCGAGCCTATGCAGCCGGGGCCGTGGGCGCCTGCGAATTCCCCGGGGCGGCCGTCACAGGCGCAGGACGACCAGCGCGGTGTCGTCGGTGATGCCGACGGCGGGAATGAGATCGGCCAGCAGCGCGTCCGCGAGGGCGTCGGGCTCGGCGGTGCGGTGCCGTACGAGGGCGTCGGCCAGCCTGCCCAGACCGACGTCGATGTCCTCGCGGCGGCGTTCGATGAGCCCGTCGGTGTACAGGACGAGGGTGGAGCCTTCGGCGAAGGCGAGCTGTTCCTGGGGACGGGGGGCGTGTTCGGGCCGGGCGCCGAGCGGGGGGTCGGTGGCCCGGTCGAGGAAGGTGACCGTGCCGTCGGGGTGGCAGAGCAGGGGCGGTGGGTGGCCGGCACTGCTGTAGGTGAGGGTGCGGCTGTTCCAGTCGATGAAGACGGACACGGCGGTGGTGGACTCGGCGCCGTCGACGGAGCGGGCGTACAGGCCGAGGACCTCCAGGGCCTGGGCCGGGCCCTCGGCGACGTGGGAGGCGGCCGACAGGGCGCTGCGCAGCTGGCCCATGACGCCGGCCGCCCCGAGTCCGTGGCCGACGACGTCGCCGACGGACACGGCGGTGCGACCGGGCCGGTCGACGAGGTCGTACCAGTCGCCGCACACGTTCAGGGCCATGGTGGCGGGCCGGTAGCGGACGGCGGCGTGGTGGTGGCCGAGCGGGCGCGGCGCGGGCAGCAGGGCCTCCTGGAGGTGGAGGGCCACCTCGCGCTCGTGGGCGTGCGCCCGGCGCAGGCGTTCGTTGACCTCCTGGAGCTCCCGGCCACGGGTGTAGATCTCGGCCTCCAGCACTTGGGCGTGGTCACCGCCGTTGCGGGAGCCGGCCCGGATGAGCTCGGTGACTTCTTCCACGCGGTGCAGGAGCAGTGCCACGGTGCCGTCGGGGGCGAGGACGGGGACGTTGACGGGGCTCCAGTAGCGCTCGTGCCAGACCCCGGACCGGTCGGGGTACTCGACGTCGTAGCGCTGGACGGCCATGGTGTCGGGCTCCCCGGTGGCCACGACCCGTTCCAGGGAGGCGCGCAGGTTGCGCATGCCGTTCGCCGCCGGATCGTTGGGGTTGTCGGGGAAGACGTCGAAGAGGTAGCGGTCGATGAGCTGCTCGCGGGTACGGCCGGACGTCTCCACGAACGACTCGTTGACGTCCAGGTACACCAGGTCAGGGGTCAGCAGTGCGACCGCGCCCGGAAGGGCGTGGAAGACCGCGTGATAGTCGATCCCTGATCCGTCCACATCCACCTGTCCGCGCGCCACCGCCGGGTCATGAGGTCGCTTCCACGATAGGTGGGGGCGTGCGGGGCGGTCCCGTCGTCGGCCCGGCATTGAGCCGTTCGGCTCAGTGCCGGGCCGGCGCGGGGGCGGCTCAGGGGGCGATCGGCAGCTGTCGCTTGTGCTCGGTGAGGCGGTAGCGGGTGACGATGGCCGCGAAGGCGGTCCCCGCGACGGGCTTGCCCTCGAGGAGGTCGTCGATGTCGTCGTAGGTGACGCCGAGGGCGTCCTCGTCGGGCTTGCCCGGGTCGAGCGTCTCCAGGTCCGCGGTCGGGGTCTTGTGCACCAGCTCGGCGGGCGCGCCGAGCTCCTGCGCGAGGGCGCGCACCCGGCGCTTGGTGAGGCCGGTGAGCGGGACGACGTCGGCCGCACCGTCGCCGAACTTGGTGAAGAAGCCGGAGACCGCCTCGGCGGCGTGGTCGGTGCCGACCACCAGGCCCTCGTGCGCGCCCGCCACCGCGTACTGGGCGATCATGCGCTGCCGGGCCTTGATGTTGCCGTGCACGAAGTCCTGGTGGTGCGCGTCGCGGAAGACCGTGCCGCCGGCCAGCGCCGCTTCCAGGGCGGCGTCGCTCGCGGACTTCACGTCCACGGTCATGACCCGGTCGGCCCGGATGAAGTCCAGCGCCAGCTGCGCGTCCTTCTCGTCGGCCTGGGTCCCGTAGGGCAGTCGCATCGCGAAGAACGTCGCCTCGTGCCCGGCGGCGCGCACCCGCTCGACGGCGAGCTGGCACAGGCGGCCCGCGGTCGTGGAATCCACGCCGCCGCTGATGCCCAGGACCAGTGCGCGCAGACCCGTGGAGGTCAGCCGCTCGGCGAGGAAGGCCACTCGGCGCTCGATCTCCTGCCGGACGTCGAAGGACGCGCTCACCTGGAGATCGCGCGCGATCTCCTGCTGCAGGGATATGGACGCCAGGTCGGTCACGGTTGCTCCTCGCTCGGGCCCGTGCGCGGGTCGGCACGCGCCGCCCGGCCGGGGTCACAGTCACGTGTACGGGACGGAAGCACTCTAGAGGAAGGCCGGGAGACGAAAGCCCGTGGCCCGGGAGGCCGGGGGCCAAGGCCGGGAAACCGGGGGCCAAGGCCGGGAAACCGGGGGCCAAGGCCGGGAAGCTGGGGCCGGGAAGCCGGAACCTGAGCCGGGGCCGGGAGGCCAGGGCCCGGGGCCGCAGCCGGGAAGCCGGGCTGGGGCCGGGGCCGGGAAGCCGGGCCGGGGCCGCTCCGCCTCGGCCGGGTGGTGTCAGTGGTCCGTGCGACGATGCGAAGCATGATCGTCTCGCTCGATGCCCTGTTGCCCGCCTCCGGTCCGCACGCCTCCACCACGTACGCCGACTGGGTCGCCGCCCACGACCCGGGTGCGGCCGGGGTCGCGCGGGACCTGATCGACGACATGTACACCGAGCTCGGCCGGTCCCACGAGAAGCCCGGCCGGTTCGTCGACACGATGACGGCGCGGGCGCGGCGGCTGCCGCCGGCGCACCTGCCGTGGTTCTGGGACACGGTGGGCCATCGCCTGATCGGGTACGGGAGCCGGCCGGGCGGGCGGGCCTACGCGGCGGCGCGCGCCGCCGAGGCGGAGCACGGGCTGCCGGTGGATCCCGGCTACCGCCGGGCCAACGCCCTGCTGTTCGCGGCGGGTGGAGCCATGCCGGCCAAGGAGTTCGGGGCCCATCAGCGCTTCCTCGCCGAGACCCTCGATCCGGCGGCGGCGCACACGGCCCTGGAGGCGTTCCTGACCGCGTGGGCCGGCTCGCGGGCGGACCTGCCGGCGGATCTGGTGCGCCGGGTACGGGCGTCGGCCAAGGCGGCCGGGCACGGTGACGACGAGGCCGCGCGGATGGTGGGCGCGATCCTGTCGGTCACCCGCGGGAAGTCGGTGCCCGAAGCACTGCTGACCGCCGCCGAGGCCGTCCTGACGGCGCATCCGCCGGCGGACGCCATCCTGGCCGGACTGGTCGAGGTCTTCCCGGCCGGGGTCACCGACGGCGGGGCCTGGCTGCGGATGCTGATCGGCTGCGGAGCGACGGAAGCGATGGCGGCCGGGCGGTTGGTGCCGCAGGGCGGGCTGGCGCACTGGGTCGGACAGTTCGTCCGCATGTACCAGTACGCGCTGCAGTCCGGCGGCGGGGTCTCCCGGCAGCCGCTGCCGGCGGAACTCCTCGACCTGGTCGTCCGGCTGGGCCCGCAGCTGCGGGCGGCGGGCACCCCCGTCGCGGTGCACACCACCCGGTACCACTACCAGGGCTTCGACGCGGACGTGCTGGACGCCTGCCTGGCGGCCGGGGCCGCGGTGGTCGACCCGGGCCCGGAGGTCCGGATGCGGTTCTGGGGGGAGCGGTCCCGACGGGACCTCGTCGCGCTGGCCGCGGACCCGGTGTTCGGCCCCCGCCTGGAGGGGACGGTCCACGCCGATCTGCTCCCGGACCACTGGACCGCGCGCGGGCGCCGTACCGGGTCCGCGGTGACGCTGCTGCCGGGCAACGAGGGCATCGCCCACGAGGTGGCCGGGCGGGTCGGCAAGCTCGTCTCCGCGGTCGGGGGCGGCGGCATGGCGGGGGCCGAGGAGGCCGTGGCCGAGCTGGAGACCCTGCTGGACCGGCCGACGGTGACGGCCCTCGGCGGGATCGTCGACGCCCTCGCCGGGGCGGGGGCGGCGGGCACGCTGCGGCGTTCGCTGGCGGCCGGCCTGCCGGAGGAACTGGCCTGGCCGGCCCTGGAGTCGGTGTACGCGGGGTTCGCGGAGCCAGCCGTGCCGGCCGCTTCCGTCGAGTCCGCGGCGACCCCGCCGCTGCCGGGCGTCGCCGGGGTGACCTGCACCTGGCCGGTGCTGACGGTGTTCGGGCGGGACCGGGCGGTCGCCGTCGCCCCGGACGGGGAGCGGGGCTCCTGCCGGTTCGCGGTTCCCGAGGACGCGACCCTGTTCGCCGTGCACTACGTGGGCGGCTCCTTCCTCGTGAGCTGGACCCTCAAGCCGAACCCGTACTTCTGCGACACCGCAGTCTGGGCGGACCGCCCCGAGGAACCTTTCGAGCCCGCGGAGTTGGGCGGGATGGTGCCGTTCGGCGGCAGCCTGGACGGGGCGTACGGCTTCCAGTTCGAGAGCGCCGACGGGGGCGGTCGCCACAGCGGCCTGCGCGTGCTGCGCCCGGGGGACACCGAAGGCATCGACGGCGAGGAACTATTGCTGGGCGACGGCTCCCGGATCTGGACCAACACGATCTACGGGCGGAAGCCGTGGGAGGTGGTCGACCCGGTCACCGGGGAACGGCGGGGAGCCGTTGCGCTGCCGCACTTCCCCGGCCGCGCACCGGCCACCGATCCCGCCGCGGAGCCGTCCGAGGCGGGAATGAGCCTGGACTCGGAGGCGCTGCAGCTGGCACCGCTGCCCGCCGGGTTGTCCGACTCCCCGCTGGGCAGCCGGGACGGATTGGTCGGGACCCGGGTGCTGTTCCGCACCCGGCACCGCGACCACGCGCCCGACCACTACCTGGTGGAGAGCGTGGACGGGCGTACGGCCCGCTTCGACATCGACCGGCCGGGGCAGGAGCCGTGGGGCCTGTGGGCCGCGCCGGAGGGCGCGGTGGAAGACGTGGTCCTGGCCGAGGCGCAGACCCCTACGGGTGTGCGCGCGTACACCGCCGACGGCGTCCTGCTGTGGGAGCTGGACGGGCACCACTCCCCCAAGCACCCGCGGGTGAGGCCGGCCCGGCAGGTCACGGTGTCGGCGGGCGTGGCCCTGCCGCCCGCCTTCTGGTACCTGCTGCGCACGCGTGACGCGGCCGGGTCCCGGGCGCTGCGGAGCGTGGACGGGCAGACGGCGCAGGCGCTGCTGGCGGCCGCCCTCACCGGCGAGGAGGCGCTGCGCGCGGTCGTGGCCCGGGAGTTGCCGGAGGTCACCGACCCGGTCCTGGCCGGGGCGGTCGTGGCGGTGGCCGGGCGGGCGGCCCGGGTGGAGGAGCGACGGCGGGCCCTGCACCGGCGCGTGTCCCTGCTCGCCGAGGCCCCGCCGGTCGTGCTGCGCAGGTCCGCGCGGGACACCGAGCTGCTGCCCGCGCTGTTCGGGCTGGTCCCGGGCGGGGAGGAGGACGCGCGCGGTCGGACCCGGGACGTGGCCCTGCCGGCGACGCTCGGCGCGCTGGCCGCCGACGGCGCCTGCCTGGCCGGGACGATCGTGGAGGAAGTGCGGCGGCTGTCGCCGCCCGCGCCGCCGCACGACTGGTCGCAGCTGCTGGGCTCGATCGACGCCGTGGCGTGGCGGGCGGCGGTGGCGCCGACCCCGGACGCGGATCGGGCCGCCCTGCTGGCACTGTTGGACACCTGGGCCGACCAGCCGTTCGCCCGTGCGGGCAGCCGCTGGTGGGTGGGCCGGACGCCCGGCTCCGCGGACCTGGACGGGCTGCGGGCGGGCGGGACGGCCGTGGCGTCCGCCGCACTGCGGTCCGGCGGGTCGGCGTGCTGGTTCGTGGCGCCCGCCGTCGGGGATCCGGACGGCGACCCGGTGCCGGCGGCGCTCCCGCAGGCCCGCCCGGTCCGGGTGCGGCGGGACGACGCCGCCCGGCTGCGGGCCCTGGTGGCGGCGGTCGAGGCGCAAGGGCCGGTCCCGGTGCCCGAATCGGCAGCGGCACGCTTCGCGGAACTGACCGGTGTCCGGCGGGCCGTGGCCCGGCTCGTGGTGGCCGGTCTGGTCGGCCGGGCCCACCGGGACGAGGACCGCGCCCTGGCGTGCAAGGCCCCGTACCGGGCGACCGCGCTGACGGCCGGGGCGTACGAGGAACTGCGTGCGCGGCTCGGGGGCGCCGGTCAGCGGGCCGTCCTGGCCGCGGCCCTGCCCGAGGACCCGGCCGAGCTGTGGCGGCCGGGCGGGGTCGATGCGGCCGCGGAGCGGATGGCCGGGGTGTGGCGGGAACTGCTCGGCGCGCTGCCCGCCGTACACGACGAGGCGGCGGACGCCCTGGAGACCGACCTGGGACTCGGCGAGGTATGGGCCCGGCGGTTGGCGGGTGGCTGGCAGGCCGCCTCGGACACGACCGTGAACGCGCCCGTGGAGGCGGCCGGCTGGGAGCTGGCTGCGACCCCGTACGGCATCGGGGTGGAGGTCCGGGCCGTACCCCCGGCCGAACCCGAGCTGCCGTACGGCACACCGGTGGGACTCGACCTCCTCGGAATGGCGAGCGCGCTGGTGTGGGCCTGGACGGACCGGC
The DNA here is from genome assembly GCF_036227605.1 of Streptomyces sp. NBC_01439. Classification (GTDB taxonomy): domain Bacteria; phylum Actinomycetota; class Actinomycetes; order Streptomycetales; family Streptomycetaceae; genus Streptomyces. The sequence goes on along the minus strand of NZ_CP109487.1, from coordinate 8,858,824 downwards.
CCGTCGGGGATCCCGCGGTGGCCGGCGCGATGGACGTGTACGAGCGGCTGCGCGCCGAACTGGCCCGTCCGGAGCTGCTGCTGGCGCTGCCCGGCGGCCGGGTCCAGGACACCTCGGCGCGGATCGCGGAGCGCTTCGGGCCCGGGCTGCTGCCGGTGGCGATGGACGTCCGCAAGGAGGAGGGCCCGGTCCCGGTGACCGCGTACGACTCCGGACCCCTGGTGGTGTGCGCGCCGGGCGGCGCCTCGTTCCTGCGGCCCGCCGCGGTCACCGACCCCGAGGTGTGGCGGCGGGTCCGCGAGGTCACCGACCTCACGGAGGAGTTGGACCGGGTGGCACCGCTGGTGGCCGGTGGCGGGCTGGAGCGGATGATGCTGCGGGCCCGCTCCGGACCGGTGCCCGCCGGTGCGTACGAGGCGGATCCGCGGCGGTCCTGCCCGGAGCTGGTCACGCGGGCAGCGGATGAGCTCAGCGTCGGCGCGGACGCGGCGGCGCTGTACCTCCAGGTGGCGGCGCTGGCCGCCCCCACCGACCGGAACGTACGGCGGTGGAACGGCTGGTCCGCCAAGCGGCACAAGGAGGTCCAGGCGGAGCTCCTCGCCACCGGCGCGGTCATGGAGGCCAAGCGGGCACGGGCGGGCCGGACCGTGTTCCTGCCCGGGGAATGGACCGAGCTGAAGGCCCCGAACCTGCCGCTGGAGACGGTGAAGCTGGCGACCCACCAGGTGCGCCCGCTGTGGAGCAACTCGGTCCGCGCCCCCTTCGGCCGGGTGCTGCCGACGGAGCCCCTGCACGAGGTGTTCGCGCGGGCCTGGGAGCGGAGGCCTGCCTAGGCCCTGTCGTCAAAGTCCCTCCCCCAGCTACCGCTGGGAGGTGCCCCCGGGCCCGCGACGCCCGGCACCGCACCTCGCCGCGTTGTCGGGGCGCCCGAGTACGTCCCGTACACGGGCGCCCCTCCGCCTTGCGATGCTGCCCCTCGGCCCCGGCGGGCCCGGGGAGACCCCATGACACCGAACGCCGCGGGCCCTACCGACGCCACTTTGACGACAGGACCGAGGGGCGTGTCCGGCACCCGGACGGAAATGGGGTGCGCGTGGGCTGCGGCGTTGGCAAGCTGCCCCGGTGAATCATGAACAGATCTCCAAGATCGCCCACGCCGACCACCCCATAAAGGCCCCGCTCGGCGACGAATCGGTACGCCGACTGCTCGAACACGGCGCACCGCGCGACGGCGAGCGGGTGCTCGACCTGGGGTGCGGTACCGCGGAATGGCTCCTGCGCGCCCTGGCCACGCACCCCCGTCTGCACGCCGAGGGCGTGGACACCTCGGAGGAGTCGGTGGCGCAGGCCCGCCGGTCGGCGGGCCTGCTCGGCGTCCAGGAACGTCTCGTCGTGCACCAGCAGAAGGCCGCGGACTTCGTCTCCGACCAGCCCTTCGACCTGGTGCTCAGCGTCGGGGCCACCCACGCTTTCGGCGGCCTGCTGCCGACCCTCGCGGCGGCCCGGCAGCACCTGGCTCCCGGCGGCCGCGTGCTGCTCGGTGAGAGCTTCTGGGACCGCACGCCCTCCCGCGAGGCCGTCGAGATCTTCGGTGAGCTGCACGACCTCGCGACTACCCTGGACCTCATCGTCGACGACGGGTGGGCTCCGGTACACGCGCACGTCAGCACGCGCGAGGAGCTGGACGCGTACGAGTGGTCGTGCTTGGGCTCGCTGGCCTCGTGGGCCCTCGACCACCCCGTCGATCCGGACGCCGCCGAGGTGCTGCGGACGGCCGCCATCCGGCGTGCGGAATGGCTGCACGGCTACCGGGACAGCTTCGGCTTCGTCTCCCTGGTCCTGCGCCCGACCTCCGCCTAAGCCGTCGCGGGACCGTCCTCGTCCGGGCGTCCTGCCGTGACGGCGTGAGGGCGTGACGGCGAAGGAGTGCGGGCGTCCACGGCCGTCCGCACTCCGGCACGACGTCCATCGGACCGGCACCGAAGGCGGCGCCTAGACGAGACCGTCGGCGACCAGGCCGGCGAGGACCGCCTGCCCCAGGGCCTGCACGGCGGACTGCGGGCGGACCATCACGGTGAACTCCTTGATGCGGCCCGCCTCGTCGAAGTGGAGCAGGTCGATCCCGTGGATCTCCCGGCCGTCCACCGCGGCGCGGAAGAGCAGGACCTCCGCCGGGGCCTCCTCGCCGTCGGCGCTGGTCTCGGCAGCGCCCTCGAAGTCGCCGACGTAGCGGAAGTCCTCGAAGACCCGCAGCAGGACCCCGAAGAGCCCCAGGACCATGGGCCGGCCCTCGAAGGGCGTGAACTTCACCGGGCTGTAGAGCCGGACGCCCTCGGTGAACAGGTCCTCCAGCGCGGTGAGATCGCGCTTCTCCACGGCAGCACGGAAGCGTTCGGCCGTCTCCATGGCCCCTCCTCATACTCATGAGTCTGACTAGTCACTTTCATGAGTATGATGCAGGGGTTGGCGAGGAAGGGGAAGGGGCGACCGCGATGACTCTGCGCCATGCCGTACTGGCGGCTCTACTGGACGGCGAGTTCAGCGGCTACGAACTGGCGAAGTCCTTCGACATCGGCGTCGCGAACTTCTGGCACGCCCTGCCCCAGCAGCTCTACGCCGAGCTGGCCAAGCTGGAGAAGGAAGGGCTGGTCGAGGGCCGCGAAGTGGTCCAGGAGACCCGGCCCAACAAACGCCTCTTCCGGGTCACCGGGGCCGGCCGCACCGAACTGGAGGAGTTCGCCGCGGCTCCGCTGAAGTCCTCCGTCATCCGTGACGACCTCCTCGTCAAGGTCCAGACCGCCGACCGGATCGGCACCGGACCGGTGATCGCGCAACTCGAGGCGCGCGCGGCCGCCGCCGACGCCAAGATCGAGCTGATCGGCAAGGTGCTGCGCAAGATGCGCGGCGACATGGACGAGGACGAGTTCCTGCTCCACGGCGAGCGGATCGGCGGGTACCTGACCGGTCTGCGCGGCCTCGCCTTCGAGCAGGGACACCGCGACTGGTGCCGCCGGAGCGCGGCGATCCTGAAGGAGAGGCTGGCCCGTGCCGAACGGTGAATACCTGCGCTACGTCGCCCTGGGCGACAGTCAGACCGAAGGCCTCGGCGACGGGGACGACTCCGTGGGCCTGCGCGGCTTCGCCGACCGGCTCGCCGAACACCTCGCCGCCGTCAATCCCGGCCTCCAGTACGCCAACCTGGCCGTCCGGGGACGTCGCGCCGGGCAGGTGCGCGCCGAACAACTGGGCCCCGCCCTGGCCCTGCGCCCCGACCTGGCCACCGTCGTCGCCGGGGTCAACGACGTCCTCCGGCCCCGGTTCAACGCCGCGGAAGTCGCCGGGCACCTGGAGGAGATGTTCGCCGCGCTCACGGCCGCCGGGGCCCGCGTGGCGACGGTGACCTTCCCCGACCTCAGCGTGCTCGTGCCCCTCGCCCGCCCCGCCGCACCGCGCATAGCCGACCTCAACGACCGCATCCGCGCGGCGGCCGCCCGCCACGGGGTCGCCGTCGCCGAGACGGCCCGGCCGGCCGCCGTGACCGACCCGCGGATGTGGACCGACGACCGGCTGCACGCCAGCCCCGTCGGCCACGAGCGGATCGCCGCGGCCCTCGCCCACGCCGTCGGCCTGCCCGGCAGCGACGACACCTGGACGCACCCGCTGCCACCGCGGCCGACCGCCCCGGGGGGCTCGACCATGGCGGCCGAACTGCGCTGGGCGGCCGCGTTCCTCGGCCCCTGGCTGGGCCGCCGCCTCCGCGGCCGCTCCTCCGGCGACGGCCGCACCGCGAAACGCCCCGCACTGCTGCCGCTGGCCTCCGCCGTCGACTAGGGCCGGGTGTTGTCGGTGGGGTGGCGTAGCGTCGGAGGCATGATCTCCGAACCGACGGGCCGGGCCGCGGGCCCCTACGACGCCGCCTTCCTGCCGCGGCTGCAGATGTCCTTCCGGGCTGCGCGCGAGCCGGTCACGGAACCGGTGTCGAAGTTCGGCGGGCAGCCGGTCTGGCTGGAAGGACCGGTCTGGCCTGTGCATCCGCGTACGAGCGAGCCGCTCGTGTTCGTCGGACAGTTCCGGGTGCCGGGAGACGAGGTGCGCCTCGCGTACTTGTTCCTGCACGAGGAGGACATGGACATGGGCGGGGCCGCACCGGAGGACGGTGAAGCCGTCGTCCTGGTCCAGCCCGGCGGGCGGATTCCGTCCTTCGTGTCGGTCGGGCCTCCCGGTACACGGGGGAGGACCCTGTGGCGGTGGGGTCCGGACGACACGGAGGTTCCCGTCGAATGGCTGACGGACCTGACTCCGCTGGCGCCGGAACTCGACGAGGCCGCGACCCAGTCCGCCGCCTTCGCGCGGTGGCTGCGGGGCGAGGGCCCCAAGGTCGAATCCCCCGAGGGGGAACGACCCGAAGACTTCCAGGGCGGCGAAGCCGTCTACCCCAACCACCGCGCCTTCGGCATCGACGCCTCCTGGCGGTTCCTGTGTCAGTTCCAGGACCGGGGTGAGGACGCCTCAGACCCGTTCTTCCTCAACTTCGGCTACGGAAGCGGCTTCCTCTTCCTCAGTTCCGACCACCTCGAAGGCCGGTTCCTGTCGGATTGCAGCTGACGGCCGCACCCCTTGCGGCGCCCCTTGCGGTCGCTGACCGTCGCGGGATCAGACATCGCCCCGGACCAGGGCGTGCAGGTGCTGGTCGTGCCATCCGTCGGCGTGCAGCAGTGCGCCGCGCATGGTGCCTTCGAAGGCGTATCCGGCCTTGTCCGCCACGCGGCACGACGCCGGGTTCGCCACCGAGTGGCACAACCGCAGACGGTGCAGGCCGAGGTCGTCCAGTGCCCACCGGCTGACCCGCCGTGTCGCCTCGACGGCGACGCCCCCGCCACGTGCCGCGGGCAGCAGCCGGTAGACGATCTCGGCGCTGCCGCCCTGGAGGTCGACGTCGTTCCAGCCGATCAGGCCCACGGCCGGACCGTCCGGCCGGGCGACGGCCCAGATCGCGCCGAGCTCGGCCCGCCACCGCCGGTGCATGCGCTCGATCCGCTGACGCGCCTCTTCCGGGGAGTTCACCAGCAGCCGGTTCCAGAGGCGAACGGCCGGGTCCTGGCCGGCGGCGTACAACGCGTCCGCGTCGTCCGGGTGCCAGGGGCGCAGCTCCCACCCACCGGTCAGCGCGAGCACGGGCTGTTCCGACCGGGCCATACGACCTGCGGGAACGACGTGCGGTATCGGCGAGTTGGAGATCATCGCGGCATCCTGCCACAGCTCCCGCGGCTCGCCCTCCCCACCATCGGCCCGGCGGGCCCGTGCACGGTCACCGCGTGCGCGGCCACCACCGCGCACGCCTGCGCGAGCCGCGCGGTCCGCGCTCGGGCGGCGCGGGCGGTGCCAGGGCGAAGACCACGGTGATGTGCGCGCCTCCCTGCGGGCCGTGTGCGATGCGCATCGTGCCGCCGGTGACGGTCGCCGCCCTGCGGGCGATGTCGAGGCCCAGCCCCGAGGAGCCCGTGCTGCTCCCGCGCGAGAGGGCCCGGTCCGGTTCCGGGATGCCGGGCCCGGAGTCCTCCACCACCAGTTCCACGGCCTGGGCGGTACGGGCGACGCGGACCCCGAACGCGGTGCCGGCCGGGGTATGGCTGAAGACGTTGCCGATGAGCGCGTCCACCACCGCGGCGATGTCGTCGTCGCTGAGGCTGACGGCCGTGGGCTCCTGGGTGAGGTCCAGGGAGCAGGGGCGGTCCTGCTGCTCCGCCAGGACCGACCAGAAGGCGGTCCGGCGCCGCACCACATCGGCGACCTCGGACCGGGGACACTCGGACGACGGCCCCGCCCCGGTCGTCTGCCGGCCCGGATTCGTCTCCGCGCTGCGCATGCCGTGGCCCATCGGGCCCACGGCGAGGGGTGTCCGCGCCGTGGCGATGATGGCCTGGAGTTCCGACTCCAGCGCGTGGACCGCCGCCTCGACCCTGGCCGACTCCGGTGTGCCGGCCATCCGCTCCGAAGCCAGGTGCAGGGCGGTCAGCGGGGTGCGCAGCCGGTGGGACAGGTCGGCGACCAGTTCGCGCTCGATGGCGAGCAGTTCGGTCATGCGGTGGGCCATGGCGTTGAAGGCGACGCCGGCGTCGCGCAGTTCCTTGGGCCCCATGGGCTCCACCCGGGTGTCCAGATTGCCTTGACCGAGGGTGTGCGAGGCCTGGGCGAGCTTCTTGGAGGACCGGACGACCTTGGCTCCGAGCCGGTCGGCGACCAGTACCGAGCCGCCGACCAGGCCGACGGCGAGCAGGAACATGACCGCCCAGGAGGCCTTGACCCCGCGGGTCAGTTCCTCGTCGGGGACGAAGTTCTCGATGACGGCGACCCGGTCGCCGGGGAGCACCACGGGCTGCAGGCAGATCCATCCGCCCGGAGTCTTCTGGGAGATGGACTCGCGTCCCTGCTGGGCCCGTTCGAGCAGTTTCACGGGAGCCTGGGAGTCGCCGAGGCTCTGCGCGTCGGGGAGATGGATGACCAGGTGCTCGGCCGCGTCGAGTCCGGCGGCGGATTCGCGCAGCGCGGATGGGTCCGTGGTGAGCGTGAGGACGGGTGCGAGGGCTGCGGCGCGCTGCTCGGCCGCGGTGACGCTCTGCTCCTTGACCAGTGACATCACCAGTGCGCCGAGGGGTATGAGGAAGGAGAGCGCGACCATGGACGTCACGGCGAGCGCAACTCCCGCCAATGAGCGTCTCACCGCGGGGCCACCAGTTTGATGCCGACGCCGCGGACCGTCAGCAGGTAGCGCGGCGCCGCGGCGCGTTCGCCGAGCTTGCGGCGCAACGACGACAGGTGCACGTCGACGGTCTGGTCGTCGACGTACGGCTCGCGCCAGACCTCGGTCAGCAGCCTGCGTTTGGAGACGACCTGGCCCGTGTGGTGGGCGAGGAAGGCCAGCAGGTCGAACTCCCGCCGGGTGAGGTGGAGCTCCCGGCCGGCCAGGTACGCGGTACGCGCGCCGGGGTCCACCGCCAGCTCGCCCACGGTGGTGGCGCCCAGCGGGTCGGCGGCCGGCGCCGGCCGGGCCCCCGGCCCGGTGTGGGCGGCGCCCGCGGGGGGCGCGTGGCTGGTGCGCCGCAGTACGGCGGAGAGGCGGGCTATGAGCTGTCCTCCGGAGAAGGGCTTGACCAGGTAGTCGTCGGCGCCGGCGTTGAGGAGCTTGATGATTTCGGTCTCGTCGTCGCGGGCGGTGGCCACCAGGACGGGGACGGAGGATATGCCCCGGATCATCCGCAGTGCGTCTCCCCCGTCCAGATCGGGCAGGCCGAGGTCGAGGACCACCGCGTCGACGGGCGTCTGGGTGACCTCGCGCAGGGCGCCGAACCCGTCGCCCACGCTGCGCACGGCATACCCGTGCTCCGCCAGGACCTCGATGAGTGACTGGCGGATGCTGGGGTCGTCTTCCACGACCAGGACGCTGGGCATGGGCACACCTTAGGGGTTCGGTCCGGGCGCGCTCCTAGTGGGCGGCGAACGTCGGAGCCCCGTCGGTGAGGCGCAGGTGTACGGGGTGGTCGGCGACCGGGATGGTGCAGCCGTCCTGCGCGCTGCAGCTCGCGTATCCGAGCAGCACGGTCGCGTCCCCGTTGCCGTCGGCGCGGACGGGCAGGGTGGTGGTGACGGGGCCGTCCGGGTAGACGGGCATCGGGGCATCGACGCCGGGCACGCTGATGGACCGTACGTCGGCGGCGGCCGTCAGCTTCCCTTCGGCCTTGAGGACTCCGGTGACGTCCATGGCGGTCGGCCGGCCCACGCCTTCCACGCCGGTGGGCGGCAGTTCGGTGCTGTACAGGTGGAAGCCCTTCTTCTCGGGGGTGAAAACGGCGGTCAGCGTGCCCTTCGACGCGTGCCAGTCGGACACGGAGAGGGTGACGGTGACCCCGTTCTCGGTGAAGCTGGTGGTGGGCGGCGGAGCTGCGCCGGCGGCCGCGTCGTCCTGGGCGGACTGGTCGCCGCAGGCCGTGAGCGCGGCCAGGGTGAGGAGGGCGACGACCACGGTCCGGGCCGTCCGGGTGCGCCTCGTACGGGGGAAGACGTTCATCTGGGTCTCTGTGCCTCTTGTGTCGGGAAGACGGAGTCGGGAAAAACGGATCGGTTCTCGGGTCTTCGGGGCGGGCCCGTACGGGGAGTCGCTCACACGGCGGTGGTGAAGTCCGCGCTCCACAACTGCAGCCGGTACACCAGGTCGTTCCACACCCCGGTGGCCAGCAGGACGCCGACGAGCACGAGCATCCCGCCGCCGATCCGCAGGACCCACGGGTAGTGGCGTTTGACGAGGCCGAAGGCGTCCAGGGCCCGGCGGAAGGCCAGCGCGGCCAGGACGAACGGCAGCCCCAGGCCGAGACAGTACGCCGCCATCAGCAGCGCCCCGCGAGCCGCGCTGGCCTCGCTCCAGGCCAGTGCCTGTACGGCGGCCAGCGTCGGGCCGATGCAGGGGGTCCAGCCGACCGCGAACACCGCGCCCAGCAGGGGGGCTCCGGCCAGTCCGAGGGCGGGCCGCCGGTGGCTGCGGAACTCCCGCTGGGTGAAACCCGGTAGGAATCCCATGAAGGACAGCCCCATCAGCACGGTGAAGACACCGAGCACCTGGGTGACCACCTCCTGGTGGGCCAGCAGGGTGCGGCCGAAGTACCCGAACAGTGCGCCCCCGGAGACGAGGACCGCCGTGAAGCCGAGGACGAAGAGCAGCGCGCCGACGGCCATCCGGCTGCGGCGCCCGCCGCGGGCTTCGGCCAGGTCGGAGACCGACAGGCTGGTCACGTAGCTGAGGTAGCCCGGTACGAGCGGCAGCACGCACGGCGAGAGGAAGGAGACGAGTCCCGCGAGGAAGGCCACCGGGGCGGCGACGGCCAGGGTCCCGTGCAGGAGCGAGGGGGCGTCGGCGGCGGCGAGCGCCGGGAGCGTCGTCATGACGCCTCCTCCATCACGCGCGAGAGCAGCGGGCCGAGTTCGTCCCCAGTGACCGGTCCGCCGATGCTGACGGCGATGCGTCCGCGGCGGTCGAGCACGAGGGTCGAGGGGATCGCCTGCGGGTTGAGCAGGGCGGGGGGAAATCGGAGCAGGAGCTCGCCGGTGGGGTCGTGGAGGCTGGGGAAGCCGATGCCGTGCGCGCTGACGAAGGACCGGGCCGCAGCACGCTCCGGGTCGCGGGTGTTGATCCCGAGGAACCGGACGCCTTGGTCCCGGGTCTGCCGGTCGATCCGCGCCAGGTCGTCGGCCTCCGCCCGGCAGGGACCGCACCAGGACCCCCAAACGTTGAGCACGACGACGTGTCCCCGGAGGCCGTCGAGGGTGACCCGCTTCCCGTCGAGGTCGTCGCCCGTCAGCGCGGGCGCTGCGGGTCGATCGGCGGGGTCGATGACCTTGGCGTCGGCCGCGGTTCCGACTGCGGCCCTGATCGCGGTCGCCGGTCCGGCCGCCGCCTCCGCGCGGCTGCCGTCGGCGGCGACCGTGCCAACGGCGGCGTAGACACAGCCGGCCACGGCGGCCGTTAGGGCGGATCCGGCCAGGACCGCGGTGCGCACCCGGACCCGGCGCGGGCCCGCTGGTCTCACGAGGCCCACTTGCGCAGGAAGGCGTTGATCCCCTCCGCCGTGAGGGAGGGGTTGCCCGTGGCGTGGGTGTCGGTGCGCACCTTGCCGGACGCGTTGACGACGACGAGCACGGGCATCGTGTAGGTGCCGCCCGAGGGGCTGTACTTGCGCAGGAGCGCGGAGTTGGCGGAGCTGTTGCCACCGATGTCGATCTTGACCAGGTGGTACGAGGCTCCGAGGATCGCCGCCGTCTGCGGCTGGGCGAACACCTTGTCGGCGGCCTTGCAGTTGCCGCACCAGTTGGCCCCGAAGTCGAGCAGCACCGTCCTCCCGTCGGCCTTGGCCGCGGCCAGTGCGGCGTCGATCTGCTTCTGCGCGTCGGCCGAGCTGTCGTAGCCGGGCCCGGGGACCCGGGCCGGCGCGGGGGCGGCGGACGTACGGGCCGGCTTGGGGGCGGCCGAACCGCTCTGGGTCCGGGAGGGGGTCGGCGAGGAGGAGGCCTGCGCGGTTGCGGACGCCGACGGCGGGGCCGAAGCGCTCGGGGACGCCTCGGTGGACGCGGAGGCCGACGGCGCGGCCGCGGCGAGGGCCTGGGTGGACGCACCGGCCGTGGTGGGCGGGGCGGAGCCGACGCTCTCGGAGGACGGCCCGCAGGCGGCGCACAGACCCGCCGCGACCACGGCAGCGGCGACGAGCGGCAGCCGGGCACCCAGGGGCGCTGCGGAGCGGGGGTGCGCGGTGTGGCCGGCACGGACGGGTCGGAGTATGCGAGAAGTCATGGCGAAGACACCCCAAGGCGCGCTGAGAACTACGGGAAGGGCGAGAAGCCTCCCGACTCGGTGAAGCCGGCGGTCCTGCGGTTCGCCGGGGCGGTGTGCCCGGACGCCGGAGGCCGTTCGGCTGACGTGAGCATAGGACCGCGGCGGGCCCTGCGGACCGCCTGGGCGCGATCTTGAGGTTCCCCTAAGGAACAGATCACCTTCCGCTTCACCGGGCCCCCGCCGATGAGCGCATACGGGGAGGCGAATCCTACGAAAGGGGTCAAGCGGGACCGAGCGGTGCGGAGCGGCCGAAGCGGTCACGCGACAGTGGGCCGGCCGGGCGCCCGATCAGCCGGAAGCACGACCAACTGGCCGCGTGGCCGCGTGGCCGACTGGCCGACTGGCCGACTGGCCGACTGGCCGACTGGCCGACTGGCCGACTGGCCGACCTGCCCTCAGAACGACGTCTCGCGGACGCTGGCCTTGGCCATCGGGTCGATCGTCGCGGTGATGACCGACCGGTGGTCCGAACCGCTGAACGTGACCGTCAGGGTGTCGTCTTCGGTCTGTGACGTGGTGGCCTTGAAGCCGCGGCTCGGGACCGCGGAGATCAGACACACGCCGCGGCTCCCGTACCGCACCGTGACCTTGCCGCCCTGCGAGGGGACGGTGTGCAGGCCGGGTCCGCCGGTCTCGCAGTCGACGCGGGGCTTGGGCGCGGGGGTCCGGGCGGCAGCCGAGGGCTTCGCGGACGGGGAGGGCGGGGCCGAGGGGGTCGGAGCCTCCGTCACGGTGGGCGAGGGGCTCGGGGAGGCGGAGGCGGTCGGGGACGGCGGGCCCGACGACGGTTCCTGCGCCAGCCACGCCGGCGGGGAGTCGAAGACCATGGGGGCGGAGCGGGCCACCGGCGGCGTATGGCGGGTGGAGCCGACCACGAACTGGACGGTGCCGAGCACGGCCGTCACGCTGGTGGCCGTGCACGACAGCCATATGAACAGGTAGCGCGGAAATCGAGGCACGGCCCCATAGTGGCCGACGGACCGGGCCGCGCGTCACCGACTCCCCCGCTCAGCACGTCGGAGCGCCGACGCCCGTGGCACCAGGGGCACGAACGCGGACGTCCTCCGGCACGAACACGGACGTCCTCCGACCCGCGTACGGGTCGGAGGACGTGTGCGGCCCGGCAGCCGGTGGGGGGTGACCAGCGCCAGGGGCCGGGGGGGAGGAACAAGGAGGGAGGAACCGGGGGGAGGATCCTACTTCGACGTCCCGAAGTCCTGCGTCCACCACGGGCCGCCGTCGCCCTTGTGGACGCCTATGCCGATCTCCTTGAAGGCGCAGTTGAGGATGTTGGCCCGGTGGCCGGAGCTGTTCATCCAGGCCTTCATGACCGCGTCGGCGTCCGACTGGCCGCGGGCTATGTTCTCGCCGAGGCGGGACCACGCGTAACCGGCGGCCTCCACTCGGCTGGTCATGGTGGACCCGTCGGGTCCGGTGTGGGACATGACGCCGCTGCGGGCCATGGTGTCGCTGTACGCGCGCGCCGCGGCGCTCAGCTTGCCGTTCATGGTCAGGGGGCCGCAGCCGGCCGTGGCCCGCTCCTTGTTGACCAGGGCGAGGACCGCGGATTCGGCGTCGCTGGAGGAGCTGCCGGATCCGCCGGACGAACCGCCGGAAGATCCGCCGGACGAGCCCCCGGAACCGCCCGACCCACCGGACGTACCGGATCCGCCGCTGCTCCCGCCTGACGTGCGCGGGGGCTTGCTGGCCGGGGCGGACTTGGCCGGGCCGTCCTCCTTCGCCGCGGGCTTCGCCGGAGCTGCGGACTCCGTCCCTTCGGCGGCCGGCGTCTCGGGCTGCAGCGAGCCCGTGGCGGCCGCGGCGTCGGCGGTGACCTCGGGGAGCGGAGCGGTCGGGCTCGCCGTCCCCGCGGTGTCCGCGGGGGTCGGCGTCCCGGTCTTCGATCCGGTGGCGCCGTCGGCCCGCTGGTCCACCTGCGTACCGCCGCCGGAATCGGCAACGGCGACGCCGACCGCCACCACCGCGGCGGCCGCGGTGAGGGACAGGACGATGCGCGTGCGCACCGCCTTCTTCCGCCGCGCCTCGACGCGGGACGGCGTTGCGGGAGTTCGGCTGCTCATGCCTGTAGCACCTCACAGAGGGAAAGGGGGTGGGGTACGACCGAGCCTAGGGTCGTGATCAGCCAAATCCGCACACTGGAGGGGTTCTTCAAGTTCTCTTAAGGAAGCCCGCAGGGTCGGCTCAGGGGACGAACCCGGGCACTCCCCCGCTGTTCGGTCGATACGGACCCGGCGAACCATTGGCGATCCCCCGGCGAACCCGCGCCGCGCGCCCGTGCGTAGAGTTCGGCGCACGTCACAGACCGTACGACCCGTCGTGGGCGGCGCCCACCGCCCACGACGCCGCGGGACCGGCGCAGGTCATGCGGCTCCTCGCCGACCCCCCGGCCCGGCCGCACCCTCGGGGCTCCGCCGCGGGCGGGCGCGCGCCGGTGGCGTGTGATCATGTCCGTCGATAGATCCGCACCTCATGGGGGGACCATGCGCACCCGCACCACCACCGCCACGACCGGTCTCGTGACCGCGCTCGCAGCGCTGCTCGTCCTCGCCGGCTGTACGGCGCCGGGCGACGGCCGGCCCGCGGCGTCGAGCCCCGTGGCCACCGTGCCCGCGCAGAGCGGCGGCGGGTCCGGCTTCGAGGGACCGCGGCCGCAGGACCAGAACCTGCTGGCGTGGACCGGGGACCCCAATGACGCGGGGCACGTCACCGCCCAGTCGCCGGCCGGGGTCGGGGGGCGGGTCACCCTGGTACGGATCGTCCTGCGCGAGCAGATCACCTGGTCGAACGTCTGGTTGGGCCTGGCCGGCATCGACCCGAACGCCCAGCTCGCCAACTGCTACCTCGGCGTGTACGACGCCAAGGGCGCCCTCGTCGCGGCCACCCCGGACATCTCCCCCCAGCTGATGACCGATGCGATCGCCAAGCCGTTCGCCCTCGACAAGCCGTTCACCGCCGCCCCCGGTACCTATTTCATCGCGCTGCTGCTCAACGGCACGTGGGCGACGAACGGCCTCACCCTGAAGTCCACGGGCGCCGGCATCTCGGTCAACGCGGGTCTGACGCCGCCGAACCTCCGGTACAGCACCCTGCTGACCGGTCAGACCTCGCTCCCGCCCACCGTGAACCTCGCCGAGCAGTCCACGAGCACCATCAACACCGGCTGGGCCAGCCAGTGGTACGCGATCTCCTGAGCCGCAGGAACCGGCTGCGGCCCGCGCTCGGGCGGTCCACGGTGGCCCCGTCCCCGTCGTACACCACGTAGGCAGACGGGGTCGGGGCGGCGGCCCGCGCCGGCTCCCCTACCGCCGGTCCGTTCGCGGAATCCGGGGAACGGCCGAAAGGTCGCGCCTCGGGCGACCTCGGGCGGCCTCGGGCGGCCTCGGGCGGCCTCGGGCCGATCAGCGGCCCTCCCGCGTGCCGATCGACCTCGTACGGCGGCGCGATCGCGTCCCTCGACCGGGCGATGCTCGCCGCGGGGCGGAATGCCGCAGTCGGGGCGGGGGTTGGTGTGGACGCGACACTGATCCCGGACGCACTGGAGAGCTCATGAAGATCGGCATCATCGGCGCGGGCAACATCGGCGGCAACCTCACCCGTCGGCTCACGGCCCTTGGCCACGAGGTCTCCGTGGCGAACTCACGCGGCCCCGAAACCCTGACCGTACTGGCCGAGGAGACCGGTGCCACCCCCGTCACCGTGGCGCAGGCGGCGCGCGGTGCCGAGATCGTCGTGGTCACGATCCCCTTCAAGAAGGTGCCGGACCTGCCGGCGGGCCTCTTCGACGAGGCCGCCGAGGGCTTCGCGGTCATCGACACCGGCAACTACTACCCGCGGCAGCGCGACGGCCGGATCCCCGGCGTCGAGGACGAGGGTCTCACCGAGAGCCGCTGGACCGAACGGCAGCTCGGACACCCCGTCATCAAGGCCTTCAACGGCACCTACGCCCAGGACATCCTCGACCGGCACCGCCCGGCGGGAGCCGCGGACCGGATGGCGCTGCCCGTCGCGGGCGACGACGCCGCGGCGAAGAGGACCGTACGCGCCTTGATCGAGGAACTCGGCTTCGACAGCGTCGACGCGGGCGGCCTCGACGACTCCTGGCGCCAGCAGCCCGACACGCCCGTGTACGGACTGCGCGAAGGCGTCGACGCGGTCACCAAGGCCCTCGCCGAGGCCTCGCCCACCCGCCCGGAGGCCTTCCGCGGCTGACCGTCACCACGGCCCCCGCCCTGCGGGCGCTCTCCGCCGAGCCACGGCGGGGCGCGCCCCATCAGGCGTCATATGCCGGTGGATGACCTACCATGCGGACATGAGTGATCGTGCGATGCAGGAACCGACCCTCCTCCTCCTGACCGCGCTGGCGGACGAGCCCCGCCACGGGTACGCGATCGCGCGCGAGGTGGAGCTGATTTCGGGCGGCCGCGTCAAGATGCGGACCGGCACCCTGTACGGGGCCCTGGAGCGGCTGCTGGGTCAGGGGCTGATCGAGGTCCACGAGGAGCAGATCGTCGACAGCCGGCTGCGCCGCACCTACACCCTCACCGCAGAGGGCCGGCAGAGCCTGGCCGCCGAGGCGCAGCGGATCGCCGCCACCGCGCGCGAGGCGGCGCGCCGCCTGGGCGTCTCCGGCGAGACGGCCACGGCGTGAACCTCCGTCTGCTGCGCCTGTATCCCGCGGGTTTCCGCCGCGCCTTCGGTGACGAGATAGCCGAGGCCTACCGGCAGGCGACCGAGGACGCGGGGCCGCTCACCCGGCTGCGGGAAGCCGGGGACATCGTGGCGCACGCGCTGCGGCTCCGCCTGGGGGTGGGTTCGGCGCAGCGCGGCGGGCGCCTGTTCGCGGCGGCGGCGCCCTTCGCGCTGGCCGCGACGGGCGCGCACGCCGCGTTCCTGCTCGCCTCGACGCTCAACCTCGCGTACGTCACCGGTCTCCCGGACTTCGAGGCCCCGCTCGGATACGTGATGAGCGGCTTCTCCGTACTGACCCTCATCGGCGCCGTGCTGGCGTTGGGCGGGCGCTTCGCCTCCGGCGCGCGGACCGTGTTCGCCGGAGTCGCGGGAAGCACGGTGTGCTTCGCCATCGCCGTCCTGCCGGGCGTTCTGGACACGCCGTTGGCGCATCTGGCCTTCCTGGCCCCGCCCCTGGTGATCGCCGCGCTCCCGCTGCTCTGCCCGCCGGACCTGCACCCGCCCCGCCGGATCAGGACCACGACGGGGCTGGTGGCGCTGCTGCTCTGGGCCCCGCTGTGCGTGGTGCTGCTCGCCCTGCTGGACGCGGGCGGGATCGGCATGATGCCGATGTGGCGCTTCGCCGTGACCGTGACCGCCGCCCTCGCCCTGGCGGGTCGCCCCGCCCTGTCGGGGATCCGTACGGCCGGTCAGTTCGCCCTGGCCGCCGCCCCGTTCCCCGTCCTCGGCTACTTCGCGGGCGTGGTGGGCGAGGACACCGCGGTGCCGTGCCTGGTCCTGCTCGCGGCCACGGGCCTGGCCGTGCGCCTGTGGCGCCGTAGGCGCCCGGACAGGGCCGGCCGGGCCTGAGCCGACGGGGTCAGACTTCGGCGTCGACGCCCGATCCGGCGACGCTGACGCGGATCTTGGACTGGCCGTGGCCGAGTTCTTCCCAGTCCTCCATGAAGCGCGCGGACAGCCCGTGCCCGGCGGCGAGGTCGATGAGGGTCTCGGTGCGGTAGTAGAAGTCCTCGCGCAGCACCTGGTGTTCGGTGCCGGTCGTGCGGTCGAAGGTGAAGTCGAAGTGCCCCCCGGGTGCCAGGACCCGGCCCACGTGGGCGAAGCACTCGTCGATGACGTCGAGCGGTGAGTGCGAGAAGACGCTGTGGGCGTGGACGACGTCGAAGTAGCCGTCGGGCAGGAAGTCCAGCGTCAGGTTCTTGGTGAGGGTCAGGTGCGGGACCTTGGCCTGGAGCCCCCGCTCGGTCAGGGTCCGCTTCGCGGCGATGAGGATGTCGGGCGAGATGTCGATGCCGTAGTAGTGGCCGGCGTCGAGGTAGTCGATGAACCGCCAGCCGGCGCGGAGGTTGCCGCAGCCGATGTCCAGCATGCGCGCTCCGGGCTTCAAGCCGTGCCCGAGGAGGTAGTCGAACTGCATCTGCCCGAGCGCGAGCCAGCGTTCGTGGGTCTGACTGCCGACCGCGGCCTCGGGGTTGCGCCGGGTGTCCGAGGCCATCACGGCCCGGTAGTAGCTGACGTGGTCGGGGTGCTTGAAGGCCAGCCACCGGTCACGGGCGGCCCGCTTCAAGTACGGGGCGATGCGGTGTGGACGGCTCGCGGCGTAGCGGACCTTGTGGACGAGGGATTCCCGGTTCGCGGCGAGGTTCTTCCTGGTGGCCATGAGCACTCCGTCTCCATCGCAACGTGAATCCCCGACGGTGGGCAGGAGCGGCTGCCGCCGGGGAGGATCATCAGAACCCACCATACGTCGGTGACCGGCATATACAAATCACTTGACTATCCAGAGAAGCGGAAGGCGCGACAGGGCGCACGCCTGAACGGTTAACTAAACTGGACATTTACCTTTATATCGACCAGGTTGCCATTCGATGCCCCACCGGTCCACGCAACGCGCCCGGGGGTCTGACGCCTCGCCAGTCATGCTTCTGGCAGCACGAAGAGATGGCAGACGTGCATCGGAAGGTCGGCTCGGGATCGCCGCTGGTGTCCTGTCGCACTGCTGCTGCCGCACGATCGGCCGCTGACAGGCGGGGATGCCGGGTCGTTTGCGACCGCGGAGACTCGGGGTTCTCGAGCGACCCGGCTCTTAAGGAAGTCTCGTTCGCGACAGAGGCGGGCCGCGCCGATGTCTCCACGGCCGTGGAGACACCGTTGCGGGGCGCCAAGCCGTCTGCCGGTCGCGGCCGTTTCAGGCCTGGTTTCCGGGCTGGAGCCTCAGCTGTTGGCCAAGGTGCGGCCCAGGAGGGGGAGCAGACGCTCCCAGTGACGCTTCAGCCCGGAGGCGCTGAAAGCGTCGGTGTCGGACATGGTGAAGCCGTGGACGGTCCCGGGGTAGATCTCGGAGGTGTAGCTGACACCTGCCGCATCCAGGGCCTGGTTGAGCTCGCCGAGGGCCTCGGGGGTCACGTCGCCTTCGGCGTGGCCGAGGTGGACCTGGGCGGTGAGCTTGGAAATGAGGTTGGCCCCGTCGACGCCCACGGGGCCGTGGAACGCGGCGACGGCCGCCACGTGATCGGGGTGGGCCGCGGCGGTGCGCATCGCGTAGAGGCCGCCTATGCAATAGCCGGTCACCGCGACCGGTCCGACGCCGACCTCGGGCTGGGTGGTGAGGAACCTGAGGTAGGCGTCGGCGTCGCTCAGGACGCGTTCGGCGGTGTGCGCTTCGATCAGGGGCATCAGCTGGGCGAGGACCGTGGGCCGGACCTCTTCTCCGATGTGCTCGGGAAGCTCGACCAGCGGTGCCGGGCCGTGCCGGTAGAAGAGGTTGGGGACCAGCACGTAGTAGCCGTGCCCGGCCAGTTCGCGGGCCATCTCCCGCAGCACGGGCCGGATGCCGAAGCCGTCCGTGTACATCAGCAGCCCTGGGTGGCGCTCACCGTCGTCGGGGAAGGCGGCAAAGGCGTCGGCCTGCCCGTCCGTGGTGGGAATCCGCAGCTTCTTGATGGGCATGAATCTCCTGTCGTGGTTGATGTGCAGAACCTGTGATCAACCACGACGGAGGCGGAGCCCGCGCGGCAGCGCAAGAGCCTCGATGGAACAGCGGGCCCGAACCGGCCCGTACGGCGCTCAGAAGAGCCCCGGGTCACCAATCCGTGTGTGGCGCAAGGCCGTCCCGGTATTCATAGCCGCACAGTGTAGCCGAGCTTCCTGAGCGGACGTCGACGTGGTTGGCTTCAGCGAACGTGAGGGCAACAGAGGGGAAAGCCGTGTGCGACGAGGTGACATGCTGGTTAGCCCGGACCGCTCTGCCGTTGAACTTCCTCACTGCAGGCGTGTCAACTGCTGATCTCCAACCGCTGAAGGGCGCCCTCGACGGCGTGCGGATCGTGGGCCTGGGGGAGGCCACCCACGGGACGCGCGAGTTCTTCCAGCTCAAACATCGCCTGCTGGAGCTTCTGGTCACAGAGCTGGGATTTTCAGCCCTGGCCATGGAGGCCAGTTCGTCGGCCGGCCCGGCTGTCGACGCCTACGTCCGCCACGGCATCGGTGATGCCGAGCAGGTGCTTGACGGACTTGGGTTCTGGACATGGCGGACTCAGGAGGTGCTCGCCGTGATCGAGTGGATGCGTGAATACAACCGAGGGCGACGAGAGGACCAGAAGGTTCGTTTCATCGGCATCGATCCACAGCAGTGCCGCGGCTCTCTGGCGGTGATCGACTCCTTCCTCCGCAGGACGGCGCCGGACCGCGCAACCGAACTTCTCTCGCCGCTCCGCGTGCTTGCCACGGCCCCTCCAGGGTCACGACCCGATCCTCAGCGGCGCCTGGTGCTCGATGCCGAGGAGGTTCTGGCGTACCTCCGCGGACACGGCCCGGAGGCAGCCGACGCGCTTCGACACGTCCAGGTCCTGGTGCGGGCCGCCGACCTGGTGACGCGCGCCAGGCAACACACGGATCCGGAGCAGACCGTCTTTGCCGCGCGCGACCGCTACATGGCGGACGCCGTGGGGACGATCCTCGAAGATCCCTCTGCCAAGGTCGCCCTCTGGGCACACAACGGGCACATCACCAAGAGCCGTCACGGCGGCGCGGTGCCGACGCTAGGCCAACACCTTCGCTCACGGTACGGCGACGCCTACTACGCACTCGGCCTGTTGTTCGGCAGGGGCACTTTTCGCGCCCGGCGGATGTGGCCCGGTCCGTGGTCGCGTCCCCGAGCCAGCGCTGTCGTCACCAACCGGATCGGCCCTGCCCGCCCCGGCACCATTGAGGCCCGGCTGGCTGCTGCCAACCCCGGCAACCACCTCGTGGACCTGCGGAGCGCAGTCGACGCACCGAGGGCCGTACAGACGTGGCTCAGAGGCCAACACGGCATGCGAAGCTTCGGCGCCATGGTGCCGCGCGGGACCTACCGCTTCAATCTGAGCCCTTCCTCCTTGGCGGAGGAGTACGACGGACTGGCATACGTCGCGATCTCGTCCGCCTCCCGGCCTCTCCCCCTCTCATGAACGGTCCTTTGCGCGAGCGAGAGCAATCACCGATCCGCCGAACCCCCGCCGCACCCGGATTCGTTCTCGGAACCCGTACGGAAGAGGTGTGAAGGGCCGGGTCCCCGTCGTACGAATACGAAGCGGTCACGCGGCGGGAGCGGGCCGTTCCCCGAGCAGTCGGGTGCGGAACAGGTCGAGGACGGTGTCGAGCGCCTGCCGGGTGGGTTGTCCCGGTTCGTCGATGAGGTGTTCGGTCAGGACGGAGTGGGGTGCGAGGGCGCTCTGCGGGTTCGCCGCGCTCGCGTCCAGTTCGACGGCGACGAAGGCGTCGCCGAGTTCCCGCCTGAGGTGGGCGAACCGGTCGCCGGGGACGAGCCGGTCGCCCCGGAAGCGCAGCCCGAGCACCTGGAGCCCCTCGCGCTCGCAGCGTCCGCGGACGACCGCGAGGTCCTCGGGGCTGATGTCGATGGCGCCCGCGCGGCTCGCGGTGCAGGCCAGCGGGAGCGACGGTTGGGAGAGCACCGGGGCGACGAGGCGCTCGTCCGTGGCCATCGCCAGGGCGAATCCGCCGGTCAGGCACATCCCGACGGCGCCGACCCCGGGACCGCCGCAGCGCTCGTGTTCGGCGGCCGCCAGGGCGCGCAGCCACCCTACGACGCGTGAACTGCGTCCCGTGGCCAGCAGCGTGAACTCCCGGCTCACGCACACCCGCCACAGCGAGGAGGCCATGTAGCGGCCGGCACTCGACCGGCCGACCGCACCGGGATCCGCGTCACGGCCGGGTTCCCCGAAGAGCACCGGGAGTACGGCCGTGCAGCCGGACGCCGCGACGTGCTCGGCGAACTCGATGACCTTGGGGGTGATGCCCGGGATCTCCGCCATGACGATCACTGCGGGGCCCGTGCCCCGGCGCAGGATCCGGCGGGTGGCGCCGTCATGGGTGAACGTGCTCTTCTCGAACCCGCTCAGGTCGTGGTCTGCCACGCGCCCCGCTCCTTTTGACGACCCGCTCCTGGACGACATCAAGTTACCGAGAAGTAGAGCCCTGTGGTCAAGCGATCGGGACACGTTTCGGTACGCCCGTCCAGGGCGGGGGGCGAACGCCATGGTGGCCCGGACCCGCCCGGCCCCTCCCCCACCACCCGGACGGCGGAACGCGCCGGGCGTGCGGGGTGCGGCGGGGCGAGGCTGGGGTGGAGCGGCGGCGCCCGCCGTGGGCCCCTCGCCCGGTCCGGTCGGGGCCGGCCAGGAACCGCCCGAGGAGGCTCACCCGATGGAGAACGGCCCCGGACACGGCGCTTGCGAATCGATCGGCGCCGCTCACCGCGCAGCGCGCGGCAACGCCGCCTTCGCCGACCGCGCCGACTTCGACGACGCCACCCGCGGCTTCGTCGCCGCCCTGGAGCCCTGCGTGATCAGGGCCGAGGACGGGAGCGTCGTCTGGGACGGTGACGCCTACGCCTTCCTCAACGAGGACTGTCCGGACACCGTTCATCCCAGCCTGTGGCGCCAGAGCCGCCTCGTCGCCCTCCAGGGCCTCTTCCAGGTCGTGGAGGGCGTGTACCAGGTGCGCGGCCTGGACCTGTCGAACATGACCCTCATCGAGGGCGAACGCGGCGTCGTCGTGATCGACCCGCTGATCTGCGAGGAGACGGCGGCCGCGGCCCTCGCCCTGTACCGGGCCCACCGCGGCGACCGCCCGGTCACGGGCGTCCTCTACACCCACAGCCACGCCGACCACTTCGGCGGCGTCAAGGGCGTCACCACCCAGGCCGAGGTCGACGCGGGCCGGGTCCCGGTCCTGGCACCCGAGGGCTGCATCGAACACGCGGCCAGCGAGAACGTCTACGCCGGCACCGCAATGGCCCGCCGCGCGGGATACATGTACGGGGCCGGTCTACCCAAGGGCCCGCGCGGCCAGGTCGGTGCGGGCCTCGGCCAGACCACCTCCACCGGCCGGGTGACGCTGATCCCGCCGACCGTCGACATCACCCGTACCGGTCAGGAGGAGACCGTCGACGGCGTGCGCATGGTCTTCCAGCTGACCCCGGGCACCGAGGCCCCGGCCGAGTTCAACCTGCTGCTGCCCGACCACGGGGCGCTGTGCATGGCCGAGAACGCCACCCACACCCTCCACAACCTGCTGACCCTGCGCGGCGCCCTCGTGCGCGACCCGCACGCCTGGGCCGCCTACCTCACCGAGTCCATCGCGCTGTTCGGCGACCGGTGCGACGTCGTCTTCGCTTCCCATCACTGGCCCACGTGGGGCCGCGAACGGGCCATGTCGTACCTGGCGCAACAGCGGGACCTGTACGCGTACCTCCACGACCAGACGGTCCGCCTGCTCAACCAGGGGTACACGGGCACCGAGATCGCCGAAACGCTGCGCATGCCGCCGGCGCTGGAGGCCGCCTGGCACACCCACGGCTACTACGGGTCGGTCAGCCACAACGTCAAGGCCGTCTACCAGCGGTACATGGGCTGGTTCGAAGGGAATCCGGCGCTCCTGTGGCAGCACCCGCCCGAGGAATCCGCCCGCCGCTACGTCGAGTTCATGGGCGGCGCGGCGGAGGTCCTGCGCCGCGCCCGGGCCTCCTTCGAGGAGGGCGACTTCCGCTGGGTGGCCCAGGTCGTCGACCACGTCGTCTTCGCCGATCCGTCGAACGCAGCGGCCAGGGAGCTCCAGGCCGATGCCCTGGAGCAGCTCGGCTACGGCGCCGAGAACGGCACTTGGCGCAACTTCTACCTCACCGGCGCCCAGGAACTGCGCGGCGAGCCGATCGGGACACCGGCCACCGCCGCGTCCCCGGACGTGCTCGCCGCCCTGAGCCTGGACCAACTGGTGGATTCCCTCGCCGTACGGGTCGACGGACCCCGGGCCTGGCACGCGGACGTCGCCGTACGGTTCGTCCTGCCCGGCTCTGAGCCGCTGACGCTGCGCCTGGGCAACGGCGTACTGACCGGTGTCCGCGGGGACAACCCCGCGGCCGGCCGCCCGCACGCCGTCCTCGTCCTCGGCGAACCGCTCCTGCGCGGGCTCCTGCTCGGCGCCGTGCCGCCGGACGACCTCCTGGGGCGCGAGGGGGTGGCCCTCGACGGTGACCCCTCGGTCGTCGCCGAACTCTTCTCCTACCTCGACTCCCCCGACCCGGACTTCGCCATCGTCACCCCCTGACGGCACGCGCCGGGGCCGGGGCCGACCTGCGTCGCGCCCCGGGTCGGCCCCTATGCTGCGGGAATGATCAAGCCGATTGAACTCGTGATATTCGACTGCGACGGGGTGCTCGTCGACACCGAACGCATCGCGCTGCCCCTCCAGGTCTCGTTGGGAGCGGAGCTGGGCTGGCCGCTGACCGAGGAGGAGGTCATGGACCGCTTCATGGGGCGCTCCAACGCCTCCATCTACGAGGACATCGCCGGCCGGCTCGGCGACGAGACGGCCGGCCTTTGGCGGGAGCTGTTCGAACAGCGCCACCGCGAGGCGGTGGACGCCGGGTTGTCCGCCGTCGAGGGACTGCCGCAGGCACTCGGTACGATCACCCTGCCGACCTGCGTCGCCTCCAGCGGCTCGCACGAGAAGATGCGCCACACCCTCGGTCGCACCGGCCTCTACGAGCACTTCGAGGGCCGCATCTACAGCGCCACCGAGGTCCGCCGCGGCAAGCCCGCCCCCGACCTGTTCCTGTACGCGGCAGGGCGGATGGGCGTCGACCCGGCGGCGTGCGCGGTGGTCGAGGACAGCCGCCCCGGTGTCGAGGCGGCCCGCGCCGCCGGCATGCGGGCCTTCGGCTACGCAGGGGGGCTGACCCCGGCCGAACGGCTCGAGGGCGCCGGCACCGTCGTCTTCCACGACATGCGGGAACTGCCCGGCCTCATCGCCTCGGGGTGACCCGCGGCGGCCCGGTGATCAGAGGTGCGCGTCGCGGGCGAGGGCGGTCATGACGGCCTCGGTCTTGCGCTCGCCGAACGGCGGCGGGGTGATGTCTCGGTCCCGCAGGGCCCGTTCGAGCTGCGCCTGGACCTCGATGGCATCGGCGATGTCCGACCGCACCGATACTTCCAGGAAGCGCAGGCCGTTGTCGGTGCGCCATTCCTCGATCGCCACCTTGCCGGGCAGCTCGTCCCAGTCGTCCTTCCACTTCACGGCGCGTACGGGTCCCAACGCCGTCAGGTCGGCGAGATCGGCCCCGGCCAGCCCGGCCGCGCCCAGGAGTTCCCGCTGTTGTTCGATGAGCAGCAGCTCGGGCGGGCCGCCCTCGGCCTCCAGTGAAGCCGACACCGTCGGCGTGAACTCCGGGCCCGTCCGGTCGTCCTCGATCTTGAACTTCCAGCCCTCGTCCTCCCGGTCCTCCCGCCAGCGCTCCGGCAGCGGGGGGCAGGGACGCAGTTTGACGGTCAGGTCGGTTTCGCGCTCGGACTCGGGCCCTTCGTCGTCCCGGCGCCGACGCAGGATGATGCCCCGAACCAGCAGGGGCAAGGTCACCGTGCCGTCCGCCGCCCACTGCGGGCTGTCCCAGAAATGGATCAGGCGGCGGCTCCCCTCGTCCCGGTCGAGCTCCAGGGCGTCGAAGGCCGCCTTCGCCTCGGCCCCGGCGAAGCTGATCTTGATTTCCGCGGCCGTGGCCGTCGGGAGCTCGTTCATGGTGCCGTTATCCCACGCGGGGTGCGGGCCCGCATCTCACACGGCGGCGCGCCCGAGGACGGCGGACGGGCCCGCCGCACCCGGGGTGCGTCGGGCCCGTCCGCCGCTGTGACCGGCCTCAGGCGGTCGGCGACAGGATGGTGCCCTCCGGCCGGCGTGCCGTGGGCGGGGTGCTGCCGGCGACGATCAGGGCGAGTAAGACCGCGGCCGCCTCGCTCTGCAGGAGCCGGGCGGCCTGCTTCAACCGGCCGGGGTCGGGGACCGGGATGGACAGGGCCACGCATTCCGCCTTCGGGCCCGCGGTGATCGGCACCGCCGCGCACACCGTGCCGATCGCGTACTCCTGTAGGTCGAGGAGGGGTGTGTTCGGTGGGCGGTCGTCGAGCTGGTGGAAGAGGTCCCGTTGGCTGGTGAGGGTGTGGGGCGTGAACCGGGTGAGCCGGTGGCGGGCCAAGTGGTCCTGCCGGTCGCCGTGGTCGAGTTGGGTCAGCAGCGCCTTGCCCACGGCTGAGGCGTGGGCGGCGACGCGGAAGTCGACCCACTCCTCGACCACGGGTGCGGCCGGTCCGTCGGCGTACTGGGTGATGGAGACCTCTCCGTCGGTGTAGCGGGCGACGTAGACGGCGGCGCCGACGGCGTCCCGCACCCAGGCGAGGGTCTCGTGCAGGTGCCCGCGTCCGTCTCCGTTCGCCGATTCGGCCAGGAGGAGGGCGCTGCCGGCGACGTACGCGTCCGGTCCGGTCGGGGTGATGAGGTTCGCGCGGATCAACTGCTCCGTGGCCCGGGCGAGGACCAGTTGCGGCAGTGCCGTTTCACGGGCGATCTGGGTCAGGTTCACGCCGCCCGAGTAGCGGTTGATGACTTCCAGGACGCGCAGTGCCCGGTGGGCGGATTCCAGTGCGGCGGGGGCGGGGTTCCCTTCGGGGGGCTGCCGGGGGGCGTGGCTCGGCTGGGGTCGTTTCAGTGCTTGGAGGGCCCAGGAGTTCGCCTGGTCCGTCAGGTGCAGGGGGCTGAGCCGGGCGTTGTGCGCAACGGCGACCGCCACCTGCGGGCCGGGGGTGACGACCTCCCCCAGATCGGGGTGCTCCTTGCGGGGGCGGGCGGTGACCGCATGGCGCAGTCGTGCGGGGAGCCTGCACGGGGACCGGCCGGCCCGTCCGGGTCCGGTGGTGAGGGCGGTGAGGTCCTGGGTGGTGATGGGCGGGGTGGTCCAGATGACCGAGGCCCCGAGGGCCCCTTCGAGGCGTTCCGGGAGCGGTGGCAGGGGCGGCAGGTGCTCTTCCGGGGGCAGGATCTGGGCCTGGCCCTTCCAGTGGCGGGCGGTCGCGACCTCGGCCCGGGCGAGGTGCAGGAGGTAGAGGCAGTGGGCGGCGGTCTGCGAGCCCGCCCCGGCCGCGTACTGGAACCAGAACTGCGCGTCCTCCGTCCGGTCGGCCAGGTGGAGCAGGCAGCCGAACAACAGGGCCGAGTCCACGCCGTGCGGCCAGGAATCGGCGTCGAGGGCGAGTTCGGCGAAGGGCCGGCTCTCCACGAGGCACCAGGTGAGGTCGTCCAGACCCCGGGCGGCGCGCACGTGACAGGCGGCGTCCAGGATGAGGTCATCGGCTGCTGTGGCGAACGCGGAGGCGCATGCGGGTGCGGATGCGGCCGGTCCCCGTGGCGGCGGGGTCGCGGTGGCGGGGGGGCCGGTGGTGCCGATCGCCGAGCGGGCGCGGTCGGCGACGATCCGGCGGGCGATCCGACGGCGGGCGGCGCCCTCGTCGTATCCGGCGTACTCCTCCGCGAGTACCGTCGCGTCCGCTAGGGCCGCGTCCAGTTCGCACAGCGGCATGTCGCGGTGGCGGGGCATGTCGCTCACTAGTCCTTCTCCTCTCCGGGGATCCATTCCACCCCGAGCTTGCGGGACAGGGTTCGGCGTGCGCCGCGGATGTGCGACCGGACCGTCGCGGGGGTGATCCCCATCATCCGGGCGACCGTTTCGGAGTCGTTGCCCATCAGGAAGGCCAGCAGCACCACGTCGTACTGCCGCTCGGACAGGCCCGCGATCGCCGCGTACAGCCCGAGTTTCGACTCCAGCAGTTCCAGCCGTTCTCTGGAGGAGCGGCGCAGCGCTGCGAACCACGCCGTCTCCACCATCGCGACCTGTCGGCCCAGGGCCGCCAGCCGCCGTTCGACGTGCTCGCGCAGCACCGCCCACGCGAAGCCGTGGAGGCTCGCCTCCTTCAGGGCCTGCCGCCACACCTTCAGCAGGAAGGTGAACACGTCGTCGACGACTTCCTCGGCGTCCTTGGGGTTTCCCAACTGCAGGTGGGCATAGCGCAGATAGGCACGGTGCTGTTGGGAGTGGAACGCGGTGAAGTCCACCGGCAGCACGCCGGCCAGTTCGCTGGAGACCGCCTGGTCCCCCGATGGATCGAAATCGCCTTCGCTCATACGCTCCCCCACAGCAGCTGTTCGTCGCCGCACGCCGGGACGGCGGGGACCTCATGGTGGCGGGTGCGGGGGGCGGCACGGCGGTGGCCGGCGGATGGTCCGCCGGTTCCCGTCCGTACCCCCGCGCCCGGCAGGCGCATGGGCGCCCTGAACACATCGATGGCGCGATAACGGTCACTGGTGGCTAACAGAGCGAGGGCGGTCGTCTCGGCAACATTCACGTCGGCGCGGAACCTTTCAAGTGGATCACGAGCA
Organism: Streptomyces sp. NBC_01439; assembly: GCF_036227605.1. Classification (GTDB taxonomy): domain Bacteria; phylum Actinomycetota; class Actinomycetes; order Streptomycetales; family Streptomycetaceae; genus Streptomyces. The sequence goes on along the minus strand of NZ_CP109487.1, from coordinate 8,831,976 downwards.
ACCGGCATGCCTGCCCCCCGACCGGCAGCCGTGGAGCACCATGCGCTCCCATTCACCACCCCATCGGAAAGCGAGCCCGATCGTGCAAGCCGGGCCCTGGAAATCTTCTGAAACGAGCGCATCCGCTCCTTCGCGCGCCCCGGTCCGCTCACGCGCGCCCCGGCGTGCCTGCCGAGCGCCTCCGTCACCGAAGCGCGCCCGACCGGGGCCCCTTCCGCTGTTCCTGTCACACGATCGGATGTCGCTGCGGCCCCATCCGGTGGGACACGTCCCGACTCCCTCCTCCCCGGTGGCCCGTACCTGCATGGTGGGTCCAGCCTTCGGTGCCCCGGCCCCTGCGGCCCGCGCGCCCGTCGAGTAGGAAGGGGCTGTACAGATGGCGTTCGCGAGGACCTTGCTGCCCGCCGTGCTCTGCCTGGCACTCACCGGGGTGCCCGCCGCGCTCCCGCACGCCGCGGCCGCCGCGCCCTACGACGGCCAGGTCGGCCACGAGAGCGCGCTGTTCAGCGTGAAGGCCACGAACAACGCTGCGGCCCAGGAGTTCACGGTGGACGGCACCCGGCTCTCCCGGGTGAGCGTCTGGCTGGGCAGCGGGGCGGCGACGGGCACCGTGACCGCGCAGGTCCGCCGGGTCCGCGAGGACGCGGGGTCGGTGATCGCCTCGTCGACCCTGGACCTCGCGGCGCTCGGTGGCGCCGGCGCCGGTTGGGTCGAGTTCCCGCTGAGCGCCGCCGTCACCGCGGGCACCACCTACCACCTGTTCCTCCAGGCGAGCACCGCGGAGAGCGGGCCGATCGCCTGGTACGGCACCACGCGGTCGGTGCCCGGCTCGCTGACCAGCTGGAACTACGACAGGGCGTACTGGGGCGGCTGGCACGCCTACGGTTCCCGGCTCGCCTTCCACGTCAATCCCACCGGCAGCGAGCGCTGCGGGGAGAGCGAGCCCTGCTACGTCCCCGCCTCGGCGCTCGCCGCCCGCACGTCGGGCCTGCTGACCAACCGGGTCGCCACCGAGGCCGTCCTGCCCGCCTTCGCCGTGGGTGCCTCCTACGTCGACGGGAGCAACGTGCTGCGCCTGCCCTCGGGCCGGTGGCGGTACCTCCCCGACGGGGCCCCGGCGTCGACGGTGGTCGAGGCGGACGACCCGGGCGCCCTGGCCCAGGTCGAGGAGAGCCGCGCGTGGCTGGCGGCGGGCGAGGTGCCGGGGACCACCGACGCGCAGCGGGCCGCGTCGCAGCGCGCCCTGTTGTCGATGCGGGCGCTGCTGAGGCCGGGCGGCGCGTTCGCGGCGGCGTGGGCGCCGCCCTGGGAGTACTCCTGGCCGCGCGACGGGGCGTTCGCGGCGGTGGCCTTCGCCGCCACCGGGCACGACGAGGAGGCCTACCGGATCCTGGGCTACGACGCGCTCACCCAGCGGGCCGACGGGACCTGGGAGGCCCGTACCGTACTGGACGGCAGCGGTCCGCCGGATGCGCGGAAGTGGCAGTTGGATGCCAATGGCTGGGTGCCCTGGGCCACGTGGCAGTGGTACCGGGCGGCGCCGCCCGCCGGGCGGGAGGAACGGCTGCGCGCGCTCTACCCGATGGTGCGCAAGGCGGCCGACTACGCCGCCCGTTGCCTCGGGCCGGACGGGCTGCCTCCGGCCTCTCCGGACTACTGGGAGCTGGACACGACGACGGCCAACATCGGTACCGCCGCTCCCCTGCTGGCCGGGCTCAACTCCGCGGCCGACCTGGCCGCGCAGCTGGACATGGGCGCGGACGCGGAGCGCTGGGCGGAGGCGGCCCGGCGGCTGTCGACCGCGATCGCCACCTCCTTCGCCCCGCTGGGGTACCAGCGGACGGTCGACGGCGAGCACGGCCGGGACAGCGCGGTGGCGTTCATGGCACCCCCGTTCAACGCCGCCCCGGCCGGTCTCGGCGAGGCGCTGGACTCCACCTACCGGGCGCTGCTGCTGCCGAACGGCGGGGTCTCGCCCGGCAACGACCCCTCCTTCAGCTGGGGTTCGTACGCGTGGACGGCCAGCACCTCCTTCTTCGCCCTCGCCTGGGCCGGTACCGGTGAGCCGGCGAAGGCGGGAGCGGTGCTCGACTGGGTGCTGTCGAAGCGCAACGGGCTGGGCGAGCTGCCCGAAACGGTGAACGGGGCCGGGCTGCCGTCCGCCGTGGCGCCCTTGGGCTGGACGGACTCGCTGGTCGTGCTCACCGCACTGGCCCTCCAGGGTGCGGTGCGGCCCGCTCCCCCGGCGACGCGGTCTTCCGTGCGACGACCGGCCCTGTGAGGGTCACTCGAGTGCTGTCCATCGACAGGAGGAGGAAGCGGCTATGCGCGGTGGAACGATCGCGGTGGTCGGCGGGAGCATCGCGGGGTGCGCCGTCGCGACGGCGGCGGCGCGGGCGGGCGCCGATGAGGTGGTGGTGCTGGAGCGCACGAGCGGGCGGCTGCAGGACCGGGGCGTCGGCCTGTGCATCCACGACGAGCGGGCCGCCGAGCTCGGCGCGAGCGGCGCGCTGCCCGGGGGGATCGCCGCGCACCCTCTGGAGCGGCGCCGCTGGGTGGTCCGGGACGACGCCCACGGGCCGGGCGGGCGGGTGATCTGGGAGCAGCCGTTCCCGTTCCACTCCTATCACTGGGGCCTGCTCTGGCACGGACTTCGGGAGTCCGTGCCGAAGTCGGTGGTCTACCGGCAGGGGGAGGCGGTGACGGGGGTCGAGGAGACCGGGGACGCGGGCGCCCGGGTGCGGCTCGCGGGCGGGTCCGTCGAGCGGTACGACCTGGTGGTCGGTGCCGACGGGTACCGGTCGGTGGTGCGCACGGCGCTCTGCCCGGATGCCCGGCCGCAGTACGCCGGTTACGTGTGCTGGCGCGGAAACTTCGACGCGGCGCTGCTCGCGGGGCTCGGCAGCGTGGCGGAGTCGGTGCCGGAGGCGGGGACCACGGTCTGCTTCCCCGGCGGTTCGTGCGTCATCTATCGGATTCCCGGGCCGGAGGGACCGCGGGTGAACTGGGTGCTGTACGCCTCTCCGCCGCAGGACGGGCAGCTGCGCCAGGGCGATCCGACGAGTTTCCCGCCGGGCGGCCTCACCCCCGAACTGGCGGGACACCTCGCGGCGTTGCTCGCTCGCGAGTTCCCGCCGTACTGGGCGCGGGCGCTGGCGCTGACCGACCCGGCGGACACCTTCGTCCAGCCGATCTACGACATGGAGACCACGCGCACCGCCGCCGGTCGGCTGCTGCTCGCGGGGGACGCGGCGAGCGTCGTGCGCCCGCACAACACGAGCGGCGCCGCCAAGGCGCTCCAGGACGCCACCGCCCTCGCCGACGGCTGGCGCCTCTGCGGGTCCTTCGAGGAGCTGCTGCGCGGATACGAGGAGACCCGCGGCGCGGCCGGACGGGAGCTGGTCGCGCTGGCCCGCCGGCTGGGCCGCGCCCAGGTCGAGCGGACCCCGGCCTGGGCGGGCATGGACGGCGGGGAGATGGCGGCCTGGTGGCGGGGCCAGCTCGGCGGGGCCCCCGGGATCGGGGGCCGGGCCATGACACCGTAGGCCGTGGTGGTCCCCCGCGGTCGTTAGTGGTCCTTGGTGGTGTTGCTGGTGATCGTGCCGTCCGTGCCGGACACGGTGACCGCGTGCCGGACGCCGTCGGAACCGATGACCACGGCCAGCCAGGCGCTGCCGCCGCCCTCCTGGGCGACCGCGCGCAGGCCGGCGACCTTCCCGCCCGGCACGGCCGCGGCGGCCTTCTCGGCCGCCTCGCCGATGGCCAGGGAGGGGATCGGCGCGGGCGCCGGGGCGTTCCTGGTGGAGCCCGCGCGTCCGTCGGCGCCTCCGGGTCGGCCCTGCTCACCGGGTGCTTTGGGGCCCGCGGGGCGGCCGGGCTCGCCCTGCTCCCGCTCGTGCCGCGGTTCTGCGGCGTGCGGGCCGCCCCGGAGGCCGCCCTCGGGTCCCGGTCCGGCCCACGCCGTGTGCGGGCCCCGCTCGACGCGCATGTGGTGGTCGTGGTGCCCGGCCGCGGCCACCACCGCTCCGCCGACGACCACCACCGCGACCGCGCCCGCCGCCACCCAGCGGGCGCGCTTGCCACGGGGGACGACGCGGCCCAGGGCCGCGGACTTGCGGGCCTCCGCCTCGGGAGCGGTCACCGGGGCGGTCGCCGGAGCCTTCACGGCGGCGGTCTCGGCCGGCTCAGCCGGCTCGGACGGCGGGACGGAATCAGACATACAGGCACTCCTCAGGACAACCGGGCGCGGTGCGCGGCTCGTTCCAGAGCATGCTGAGCGGAACCTGAAGCCCCGCTGAAGCCACCTGAAGACCTCTTCAGGTGGCGGCGGGGAGGTACTGAGATCCTGTCCGGCATGCGCGTACTGGTGGTGGAGGACGAACGGCGGCTCGCCGTGGCCCTGCAGCGAGGGCTTCAGTCGGAGGGGTTCTCGGTGGACGTGGCCCACGACGGGACCCAGGGCCTGTGGATGGCCACGGAGCACGACTACGACCTCATCGTGCTGGACATCATGCTGCCCGGGCTGAACGGGTACCGGGTGTGCGCGAGGCTGCGCGCGGCCGGCAACGAGTCGGGGATCTTGATGCTGACGGCGAAGGACGGCGAGTACGACGAGGCGGAAGCGCTCGACACGGGCGCCGACGACTTCTTGTCCAAGCCGTTCTCCTACCTCGTCCTGGTCGCCCGGCTCCGGGCGCTCGGCCGGCGTACGGGTCGTCGGCGGCCCCAGGTGATGCGGTTCGGCGACCTGCTGCTCGACCCCGCCCGGCACTCCTGTTCCCGCGGCGGCACGGAGATACGGCTGACGGCGCGGGAGTTCGCGGTCTTGGAGTACTTGGCCCGGCGCTCGGGCGAGGTGGTGCCCAAGCGGGACATCCTGGAACAGGTGTGGGACAGCGCCTTCGACGGCGATCCCAATGTGGTCGAGGTTCACGTCAGCGCCGTCCGCCGCAAGATCGACGCGCCGTTCGGCCGCGCCGCGGTGGAGACCGTGCGCGGAGCGGGCTACCGTTTGGCGGCCGACGGTGGCTGAGGTCGGGGTCGAGGTCGAACGTCCCGGCCGGCGCGGGCGCGTGCGCGCCGCCCTGTGCACCGCCCTGTGCGCGGTCCCCGGCGCGGTGCTGCGCCGGTGGCCGGTGTTGCGCCGGCTGTGGCCGACCACGGTACGGGCACGGGCCACCGTGGGCGCGAGCGTGGTGGTGGCCGCGGCCCTGGCGCTCGCCTCGTTCGCCCTGCTCGGGCTGCTGGAGGCGAACCTGCTCCGCAACGCGGAGAGCGACGCCCGGCGCCAGGCCGAGACCGTGGCGCAGCTCGCTGCCGCCGGGAAGCTGGGCCGCGTCCGGCCGCCGGCCCGCGGCATCGACTTCGTCCAGGTGGTGGGCGCCGACGGACGCGTCCTGTTCGCCAGCCCGAACCTGGCCGGGGTGCCCGCCTTCCCGCCGCCCGGCCCCGGCGCTCCGGGAACCCGGTTCCACACGTGGCGGGTCCGCCCGCTGGACGGTGAGTACCGGCAGCGGGTCGTCCAGGTCGTCACGGAAACCCCGGACGGCATGGCCACCGTCTACGCCGGCGCCTCCCTGCGGGACGCGGACGCGGCCGACGACACGACCACCGCCGCCCTCGTCATCGGCATGCCCCTGCTGCTGGCCACCGTAGCCCTGGTGACCTGGCGGGTCACCGGCCATGCGCTGCGGCCGGTGGAGGAGATCCGGGCCGAAGTCGCCGAGATCTCCGACCGGGGCCTGCACCGCCGGGTGCCGGTGCCCGCCACCCACGACGAGGTCGCCCGGCTGGCCGAGACCATGAACGCCACCCTGGACCGGCTGGAGGCCTCCGGGATCCGCCAGCGGCAGTTCATCGCCGACGCCTCCCACGAACTGCGCAGCCCCATCACCGTCCTGCGCACCCAGCTGGAAGTGGCGCTGGCCGTCCGGGACCCGGAACTGTGGCCCGAGCTGATCTCCGGGGCCCTGGAGGACATCGAACGGCTCCAGCGCCTCACGGCCGACCTGCTGTTGCTCGCCCGGATCGACGCGGCCCAGCCGGTGGCCGACGCCCCGCTGGACCTGACCGCCCTGGTGCGCGAGGTGGTGGAGGGCCGGCTCGGCGACCGGGTCCCCGTTCGGCTGCGACTGGAACCCGATGTCGAGGTCACCGCCGGCGCGCTATGGCTCGGCCGCATCGTCACCAACCTCGTCGACAACGCGCAGCGCTACGCGGACGTGCGCGTGGACGTCACCCTGCGCACCACGAAGGAGGCGAGTCCGGGCACGGCCGTGCTGGAGGTCGTCGACGACGGCCCCGGTATCCCCGCGGCCGACCGGGAGCGGATCTTCGAGCGTTTCACGCGTCTCGACGACTCGCGCAGCCGCGACCACGGCGGAGCCGGACTGGGGCTCGCCATCGCCCGCGACCTGGGCACCCACCACGGCGGGACGCTCACGGCCGAGGGCGGTGCGGGCGGGGCCGGGGGCGCGCGGCTGGTACTGCGCCTGCCGACGACGCCCCGGACCTGACGGGGCCGGGGCGACGGGGGCGGCCGGGGTGGGCCGCGCTCACCCGTTCACGAAGAGGAGGTCCTCGCTGGGGTGGGTCATCCGCAGGATCTGATCGTCCGTGATCTCGACCAGCTGGTGGAACCCGGTGAGGACCTCGTCGCCGGGCAGGATGCGGAACTTGTCCTCGCCCGCGGCCAGGAAGGCGGGGAAACAGGCCAGCGAGCAGTTCTCGGGGTCGAAGTCGAAGTAGTCCTTCAGCCTGCGGAACAGTTTGGGGAGGATCACCACGCCCGTGTCGTCGTTCGTGATCGATTCGATGCCGTCGATCTCCGCCCCCTCGACGGTCACGTCCTTCGCCCACAGGCCCTTCGGCGGCGTGTGCTCCTTCGCCTCCAGGGCGACGGCCTTGAGGGCGTCCCGCAGGTCCACGGGCAGGCCCTCGTAGAAGGTCGGGTAGACCAGGCCGAGCGAGAGCAGGTGGTGGTTGGCGGTCCGCTCCAGCTTCTTCTTGTCGACGTCGATCCGATAGCCGCTGTACGCGGGCGGGGTGCCGCGGCCGACCAGGGCGACGCAGCGGCCGAACATGTCCGTGCCGCTGGTGAGGATGTAGCCGGGCACTCGGTCGGGGGTGGTGGTGACCGTCCCGTCGTCGTGCCACTGGACGCTGGTGAAGTGGAGCCAGGTCAAAAGGGCATCGGCGGCCGCGCGCGCGAACTTGAGCGGCTGGCGCCGCTCCGGCCCGTAACTGCCGTTGGTGTAGTGGGTCTCCAGCGCGTCGATGCCCTCCAGCCGTACGGAGGCTCGGCCGTCCGCCTTGGGCAGGACCCCGGTGCACCCCGGCACGAGTTTCCAGTCCGCCACGTCGTCCGGGATGAAGGGGATGGTGTCCCCGTCCGGCTTGGCTCCGCCGTTCACCCGGAACGACCCTCTGATCAGCAACATGGACACGACGACTCCCACGGACGCAACCGAACGATCACTTTCAGTAGCAGTACGTCACTCACAGTACATGTCCCGTCCGACATCGCCGCTCGTGTCCCGCGCAAGCGCCGGAAAACCCGGTGCCCCGGCAGGACGCGATCACTAGACTCGCCGTGTGCGCTGCCGACAGGGCACCGCACACCTAATGCCGAGTGAAGAGAAGGGGAGCCGCGCCATGTGCACGTACCGCACCGCCGCCTTCGCTCCCCCGACCCGGTACGACGTGATCCCGGTGTCTCGCAGCGCGCGGTGCCGGCTGCGCGGCCGTCACCGTATGCCCGTGACCCACTTCTAGGGTTCCGCCCCTCCCGCCCTCCGTACGCCCGCCAGCCCGCGAGCCCGTACGTCCTCCTGCCCGGACTCCTTCCGGACGGGACGGCGACGCCGCCGTGCGCTGCGGCTGCCCGGAAGGATCGGGGGGCCGGTTTCCGGGAATCGCGCCGCCCTCTTCCTCCGCACGTACGAAAGGCCTCGGGCCATGCGCGCCAACAGGCAGCCCCGCACCACCTCTTCCCCCACCGCCGTCCGCAACCTGGGCATCCTCGCCCACGTCGACGCCGGCAAGACCACCATCACCGAACGGATCCTCTTCGCGACCGGTGTCATCCACAAGCGGGGCGAGGTCCATCACGGCACCACCGTCACCGACCACGACCCCCAGGAACGCGATCGCGGCATCACCATCTTCGCCGCGGCCGTGAGCTGCGCCTGGGACGGTCACCGCGTCAACCTGATCGACACCCCGGGCCACGTCGACTTCTCCGACGAGGTCGAGCGTTCCCTGCGGGTGCTGGACGGGGCGGTCGCGGTGTTCGACGCGGTCGCCGGCGTCGAACCGCAGAGCGAAACGGTGTGGCGGCAGGCCGACCGGCACGGTGTGCCGCGGATCGCGTTCGTCAACAAGCTGGACCGGGCGGGCGCCGACCTCGACACGGCGGTCGCGTCGATCCGCGAGCGCCTGGGCGTCGTTCCGCTGGTGGTACAGCTGCCCATCGGAGCGGAGGGCTCGTTCTCCGGCGTCGTCGACCTCCTGGCGATGCGCTCGCTGAACTGGCGGACCGGCTCGGACGGCTACCAGGAGGGCCCCGTGCCCGAGCCGCTGCGGGAGGAGGCGGCCCGGCGCCGTCGGCTCCTGGAGGAGACGGTGGCGGAGCTGCACGCCGACGCCCTGGAGGAGTTCTGCTCGGCCTCGGCCCTCACGGAGCGGACCCTGGTGCGCGCCCTGCGGGAGCTGACGCTGCGCGGCGACGGTGTCGTGGTGCTGTGCGGATCGGCGTACCGCAACCGCGGGGTCGAGCCGCTGCTGGACGCCGTCCTCGCGTACCTGCCGTCGCCCGCCGACATGCCCGCGGTACGGGGGCTGGTGGCGGACGGTGTGGAGCAGGAGCGCGCCCCCGACCCGGCGGAGCCGTTCACGGCCCTCGCCTTCAAGGTGACGGCCACGGCGACCGGGCGGCTCACGTACCTGCGGGTCTACGCGGGCACCCTGCGCAAGGGCGCGACGGTACTGGACGCGGCCACGGGCCGTACGGAGCGGGTCGGCCGGATCCTGCGGGTCCAGGCCGACCGGCACGAGGAACGGGAGGAGGCGGTGGCCGGTGACATCGTCGCGGTGATCGGGCTGAAGGCCGCCCGGGCGGGCACGACCCTGTGCGCGCCGGGCGCCCCGCTGGTCCTCGAACCGCCTTCGGTGGCCGAACCGGTGGTGTCGGTCGCGGTCGAGGCCCGGCGGAGCATCGACACGGGCCGGCTGTCGGCGGCGCTGGCGCGGCTCGCCGAGGAGGACCCGTCGCTGGTGGTGCGGACGGACGCGGAGAGCGGCCAGACCGTGCTGTCGGGCATGGGCGAGCTGCACCTGGAGGTCGCCGTGGAGAAGATCCGCAGCGGTCACGGGGTGGAGGTCGTGGTCGGCCGGCCTCAGGTCTCCTACCGGGAGACCGTCGTGCGCGGGGTCGACGGCCTCGTCCACCGGCACGTCAAACAGGACGGTGGCGCGGGCCAGTTCGCGCACGTCGTCCTCGACGTGGAGCCGTTGGAAGAGCCGTGCTTCGAGTTCCGGTCGACGGTCGTCGGCGGACGCGTACCGCAGGAGTACGCGCGCGCCGTGGAGGCCGGCTGCCGGGACGCGCTCGCCGAGGGCCCGCTCGGCGGGTTCCCGGTGACGGGGCTGCGGGTCACGCTCACCGACGGGGCGACCCACTCCAAGGACTCTTCGGAGATGGCGTTCCGCGCGGCGGGCCGGTTCGGGCTGCGCGAGGCCCTGCGCCTGAGCACGATGGAGCTCCTGGAACCGCTCGTCGAGGTCACGGTGACGGTTCCGGAGGACGGCGTTGGGGGTGTGCTGGGTGATCTCGCGGCCCGCCGCGGCCGGGTCTGCGGTTCCACGGCCGAGGCCGGGACCGCGGTGATCACGGCGGCCGTGCCGCTGGCCGAGCTGTTCGGCTACGCGTCCCGGCTGCGCGGCCGGACGCAGGGCCGGGGCACCTTCACCACCCGGCCGGCCGGTCTCGCTCCGGTACCGGCGTCGGTCGCGGGGACCCTGTCGGTCCGCTGAGACCGCCGGGTGACCGCCCGGATGGCCGCCCCGCCCCACCCCCGTTCATCGGGGGCGGGACGGCCATCCGGGCGAACCGCATCGAGGGTCCGCCCGACCGGTCACCCGGTCCCGGTCACGCCCGGGCGGACGGGGCCGGCAGCGTGGCGAGGGCAGCGGCTCGATCAAGTCGACGTGCGACGCAGCACCAGGCAGAGGAAGCCGAAGCTGTCCCGGTAGCCGTGCAGCCACTCCGTACGCGCGGCGGTGGCCGTCTCCAACGCCTGTGCGGCGGCCGGATCGTCAGGGTGCTCCAGGGCCCATGCGGCCAGCGAGCCCCAGCAGGCCCATTCGTAGGCGTCCAGCTCGCTGCGCGTGCTGACGTGGCCGTGGACGGGGGTCCATCCGTCGGCGACGACGAGGTCCACCGTGGTCGCCAGATCGGCGAGGTCACCGAACATCTCGACGGCCTCCGCTGAAGGGGTGCGGTCCCAGAACGACTCGCCGATCAGAACGCGGCCGCCGGGAGCCAGGTGCTTGCGGGCCGCCGCGAGGGTGGGGAGGAGACCACCGAATGCGTGCGCGGCGCCGACGCTGATCACCAGGTCGAACGGCTGGGGAGAGACGAAGCCCGCGGCCTCCTGCTGGTGCAGGACCAGGCGTTCGTCGACTCCTCGTTCGCTCGCTGACCGGCGGGCTTGCGCGAGGGCGACTCCGGAGACGTCGACTCCCTCGGCGTGCAGCTGCAGGCGCGTCTCCAGGGCGCGCAGGAGCCACTCCGCCGTGCCGCATCCGAGGTCGAGCACGCGCTCGTCGCCCCGCGGCAGGCCGCGTTCGAGCAGCCGGGCGACCGAGTCGTCGGCGAGCGGAGACTTGATCGGGTGGTCGGCATGGGCGATCGCGGAGATCCGTTCGCGGCTCATCGGCGCGGCGTGGCCCTCGTCCAGGAGCAGTTTCGCGGCCACCGCGGTCCCGTCGGTGCGGATCGTGTCGGCGACGGCCTTCGCCCGTGCCTCCGTCCGGGGGGTCAGGGCCGTCGCGAGTGCGGCCGACAGGGACGTGAAGGTCGGGGTCGGGCCGTCGTGCGCCACGCCGATGCCCAACTCGGCCACGCGCTCGGCCCAGTACGGCTGGTCCACGAACTGGGCCACCACCACCTGGGGTGCACCGGCTCGGGCGGCGGTGGTCGTGGTGCCCGCACCACCGTGGTGTACGACGACCGCGACCCGGCGGAACAGGGCCTGGTGGTTGACGTCGCCGACGGCGAAGCAGTCGTCCGAGTCGTCCACCAGGCCCAAGTCCGCCCAGCCGCGGGAGACGAGCACCCGGCGGCCCTGCGCGCGGACCGCCTCGACGGCCGTCCGGGCGATCTCGGTGGCAGCGCTCAGGGGCATGCTGCCGAAGCCGACGTACACCGGTGCGGTGCCGGCGTCCAGGAACGCCTCCAGATCTGCGGGCAGGGGGCGTTCGTCGTGCAGGATCCACGCTCCCGTCTGCACGACGTCGAGGTCCGGTAGTTCCTTCCACGGGCCCAGGACCGGGTCCACCGCCAGCCAGGGCCGTTCGGTGAAGACGTGGGCGCGCACGTCGTCCACCGGTGCAAGGCCGATCGCCGCGCGGTGGGCGTTGAGGGCCTGCCGGTAGAGGGCGTTGACCTTCTGGGTGTCCAGGTCCCACAGGGCCTGGTTGTCGGTCATCTCGGGCGGTGCCGGCGGGCCGGGCCGGGGCGGCGGCGGGTAGTGCGGGGAGGGCATCTCGAAGGGGTGGAAGCCCGCGTACACGTAGCGGATGCCCAGTTTCTCGGCCACCGAGCGGGCGCCGGCCGGCATCAGGCCGCTCGCCAGCAGCACGTCGCAGCCCTCGGCCGCCTTGCCGACCGTGTCGAAGTGCGCGGCGACCAGCTCGGCCGCGAACGCGGCCGCGTCCGACGGCGGCGCTCCCGTCCGCAGCGCGCGCACGTCCCGCCCGAAGGGCACCAGTTCCGCGCCGACACCGGCCAGCAGCTTCGCGAACTCCTCGTCCGGCGGTGCGCACACGCGTACCGCCGCGCCGAGTCTCCGCAGCTGGGCGGCCAGTCCCGCCAGCGGCGCGATGTCGCCGCGCGATCCGTACGCCATCAACAGCACGCGCATGTCGTGTCTCTCATTCCGGTGGTGCCGGCCTCGGCCGGCGATGGTGCGGCGGGATGCGGGTCTTACGGGTCTTCCCGGTCTTCTGGGTCTTCCGGGTCTCCGCAGTGCCGTCAGGCGGTAGGGCTCCGACTCCAACGGTCGAGAGCGGCGTACGCCGGGATCCACCGTGCGGTGCAGGCGGCGTACGCGGGTGCGGGCAGCCGGGCGAGGAGCCCTTCCGCCGTCCGTTCGTCGGCACCGTCCAGCAGCCACGGCAGCAGCAGCGGTGCGTCCTGACCGACGTACTGGGCCTGGACCCGGCCGAAGTGGCCCCACTGCTCGGCCGTCAGCGCCCGTTGGATCAGCGGGAGCACCGCTTCCTCCTCGTGCTGGAGGTGGCCCGTCAGGCCGCGGGTCAGCGCGTCGGCAAGCTGCCCCAACCACAGCGAGCCGGCACCGGGGTCGGTCAGCGCGCGGTCGATGGCCCGGATCACCGTGCCGATGGCGGCGTGTTCGGCCTCCATCGCCTCCAGCAGCGCCAGGTCCCTCGGCCGGCCGGCCAGGTTCCGCCGCAGCGACGGCCACAGTGCGTCGTCCTCGGCCGTGTGGTGGGCGCGGAGGGCCTTCTTGAACAGCGTCCACCCAGCAGTGGTGGCCAGGACCTGCCGCGGGTCCTGGTCCGCGACGGTGGTGAGCCGGTCCAGATGGGCCAGTTCCCGGCGCAGGGCATCGTGCACCGCGTACATCACGGTCAGGTCGATGGCGTCGCTCATGGGCGGTCCGACAGCGTTCCGGTGTGCTCACCGGCCACTGCGTCGACATGACTGAAGGCGAGACGCGCCGACGACGGGACGCAGGCGCTGGCGGGGCGACGGCCCACCGCGTCCGACCGTACGAACGGGGGTTCTTGCACGCGTGACTGCATGCCTCAAAGATCTTGCGGTTCGCACGTATGATCAAGGAACGGTTGTGCGCGGTTCGATAACCGCCAGGTTATCGACGAAGGGCCGTGGGCCGGTGGAGCTGCGGGACATCGAGATCTTCCTGGTGCTGGCCGAGGAGCTGCACTTCGGCCGGACGGCACAGCGGCTGCACGTCTCCCAGGCGCGCGTCAGCCAGGCCATCAAGAAGCAGGAACGGCGCATCGGCGCCGAGCTGTTCGCCCGTACCAGCCGCACCGTGCGCCTGACGGAGGTCGGCCGCCAGTTCCGCGACGATCTGCAACCGGTCTACGCAGGTCTGCACGCATCCCTGGAACGCGCCCAACTGGCGGCCCGCGGCATCACCGCACAGCTCCGCGTCAGCCTGATGCCCTTCAACGTCGCCGATCTGCACCCCTATTGGAAGGCCTTCCGCGCGCGGTACCCGCACTGGGGGCTCCAGATCCGCCAGGCGACCTTCACCGATGTGTTCGGTCAGCTCCGCAGCGGTGCCACGGACGTCATGGTCCTCTGGCTGCCGGTGGAGGAACCGGACTTCACCGTCGGGCCGACCCTGTGCACCGACTCCCGGATCCTCGCCGTGGCCTCCGACCACCGGCTCGCGGAACGGGACTCGGTGCCGCTGGAGCTGCTCGCCGACTTCCCGCACGGCACGGCCCACGGCCTGCCGGACTACTGGGAGGACAGCTACCTGCCCTTCCACACCCCACGGGGCCGCAGGATCGAACGCATCACGTCCGCGACCTCGGACAACGCCGATGAGCTGATCAGCCACGTCGGCATGGGCGAGATCATCCACACCTTCCCCGGCCATGTCACCAGGCACTGGGGCATGTCGAACATCCGATGGCTTCCCCTCCCCGACATGGCGACCATGCAGTTCGCCCTGGTCTGGCGGACCGAAGCCGAGAACGACCTCATCCGCGCCCTGGCCGACACGGTGCGGGACCTCGGCGTGTTCCGCTTCTGACGAGTCGTGCTCGGCAACCATTCGGGCCCCGCGCGGGTCCTCGATAGGAGGGGTCCCGCGCGGGGCGCCGTCGTCGGGGGTGGAGGAGCGTCATGGGGGTCCGCAGAGCAGTGAAAGGCGCCGGCGAGTTCCTGATCGAGGCGGTTGGCGAAACCCTCGGCGAGGCGATCCTCAGCCTGCTCGCTTGCGCCCTGCTCGCCCTTCTCGTTCTGATCGCCTACCTGAGCTGGTCCTTCAGCCCCCGCCTGACCATCGCGGGGGCCGGACTGTTCGGTCTCTTCCTCGCCCACGGCGCCTGGCAGACCTTCCGCACCCCCGCGAAGGGGCGTCGTCGGGGTCTCGCCGCCCTGACCGCGGCCGGCTTCGCCCTGACCGCAGGGACGGCCGTGTTCCTGCTGTTCTACGCCACGGACTGCAACTGCTTCTGAGCGCGCTCGACTCCGAGCAGGTCGGGCTGCACATGGCAGCAGTTGCCGAAGGCGTCGTGCGAGCCGTCGGGGGCGACAGCCCACCGGCGTTTCGCCGAGTGGACGAAGGCACGGGTCTGGGCCAAGCTGCACCTGGACCATAGAACGAACCATGGCCTGGCTCGCCGGCTGTCGCCGACTCCACCGCCGCTACGAACGCAAGGCCGAGCACTTCCTCGCCTTCACCAGCATCGCCTGCACCCTCATCTGCTACCGCCGACTCGCCAAATGAGATGACCTCTTAGGCCGGACCGCCGGGCCGTTCAGCTGCGCATCGAGGAACCGTCACGCGTGGTTCGCGGCGTAGGGGGAGGCCGCGCGGTAGCAGGCGGAGTGGACGATGAAGGCGAGCACGGGCTCCTTCCCCCCGCCCTGGAGGGCGGTGGCCTGCACCGAAAAGTGCTCCGTCTCGTTCACGGCGTAGATCTCGGGGTGCTGGTCCACGCTGTTGGTCTTGCTGTGCCTGATGATCTTCCAGCCATTCTCGTCAAGCGCGTGCCGCAGGGTCTCCATGCCGGTGTCGACCTGGTCGCCGGTCAGGCCGTACAGCGACCAGGAGTGGTGCATGGCGAAACGGTCGTCGGCGTACGTGTCGCATGCCGTGGCGCTCATGTCGGACTCCGTGACCCTGCCCTTGACCCCGGCCATCTCCAGCAGGCGGCTGGAGACCTCTCTCGTCTTCGTGCGCGCCGGGTCGGGATCCATCCGCACCGGCGTGTAGTTGAGTTGCGGGGTGTCCACCCCACACCCCACAGACAGCACCGACAGCGACGTGACGGCGACCGCAATAGCCAGAACCCTCACACCCGAGACACCTCGGCGATCGACCGTGCGTCGCATGTCAACCACGTTGCACCGCGCCGCACCGCGCAGCGTCCACCCCGGCTTGATTTCGATGCTCAACGACTGATCTCTCCATTTGTCGGTGCGGCTCTCGGAGCCGCCAGGAGTGGGTCGCCATCGCTGGACCATCGAATGCACCATGGCCTGGCTCGCCGGCTGTCGCCGACTCCACCGCCGCTACGAACGCAAAGCCGAACACTTCCTCGCCTTCACCAGCATCGCCCGCACCTTAATCTGCTCCCGCAGACTCGCCAAATGAGATGACCTCTTAAGCTGCGGGAATCAGCGGTACTCGCAGACAGACAAGGTGAACATGTTCGAGTCGGTGCAGGAAAATCCCTACCCTGACAGCCACGTCCTCGGCGAGGGCCCCGAGCCGCACCCGCTGCTGCGGCCCGCACTGCCCCTGCTGGGACGCTGGCACGGCCGGGGGCAGGGCGAGTACCCGACCCTCGAGCAGGACTTCCGCTACGAGCAGGAGATCGTCTTCAGCCACGACGGCCGCCCCTTCCTGCGCTACGAAGCACGCGCGTGGCTGATCGACGGGTCCGGAGCGCCGGTGCGGCCCGCGAGTCGTGAGGCCGGGTGGTGGCGGGTGACTCCCGACGCCGCGCTGGAGGTCGTGCTCGCCCATCCGACGGGTGTGGTGGAGACCTACGTCGGGCGGGTGTCCGGTACGGAGATCGAGATCGAGACCAAGGACGTGGCGCTGACCCCGCTGGCCAAGGAGGTCACCGGCACACGGCGGCACTACACGGTCGAGAGCGACGCGATGACGGTCGTCCACGACATGGCTGCCGTGGGACAACCCCTACAGCACCACCTCACGACGCACCTGCGGCGGCGCCCGTCGTAGGCGGCGTCTGCGAGAGATCACCCGGGTGCCCGGCACGGGCTGCGGGTGCTGCGGACCGCGCCGTCGCATAGTCGGTGGCAGGCCGGAGCCGAAGGCCGTGACCGTGGGGAGTGACCGTGGTGGATGTGGTACGACGCTCCGCCCTGACGGGCCTGCTGTGCGCGGGGTTCGCCGGGTTCACCGGGTTCGTGCCCTCCTCGCCCGCCTCGGCCGCGCCGGGGCGCACCGCCCGGGCCACCGTCGGTCCCCGCCCGCCGGCCGCGCTGCTGGGTGAGGAGATCCGCCGGCTACCCACCTCCCACAAGGCACTGGCCCTGACCTTCAACGCCGCCTGGGACGTCGACGGGATCGACACGGTGCTGGCCGAACTGCGCCGGCGAAAGCTGCCCGCCACCTTCTTCCCGACCGGGGAGTTCGCCGAGACCCACCCCGCGGCGGTGCGCTCCATCGCCGATGCGGGTCACGGCCTCGGCAACCACTCGCACAGCCACCCCTCCTTCGACGACCTCAGCACCGCCGAACGGGCGAACGAGGTCCGCGAAGCCGACGCGGCCATCCGGGCGGCGTCCGGGACCGAGCCCCTGCCGTTCTTCCGGTTCCCCTACAGCTCCACGACCCCGGAGTCCATCGCCGACGTCAACGACCTGGGCTACGCGGCGATCGAGTTCAGCACCGACACGAACGGCTACCTGGGCCCGCAGGGAGGCATGAGCGTGGACAAGGCCGTCGAACGGGCCGTCGACGCCTTCGCGCCCGGGGCGATCATCCAGATGCACGTCGGCAGCAACGGCTCGGGCGTCGTCCTCGACGCCGAGGCCCTTCCCCTGATCGTCGACGCCGCCCTGGCCGCGGACTACGAGGTCATCGACCTGCGCCGGTTCCTCGAAGCCGAGGCGGGGCTGCGGTGACGGTCGCCGTCACCCTCGTACCGTTCGCGGGAGGTGCGGAGCGGGGGTCAGGGGTCGTGTACCGCCATCCCTGACCCGTCGGTGCGAGAAGTTCGCGGCGAACGCCCTGCGCGCCGCCCTGGACCAGAACAAGTTCGCCGACCACCACGCCCTGCTGTACCGCGGACAGAGCGTCGTGCGGAAGTCCGGGGGCTCCACGCGGGACCGGCTGCTGGACATGGCCGTCATGATTCCTGGACGGCCCGGGCCGAGCGGTAGGCGCGGCCGCCGCGGTGGAAGAGCAGCTCCGCCCCCTCGATTCCCTTGCGGTCCAAGCCAGTTGCCGCCGGTCGACTATCGTCCGACTCGGCACTGACGGATCGGAACACGGGGATGTGACGGTGAGCGAGAAGGAAGTTCTGGCGCAGCGCTTCGAGGAGCACCGCTCCCACCTGAGGGCGGTGGCCTACCGGATGCTGGGCTCGCTCAGCGAGGCGGAGGACGCCGTGCAGGAGGCCTGGTTCAAGCTGAACCACTCCGACGTCACCGCGGTGGAGAACCTGGGCGGCTGGCTGACCACCGTCGTCGGCCGGGTGTGTCTGGACATGCTGCGCTCGCGCGGCACGCGGCGCGAGGATCCGCTGCCCGAGCAGGACGGGCAGGTCCGCCTTCCCGACCCGATCGTCAGCCGCGCGGACGGGATCGCCCCCGAGCAGGAGATCCTCCTGGCCGACTCGGTCGGCCTCGCCCTGATGGTCGTACTGGACACCCTCGCCCCCGCCGAGCGGCTGGCGTTCGTCCTGCACGACCTGTTCGCCGTGCCCTTCGACGAGATCGCCCCCGTGCTCGGTCGGTCCGCCGCCACGACCCGGCAGCTCGCGAGCCGGGCCCGCCGCCGCGTCCGGGGCGCGACGCCCGCTCCGGACCCCGACCGAGGCCGGCTGCGCGCCATCGTCGACGCCTTCCTCACGGCCTCGCGCGGCGGGGACTTCGACGCCCTGGTCGCGGTCCTCGACCCCGATGTGGTGGCCCGCTCCGACGGCGGCGCGCTGCGTCCCTCGCTGCTCCGGCGCGGCGCGGCCGAGGTCGCCTCCCAGGCGATCACCTTCGCGCGGTTCGCCGAGGCCGCCCGCGCCGTACTGGTCAACGGGGTCCCCGGGGTCGTCGCGACGGCGGAGGGCCGGCCGCTGTCGGTCATGGCGTTCACCATCCGGGACGGCCGGATCATCGCGCTCGACATCCTCACCGACCCCGAGCGCCTGGCCCGCATCGACCTGAGCGTCCTCGACGGCTGACCCGCCACCAGGCACCCTGCGGAGCCGGGCCGACCGGTCGTGATCGGCGCCCACCGCGAGGTCCTGGCCGAGGACGTACGCCTGGTGGGCGACACCGCGACCCGGATCGACGCGGGCGGGTGCGCCGCGGAGGTGGTTCCCCCGAGTCGGACCCGGGCGGCCCCGGCGTCGTTCCGGTGCTCCCCGGAAACCGGGGACCTCCAGGGCCTGCTCGACGTTGGGGTCGGGTCCCGCGGACTCCCCGGGCGAACTCCCGGGCCTCGGGCATTCTTCCGCGGCCCCGCCGCGCGCA
This sequence comes from Streptomyces sp. NBC_01439, assembly GCF_036227605.1. Lineage (GTDB taxonomy): Bacteria > Actinomycetota > Actinomycetes > Streptomycetales > Streptomycetaceae > Streptomyces. Next base: position 8,813,303 of record NZ_CP109487.1, on the reverse strand, counting down.
TCGCGCCTACCGCACCTCACGGGTCGTGACCGAGGGAATTCAGCTGGTAGCAATTAGGTGAATTCCTGACTGAATTCCCGTCAACAAGCCTCCGGTTTGTATCTCGATTTGATAACAACCCATCCGGAAAGGACTGGACCATTGGAACGCGACGCGCGTAACTTGCTTTATTTCATTGCGAGTTGATGGTTCGTCAAATCAGGCCGATAGGTAACGGAATGATTTCTCGGGTCGCGCCCCCGTTTGTCCGAATTCTCCTCCGCATTCGTCTGGCAGGCTTCCGCGAACCCAGTCTTCCGACAACGATTTGAGGTGCCCATGACAGGACGTCGCAGACGGCCTGCCGCCGCCGCCGACCACCGCCGCAAACCCCGGCGGTTGATACTCGTCACTGCCGCCACGGCAGCGGCGGGGCTGATAGCCGCAGGCATCGCCTACTCCGGAATCGGCGACGGCGCCCAGGCGGCGGCTCCCGTGGTGGAGGCCGCCGCCGCAGAGGCACCCGCCGCCGCACCGGCCCGTGACCAGGAGCCGGATCCCATCGCGGCCGCGCCCGCCAACGAGACCGCGCGCGGCATGATCTACGACGGCCTCCAGGCCGCGCCGAAGGGCGACCGGTGCGTGGGTGTCTACCGCACCGACACCGGGCTGTGCACCCACGGCCCCGACGCCCCGCCCAAGGGCGTCGACATCACGAAGGACATCCCGCCCGCCGTCAAGGAGGCCGCTCCGGCGGCCGATCCGGCCCGCCCCGCGGCCGATGACCCGGCGAGCAAGGAAGGCGACGGGCGTCCTCAGGACGCGCCCGCGGCCGATGCGTCGACGGCCACCAAGGCCTCCGCACCCGAACCCGCAGCAGCCGCCGCCCCGGCCGGCAGCCAGAACGTCGCCGCCGGTCCCGCCGGCCAGACCGTCCAGTGCGACGGCGACGGCAGCACCGGCAACCGCGTGCAGGTCGTCTACGTCCACGCACCGGGCAAGGATCGCTACTCCGAGTACGTCGCCTCGTTCCGCAAGTGGGCGGCCGACGCCGACCTCATCTACTCGGCGAGTGCCAAGGAGACCGGCGGAGTACGTCACATCCGCTACGTGACGGCCGCCGACTGCACCCCCACCGTGCTCAACATCGAGCTCTCGGCCTCGGCCCTCGCCGAGTTCAGCGCGACCAACAACGCGCTCGCCGGCAAGGGCCTCGACCGTCGCGACCGCAAGTACATGATCTTCGCCGACACCCAGGTCTACTGCGGCATCGGCACCTTCGCGGGCGACGAGCGGCCCGGCCAGGCCAACCAGAGCAACTTCGGTCCCTCCTACGGGCGCACCGACTCCGGCTGCTGGGGCGGTCACACCGCCGCGCACGAACTCGGCCACAACCTGGGCGCGGTCAACAACAGCGCCCCGAACACCAGCCGTGGCGCGCACTGCACCGACGAGTACGACGTCATGTGCTACTCGGACACCCCGTACTACCCGCAGATGCGTAACATCTGCACCAACCAGGCGGCCGAGAACATCCTGGACTGCAACCACGACGACTACTTCCACACCAGTCCCAAGGCCGGCAGCTACCTGGCCACGCACTGGAACATCGCGGACAACCAGTTCCTGATGAAGAGCAAGGGCGGCGGTGGCGGCACGGACCCCGGTCCGAACCCCTCCCCCACGCCCACCAAGAAGCCCTCGCCGACGCCGACCAAGAAGCCCTCCGGCGGACCGACCGTAACGGCGGGCCAGATCCAGTCCACCTCCGTCGTCGTGAGCTGGCCCAAGGTCGACGGCGCCGCCTGGTACGCGGTGCAGCTGAACGGCAAGCACCTGACGTGGGTCCAGTCCCAGGTGCTCCGCATCTACAACCTGCAGCCCAACACCGCCTACAAGGTCACCGTCTCGGTCCGCGACAGCGCCGGCCGTGACAGCGGCCCCGGCAAGGCCGCGTCCTTCCGTACGACGGGTGCGGGTGGCGGCGCCACCACTCCGGGCACCAAGTACGTGCTCGGCAACGGCAGCAGCGGCATGGCCGCGGAGCTGTGGGGCGGCCGCACCGCCGACGGCACCGTCCTCGTGGGCGGCCGCACCAACGGGTACGCCCAGCAGCAGTGGTACTTCGACGACGCGGGCAACGGCCAGGTGCGCATCAAGTCCGCGGCCTCCGGCAAGTGCCTCCAGCCGGGCGGCACCCCCGCCGCGGGCATGTGGGTCGCTCAGCAGCCCTGCGCGGGCGGCAACGGCGCGCAAACCTGGAAGCTGACGTCCAAGGGTGGCACGGTGACCGTGACGGATGCCAGCGGCGGCTTCGCCCTCACCGTCAGCAACCGCCCCTACTACGGGTACTGGCTGCTCGACCTCCAGCGTGCGGACGGCCGCGCGACGCAGGCCTGGACCCTGCAGAAGTCCGGCTGATCACCGCCACGGCGCAGCACACCCTGACGCCCTGACGGCGTGAACCCACCCCCGACGGACGGCCGCACCGCGCGGCCGTCCGTCGGCACCCCTCATCTTGACCGGAGCACCCCGACGATGCGCATACGAATCGTTTTCTCGGCCGCCCTGGCGGCACTCGGCCTCATGTTCCTGCTCCCCGCCGCGGCCCACGCCCACGGTGACACCGTGAAGGTGGTGGTGACCGGGCAACGCGAGGGTCACGTCACCGCCGACGTCACCTGGGAGAACGACGGCGACGCCGTCGAGGAGGCCGTCGCCGCGACCCTGAACGCGACCAGCGTCGACGGCACCCGCACCATGGGGGCCTGGCGCCTGGTGCGCGACCCCGCCGCGGCGCCCGCGGGCTGGACCACGGCCGAAGTGCTGCCGCCGGGTTCGTGGAAGGTCAGCATCGACGTGGGCTTCCCGGCCCTGGGGCACGGCGAACTCGATGTGGCGGTACCCGTGGTGGACCCGGCCCCGGTCGCTCCGACCCCGGTCGCCTCCGCACCGGCCCCCGTCCCGTCGTCCGCCGCGCCGGTGTCCTCGGCGGACTCCGCCGCCCCGACCCCGGCCGCCCCTTCGGCGCAGGCCGCGGAACCGGCCGCCGACACCGAGGGGTACGCCATCTGGTGGACGACGGCAGGTGTGGCGGTGACCGCCGTGACCGGCGCGGCCGTGGGTCTCCTGCTCCGCCGCCGGCGGCGCCTGCGGCTCGACCGCCTCGGCTAGAACGGCTCGGCTGGAGCTCCTCGGCCGGACCCGGTCAGGGCGGGTCCGTAGGGCCCCGGTCACCGGGGCCGGAGCGCCAGGGGGTGTCGTGTCCATCGGGCGGGACCCGATCGACGGGACACCCCCTGCGCCGTGTGCTAACGGCCCGTGGGCACCGCGGCGGCGACCGCCTCGGCGAAGCGCTCCAGCCTCTGCGGGTTGATGCTCAGGAACAGGTTCGGCTCGATGAGTTCCAGCTCCATGACGACGGGTTCCCTGGCCCCGTTCAACGCCAGGTCCACCCGGGCGAAGAGCAGGTCGCCCGGGGCGGGGACCGCGGCCAGCGCCGCCCGAGCCGTACGGAGCTCCGCTTCGGACGGCTGGTAGGGGGCGGCACCCGGGTGCGGCACCCTGAAGTTGTCGATCAGCCCCGCCTCCGTCAGCAGGGCCTGCTTGCGGATCGCGTGGCTGAAGGTGCCGCCGAAGAAGACCAGCGCCCGCTCCCCCTCCTCCACCAGCGGCAGATACGGCTGGACGATCGCCGTGCGGCCCTGGTCGAGCAGCGTCCGCGCATGGCGCTCGGCGTCCACCCGGCGGCCCGGCTCGTAGCGCGCGGTGTCCCGTGCGCCCGAGGAGACGGCCGGCTTGACCACCACCCCGTGCGGTCCGTCGAAGTCCGCCGCGTCGCAGACCCCGCCCGGTTCGACGACCCGGGTCGGTACGACCGGCACTCCGCGCGCGGCGAGCTCCAGCAGATAGCGCTTGTCGCTGTTCCAGCGCACCAACGGCGCCGGATTCCACAGCCGGGTGACCTCGGCCGTCGTATCCGCCCAGGCCAGGAACTCCGCGAGGCGGTCCGCGTAGTCCCAGGTCGACCGGATGACCGCGAGGTCGTAGCCGTCCCATCGCGGGGTGTCCGCGTCCCAGGCCACCGCCTGCGCCGACAGGCCGGCGGCGCGCAACGCGGTCAGGATCAGCGGGAGGTCCGCGTCTTGATCTGCGCCGCCCTTGCTCGTCACGACCGCGACCCTCGCCGTACCCATGCGCGTCTCCCGCCCTCACTCCCCCGACCGCCCGGTGCGGGCGGGGGCCCGGATGATCACTCTTCCACACCCTCCCCGACGGGAACCCGGCCGCCCGATCACGCGTCGTACTCGAGGTGGAAGACGGTCCGAGGCAGACGGGTGGGGCTGCGGTGGCAGTGGACGCGGCGGGGAACGACGCGCGGCGCACCGCCCGGCGGCGCTGGGGTACCGACGCCCGGGGCCGTACTCCCTGGACGCGCGGGCGCGTTCTCGCGGCACTCGCCGTACTGAGCGCCGCGCTGCTGGTGTTCCACTCGGCGGTCCCTAACGCGGTGGGCAGGCTGGGGAGTGCGCTGGAGGCCTTTCTGCCCTGGCTGGGCCTCGCGGTCCCGGGCCTGCTGGTCTCGGCGCTGGTGCGCCGCTCGTTCACCGCGCTGGTGGCCGTGCTGCTGCCCGCGGCCGCGTGGGCGGGCCTGTTCGGCGGGCTGCTGCTGCCGGCGGACCGCGGCGCGCACGACATCACGGCCGTCCAACACAATGTGAGTGACGAGAACCCGGACCCCGCCGGCACGGCGCGCGCCCTGATCGCCTCCGCGCCGGATCTCATCGCCCTGGAGGAGCTGACGCCCTCCGCGCTGCCGGCCTACGAGGCGGCGCTGGCGGCCGTGTACCCGTACCACGCGCTCGAGGGCACGGTCGGCCTCTGGTCGAGGCATCCGCTCACCGACGTCCGCCGGGTGGACATCAGGCCCTCGGGCATCGGGGAGGGCTGGAACCGCGGCCTGCGCTGCGGTGTGCGCACGCCGCGGGGTGAGATCGCGGTGTACGTGGCGCACTTGCCCTCGGTCCGCTTCCGAGCGGGCGGTTTCGGCTCCGGCCCGCGGGACGAGAGCGCGCGACTGCTGGGGGCGGCGGTCGCCGCCGAGAAGCTGGAGCGGGTGGTCCTGCTGGGTGACCTCAACGGGACGGTGGACGATCGCGGGATCGCCCCGCTGACCTCCCGGTTGAGCGCGCCGCGGCGGGGGCTCGCCCTCAGCTGGCCCGCCGCCGTCCCGGTCGCCCGGATCGATCAGGTCCTCACCCGCTCGGCGACCGTTGCCGAGGTGTGGACGCTGCCCGCCACCGGCAGCGACCACCTACCGGTCGCCGCCCGCATCAGGCTGGACGCCTCATAGCCGGATGGCGACCTTTCCGCGCACCTGGCCGTCCCGCATCCGGCGAATGGCGTCGGGGAGTTCGGCCAGCGGGTAGGTCCGGTCGACGGCGGGGGTCACCGAGCCGGCCTCGATGAGCTCCGTGAGGGCTTCGAGGTCGCGGTGGCGCACTACGGTGCCGTGCGCACGCAGCCGGTGGCCGACGAAGGGCGTCAGCAACATCGCGCCCAGCTGCCGCTGGTTGCCGCCGATCCACTTGCCGCCGTCTTCCCCGCCGATGATGACGAGGGTCCCGCGGGGGGTCAGGGCGCGGCGCATCCGGGCGATGGGCCGGTTGCCGGCGATGTCCAGGATGACGTCGTAGCGGCGGGTGCCGTCGACGGGGTCCTGCTGGGTGTAGTCGAGGACCTCGTCGGCACCGAGGGAGCGGACCAGGTCGGCCTTGGCGGTGCTGCACACTCCGGTGACGTGGGCGCCGTAGGCCTTGGCCACCTGTACGGCGAAACTGCCCACACCGCCCGAGGCGCCGAGGACGAGCACGCTCTGACCGGCCTTGACCCGTCCGCTGTCCCGAACCGCGCCCAGCGCGGTGCACGCGGAGACGGGCACCGTCGCGGCCTGTTCGAAGCTGAGGGAGGCCGGCTTGGGTGCGAGGGCCTTCTCCTTGGCGCGGGCGTACTCGGCGAACGACCCCGTGCAGTTTCCGTACACCTCGTCGCCCTCCCGGAAGCGGGTGACGTCCGGGCCGACGGCCTCGACCACCCCCGCGACGTCCAGGCCCCGGACGCGCGTCCGGGGTCTGCGCAGGCCCGTCACGGCGCGGACCGCGTAGGGCAGGCCCGCCATGAGGTGCCAGACGCCCTGGTCGACGCCGGCCGCGTGCACCCGGACGAGGACCTCGCCCGGGCCCGCGACCGGCCGGTCCACCTCTGCTATGCGCAGGACCTCGGGCGATCCGTAAACGTCCTGGACCATGGCCTTCATGCTTCGTCTCCTTCGGTGGAGGTGTACTGGAACACGGTGTCGAGCGGTACTGCGAACACGCGCGCGATCTCGAACGCCTTCTCCAGGGAAGGCGAATAGCGGCCCTGCTCGATGGCGATGACGGTCTGACGGGTCACGCCGATCCGGCGGGCCAGTTCGGCCTGGGTCATCTCGCCGTTGGCGAAGCGCAGGGCCCGGATGCTGTTGGTGACCCGGGTGGGCCTCACCACGGGTGGAAGCCGAGCCGGTAGGAGGCGATCTTCGCGGTGGACGCGAGCAGGGCGGACAGGACGAATCCCAGGTAGATCGCGTTGGCGATCCAGAACTGGTCCGCCTCGGCCATCGCCAGGAGCATCGCGGCCACGGCGCCGATCGCGATGAACGACTGGCCGATGTGTTCACCGAACTGGTTGATCTCCCGGTCGCGCTGGTCCTTGACCTTGCCCTCCTCCGGCGAGAGCAGCGACACGGTGATGTGGAGGACGATCGAGGCGATGATCGCCGCGCCGACGGTCCACAGGAGTGCGGCCGCGTAGGGCTGCTGGGTCAGGGGGCCGCTCCCGGACCGCCCGAGAACGATGGCCAGATACGCCCCGTACGACGCGAGCGTGACCACGATCATGATCCACGCGCGTTTCTCCTCGACTGCCACTGCCACTCCTGATGTAAAGAAAACCCGACATCGGTAGTGTCAATGAATCAGGACACGGTGTCAATATTTCTTTACTTCGCCGCGCGGCGGGCGGCGCGGCACCGGCCGAAGCGGAGTCAGGAGTCACGAGCGGGAGTCAGGAGCGGGAGTCAGGAGCGGGAGTCGGGCCGTGCTGCTCAGCGCCCCGGGGCGGGGGGCGCGTCGAGGAGCTCGGGCCCGTTGTTGCGCACGTTGTTGACCGCGGTCGACACGGCGCGGACGTCGAGCCGGCCGCCCGCGGGAGCGGCGAGCAGGGCGCGCAGCGCGTCCGGGTCCTGGTGGGACGGGTCGAGCCAGGCCTCGTAGTCCGCCGGGGCGAGCGCGAGCGGCATCCGGGGGTGGACCCGGCCGGCGGCGTCGGTGGCCTCGGTGGTGATGATCGTGCAGGTCGCCCACCACGCCGCCGGATCGTCGTCGACGGCGACCGCGGGGTCGCGCCAGAACTCGTACAGCCCGGCCATCGCCATCACGTCGCCGTCCTCGGGCCGGATGAAGTACGGCTGCTTGTACGCCTTCGCAGAACCGGAAGCGGGGACGGGCTCCCACTCGTAGAACCCGTCGGCTGGCAGCAGGCACCGGCGCTTGGCGAAGGCGCGCCGGTAGGCCGGCTTCTCGTGCACCGTCTCCACCCGCGCATTGATCATCTTCGCGCCACTGGACAGGCTCTTCGACCACGAGGGCACCAGCCCCCACCGCAAGGGGCGCAGCTGCCGCTCCAGCACCCCGCTCTCCCGGTCGGCGCGCTCCAGCACCGCCCACACGGCATCGGTGGGGGCAACGTTCCAGCTGGGCTCCAGCACGTGGCCCGGATCCGGGGGCGTGGCCCGGAAGAGACCGGACAGGTCCTCGGGACTGCGGGTGGAAGCGTATCGGCCGCACATACCGTCCAGCCTGCCAGCTGAACCGGGTCCGCGCGGGCCACGCCGCGAAGTCGACCGGTCCGGGCCGTCACTGCCGTTCACCCGGCGGAGGCGCAGCGCGAGTTGGATCTCCAGCGCCCGCTCGGGGCACGTGGAGGGCCTCGGCGGCCCGGACCTGCTGGAGCAGGCGTTCCCGGGCGCCGTCAGCGGACCACAGCCGGTGGCGTCCGGGGCGGTGCCCGCCGGAGGGGCCATGGGCACGGCGTGGCGAGGTCGGGGCGCTCGGGGGCTGGGTCATGATCGGCTGCGTGAAGACTTCCGGACGTCTGGCCGCCTTCGCGGTCGCGGGCCTGCTCGCCGTGCTCCCCGCGTGCTCGGAGTCCGACGGCCGTGGCGGCGGAACGGGGGCCCGTTCCGGTGCGGTCACCGCTCGGGCGGGGGCTGCTGGCACGGCGTTCCGCGGCGGGCACCCCGCCGCCGCAGGCACCGGTGACCCGTACTTCCCGGAGCTCGGCAACGGCGGCTACGACGTCACCCACTACGCCCTGACCCTGGCCTACGACCCCGGCAGCGGCCGCCTCGACGGAACGGCGGAGATCACCGCCAAGGCCACCGAGGACCTCAGCGCCTTCCATCTCGACCTCCTCGGCATGGAGGTGCTGAGCGCCACCGTCGACGACCGCACGGCGCGGTTCCGCAGGGACGGGCAGGAGCTGACCCTGCAGCCGCGCGATCACCTCAGGAAGGGCGCCACGTTCCGCAGCGTCGTGCACTACGCGGGCGTGCCGGAGTCGATCACCCATGACCACGGATGGCGCGAAGGCTGGTTGAGGACGGGCAAGGGAGCGGTCGCGTTCGGCGAGCCGACGGGCTCGATGTCCTGGTTCCCGGGCAACCACCACCCCGCGGACAAGGCCTCGTACGACATCACCGTCACGGTCCCCAAGGAGGTACAAGCGATCTCCAACGGGCAGCTGCGCTCCCGGCGCACCAGCGGCGACCGCGCCACCTTCCACTGGCACCAGCCCGAGCCCATGGCCAGCTACGTGGCGACCGTGGCCATCGGCAGCTACGACATCAAGACCTCCCGGACCCGTTCGGGCGTGCCGGTCGTGTCGGCGGTGGACACGACCGCGGGCGTGGACGAGGACGGCGAGGTCCTCGGCCGCTTCCCCGAGATCATGGAATGGGCCGAGGGGAGGTTCGGCCTCTACCCCTTCTCCGCCGCCGGGTTGATCGTCGATCAGGCGGCGGACGTGCCGTACGCCCTGGAGACCCAGACCAGGCCGACCATTCCGGCCGGCATCTTCCACACCACCAACGTGGTGCACGAAATGGCCCACCAGTGGTTCGGCAACTCCGTCACCCCGCGGACCTGGCGGGACATGTGGCTCAACGAGGGCTTCGCGACCTATGCGGAGTGGTTGTGGACCGAAGACCACGGCGGGGCCAGCGCCCAGGACCATTTCGACCGCAACCACGCCAAGGCCGCGGACGACGACGAGTGGGACTTCCCGCCCGCAGAGCCGCCGAGCGCTTCGGACATCTCCGCCCAGCCGGTGTACGTGCGCGGCGCGATGGTGATCCACAAGATCCGCCAGGCCGTGGGCGACGCGGCCTTCCGCGCCCTGGTGCGGGGCTGGACCCTGCGCCACCGCCACGGCAACGCCGCCACGGAGGACTTCACCGCGTACGTGGAGGCCAGGGCCGGCCGGGACCTCGACTCGATCTGGGACCCGTGGCTCTACGGGGACGGCAAGCCGGCGTGACGGGGCGACGCGCTTTCAGGTCCTGATGCGCTGGCGGGCGGTATCGACGAGCTTCATGTACTTGTCCCAGTTCCATACGGTCCCGGGGTCGTCGTGAGTGGACAGCGGGACCTCGACGTGACCCAGGATGTGGTCCCGGTCGACCGGCACGTCGTACTTCGCACAGATCGTGGCCGTGAGCACGGCGGATGCCTCGTACATCTTGTTGGTGTAAACGGGCTGATCGGTCCAGCCTTCGTGCTCGATGCCGATGCTCCGGTGGTTGTACCAAACGCTGCCGGAGTGCCAAGCAACGTCGCGCTCGCGCACGCACTGGGCGATCCGCGTGCCGGTTGCGCTGATCATGTAGTGCGCGGACACCCTCTCGGCGGGGTCCTTGAACTTGGCGAACATGACCGGCAAGATGTCCGTTGTCAGATGAATGACGACGTATTCGATGGGATAGGCCTCGGGACGCTCGGAGGCCGTGTAGTTGGACTCGGAGGCTTCGACCCAGACGGCGGGGGCGTAGTCCACCGAGGGATCCGTTCGCCGCGCCGCGGGCGGCCCGGCGGCGGCGACGGGGGCCTTGCGCACGGGTCTCGGTGGCGCAGCCGCCACCTTCTCCTCGGGCCCCATCAGCAGGGGCAGACCGGCAGCGGCCAGAGCCGTGCCCGCAGCGCCGGCAGCACCCCACAACAGCCGTCGACGGCTCAGCGGGTCGTCTTCCATGGCCACTCCTCATGCAGTCGAGCAGGCAGGTGGAGGACGTACCGCCTACGCATCGTGGCATCACGATGCGTAGGCGGTACGTCCCGTAATCTGATGCTTCACCAGTACCCGCACCCCGGCAAGCCGATCCTCCACCACTCGGCGCACACCCTCCCTCCGACCGGTTCCGTCCCCGCCGGCCCGCGCCCCTCCACGCGCTCGGTGAGCAGATGGGATTGCCCGTGCGCGGTGAGCGGCTTTCCGAGCGAGTCGCCCGGCCCGGGGCTCGGCGAGAAATTGACGCAGCAACCACTCCGCAGCGCAGTCCTGTTCGGCTGAGCGGCACCCAGGCCCTGTCCTCATACTGGAAGGAAGGGGGGTACTTCCGACATCTGAGCATGAAGAGTGCCGCCGAGGAGGCGAGCCGACATGACAGTGGAGCAGGTGTCACGGGTCGACAAGGGTTTCCTGGAGCAGATGGAGGATGCCGGTCGGCGCTATGCAAGCCGTACCGGAGAGCGTGACGGCCATCGGGAGGCGCTCGAGCAACACGGCATCCTCTATGCAGACACCCGGGAACGGGTCAGCAGCAGGCTGACCCGTCTAGGCGTCGACTGGGCGATGGCCACGGCGATCGAGCGGACACCGGCGACTGCCACGACCGGTACCAGCCTGGATCTGGACCGCGAGCTGGTCAGCACCGACCTGTTGACGCTTGAACGGTTCATGGGCCGCAACGATCTCATCGGGATCGACTACCTAGAAGGCGGTTTCCTCGCCGCCCGCTCGGTCGGCCGAATAACCGTCCGGAGTCCCGGGTCGACCCACCACGGAACCGGTTTCCTGGTGTCCCCCTCATTGCTGATGACGAACAACCACGTGCTCGGCTCCGCCGAGGAAGCGGCCGCCGCAGTGATCGAGTTCAACTTCCAGGCCGGCTTGGACGGGCAGCAGCTCGCTCCGGTCGTGTTCCCGCTCGATCCGCAGAGCCTCTTCATCACCCACCGTGACCTCGATTTCACCGTGGTCGCGGTCTCCGACCGCTCCCGAGACGGTCAGCCGCTGGCGGCCTTCGGGAGGCTGCCGCTCAAGGAAGCCCAGGGCAAGGCCGTCATCGGGGAACTCGTCAACATCATTCAGCACCCCAACGGCGAGCCCAAGCAACTTGCCCTCCGTGACAACCAGATCGTGGACGTGCTGGACGACTTCATGCACTACTCGGCCGACACGGCGCGCGGCTCCTCAGGTGCTCCCGTGTTCAACGACCAGTGGGAGGTCGTGGCACTGCACCACGCAGGTGCTCCCCGCAAGGACCGCGACGGCAACGTGCTGGCCGTCGACGGAACCCGCTGGCATCCGAGCATGGGAGAGCACCGGGTGGACTGGAAGGCCAATGAGGGCGTGCGGGTCAGCCGCATCCTCGGCGCGATCCAGCAGTTCCCGTTGTCCGGCGGCGCCGCAACGCTCCGCGCGGAGCTGTTCGCGGCCGGCTCGTCCCTGCACCCGGTGGAAGTCTCGCCGCCGACGGTCCTGACGAACCGGGTGAACGGTGACGCGCCGCAGAACGGGGCGATGGACGGGAGCGGTGAGCAGCACGCCACCACGGGATCGGTCCGCTGGAGCGTCCCGCTGCACATCAGCGTCAGCCTCGACGCCGACGCCCCGCAGCCCCGGCCCGCATCACCTGCTGCCGGACCTGCTGCGGGACCTGCGCCGCAGACGACCACCCCCTCGTACGTGGGGTTGCCGGCAGGGATCGGAAGTATCGACGGTCAGTCGCCCGCCGCGCGGGACCTGGCAGCCGCCATGGTCAACCTCGCGGCCTTCCGGGCCCGCCCCTACTTCGACGAGGCCGCGGACCTGATGGCACGCGACGCCTACTACGCGGGCCTTCACGTCGGCAACCCCACGAGCTTGCGCCTCGCGCTCACCGAGCATCTGGAGTCCACGCACGAGCGCCGGCCGTCGTACAAGCCGATGCGTCTGCTCTACCCGTGGGTGGACCTGCACCCCGACGAAATGCTCCGCAGCATCTACTCGGACAAGGGCTTCACCCCACAGGAGCTCATGGAAGCCGACGCGGCAGTGGAGGCCGCCCGGATCGGACGCTGGCAGGAGTTCATGCTCCACGAGAGCGCACCCGGCCCGGAGGCCATCGAAGCCGAACTCGCCCTCCTGGAGGCGTCGCTGCCCTTCAACTGCGAACACGTCGTACCCCAGTCCTGGTTCACCCACAAGGAACCGATGCGTGGGGACCTGCACCATCTCTTCGCCTGCGAGGCGACGTGCAACAGCTTCCGCGGAAACATCCCCTACTTCGACTTCCCGGACTTCAACGAGGTCGTTCAGCACGACTGCGGGCGCCGGGAACCGGGGAAGTTCGAGCCCTCGAAGGGCAAGGGACCGGTCGCCAGGGCGACGCTCTACTTCTTGCTCCGCTACCCCGGCAAGATCGGCGACGAGGCGCGCGAACTCCAGCGGACCGGCCTCGAGACGCTGCTGGGCTGGCACAAGGACCATCCGGTGGGCCTCTACGAGCAGCACCGCAACGCGGCGATAGCCGAGATACAAGGAAATCGCAATCCGCTGATAGACCACCCGGACTGGGCCGAGGAGATCGACTTCGCAGGTGCCTGGCCCTGAGCTGACGGTCCTCGCTGATGCCGATCCCGGCTGATACGTCCCTCGTACCCGCCTACCCGCCCCCGCCGCAGCGCGGTCGATCCGGAAAGATGCTCCACAATTGACAGTTGGAGCCTGCCGACGGCAGAGCCGGTGGATGATGACCGGACATGGCCGAAGCCCGTGCAAGGACGCGCCCGTGTCCGCCGCCCGAGTGGCAGAGCGGACGGTGGCTGCGGGCTGCCGTGTTCACGACGCTGAGCTCGGCGTTGGCCGTCGTGGGCCATCACCTGGCCGCGGGGGACCCCGTTCCCTGGCAGCGGTTGGCGGGCGGCGCGGCGGTCGCCTTCGCGCTGTCATTGCCCCTCACCCGGACATCCCGGCCCTGGTGGCACGTGGTCTCGATGACCGGTGTCGCCCAACTCGCCTTGCACCGTGCCTTGTTCGTGCAGCATCCGGTGTTTCACGGACACGCCGAAGCCCACGGCACCGGGCCGCAGATCGTGCGTGCCTCCGCACACCACGGCACGTGGGCGATGGCGGCGGCCCACGGTGTGGCCACCTGTGCGATGGCTCTGCTCATGTACCGGGCGGATCAGGTGCTCAGCCGCCTGCCCGAGACGGTGGACCTGTTGGTTCAGCGGGCCGCCGCCGCTGCCGCCGCCGGCTTCGGTGCCCTGTACCGGCCGTGGCAGATCCCGCTGCCGAGAACCGCGCCCGTACCGCGCAGCGGTCTTGTCGTAGGACGGGCGGTCGCGACGACGCTCTGTCACACGGTGGTGCGTCGGGGGCCCCCTGTCGCGTACGTAGGAGACGTTCCCCCGAGTCCCCTCGTACCGAGAGGTTCCTCCCTCATGACCAGAGCACAGCGCCTTCCTCGTCTGCCCGGCCTGGGGCTGACGGCCTTCGGCGCCCTGGTGGTCCTCGGCATCGCCGCCGGGCCGGCCGCCGCACACGCCGGGGTCACCGCATCCGACCCCCGCGCCCTCGCCGAGAACGTCACGCTCTCCTTCACTTCCGAAGCGGAGTCGGACTCCGCGGGCATCGCGGAGCTGCGGGTCGTGCTCCCGAAGGGCATCACCCCGGACGCCGTAACCCTGAAGGACGCCCCCGAGGGGTGGAAGCTGACGGCCACCCCGGACGGGTACAGCATCGGTGGCACGGCCCTGGCCACCGGTACCGATGCCGAGTACAGCATCACGGTGCGCCAGCTCCCCGACGAGAAGGCCCTGGCCTTCAAGACGCTGGAGACCTACGGAGACGGCAAGGTCTCCCGCTGGATCGAGGTGCCCGCGAACGGGGAAAAGGTCGACAACCCGGCACCCGTACTCGAACTGAAGGCGGCGGCCCCCGGGGCCAAGCCGATCGCCCCGAGTCCGTCACCCTCGCCGACACCGCCGCCGAGCGCCGTCCCGTCCGAACAGCCGTCGGCGGCAGCTCCGTCCGCTCCCTCAGGTGCCTCGAGCACGGCGACGACGACGGCCACGACGAACCTGAAGGGGGCGGGCAGCGGCACCGGCGTCGTCCTCGGCTCGGTCGCGGCCACTCTGGTGCTCGCCGCCGCGGGCGCCTTCTGGTGGCTGCGCCGGAGCCGCAACCAGGTCTGACCGGAGCGGAGGGGCAGGGGTGGGTACGGCTCGCGCCGAGACACCCGCCCCTGCCGCTCAGGACCGCCCGGTGCCATCCAGTACGGTGTCGGGCCGTTCCGGGTCACCGCCGAACGCACCGGAGCCAGATCCCGAACAGCCGGAGCAATGTACAGGGAGAACGCCCGATCCGGGTCTCCGGTTCCCGGCTTTAGCCGAAGTTGCGCACCCGGCCCAGCACCCCGTCCGCCAGCACTATCGTCCCCATCTCGTGGTCAGTCCCAGTCCCGCCGGAGTCCGCCGTGCCACCTCCGTGAGCCGCACCGTCCGACCGCCCCTCCGCACGATCGAGTCCCGGGTGGCGATGGCCCCCCGCTCACGACCGCCATACCGGAGACCGCCCGTCATGCACACAGCATCACCAGGATCACCTCTTGCCAGGAAGCCGCTGACCGTCCTGGTACTGGTCGCCTCCGTACTCGTCCTGCTGTTCGGCGGGGCCGGACCCGCCCTCGCGCACACCGCCCTCAGCGGTTCCGATCCCGCCGACGGAAGCGTCCTCGAGACACCGCCCCGCCAGGTCACGCTCACGTTCACCGAGTCGGTCAGCTTCCCCGACCACGCCCTGAGGGTCCTGTCACCGGCCAACGAGCGCGTGAACCCCCGCCCGGCGCAGCACGCCGACGGCAAGGAGAACACGGCCCGGGTCGAACTGTCCGACGCACTGCCCCAGGGCACCTACACGGTGGCCTGGCGGATGATCTCCGCCGACGGCCATCCGATCTCCGGCGCGTTCACCTTCTCCATCGGCAAGCCCTCCGGGACCGCCGTCACGGTGGCCACCGGCTCACCGGACGACACGGCGGTCGGCCGCCTCTACGGCTTCTTCCGCTACGTCGCCTACAGCGGCCTCGCCCTCCTCGTGGGGGCGGCCGCGTTCATCCTCGTGTGCTGGCCGGCAGCAGCCGTGCTCCGTCCGGTGCGGCGGCTGCTCGTCGTCGGGTGGGCGGCCCTGGCCGTGGCCACCGTGGCCCTGCTCCTGCTGCGCGGCGCGTACGAGACGGCGGGCCCGCTGACATCGGCGTTCGACCTGAGTCAACTGGGCCGGACCGCCACCAAGAAGCCCGGAGTGGCGCTGACCGCCCGGCTCGTGCTGCTGCTCGCGGCCGCTGCCGTACTGTGGTGGCACCCTGCCGTGCGCCCCGCCCGCGAAGACGACGGGGCGCAGCTGCCGGACTTCGGCGTCCGGCTCCGCCTGGCCGGGGCGGTGTTCGCCCTGGGGTTGGCCTTCACCTGGGCCACTGCGGAACACGCCTCTGCCGGGCCGCAGGTGCCCTTGGCCGTTCCGGTCGCCGCGCTCCATCTGGTGTCGATGGGCGTGTGGTTGGGTGGTTTGATCACGCTGGTGATCGCCCTGCGCGACCGGGGGCCCGGCGGCCGCGCCGTCCCCGCGGCCGCGGTCGGTCTCTTCTCGACGCTGGCCTTCCGCGCGGTCGCCGTTCTGGTCGGCACCGGGGTGTACCAGTCCTGGCGGCAGGTCGGTTCGTGGGAGGCGCTGGTCACCACTACGTACGGCAAGACCCTCGTCGTGAAGGTCGCCGCCGTGGTCCTCGTGCTGTACGTGGCGTCGTACTCCCGCCGGTGGACCGCCCGCCTCCTGCACGAGCCGGCACCCGCCGAGGAGGTGCAGGAGGCGCCCGTGACCGAAGCGGTGCGAGTGGCGCAGCTGGTCGGCGCGTCCGGTCCCCCGGAGGCGCCCGGCGGGAGCAGCGGTCCCGACGCCCCCGCCGAAGCAGAGGCGGGCGGCGGTACGGGGCCTTCGCCCGTCGAGGAGCGCGAACGGTACCGGCGCAGCCTGCGCCGCACCGTCGCTGCCGAAGCCGTGCTCGGTGTGGTGGTCCTGGCGATCACCACCTTGCTGACCGGAACCCAGCCCAGCCGCGCCGCGGCGGCCGAGTCCGCATCGGTCGCCGTCGGGCAGGAACCGCAGGCGAAGGTGGTCACCATCCCGTTCGACATGGGGACGGCCAACCACCGCGGCCAGGTCCAGATCACCCTGGCTCCCGGACGCGTCGGCGAGAACACGGTCGAAGCCGTGGTGTTCAGCGGGGACGGCGGTTTCGCCACCGTCCCCGAACTCCGCCTCACGCTCACCCAGCGCGACCTGGGAATCGGCCCGCTCGACGCCAAGCTCAAGAACCAGAAGGGGTATTGGGCCACCTACGACCTGCGGCTGCCCATGCCCGGCGAGTGGACCCTCGACGTCACGGTGCGCACCACCGAGATCGACCAGGTCACCGTGCACGGGACCGTGCGCATCACGTAGCCACCCCGCAGGCGGTGACGGCGTGCGCCCTACGAAGGGCGCTCTCGGCGAAGTCCAAGGAGTACATGGAGTCCCTGCGGGCGACTCTGGGCGGAACGGTCGAGGAGAGGGGTATCTCCGGCACCACTCCGCCCCCGAGCGGCCCGTAGCCGGCCGGAGGGCCGCTCGGGGGCGTCGCGCGGGCCCGCCCCGGCGGTGGGAAACCGTTGGCGACGGCAGCGCGGCAGATGACAAGGTGCGGTGCATGACGCCGCAGTATCAGATCCGTGCGGACTACGACGCCCGTACCATCGTGGTCTACCAGGCGTACTCGTCCGCGATCGCCGACGCCGCGCTACGGGCGGGACGCTTCATCACGCCGTTCTCGTTCCAGCGGATGACGTGGATCAAGCCCTCTTTCCTGTGGCTGATGCACCGCAGCAACTGGGCGCGCAAAGCGGGGCAGGAGCGCGTGCTCGCCGTGCGGATGACACGCGAGGGCTGGGAACGGGCCCTGTCCCAGGCCGTGCGGACGACCGCCGACCCGAAGGAGGTGGCGGGGGCCGCCGTGCACCTTCAGTGGGACCCCGAGCGCTCCGTGCGCGGAGCGGCTCTGAACCACTACAGCATTCAGGTCGGTATCGGTCGCCACCTGATCCGCACGTTCGCCGAAGACTGGGTCGTCAGCATCACGGACCTCACCCCACAGGTCCACAAGGCCGCAGCGCTCGTCCGGAACGGACGCGCTCCGCAGGCCCGGCGCTTTCTGCCCGCGGAGCGCGTATACCCGCTGAGCCGGAGCACGGCAGAACTCCTTTCCCCCGATCACGCGAGGTGAACGGCGTTCCGTTCAGGAGATCTCTGGGCTCTCGCCCGTGCAGGAATGCAGCTGCACCGGTCCGGACGACGGCGGGGCCTGCCGGCTCGCACAACTCAGAGAATGGGCTCCACAAGTGACGAAGTACCAGCTGCCTGAATGGCATTTTCTGCAGAAGTCGGTTGATCCGTGCGGTGGTTGAGCGCCCAGGTCGGGGACGTCGACTTACCGGAAGTGGCTGGTCGGAGGGCTTGCGGCAGGGGCTCGCGGCGGGGCCCCCGCCGTCAACCAGGCTTCCAGCAGGCCTCGTTGGGGCGTGCATCCGGTGGTCCGGACTTTCGGGATCACGGACTGATTTCTTAGCATCACAGGCCAATAACTCTCTTGCCTGTCTCCCGGGCGACTACAAAGGACCGCATCGGACCGAACCCGGCACCGACGGGGTGATGAACCCGTCGTCGGAATATGGCGAAGGCGGTGATGTGCATGCGTGAATGCAGCAGGATCCAAGCGATTGCGGTCAGATCGGCCATGGGAAGCCCGAGTTCTGGAACTCTCCCCCGATAAGGCCGGCCATGCTGATACCGATGCTTTTTTCTCCCGCGGTCGCTTCTGCCGACGAGTACCGATCCCTGACGTCGACCATCCGGTCGAAGGCGCAAGATGCGCAGGGATTCTTCGGCGGAGCCACGCGCAAGGAGGGCGAAATGCCCTACCTCCCCCTCCACGTCCAGCTGCGTGGTCTGTTCATCGAGCTCTTCATCGAGCTCCGCCCACGCAATACGAGCCTCCGGATCGCCGGCTTCCGGAACATCTTCGAGAACGGTCAGGCCCCGCCGGAAGCGTACGTCCGCCACGTGCGGGACTCGGCCGCCCCGCCGGGCCTGCGCCGAACGGAAGCCCTGCCGTTCGGCGGGGGCCGCGCCGAGCTGGAGAGGGCCGCCGCCGTCCGGCGTTCGGGGATCACGCTCGGGCGCCGGCCCCTGAGCGACGCGGTCATCCGGCTGCACCAGAACCGCGATCCGCGGAGCACTGCTCACGGCATGCTCGTGCTCTCGGAAATGCTCTGCGAGGCCGCCCGGTACCCGGCCCTGGCCGATGCGATGTCACGCATCTGGATGACCGGGGGACGACTGTAGTCCGCAGCTGTCGTCCGGCCTTCACGCACCATCCGTGCACCAGCGCGTTTCCGGTGTGCAGGTGCGGGATCTGCGGGCGGAGCGCGACGTACGGTCCGTCAGCAAACGGCGCCGCCAACAGCTCGGCCCTCCTCGGCACGGGGCCCCGGCGAGTTGCCGGGTCTCTACGGGTGAGGGCCGGCGCCTGCCCGAGTGGGCGGACCGGGTCGGGGCCGACCGTACCTCCGCCCGCTCGGGCGACTGCAAGGCCGCAGTGAAGGGCGTCGGCCTCGCAGTCGTCGACAGCGGCATCGCCGGTGACCACTGCGACCTCGAGGTGCGCGGCGGCGTCGACTGGCTCACCGGCACGCCGGCACCCCCGGCAGCCAACGGCAAGGGTCTGCGGCCCCTGACAGGGCCTGCCCCGCACCGGCAGTGGGGGTGCAGGCGATCCGCCTCAGGTGCGGGGGCCGAGTCCGAAGCCCAGTGCCCGCCGGGCCGTCAAGGGCTCCACCTCGAGCGGGGCGGCCGGGGTCGGGTCCTCGACGGCCCGCTCAGCAGCCGTGCGGCCGCGTACGACGCGCGGCTCCTGGTCCTCGCGGAGGGGAACCGGTCCGTGCCCGAGGGGGCGGCGCCTTGTGCTCATCACCGAAGTCTCGCAGCCCGCATGACGGACCATCCGGGGAGGGGCCTCGTTCGCGCTGGATGACGGGGTCATCGGCAGGGACAGCGGGGAGGAACACTCGGCGCCGCAGCAGCGCACGCTCCGGCTGACGGACGGCCCTCCCCGTCGCAGGAGCTCAGACCGATGGGGGCGGCTCCGTTCCAGCCGCCGGTGACGGCGCCGGTTCCGGGGCGGAGCCGCGCTGCAACCCGAAGTCGCTCGCAGCGCGGGGCGACCCGGTAGCCCGGACCCGTTGCCGCCTGAGGGCCGGGACGCCCAACAGCCCGAAGCCGATGACCGCCGCCACGAGATGGCCGATGGTGGTGAAGTCCGGCAGCGGCCCGGTCCAATCGGCACCGCCGAGGGGCCATGCGAGGACGAAGGCGGCCCAGGGGAGGCGGCCCCAGCGCGGCAGGGCGAGCGTGCCGATCGCCAGCACGGTCTGGGCTCCGTAACTGACCCCGTAGTCCAAGGCCTGCCGGACGACCGTCGGATACCAACCGTGCTGCAGCGCAACGGAGATGACGACTGCGGTGAGCAGGGTGGCCACGACGTGCCCGCCCAGGAACACGGCAACGGCGCGCGCCTTCCCCCACCGGTGCTCCACCCAGGCCAGGAAGCAGCAGACACCGAGGCCCAAGGTGATCAAGGTGCCCACGAAGTCGGTCGAGGTGACGTCCGTGAGCGTACCGTCGAAGAACAGCGCGCTGCCGAGCAGTGCGGGCAACGGATGGTCCCGCAGGTTGTCCAGGTTGGTGCTGAGGTAGCCCAATACGGTGGCCGCCCGATCGGCGGACAGGCCGTACCCGATCCAGGCGTGACCGACCAGGAGCAGGCAGACGTAGGCGAGGGTCAGCGGCGCGCGGCGCGGGTACCCCCGCACGACGCGGAGCAGTCCGCCCAGAGGACCCGACGGTGACTGAGAGTTCATACCGCGGCATTCTCCAGGGCGAGTTGGAGGCGGGGAGCGGCGGGTGCCACCAGCCATGGCGACCGGGGCGTCGCACCACCGACCCGTGCCGCCGGGCTAACCCTCCGCACCTCAGTCCTCCAGGCGGGACAGCCAGGTGGCGAGCAGCGTTTCGAGTACCGCTGCTTCCTCGGGCGTCACGAGGTCCAGCAGGCGGCGTTCGTTGCGCATGTGGTCGGTGAACGCCCGGTCCACGAGGTCGCGTCCGGCCGGGGTGAGGGCGACGATCCGGCCGCGCTGATCGTCGTCGGAGCGCCGCCGGGTGACGAGCCCGGACCGTTCCAGACGGTCGATCCGCTTCGTCATCGCACCGGTGGTGACCATGGTGTGTCCGGCGAGCTCACCCGGCGCCCGCTCGAAGGGCTCACCCGCCCGGCGCAGGGCGCACAGGACGTCGAACTCCCCCTCACCGAGGCCGTAACGGTCGTAGACGAGGCCGAGTTCTGCGCCGAGCCGGTCGGCGAGGCGGTGCAATCTGCCGATCACCCCCTGGGGGCCGACATCGAGGTCAGGCCTTTCACGGCGCCACTCTGCCTGGATCCGGGCCACCCGGTCCGGGGGTGGGCCGTGGTCCGCGGACGACACGTTTGCTTCCATGGAAGCTATATTACCTTCCATGGAAGGTAATCTGCGCTGGGTGGCGCTGACGGCAGTGGCGCCGGTGGCCTGGGGGGCCACCTACTTCGTCACCCATGCATTCCGACCGGCGGACCACCCGCTGTACGGGGCCGCCCTACGCGCGCTGCCGGCCGGCCTGGTCCTGCTGGCGCTGTGCCGCCAACGGCCGCGCGGCGCATGGTGGGGGCGGTCCGCCGTGCTCGGGCTGCTCAACGTGAGCGTGTTCTTCTTCCTCGTCTTCACCGCCTCCCAGCTACTGCCGACGAGCGTGGCCTCGACCGTCATGGCGGTCTCCCCCTTGATCATGATGCTCGCCGCCTGGCCCCTGGTCGCCGAGCGGCCCAGCGGCGCCCACCTGGCGGGCGCCGTGATCGGGCTGGGCGGGGTGTGCCTCATGCTGCTCGGGAGCGCGGGCGGGATCAGCGTGCCGGGCGTCCTGGCCTCGGCTGCCGCGGTGTTGGTGTCGTCCGTCGGCCACGTCCTGACCAAGCGGTGGAACACCCGCCCCGCCGACGCCGGAGTGCTCGCCTCGACCGCGTGGCAACTCACCGCCGGGGGCCTGCTCCTGTTGCCGGTGGCCGTAGCCGTGGAGGGCGCCCCGCCACCGGTGTCCCCGTCGACCCTCCTCGCGTTCTGCTACGTCGGCCCGGTCGCCACCGCGCTGGCCTTCGTCGCCTGGTTCGCCGGGCTTCGCCGCCTGCCCGCCGGAACGGTCGGTCTGATCGGGCTGCTCAACCCGGTCACCGGTGTACTGCTCGGGACGGTGGCCGCCGGGGAGGTGCTGACGGGCCGACAGCTGTGTGGGCTGGCACTCGTACTGGGTGGAGTCGCGCTGGGCCGACCCCCGGGCAAGGGCGGACGGACGAGCCGCCGCGACCGGGCGGCTTCCGGCCGGACGCTCCGCAGGATCCGCGTGACCCGGGCCGCCCGCAAGCGGTCACCCTGCTGACCGTACGCCGGCCGCCCGAGCCCGCCGCTCCGCGCCGGCCCCGTCCTTCGCGGCGTCGAGGTTCAGGCGCCAGGAGGGTGCCGATTCCGTATCCGCGTACGCGGACGCGTTCACCGGGTGGCCTTGACCATCGTTTCGATCGCGGGATCGTAGATTTTCGCGTTGCCGTGATCTTTGAACGGTTCGGCGCGCCCGGCGGTGAATTCCGTAGCAAGCCGCTCCTTCTCCTCCTCGTCTGCGGAGCCCGGGGCAGAAAGCTCACGGTCGAGGCGTGCGACAAGGCGAGTGGCGAGGCGAGTTCGTCGAGCTCGGCGCGGTGACGACCGACATCCCTTCATATCGACTGCCTGACGGGCGTTTTCCGGCCATCGTGGCACCATATTTCAAACCGGAATCAATAGTGCGCCGCTACGATTCGATCATGGGACCCCTGAAACCGAATCTCATTGAACTCATAGTCGGCCTCATCACCTTCTCCCTCGTCTTCATCGCTCTGGCCAAAGTCCTCCTTCCGAGGATCAACCAGACCCTGGCCGAGCGTGAAGAGATCACCACGGGCACGCTCGAGCGGGCCGAAACGGTCCAGCGGGAGGCACAGCTCGTTCGCGCCGAGTACCAGGCGGAGCTGAGCGCCGCCCGTCACGAGGCCTCGCAGATCCGCCAGGCCGCACACGAGGAGGGCCTCGCCCTCCTCGCCGCCGTTCGTTCGGAGGGGCAAAGGGCGCGCGAGGAGATGGTCGCCGCCGCCACCGTGCAGTTGGAGGCCGACCGAGTGATCGCCGGGGCGGAGCTCCACGAGCACGTCCTCGGGCTGGCCACCGAGCTGGCCGGGCGGATCGTCGGCGAACCGCTCACCGACGTCGACCGTGCCCGTGCCGTCGCCGACGCGTTCTTCGCCGAGGTGGAGGCCGGTACCAAGGGCTGAGTTCGATCGGGGCGGGCGGGCGCGGGAGTCGAGGTCCGGTACGGGCGCACGCACCGTCCGCCCACCGATCTAGAGTCAACGCCGTTCAGTTAGGGGCGGGGGCTGTTCGTCAAGACCGATGAACGAGGCAGCGGAGCTGCTGTAGAAGAGGTTTGTCCTCCAAGACATCCTCACCACAGGAGCTCCGCTGTTGGAACAGGCTGCCATAACAAGGACGGTCAAGGTAGCGGCCGGGGTGTTCGCGCCTGGCCATATCGGCGAGCTGACCCGGATCGTGCCGTTCGAGATGGTCGATGAAGTGTTGGCGGCGAGCGGGGCCGTTCAGCGGCGGGTCCGGCTGGTACCGGCGCGAGTCACGGTGTACCTACTGCTGGCCGGGGCGTTGTTCGCCGAGCTGGGCTATCGGCAGGTCTTCGACCGATTGTGCGCGGGTCTGGCGGGCCTGGCGCCCACCAGACCGAGCGGCAGCGCGTTACGACAGGCCCGTCAGCGTGTGGGCGCGGCGCCGTTGAAGGCGCTGTTCGACCTGGTGCGTGGCCCGGTGGCCACGACGGCGGCCGCCATGCGGTGGCGCGGGCTGCTGGTGGTGGCGGTCGACGGCACGCTGCTGCCGGTGCCGGACGCCCCGGCGAACCTCGCTGTGTTCTCCAAACAGCGGTGCAATAACGGGGCCGGGGGCTATCCGCAGATCCGGCTGGTGGCGCTGGTGGCCTGCGGGACCCGGGCGGTGATCGGGGCGGCGTTCGGCCCTGCCGGCACCGGCGAGCTGGAGTACGCGGGCCGACTGGCGGGCGATCTGCGTGCCGGCATGCTGCTGCTGGGCGACCGGAACTTCGCTGCCACCGCACTGCTGAACCGCTTCGCCGCCACCGGCGCCGACCTGCTGGTGCGCTGCAAGTCCGGCCGGAGACTGCCACCGGTGGCCCACTGCGGCGACGGCTCATTCCTGGCCCGGCTGGGCGCACTGACCGTGCGGGTCATCGACGCCGAGATCAGCATCGCCACTTCCCGAGAGGTCCGCACCGGCCACTACCGGCTGCTGACCACCCTCACCGACCCGTCAACGCACCCGGCCGCCGAGCTCATCCGGCTCTACCACGAACGCTGGGAAATCGAGACTGCCTACGCGGAGCTGAAATCCACGATCCTGGGCGGACGGGTCCTGCGTGCCCGCACCCCGGCCGGGATCGACCAGGAGGTCTGGGCTCTCCTGGTCGCCTACCAGGCTCTGCGGACCGCGATGACGGATGCTACCGACAGCATCCCGGGCACCGACCCGGACCGGGCCGGCTTCACCGTCGCACTGTCCGCCGCCCGTGACCAGCTCGTCCTGGCCGCGGGCATCATCGCCGACACCGTCATCGACCTGGTCGGAGCCATCGGCCGCCACGTGCTGGCCCAGCTCCTGCCCCCACGGCGGGTCCGCACCAAAGACCGCATCGTCAAACGAGCGATCTCCAAATACAACGCCCGCGGACCCGCCATCGACCGGGCCACCTACAAGGCCACCATCAGCATCAACATGCTCACCACGGACCCTTGACGCCACCCAGCCCTGCCCTAACTGAACGGCGTTGGATCTAGAGTGGGGGGACCGAGCGGAGAGGGTGGCCATGACGAACCGTCACGCAGTGGTGGTCGGAGCCGGAATCGGCGGCCTCACAGCCGCCGTCGCACTGCACCGCCGGGGCTGGCACGTCACCGTCTGCGAGCGCGCCCCCGAACCCCCCGTCACGGGCGCCGGCATCGGCCTCGCCCCCAACGCCCTGCACGCGCTCGACTCCATCGGCGTCGACGTCCCCCGTGCGATCGGCGGTGACGTACCCGCGACGATGGGCGTGCGCCGCCCCGACGGCCGGTGGCTCACCCGGGCCGGCACCGCGGACATGGCGGCCCGCTACGGCACGGCACCCCTCGCCGTCCCGCGCCGGGCCCTCACCGCCACCCTCGCCGCCGCCCTGCCGCCATCGGCCCTTCGTTACGGCACCGAGGTGACCGGCGTCGACGATGCCGAGGGCCGTCCGACCGTCCGTACGGCGGCGGGCCCGGGCCTTTACGCCGATCTGGTCGTCGCCGCCGACGGCATCCACAGTCCGCTGCGGCGCGCGCACTTCCCCGCGCACCCCGGACTGCACTACATCGGCGAGACGGCCTGGCGGACCATCGTGGACGCCCTGGACCTGCGGATACCGGCCATGAGCGAGACGTGGGGGCGGGGGGCGCGGTTCGGGGTGACCCCGCTCGTGGACGGCCGCTACTACCTCTACGCCACCGCGGTCGTCCCCCCGGGCACCCGCTTCGCCGACCCGCGCACCGAGCTGCGGCAGCGCTTCGGCTCGTGGCACGAGCCCATTCCGGCCCTGCTGGACCGCGTCGGGCGCCTCGACGCTGCCGATGTCCTGCGGAACGACCTCTACGATCTGGCCGCCCCGCTCCCGCACCTGCACCACGGCCGGATCGCCTGGCTGGGCGACGCGGCCCACGCCATGGCCCCCAACCTCGGCCAGGGCGGCTGCCAGGCCATCGAGGACGCGGTGGTGCTCGCCCATCTGTTGCCCGCGGCAGAGCGCGGCGCCGGCGGGGACGGCGGGGACGGCGCCGTTGCGGCCGCCCTCGCCGCGTACACCGCCGCTCGCCGCGCCCGCACCGACGCCGTGCGCCTTCGTGCCCGCCGCGTCGGGCGTCTGGGCGTACTGCGCAACCCGGTGGTGGTGGCCGTCCGTGATCTCGCGCTCCGCGTCACCCCGGCCCGGCTGACCCTGCGCGGCATGGACGACCTCTTCAACGGGTTCCGCCTCCCCGCGTAGCGCAGGGGCGGGCCGGTAGGGCGCTCAAGGGGCGGTGCGGGCCGGGAAGGAGAAGCCGTAGCCCTGCTCGGTGAGCCAGGGCAGGTACTTCTTCAGCGCGGCGACGGTCTCGCTGCGGTCGCCGCCGCCGTCGTGGAAGAGGACCGTCGGCTGCTGGGGGAGCTTGCCCTCCACGGTGGCGAGGATGGCCTTCAGGCCCGGCCTGCTCCAGTCCTGGGGGTCGACGCTCCAGCCCAGCGGCCGCATCCCGCTCGCGGCGGCGATCGCGCGGCTGTCGGGGGTGAAGGCTCCGCCCGGCGCGCGGTAGTAGCTGACGGCGACGCCCGGAACGGCCTTCTCGATCATCGCCTTGCCGTCGAGGATCTGCTGCCGCTGGTAGGCGACGGGCTTGTGGTCCATCGTGACGTCGTGGTCGACGGAGTGGTCGCACAGCTGGTGGCCGTCGGCGGCGACCGCACGCACCAGCTCCGGGTACTTCTGCGCCTTGGTACCGATCATGCAGAAGGTGGCCTTGACGTGGTTCTTCCGCAGCGTCTCCAGGACCTGGGGCGTCCAGCGGGGGTCCGGGCCGTCGTCGATGGTGATCGCGACCTGGCGGCCCGTGCCCTGCGCCAGCCGGGATATCCCCACGGGGACCCCGGAGGCTCCCTGGGCGGCGTGCTGGGCGGCGCCTGCGGATCCGGCCGGTGCGGAGTGGCCGACGGGGGGTGCGTCCGGGGTGCGGACCGCCGACCCGTCGGTGGCGGCGTACGCCGGGGTACCGGCAGCCGCCAGGAGGCCGAGGAGGGCGGCCGCAGCGACGTACCCCGCCCGTCGACGACGTGCGGAACTGGTGGTGATGCGCATGGACGTGCTCTTCCTTTGCCCTCAGCCCCCGGATCTCGCTGGTCGGTCCAGGCTAGGTCATCCGTTCGGAGCCCCTCCTCGACCAAATGGCCCGTTTTGTGTGCTTCAGCGCACACGGATCCCCCGGCGAGGGACCGACGACCTCGCAGCGCCAACGGCCGTGGCGGCTCCCGTGGTGCCGCGCCGCGTGTGAGCAGTGTCACGACCCGCCGACGCTGCGGCGGCGCGCGGACCGCCGCCCGCTCCCGCAGCGCGGCGGCCCGCAGCGGCGGCCCCCGGCCTACGGCGCCGTCGCGGCTCCCCAGTACTTCCTGACGAGCGCGTACGAGGCGATGCGGTCAGCGAGGTCGTAAACGGGCGTGGCCAGCATCAGCTCGTCCGCCCCGGTCTCGGCGACCAGGCGTGCGAGCCGCTGCACGACGGTCTCGGGCGTGCCGACGGCCTGCTGGGCGCGGAAGCCCGCCAGCGCCTGCCGCTCGGGCTCCGTGAAGGCGTGGGCGGCCGCCTGCACGGGGGTGGGGAAGGGCGTCTGGCTCTCCCCCTTCAGCAGCCCGGCCTTGACGACGTTCATCGGCCCCGCACGCCGGACCGCTTCCTCCTCCGTCTCCGCGCACACCGTCTCCACGCACAGCAGCACCCGGGGCCGCTCGCACCAGCGGGACGGGGAGAACGCCGACCGGTAGTGCTCGAGAACCGCAAGGGTGTTGTCCGGCCTGATGTGGTGCGCGACCGCGACCGGCAGGCCGAGTTCCGCGGCGAGCGCGGCCCCCGCGGTACTGGAGACCAGTAGCCACGGCTCCGGCAGCGGACCCAGTGCCACCTCGTCCACCAGGAACGAAAGGATCGCGGCCACGTCGGTCCGGTACTCGGCGTCCGTCGCCGGGTCGGCACCGCGGCGCAGTGCCCGCGCGGTGGCGTCGTCGAACGTGCCGGGACCGCGGCCGATGCCCAGGTCGATGCGGTCCTCGTGCAGGGCGGCCAGCGTGCCGAACTGCTCCGCCAGCGTGATGGGGGCGTGGTTGGGGGCCAGTACCCCGCCCGAACCGAGACGGATGGCCGAGGTCGACGCGGCCGCGTGCGCCGTCAGGACGACCGGCGGGAACGCGCCGATCGCGGGAGAGTGGTGGTGCTCCGCGTACCAGATGCGGTGGTAGCCGAGGTCCTCCAGTCCTTGGGCGAAGGCCGTGGTGTCCCGCAGGGTGTCCGCGGCTCGGGTGCCGGTTTGCACCATCGCGACTTCCAGCGCTGAAAGGGGTATGTCGAGCATGACGTCAGCATAGGGAGCACGGGTGGCGACACGGGCAAGCGTGATCGTTTTCGCGCCACGCCGCCGCGCCGCCACAACCGGAGTCGCTACAACCGGAGTCGCCGCAACCGGACCCGTTACTGCGGTTCAGTGCCCCTTGAGCAGGGCGCAGACGAAGTTCTCCTGCACGGTGCGCAGTCGGGCCAGCAGCGCGGGCTTGTTCCCCTTGCTGGTCTGGGTGTTGATCGAGAAGGTCAGCGATCGGGTGCCGTCGGGCGTGGTGGCGGCGAGTTGGGTGTACCCGGGGAAGTTCCCGGTGTGGCCGTAGAGCACTCCGCAGCGGGTGGTGTACTGGAAGATCGCCAGCCCGGCGGCGTTGGTGCCGGGGCCGGCCGGTTCCGAGGAGTCGCCGGGCCGGAAGGTCAGCTGCTCCTTGCGGGTCTGCGGCGACAGCAGGGCGGGACCGCCGTAGGCGCGGATGAAGGTGCCCAGTTCCCTGGGGGTGGAGACGATCCCGCCGGAGGCCCAGACACCGGAGGCGCCCACGGCCTCGCTGATGTCCTCCGGTTCGGCCGGCGGCTGGACGTCGTAGCCGTGCAGGTAGGGACGCGGGAGCCGGTAGCCCAGGGGCAGGCTGGTGCGGCGCAGCCCCAGCGGTCGGTACACGAGCTCCCTGAGGAGGTCTTCGTAGCTGCGGTGGGTGACGGCCTCGGCCATCAGCGCGACGGCGATGTTGTCCGAGTTGGAGTACTCGTACAGGGAGCCGGGGACGAAGCGCAGCGGCTCGTCGGCCACGAAGTCGAGGAGGGTGCGCGGGTCGAACACGTGGCGCGGGTCGGCGGTGAGGATCTCCAGGAATCCGGGGTCGGCCGAGTAGTCCGGCAGGCCGCTCGTGTGCTGGAGGAGCTGGCGCAGTGTCACCGCGTGCCAGGCCGCGGGCTGGTCGGGGAGGCGCTCGCCGATGGTGTCGTCGAGGGAGAGCAGGCCCTGGTCGACGAGCCGGAGGGCAACGGCCCCGCTGAACGCCTTGGCGATGCTGGCGATGCGCATGTGGTCGTCGGGGTGCGGTGGGCGGCCGGTCTGGATGTCGCCGACCCCCGCCGTGTACACCTCCGTACGGTCGCCCCGGGTGAGCATGGCGATCGCCCCGGGTGGGCCGTCCTCCTGGGCGACCAGCCGGTCGAGCTGCCGCTGGAGGCCCTTGTCGTGGCGTTGGCGGCCGTCGCCCGGTTGCGGGTCGCCGGCCGCCTGTGCGGGCTGCAGCAGCCCTCCGACCGCGGTGGCGGTCAGGACGGCGGCGGACAGCCCGGTGCGGAGACGGCTCCGGCGGGCGCGGGCACGGTCGCGGTCGCGGTCGCGGTCGCGGACACGGGTCGGCATGTGCGTGGCTCCTCATCTGCGCGGGGACGGCCGGGACGGGCGGCGCCCGGCCCGGCCCAGCAGTAGCAGCACGAGCGGCCCGCCGCGCCCGAGGCGCGCGCCACGACCCCCCGGTTGGCCGTGCAAGTCGCCGTCGGACTCAGCCGACGTACCGGACCCGGGTCTCCGCACCGAACGCCCCCGGGTTCTGTTTCCGGTTGGGACCACGAAGCGGGCCGGCAGTCGGTGGTCCACGGTGGCGATGGCGCGTGGTGGAGCGTGGCCCGGCAGGTCCTGCCCCAGACCGGTGAAACGGACCGGTGAAACGGACCGGTGGAGCCTGTTCGGTGCGAGGTGCACGAGGCAACCGCTTCCCGCCCCCGCAGGGGTGGTCCCTGCGTGAACCGCCCCCGTCGGACGGACGACTTCCGGGCAAGGTCATAATCTCGCCATGAACATGCTTGTCGTGCGGGCGTGCTTGGCAGCCCTGCTCGTGGGAACCGGTCTGAGCGGGTGTTCCTTCCTCCACCCCGAGACGTGTGAGGGAACAGCGGCGGCCGTGACCGAGCTCGACCAGCTGCCCACGCTGGAGCTGCGTCCGAAGGGGGCGGTGGCCGTGGACGGCGCCCCATGGTCCGGGGCCCACTGCGTCGACGACACCGCGGGCGCCTGGCTCACCGCGGAGCGGTTCTACGCGTACCACGGGACCAGGGACGAAGTGTTGAAGTACTACGGCCGGGAGGCGTCGGCGGCGGGATGGCGTCCGGTGAACGACCTGGACATGGGGTCCGACCGCGGGTTCGTCGTCTTCTGCTTCGAATCCGCCGATCGGCCGAGCATGACCCTCGCCTTCACCTCACCCGAGACGCTCCGCGAGTCCTACGGGGCGGAACCGCATCCGGCGGAGCTGCTCGGAGTGGACGCCAGGACCTGGTACACGTGGTCCACCGAGGCGGACTCCAACGGTTCGCGCATGGACTGCTACTGAGCTGCCGCAGGTGGATGGGCATGGACGCCCGTGGCGTGACCTGCCCGAGCGGTACGGGCCGTGGCAGACCGTCTGGTCGCACGCCGCCGCGGACTACCACGGAGTCGTCGAAATCCGGGATCAAGAGTGACAGGGCGGCTCCTGGTGCTCCTGGCACCCCTGGCGCGCGGATGGCGGAACACCGCAGTCGATACCCCCCGGGGCGCGCCGCGCACGCCCCGGACAGCCGTGTGTCAGCTCGGGCGCTCGTAGTTGGTCAGGACGCAGCCCTCGACCTGGGACTTCTCCAGCCGGTAGCCGGCCGGCGCGGTGAAGCCGGTCTCGCAGTTCAGGTACAGGAACTGGAGCTGGTACAGCCCTCGGCGGACGTTCGCGTTGTTGGTCTCCACGGCGATGTTCGTGCCGACCAGCAGCTTGCTCGCAGTGGCCTTGAGGCGCCCGTCGTCCTTCAGGTCGGCCAGTTGCGCCGCCTTGGCCTTGGTCTGGAGGGTCTTCATGTCGGAGACGGTGTCCAGCCAGTTCAGGTTGTGCGCGCGCTGCTCCCCGCCGAGCTGGCCGCAGACCGCTCGCTGCTTGACGCCCCAAGCGCTCGCGGGGCCGTCGACGACCGGCATGTAGTCGATCGACCGTACCTGCTCGTCGGTGACCTCCATGCTCGTGCAGTCGACCGTGTGCGGGCTGACGAGCTTCTTCAGCTCGTCGATGCTGCCGGCGCTCGGCAGGCCCGGGCTGCCGGTGGACGGCTGGCCCGGCTTCGCGGCTCCCTCGGTGGAGGGGTCGCGGACCGCCCCGCGGTGGGGGCTGCCCTGGCCGTCGGGGCTGTTGACGTAGTCGGTGAGGAAGCAGCCCTCTACCAGGGCCTGCTCCTTCTTGAACCCCTCCGGGACGAACACGTGGGGGTTGCAGCTCAGGATGCGCAGGTCGGAGTTGGGCGGGTCGACCAGGGACACGGCGGTGGCGGTCTTGAGCGCGGTCAGGGCGAAGGTCTTGCCCACGACCGTGCGGCTGGCGAGGTCGGTGTCGCCCCGGCCCTCGGCGAGCAGCTTCGCGGCGTGGTCCTTGGCGGCCTGCTGGAAGGCCTTCATGTCCGGGGTCAGGAAGAGGACGATCTCGCCCCGCGCCTTCTTGTCCGTGCAGACGCCGCGCTCCGTGATGCCCCAGTCCCCGGCGCCGATGAACCCGCTCAGCGGCACCCGACTGTCGTTCGGGTCGGTGCTGAGGTTCTCGCAGGACGTGTACTGCTGTACGTGGGCCTGCGCCCCGGCCAGCGTGGCGGGCGCGGCGCCGGCGGGCGTGGGGGAGGCGGGGGCGGCGCCTCGAGCGCTCGCGGAGGGGCTCGCGGCGGGCGGGCCAGGCTTGGGGGAGTCCTCGCAGGCGGTGGCGAGGGTGGTGAGCGCGGCGAGGGCCGCGGTCGCGGCGGATATCCGCTGGAGGCGCATGGGGGTCTTCCGTCGGCTGGTCACGGCACGGGGGGGGGTGGCATGCCCATGCTAAGGCCATCTGTCTCAAAATTGATCTTGGGGCAGGTCGAGGCGAGTTGACGGAGGCGGCGCGGGAGTGGATGGAGCCCTTGTTACCGATCAACCGTGCTCACCAGCACGTCGCCGGCGCACGTGAAAGGGGGCTGCGGACCCCCGGACGGCATCGGCCTCGCGGTCCGGCCGACGTGCTCGGGCTACGCCGGTGGCACGGCCCGGAGGTGCTGGGCGGCCTGGGCGGCGGTGTAGGCGGAGGCGAACGTGAACGCGCTCGGGGAAGGCCCGTGCACCCGCAGGTCGGCCAGCCGCTCCAGGGCCTCGGCGACGGTCGGCCGGTGCCCGGCGGGGACCCACCAGAGCACCAGGTGCGCCTGGACGTGCCGCTCGAACCATTCGCGGCGCCGGCGCATCACTTCCAGGTGCCCGCTGCGGTAGGAGAAGTCCCACAGGGCCTCCTGGGTCTGCCACACCGACAGGTTGACGACGACGTCCTCCCCCGCCGGGCGCAGGCCCGTGGCGTCGGCCGCACCCTCCTCGACGAGGCGCCACACGAAGCCGGGCGCGCCGTCGGCGGCGGCGTTGACCGGGTCGAGCATCTCGACGAACGGCGCCATGCGCGGGTCGTCGAAGGGGTGGAGGAGCGTCGCGACGTTGAGTTGGGCGAGGTGGCTGGCATGCGCGGGTGCGGTCATGCCCTCATCCCAGCACGACCCCCTTTCTATGTCAATGATCATTGTTTTTAGAACTCTCGATCACCACGCAGCATTCCCCGGGCCGGGCGTCCATGCGGGGGCGCACGGGACCATCCGTACCGAACAGTCCTTCCAGCAACGCGAGGTTCATGCCGCAGACGAGCGGCGGGAAGTGTTCGGCGACGGCGTGGAAGGGGCAGTTGCGCATGCGGACGACGCGCGCGGCCGCCCCGGTCATCGCCCCCGCGCCTGCGTCGTCCCGGGCACCCTCCGCGCCCTCGCCGCCTTCCAGGTACGGTTCGTAGCCGCGGTCGGCCAGCATCGCCACGACCTCTTCCAGTCCGGCACAGGGCGCCGCCGAACCCCGCAGGGCCTCGCCCCTGCGGCCCGCGGCCGCGCGCAGCACCGCGTCCAGCCCCGCCTGCTCGGCGGCCTCGGCGAGCAACTCGGCGGCGGTGAGGTAGTCGCGGGCGGGCAAGGACACCGACCGCTCGGCCCGCGCCCGCGTGTACACCTTGGCCGGCCGGCCGGCCCCCGGACCCGAGCGGCCCGTCAGGCGGCGGCTGCCGCTCTCCAACAGTCCAGCCTCGGTCAGCCTGTCCAGGTGGTGCGCAGCGAGCGTGCGCGCCACCCCGGCCGCCTCGGCGGCCTCGTTGCGACCGACCTCCCGACCCTGTGCCGCCACGTACTCGTACAGGCGGCGCCGCACCGGATCCTGCAACATCGCGATCGCATCGATATCGTTCACGCGACCATTCTAGGAACAATGCAGATTGGAAATAGAAAGGCGAGACCCACCGCCGTCGGTACCTCCGCCGACGGTCAGCCGGACCGGCGCCGTCGCCGGTGGTCGCGGCAGTCGCAGGCCCGTGGCGCCGGGCGTGATCGAGCCGAGGACGCTCGCGTGCCGGGCGCCCGTGCACGCGGGGACGGTGCCCGGCAGACCGTGCACGGTGAGCCAGCCCAGAACGGCGAAGGCGTACGCCTCCTTCGCCCCCGCGGGCAGGCCGAGTTCGTCCGAGGACCGCACCA
The DNA here is from genome assembly GCF_036227605.1 of Streptomyces sp. NBC_01439. Classification (GTDB taxonomy): domain Bacteria; phylum Actinomycetota; class Actinomycetes; order Streptomycetales; family Streptomycetaceae; genus Streptomyces. Next base: position 8,779,976 of record NZ_CP109487.1, on the reverse strand, counting down.
CGCACCGACCGACCCCGCCTGCCCCACCGACCCTGCCGGCCCCGCCGATCCCACCCAGCTCTTCCCGCAGCCAGTCCATCAGCACCGGGTTGCGCGTTCCCCCGCCCGACGCGATCACCTCGGTGGCGCCGAAGGGCCGGATCGCGTCGGCGACGGTCCGGGCCGTGAGCCGGGTCAGCGTGGCGACGACGTCCTCGACGGGCAGCGGCGCGCACGAGTCCAGCGCCGTGCGCAGATACGGCAGGTGGAAGTGTTCCTTGCCCGTCGTCTTCGGCGCGGGACGGGCGTAGTACGGGTCGTCCAGCAACCTGCGCAGCAGCGGCGGGTGGACCGCGCCCCGCGCCGCGAGCGCCCCGCCCGCGTCCATCGTGTACGCCCCGCCCGAGGCGTCCCGCCCGGCCAGGGCCCGCACTGCCGCGTCGATCAGCGCGTTGGCGGGTCCGGTGTCGAAGGCCAGCGGTTCTCCTCCGCTCCCGTCCGCCACGCCCGGTACGACCGTGACGTTCCCGATCCCGCCCAGGTTGAGTGCGACCGGCACCCCGGGGCGTCCCCGCAGCCACATCACGTCGACGATGCTGACCAGCGGCGCCCCCTGTCCCCCGGCCGCCACATCACGGGTGCGGAAGCCGGAGACGACGGGCCGGCCGGTCGCCTCGGCGATCCAGGCCGCCTCGCCGATCTGGAGCGTGCCGTGCACCCTGCCGTCCTCGGCCCAGTGGAAAACCGTCTGCCCGTGCGACGCCACCAGGTCGGCCCGTCCGCCGCACAGTTCCTCGTCCGCCCGCACCGCCGCCGCCGCGAAGGCCCGTCCGATGCGGGTGTCGAGCCGGCACACCGTGGCCAGGTCCGCCCCGGCGGGCGGCAGGGCCCCGGCCAGGTCCGCCCGCAGGGCGTCGTCGTAGGCCGTGCTGATCATCCCCAGGGGCGTGAACACCAGTGTGTCGTCGTGGAGGGAGAGGTCGGCGGCGGCCGCGTCGATCGCGTCGTACGACGTGCCGGACATCAGCCCGACCACGCGCAGGGTGCTCATCGCAGCGCCCAATGGTGGTCGTCGCCGCGCAGCGTCAGCAGCGCGGCGACGCTGACCGCGCAGGTCGCCGCGGCGTAGTAGCCGGGGACGTCGACGTTCCCGGTCCGCTCGATCACCTCGGTGATGATCAGTCCCGCACAGCCCGAGAACACAGCGTTGGACAGCGCGTACGCCAGTCCGAGCCCGGTGCAGCGCACCCTGGCCGGGAACATCTCGGCCAGCATCGCGGGCCCCGGACCCGCCATCAGGCCGACGCCGGCGCCCGCGGCGAACAGCGCCGCTCCCTTCGTGTGCGCCGACCCGGCGGGGTCCTGCACCAGGTGCAGCAGCGGGAGGGCGAACACGGCCACCAGCAGGGCACCCGCCACCATCACCGTCCGCCGCCCGATCCGGTCGCTCAGCCGGCCGGCGGGCAGGACCGACGCGGCGAACCCCAGGTTGGCCAGGACGGTGCCGAGCAGTGCCTGCTGGAAGGTGGTACCGAGTGTGCTCTGCAAGTAGGAGGGCATGACCACCAGGAAGGTGTATCCGGCGGCCGACCAGCCCATCATCCGCCCGATGCCCAGGACCACGGCCCGGACCGTCTCCCCTGGGCGCGGCACGGGGCGCGGCCGGGAGCGGGGCCCGGTCCGGTGTTCGGGTCGGCGTTCGGGTCGGTGTTCGGGTCCGAGGGCGTGGGGCTCGTCCGGGGGCGGTCCCACGGTGCGGGGCTCGTCCGGGGGCAGCCGCAACCGCAGCCGCAGTGCGACGAGCCCCAGCGGCACGGTCAGCAGGAACGGCACCCGCCAGCCCCACCCGTGCAGCTGCGACGCGGTCAGTGCGCTCGCCAGGACCACCGCCACGGCGGCGCCCGCGAGCAGGCCGAGCGCGACCGTGAACGACTGCCAGGCCCCGTACCGGCCCCGGCGGCCCGGTGGTGCGCATTCCGTCATGACCGAGACCGCCCCGCCGAACTCCCCGCCGGCCGAGAGCCCTTGCAGGATCCGCAGCAGCGTCAGGAGCCATGGCGCGGCCGCGCCGATCGAGGCGTACGTCGGCAACAGACCGATCATTGCCGTGGCTCCGGTCATCAGACAGACGACCACGACGAGCGCGGGCCGCCGGCCCACCCGGTCGCCGAACCGCCCGAACACTGCTGCCCCGACCGGCCGGAAGAAGAACGCCAGGGCGAACGACGCGTACGCCTTGACGAGCCCCTCCACCTCGCTGCCGCCCTCGGGAGTGAAGAACTGCGCCGCGATGACGCTGGCGAAGTAGCCGTAGATCCCGAACTCGTACCACTCGATGAAGTTGCCGACGGATCCCGCCACCAGCGCCCGGCGCGCGCCGTCCGGCCGGACCGCCGCAGGGGGCCGCACCGGACCGGGGACGGGTGTGGTCATGGATCAAGCGTGCTGACCGCGGGGCGGCTCCACAAGTGCCGTCCGCCATCTGCCGTACTCCCCACACCGCACACCGCCCACCGCCCCGTCCCGGACTCAGGCGCGCCGGGCGCCCACCAGCCGGAAGGCGGCGAACAGGGCGACGCCGGCCACGGCCAGGACCAGCGAGCTCTCGATGAGCTGCGTCGGCCAGTAGTGCGAGACCGGGTGGAACTCCGCGTACCAGCCGGTGACGTCCAGGTCCGCCGGGCAGGTGCTCAGGTGGTGGGTCCGCTCGAAGCACGCGTACTCGGGAAGGCGCTCCCCCGTGGAGGTGAGCAGCCCCGTGTCCATCATCAAGGAGTCGCCGGGGATCAGCTTCGCGAGGTTCCCCTGGAGCGGCATCGTGCCCGTCTCCACGGGGAGGATCGACCACCGCAGCGCGCCGACGCCCAGCAGCACCAGGCCGGTGAGCAATCCGGTGAGCGCCATGGCCACCAGCGTCCGCCGGACCAGCTGGCCCACGAGCACGCCGAGGGCCACGCCGAGCAGGCAGTAGGCGGCGAGTACCGGGCCGGTGGCTTCGTACGTTCCCCGGTCCGCCCAATGGAGTTGGTAGGTGCCGGCCATCCGCGCCCAGCCGATGCGGTAGACCCCGACGAGGGCGACCGCGCCGAGCACCGACGCGGCTGCCGCCACCACGACCTTCGAGCCGAGCCAGGCCTTCGGGGTGGTCGACTGGGTGAGGGCGAGCCGCCAGGTGCCGCTCTCCAACTCGCGGGCCGTCATGGGGCCGGCCACGAAGGCCCCCACCAGTGACGGCAGGAACAGCAGGCCCGTACCGGCGTACTGCACACAGAGCCGCAGCAGCAGGTAGCCGTCGTTCGTCCACGCCGCGCCCACCTGGTCCGAGGACGAATCCCCGGCCCAGGAACGCAGGGCGACCATGGCGGCGAGGCAGACGGCCACGACGACGGGCAACGCCCACAGCACGTGCCGGTGCTGGCGGACGGCGACCCAGTACGGGCCCCTCAGTGTCGTGCCGCTCATGCCCGCGCCCCCGAGGTGGTGAGGGAGTCCTGGCCGGTGAAGGACGGGGCATCGGGGGAACGCAGATGGGCGAGCAGGATTTCCTCCAGGGTCGGGTGCTCCGTCTGCCAGACCCCGTTGTCGACGGGCTCTTGCAGCCGCACGAGGGCGGTGAGCTGGCGGCCGGTCGTACGGGACTCGACGACGGTGTGGGCGGAGAGTCGAGCGGAGGCGGCGGCGGGGCCGGTGAGCAGTCGGTGGACCGCGACGACCTCGTCGATGGGGCCGCTCAGGCGGATCCGGCCGCGGTCGACGAGCAGGAGGTGGTCGCAGGCGCCCTCCAGCTCGGTCAGGATGTGCGAGGACATCACCAGGGAGGTGCCGTTGTCTGCGGCGTCGGCCATCAGGGTGCCCATGAGCTCGCGCCGGGCGAGCGGGTCGAGGTCGGCCATCGGCTCGTCGAGCAGCAGCAGGTCGGGGCGCTTGCCGAGGGCCAGGGCCAGCGCGACGCGGGTGCGCTGCCCGCCGGAGAGGCTGCGGACCTTGGTACGCGGGTCGAGTTCCCCGGCCTCGACGATCCGCTGCGCCGTCGCCGCGTCCCAGCGCCCCGGGTTGAGCTCGCGGCCCATCCGCAGGGTCTCGGCGACGGTGAACTGCGGATAGAGGGGCTTGTTCTGTCCGACGTACGCGAGCTTCTCGCGCGGCACGGTGCGCAGGGTGCCCTCCGTGGGGAGCGCGAGGCCGGCGGCGAGGCCCAAGAGGGTCGATTTCCCGGCGCCGTTGGGCCCGACGAGCGCGCACACGCGGCCTGCGGGGAGGCGGAAGGAGCAGTCGCGCAGCGCCCAACCTCCCCGGCGTCCGTGGCGCAGTCCGAGGCCTTCGGCCTCGATCACGGTTTCCGTCATGCTTCGCCGTCCCCCTTGAAGTGTCGTTCCAGTACGGATGTGAAGAGTGCGGCCACGTCGTCGCGCTCCAAACCGGCGTCCCGGGCCCGCCGGGCCCAGTCGGTGAGTTCGGCGTGCAACGGGGACTCGGCCGGGGCGCTGCCCAAGGACTTGCGGATGAAGGTGCCCATCCCCCGCTTCGCCTCGACGAGGCCTTCGCGTTCCAGTTCGCGATAGGCCTTGAGGACGGTGTTCGGGTTGATCGCGGTGGCTTCCACGACCTCTCGCGCCGTCGGCAGCTTGTCGCCCGGCTCCAGCAGGCCCAGACGCAGGGCCTGCTTGGTCTGCTGGACGATCTGCACGTACGTGGCGATGCCGCTGCGCCGGTCGATGCGGTATTCCAGCACGCCTTGCACCACCCTTTCACTAGGTAAGTAGTGAAAGGGTGGTGCAGGGATGGGGTCGGTGTCAACTCAACTTGGATCGGCGCTGGTTGCAGCGTGTTGCAACACCCGGCCGTCCTCGTTCCGCCGGAACGCCCGTCCGGCATCCGGCATCCGCCTCGACCTCGACCTCAGCCCCTTCTCACGGCCGTTCGGCGCGCTCGTTCCTCGGCTCGTCCTTCAGCCACAGCGGGTGCTCCCGCTCCGCCCAGGGGCGCTCGACGGACCCGGTGCGCATGCCCCTGCGTGCCTCCGGGTCGGCGAGCGCCATCCTGATGTGCCCGGCCAGTACCACCCCTACGGCCAGGGCCAGCCAGTCGTGCACGAAGGTGGCACTGGTGCGCCAGATCAGCGGTGTCAGATGGGTGAACCACATCAGCAGACCGGTCGCCAGCATCACCAGGACAGCACCTGCGGTCCACGACGCGTAGAGCTTCTGACCGGCGTTGAACTTCCCCGCGGGCCGGGACGCGCGCCGGCGGTCGCGTCCGCGCACCGCGCGCAGCCACCTCCTGTCGTGCGGTCCGAAGCGGTTCAACCTGCGCAGATCGGCCCGGAAGGCGGGAGAGGCGAGACCGATCAGGAACGGCACGGGCAGCAGGATGCCGGCCCATTCGTGGACCGTCACCACGAGAGCCCTGCGGCCGACCAGTTCGGCGAACTGCGGTACGTACAGAGCGGCGGCGGTCGCCACGCACAGCAGGGTCAGTGCGGCGGTCGTGCGGTGGACCCAGCGCTCGGCACGGGTGAACCGGACGACCCGTCGGGCCGGTTCAGACGGTGGGGGTGTCACTGCGCCCGTTGGACCCTCCGACCCAGGCGTCGACGTCATAGCCCCGCTCCTCCCAGTAACCGGGCCGCACCTCGGACGTGACGGTGATCCCGGACAGCCATTTCGCCGACTTGTAGAAGTACATCGGCGCGACGTAGAGCCGGACCGGGCCGCCGTGCGCGTGGCTGACCGGCTCGTCCTGCATCTGCAGACAGACCAGCACGTCGTCGCGCCGGGCCTGCGGGAGCGTGAGGCTCTCGCTGTACGCACCGTCGAAGCAGGTGAAGCGGACCGCCTTGGCCTCGGGACCGACTCCGGCGGCGTCCAGCAACAGGGACAGCCTGACGCCGGCGAAGGGGGTCTCGGGGACCCGCCAGCCGGTGACGCACTGCACGTCCCGCACCACCCGGTGCTGCGGCAGGGCGCGCAGGGCGTCGAGGGTGTACGTCGCGGGGCGCTCGACCAGACCGTCCACGGTGAGCCGGTAGTCCTGCTCGTTCTTCCGCGGTACGGAGGCGGCGACCGAGTAGTAGCGGAAGCCACCTCCGTTGGGGAGCAGCCCGGTGAGCCCGGTCGGGTCCTTGTCCGAGGCGGCCCCGAGGAAGGCCTCGATCCCGCGCTGTACGTACGGTGCGGCCACGAGGCCCCCGGCGCCGAGCCCGAGCATGCCGAGCACCAGACGGCGACCGACGGGGGTTCCCTCGAAGTCGGAGTGGTCTGTCGTCACCCTTCGATTCCAGCACCCCGGGGGTGGTGGAATCCAGGCGGACCGGCGGAACGTCAGACTTCCGTCACAGATCGTCCCGGTCGCGCATCGCCCGCCCCCGGCACCGGTCGGCCCGCACCGGTCGGCCCGCACCGCTCCCGGCCCGCACCGCTCCTGGCAGGCGCCCTACCGGGCCGGGCGGGTTTCGGGCAGGATGACCCGGCGCACCGGAGGACACCCGCGGCGGTGGCCACCGCCCGGTCCCGACCGTGATCCGGAGGTCCCAGTGGCTCGGCTCGACGACCAGGCGCGGCGTGACGAGCTGTACCGCGACCCCTATCCGCTCTACGACCGTGCGCGCCGGGCCGAGGGGCTGATGTACGTCCCCGAGTTCGACGCGTGGTTGGTGGCGCGCGACCAGGACGTACGGGAGGTGCTGCTGCGCACGGAGGACTTCTCCTCGGCCAACGCCCTGCTGCCGGACATGCCGCTCTCGGAGGCGGCGCTCGGCGTCCTGCCGCGGGGGTTCGGGCCCCGGCCCACCGTCGTGTCCAGTGACGACGCGGCCCACCGGCGGCACCGCGCCCCGCTGAACCGGGGGCTGTCCGCCGCCCGGGTGGCAGCGCTGCTGCCGTACGCCCGCACGTGCGCGGAGGAACTGGTCGACGGCTTCGCGGCGGACGGGTCCGCGGAGTTGGTGGAGGCGTACGCCAGCCGGTTGCCCGGGATGGTGGTCGGACGGCTGATCGGACTGGACCCCGCCGACGTGCCCGCGGCCGTGCACGGCGGCTACCGGGCCGAGGAGCTGCTGTTCCGCCCGCTGTCGCCGGAGGGGCAGGTGGCCGCGGCCGAGGACGTGGTCGCGCTCCAGCACCTGCTCGACGGGTACGTCCGCGAGCGGCGCGAGCGCCCCCGGGGCGACATGTGCTCGACCATGGTGGCCGCCCTGGCCCCCGGTGACGCCGAGCTCACCCTCGAACAGCGCCACGAGCTGGTGACGAGCCTGCAGAACCTGCTGATCGCCGGATTCCTCACGACGAGCGCCCTCATCGGCACGATGCTGCTGCACCTGCTCGGCGACCGGCGGCAGTGGCGGGCGCTCCGCGCCGATCCGTCCCTGGTCCCGGCGGCGGTGGAGGAGGCCGTCCGCCACGACACGGCCATCCAGGCCTTCCGGCGGACCACGACCCGGCCGGTGACGCTCGCCGGGACGAAGCTGCCCGCGGCGTCCACCGTGCTGGTGGCGTTCGGCTCGGCCAACCGCGACGAACGACGGTACGAGCGGGCCGGGGAGTTCGACATCACCCGGCCGGGGAACCGGCAGCACCTCGCCTTCGGGTACGGGACCCACGGCTGCCCGGGATCCCAACTGGCCCGCGATCAGCTCCGCCTGACCCTCGAGCTGTTCGTCCGTCGCATGCCGGAGCTGCGGCTGGACCGGGACCGCCCGCGGCCGCAGATGCGCCCCACGCTGATCCACCGCTCACCGCAGGCCCTGTACGTCACCTGGTAGCGCGGCGGCCGTCCACCCCGTCGAGCGGCGCCGCGCGCGGGTGGGGGATGAGGGCGGGCTCGGCCGCTCGTTGCGGGTTGTTGCCGGCGTGTGGCGGTTCCGTGGCGGGGTTCGCCGGCCCCTGGTCTGGTCGTCCCGGGGTACCTAGCATCCCCGACACGGCAACGGTGTCGCCCGCCGCACCGAGCCCCGTGACCGCGTACCGCGTACCGCGGAGCCCCTTCTCCCGCCCCCTCTGCCAAGGACCAGGTCCGCCATGAGCGTTCCCGCCCGCCTCGACGTCAGCCAGGCGCACCCACGGCTGTCCGAGCTGACCGTCGTCGACGTCCGGACTCCGGCCGAGTTCGCGTCCGGCCACCTGCCCGACGCCGTCAACGTCCCCCTCGACCGACTCACACGGAGCCTGCCCGAGCTGCGGAGTGCCGCCGAACACAGGCCCCTGCTCGTGGTGTGCGCCTCCGGTGCCCGTGCGGAGAACGCCGCCGGGCCCCTGGTCTCCCGTGGCATCCCCGCGTCGAGCCTCAGGGGCGGCACCCAGGCCTGGACCGCCGAGGGCCACGTCCTGCAGCATCCCGACGGGTCCCGGACGCGGGCCGTCTGGGCGATGGAACGCCAGGTCCGCTTCACCGCGGGCGTCGGCGTGCTACTCGGCCTGGCCCTCGGGCTGCTCCTCCACCCCGCCCTCGCGCTGCTGTCCGCGGCGATCGGGGGCGGCCTGGTCTTCTCCGCGCTCACCGACACCTGCGGCATGGCGGTCGTCCTCGGCAGGCTGCCCTTCAACCGCCGCGGGGCCGGGAGCCACCCATGAGCACGCCCCGCCGCGCCGCGCTGCGCCGCGCCGCGCCGAAACCGACACCGAGACCGAGACCGGCGGGGCAACCCGACAGGGGCTCACGACGTCCTCACCTACAGGACGCGCCGCCCGAGAGACGGTGCGTGTACCGCTGAGAGGACCACGTGATGAGTGAGAAGGCCCGGCGCCTGTTCGACGCCCTCGACCTCGACCAGGACGGGACCCTGACCCGCGCCGAGGTCATCGGCGCCCTGCGCTCCAAGGGGCCGACCCTCGCGGCGCAGGGAGCCATCCCCTTCTGGGGCGTCGGGGACACCCACGACTCCTCGGCACTGTTCGACGCGGCCGACCAGAACGGCGACCGCGTGCTGACGTTCGAGGAATTCGCGGCCGTGGTCAACCGACGCTTCGGCTGGTAACGGCGGAACGGCGGAGTCGCCGCCCTGCCGGTGCGCACCGAGCCGCTGCCGACCGTCGGCGTCGCCGAGGCAATCGGGTTCATCACCGTCGGCCTGACGGTCTGGCGCAATGCCGAGGCGGACACTGCCGAACCCAGGGTTGATGAGGGAGAAATCGCCAACACCTGTGGCTCAAGCGTTCCATAGACTCTCCGGATGACCAGCCGTCTTCTCCGTCTCACCGTCCTGGGATCCGCGACGCCCTATGCGAGCGTGGACAACCCTTGCTCTGGCTATTTGGTGTCCAGCGGAGACACTCGGGTGTGGATGGACGCGGGCAGCGGGACGCTGGCGCAGCTGCAGCGGCATGTCCGGCTCGATGAGGTGGATGCAATCTGGATCTCGCATCTGCATGCCGATCACAGCGCGGACCTGCTCACCGCCTACTACGCGGCGCTCTTTTCGGATATTCGGCTCGCCGCGCCCATCCCCCTGTACGGGCCGCCGGGCATCGCCAACCGGCTCGCCCACTTCCTCACCAACACCTCGACGCGTAGCCCGGTCGAGTCCGCCTTCTCCGTCCATGAACTGGATGACGGGCACCAGACGCGCGTCGGCGCGCTCACCATGACCAGCCGGGCAGTGGCGCACGGCGTCCCGGCCTTCGCCGTACGCATCGAGGCCGAGGGCCGATCGCTGGTCTACTCCGGGGACACAGCACCGTGCGCGAACCTCACGCGGCTGGCCGAGGGATGCAACGTGCTGCTCTGCGAGGCCGACAGCGCCCAGGCGCCGACCGTAGGCGAAAAGGTGCACCACACACCGGAAGACACCGGCGACACGGCCGGCGCGGCCCGGGCAGGCCGGTTGATCGTTACCCACGTCGGCCGGTTCCTTACCCCGCGACAGGCGGTCGCACGCGCCTCGGCCCGGTTCGACGGTCCCGTCGACTACGCCGCACCTGGTGCCGTCTTCTCGATTGGTTAGGCCGCAACTGCCTCGGGCCGTTCGACAAGGCGGCCGCGTGCGAAGAGGGCTCCGGAGCGGACGAGCCGGGCCCTGGAGGACATTGACGGGCGGACCTTCGGCCGCTGGCACGGACTGCGTTACAACAGCCTGTCCATCAAGGGAATTCAGGAGATGGGCGACGAGCTCCTGGACCACGTCGGCGCTTTCACCCTCCAGAATCCGCAGCTGGTGGGCGAGCCGGGCCGACTGGCACTGCGTACGGCGGCGGAGTGCGCGCTCGGCGCGCTGACGCTCGGAACGTGCCCCGGCGGGGACTACGAGGTCTCTTCCCCCTCATCGGCGAGGAGCTCAGCAGCGAGGACTTCGACTTCGGCGACGCGGTCGACCAGGCGCCCACGGCCCGGGTCTGGGTGGACGCCTTCACCCTGAACGTGATCACCGGACTCGTCTGGGAACGGGCCCGGGTGATCGGTCCCCTGCTGAAGACGGACTACGCGCCGATGTTCCACGCCGGACTGCCCCACTCGTCCCTGAGCTCGGTCTCCGACCCGGCCGAACTCGCGGAGATGGACGCGCTCTGCGCCTACCTCCACCTGGTGGAGACGCCCCGCTCACCCTGGGTCGCTTCCGGGGTGCCGCCCCTGCGCACACCCGACGCGGAGGAGCGCGCCGCGGCCGCCGCCCGGCTCGACGGGGCGGGCGCGCTGACCGCCGACCAGCGGCTGCTGCGCGTACTTCTCGACGACGACCAGCCCGCGTTCGAGCAGGCCCTGACCAGCCGTCTCCTCAAACACCGCGACAGCACCGGTCCGGATGCCGCGCCGAGGACGCTGCTACCGGTCACGGCCATCGCACTGGCCGCGCTCGCCGTACAGGCACACGGCTGGGCGCTGAACGTGCGCTCCGGCTACCTGCCGGCGGGCCTGCTGCGCGCCCCGGGCCGGTAGGGACGACCAGGCAGGGGCGCCGCAGCCGGTCGACGACTAGGCCGGGAGGACGGCCGCAACGGCGGCCGGGAGTACGGCGGGGCGGTCGAGGAACGCGAACACGGCCCGCTTCTCCGGGAGGTACACCTCGGGCAAGTCGATCTCCGGGAGGGTGATCTCGCCCTGCCGGACGAAGCCGAGCCGGTTCAGCAGAGCGACCGCCTTGGCGTTGGAGGCGTCGGGTTCGGCCACCGCGCGCAGGACGGCCGGGTCGCGGAAGGTGAACCGGATGAGCGATCCGATCAGGGTCCTGCTGAATCCGGGCCGGGGCCGGTCCGTCGCCGGGGCCAGCATCAGATGGACGCCGATGTCTCCCTCCCGCGCCTCGTAGCAGTAGCTGACCCGGTCCTCGGAGGGCTCGTACGTCTGGAAGAGCGCCACGGGCTCATCGTCCAGCCGGACCATGTACGCGTGGTGCGTGTCGCGGCGGTCCACGTCCTCGTAGATCTCCTGGACCAGTTCCCGGCTGGCGCCGTTCATGCCCAGAACTGCGCGCGCTCCTCGACGACCCAGGAGTGCAACACGGCGGAGTCCACAACGGGGTCGACCGGAGTGAAGCGGACCGTGCCGAAGCCCTCGACGGTCTCGGTCAGGACGTCCGCTCGCGGGGAGACGAGGGCCGTGGATTCGGGTCTCATACAGGTTCCGTTTCTGCTCGGTCGGCCAGGACCGGCAAGCGGGCAGCACTCGCACGACCTGGAGGTTAGGGTGCCCTAAATATAGATGCCCCTAGAAGAGCTCCGGAGGGGACCCCGCACTTCGCCCCTGGGCGGCCTCCCGCCAGTGCTCCCGTTCTCCGGCGACGCCCCGTCGGACCGGCTCGGCGTACCAGGTCCACGCCCCGGTGCCCGCGGCGCCTGTGGCACCCGCAGTCGATCCGGACTGGACCGCGATGGCGTACGGGCGGCCGGGCTCCAGCACCGCGTAGCGGTCCGGGTCCTCCGTGGCGTACCGGCCCGGGCCGCAGCGGGCGACGGAGGGTGCCGGCTCCCTGGCCAGCGAGAGGCTGATCATCATTTAGGATTCAAGGCGGCCGTTGGGCTGCGGCTCGTCGCTCTGCGCGGCGGCTGCGGAACGGCCGGGCCGACCGGTCGAGGAGACCAGCCCGCACGAGGGCCCTGGTCCGGCCGGCGACCACATGACGCTGATCATGAAGATCCCGGGGAATCGCGTGACCGCCGGCGTGCGTCTCAGTGGAGTGGGGCGCACGGCCCACCCGCCCACGAACAGAAGACCCCCAGGGAGAAGTGAGGTATGCCAGTGATCTGCGTCGGAGGCATGATCGGAATCGGCAAGACGAGTGTGGCCGAGCTGCTCGCCAAGGAGCTGGGCAGCGACGTCTTCTACGAGAGCGTGGAAGACAATCCGATCCTGCCGCTCTTCTACACGGCGAGCCCCGAAGAGATCCAGGCGAAGCGCTACCCCTTCCTGCTGCAGCTCTACTTCCTGCAGACGCGGTTCGCCTCGATCAAGGAGGCGTACAAGCAGGGGGACAACGTCCTCGACCGGTCCATCTACGAGGACTGGTACTTCGCCAAGGTCAATCACGACCTGGGCCGGATCAGCTCCCTCGAAATGCAGGTGTACGAGGGGCTGCTGAACGAGATGATGCGCGAGATCGACGGTCTGCCGTACCGCAAGGCACCCGATCTCATGGTCTACCTGAAGGCGGACTTCGAGACGGTGCTGCACCGCATCGGGCTGCGGGGCCGCGGCTTCGAACAGGACGAGAGCCTCGTCGAGTACTACCGGACGCTGTGGTCCGGCTACGACGACTGGGTGCACAAGCACTACTCGGCCAGCGAGGTCCTCGTCATCGACATGAACCACACGGATGTGGTGCACAACCCGGAGGACGCGGCCCGCGTGGTGCAGGAAGTCAAGGACACCCTGGCGGCGGTCGCACACCGGCGCTGAGCTCGAGGGCTCCGTTCGCGGTCCGCCGTCGAACGGAGCTCGTACTCGATCGAGGTCGCCCCGGTCCACCGCGCACCTCCCGGACCGCGGGCGGGCGGACGGGCAGGCGGGCGGGCGGACGGGCAGGCGGGCGGACGGACGGGCCGGGGGCGGACGGACCGGGGGGACGGACGGGGCGTACGGGCGTACGCGTCATCGTCCGACGGCAGCCTCCGCGCCGTAACGGCCCCGGGAGGCGTCCCGGGGCGAGCGGTTCGTACAAGACCGGTACCGCCGGGGCGCCGGACACTGCCGTCATGGCCCGGTCCAGCGAATCCCCCGGCCGTAGCCGTCAGCCCTCCGCACCTCCCGGACCCTCCGGGCCCCGGCCCCGCGACACCCCGCACGCCGCCCGAGCGTTCACACCCGCCGCGGGCCGCTTCGCCCCCACCAGCCTCTACGACCCCGTGGCCGCCCTGGTGCGCGAGCGGCTCTGGCGCGGCCTGCTGGCCATGCACGTGGCTCCGCGGCCGGAAGAGGTGATCGTCGACGTCGGCTGCGGCACCGGCTCCCAGGCCCTGCTCCTGCACCGCATCGAACCCGCCGCCCACATCATCGGCATCGACCCGGACCCCCGCATCCTGACCGTCGCCCGCCGCAAGGCCCGGGCCGCGGGCGCACTCGTCGACTGGCTCCAGGGCATGGGCGACGAACTGGTGGACCGACTCGGCGCGGACAGCGTGGACACCGCGGTCTCCAGCCTCGTCCTCCACCAGTGCCCGCTCCCGATGAAGCGGGCGATCCTGGACGCACTGCACACCGTGCTGCGGCCCGGCGGCCGGCTGGTCCTGGCCGACTACGGACTCCAGCGCACCCGTCTGATGCGCACCGCGTTCCGCGTCGTCCAACTCGCCGACGGCCGGGCCGACACCCAGCCCAACTCCGACGGCATCCTGCCCTCCCTCATCACCGGGGCCGGATTCGACCGGGTCCGCGAGGCCGAGGTCGTCTCAACCGTCACCGGGTCCATTTCGGTGTACGTCGCCCGGCGCGCCGGCGGCTGACGCCGGCAGCACCTGCATCACCCGCAGCACGGCCGCCGGAGTCATCCCGATCATCTCCCGCATCCGGCGGGTGAGGTGGGCCTGATCGGCGAAGCCTCCGGCGGCTGCGGCATCGGCCGGGCTGCACCCCTCTGCCAGAGCTTCCGCGCTCCGGCGCAGCTTCAGCCAGATGCGCCGCCGCGCCAGCGTCATGCCGAGCTGCTTTCGGGCCAGGGCCCGAAGCCGCTGCGGCGACAGACCCGCCCGGGCAGCGACCAGGTTCATCGGGACCGGCTCCTCCTGCCCCGCTCGCCCCTCCAGCAGGGCCGCCGCGGCGAACAACCGCGGATCCAGTCCGGTCGAGGGCAGCGCCGCCGCCCGACCGAGCTCGGCCTCGTCGAGCCGGCGCAGCTCGGGCACCGCCACGATCCCCGAACCGGAACCACATCGCCCGCGCAACCGGTCGGCCAGGGCCGAGTGCGGCTCGACGAAGACGGTGAGCAGATCCCGCGCCGACAGCATCCGGTGCGCGGTCATGGGCGGGACGAGCAACGCCGCTCCCCGCACGACCCTGCCGTCCGCCCCGACGAGGGCCGCCTCGTCCCGGGGGGCCAGGACGAGCTGGAAGGCGGCGTGCCGATGGACGGACCCTCCGGGCGACACCCCCCGGTACCACGCGTACCCCTCCCCCACCCCGAATCCCTGCCCCAACCCCCGCCCCAACTCCCGCCCCACACCCTGCACCCGACCGTCCCCCGTCGTCATGCGCCCAGGGTGCCAGAGCCTGTGCCAACGGCCGCCAAGTCCTTGCCGGGGCGGTCGAACTCGTTGACGATGCTTCCAAGCCACGGCCTTCCGGATCCCACCGAACCCGGCCGGGGCAGGGGAGAACAGGGGAAACAGTGACAACGAACAGCATTCCGAAGAAGCGTCCGATCGCCGCGGCGGCATTCATCCCGCTCTTCGTGGTCGCCGGGCTGCTACTGGGCCCGTCGGCGACCGTCTCAGCGGCCGCTCCGGCGGTCCGGCAGGCTCCTGCCGCCGCAGCGCTCCCGCAGAGCGGTCTCCTCGCCGGCTCCGGCGTGGCAACCGGCCTCCGGGCACCGATGTCGTCCCAGGTCCGGGCCACCACCGGGAGCAAGAAGGGAAAGAAGAGCAAGAAGAAGAGCGGGCTGTTCAAGAAACTCTTGATCGTCGTGGTCGTCGTCATCGTGCTGCTCGTCGTCCTGTACGTGGTCCGCCGGGCCCTGCGCCGCAGGTCCGCCTAGGAACGGCCCCTGCACGCGACGCGCGTCCGCGCGGGGGCGCTACCCGCCTCGCGTCAGTCGTCGACGGGGCCGGGCAGCCGGCGGAGTTCGAGCAGAGCCACCGCGATCTTCACTGCGGTGGAGATGGTCAGGGCCTGGAGGAACGGCATGCCCATCAACCACAGGGCCACCATCATGACCGTGAGCACCAGGAACGCCGGGATCAGATGGGTCCTCCTGATCGCAGTTCGCAGGTGTCCGGCTCGACTCCGTTGCTGGTCCACCGTATCGACCGGGCGCACGGCGACGCCCTCCTCTTCGGCATGCGGCATGGACTGCTGCCCTTCCTCGTCGTCGTCTCCGCAAGAGAGCCTCGGGGCCGCGCCGGCGGTCTGCCACTGCTGCCACCCGACCCGCCGCCATCCGACGTACGGGTTCACCTCACCGGCCCTGTGGGACCGTGACCGGTGAAGGGCCACCCGGCCGTGACCGACTGCAGGTCACCCAAGTTCCCACGGCAGCTGACATGATGATCGGATGTCCGACTCCACCCCTGCCCTTGAAGACCTGTGGCTGCGCGGGGTCGCGGCCAACACGGGAGCCCCGGCCGACGTCCTGCTGCGACTGCTGGACCCGGCCGGCGGGGAGGCCCGGCGGATCCTGTGCGAGAAGCGCTCCCTTCCCCAGGGGGTCATGGACGCGGTGATCGCGCACCCGGATGCCGGGGTACGCCGGTCCTTCGCCCGCAACCCCCACGTCCCGCCGGCCCAGCGGGCCCGTCTGGTCATGGACCCCCACTCCCTCGTCCGCGCGCAGGTCGCTTCAGGCCCCCTCCCGCGCCCGCGCCAGCCCCGGCCGCTGCCCGACGACGCGCTCGTGTTCCTGCTGACGGCCGAGGACGGCGGCGACTCCGGGCACCTCACGGCCAACGAGATCGCGGGGGAGCTCGTGTCCTCGTACCAGATGCCCCCTTCCTTCCGCTACAGGATGCTGGGGCACGAACACCCCGCACTGCGGGCCCTCGCGACGGACCTGTGGTCAGGGCTCACCAGCGAGCAGCAGGACGCCCTGCTGGCCGACCCCCACCCGGACGTCCGGGCGCGCGCCGAGCACCACGTGCGGACGGCTGACCCCACAGCCATGGAAGCGGAGCTTCCGGAAAGGGCCTGCCACCATCGGTGGTCGATCCTCAACAACTACGCGCTGTCGGACGCCGTCGTCGCGGCGTGCCTGCCCGATCCGGAGTGCCGGTGGTCCCTCGCCGGCAACCCGTACACGCCCCGCGACGCCCTCGTCCGGCTCGCCCGTGACGTGGACCCCGCGGTCCGCGTACGCGTCGCCGCCCGGGCCGACCTCGATCGGGCGCTGTGGGCGGAACTCGCCGAGGACCCCGACGCACGGGTGCGCACCCGTGCGCGGGTACAGCCGCTCCCTCGCACCCGGGCCCAGTGCGAGGCCGTCGACCACGAGATGGGCGAGGGCCCGCTCGAGTGTTGCTGTCCGATCCTGGAACCGTACGCGACTCCGGACCCGGACTGGTACCGGGCGTGCGCGATGTCCGAGGAGGTGGTGCTGCGCCTGGCAGCCGCCCGCTGCCCCGCGCTCCCCGCCGACCTGGTACGACGGCTGGCGCGTGACCCGGACGAGGAGGTGCGGCACCGGCTGGCCTCCTGGCACCCCCTGGCGCCGCCCGCGATCGTCCTCGCGGCTTTCGTCGCCCGCCCCGGCCAACGCCCCCACCTGCTGCTGCAGTCCCGGTTGCCGCGGACCGGTCTGGCCCACCTGCTCGGGCACGAGGACCCGGAGGTACGGGCGTTGGCTGCCGCCGACCCGACCGGACGGGCCCCCGTAGAGCTGCTCGGGGATCCAGACGAGCAGGTCCGCCGGGCGGCCGCGGCCAACCCGCTCTTCTCCCGGGACACCCTGGAGAGGCTGCTCCAGGACCCGGCGACGGCCGAAGGCGCAGCGGCGAACCCGGGGCTGCCGGGCGTACGGCTGCACGCCCTGCTGGATTCCGCCCGCCTGCCGCGCTGACCGCCACGAGGGTGGTCGGGGCCCGGTCGGGGCCGGGGAGGGGCCGGCCGTCAGGGAGGCGTCGGCCCGTGGGCACGCGCGCCGAGGACCTCGACGGCGGCCACCATCCGGTCCCAGAACGGCCCGGCCTCCAGGGTCACGGCCACGCGCGCGTTGTCCGGGCGGCCCGTGGAACGGTGCAGGTCCACCACGGTGGCACCGCGCGTGTAGCGGCCGTGCAACTCAACGTCGACGCGGGCGTCCACGCAGTGCACCAGCCCGGGATCGATGACCCGGGCCACTGCCACCGGGTCGTGCAGCGGTGGGCTGGCGAAGCCCCACAACTCTCGGTACGTGGAACCGAAGTAGGTCAGCAGGTCCGCGCAGGTCTGCCCGAGGGGCGTACCGAGGGCCACGAAGCGGGCCACCACTTCGGGGGTGGCCAGCGCCTGGTGCGTGACGTTGAGCCCGCACATGGTGACCGGCACCCCCGAGCGGAAGACGATGTCGGCGGCTTCCGGGTCGGTGAGGACGTTGAACTCGGCGACCGGGGTCCGGTTGCCCCGTTCCGTCGAACCGCCCATCAGGACGATCTCGCGGATGCGGGAGGCGTCCTCGGGGTACCGCAGCAACAGCAGGGCGATGTTGGTCAGCGGCGCCGTCGGGACGAGGGTGACGGGCTCGGGGTGCTCGGCCAGCAGTCGGTGGATGAGGTCCACGGCGTGCTCCGGGACCACGTCCACCGTGGGAGCCGGGAACATCGGCCCGTCCAGTCCGGTGACCCCGTGCACGTCAGCGGCCACGCCGAGCGGCTGGACGAGCGGCCGGTCGCAACCGGCCGCGACGGGGACGTCCGTGATCCCGGCGACCGTGCAGACCCGGCGGGCGTTGAGCGTGGTCTTGTCGAGGGTCTGGTTGCCCGCGACCGTGGTGACGGCCAGCAGGTCCACCGCCGGGTCCCCGGCGGCCAGCATGATCGCGAGGGCGTCGTCATGTCCGGGGTCACAGTCGATGATGATCGGGACGGGCACGTCACTCCTGGCGCTGCGGGGCGTGGAGTTCCAGTGTGCCGCCGGGCGGGCGCCCGGACCACACTCCGTCCGGGCGACGCGGGAACGAAGAAGGCTCCGGAGTGGGCGGTGTGGGAACGCTGCGGCGCAGCCACAGGAGGGATCCCGCTAGCAGTGCGGTGCCACCGAGTAGCCAGGGCGCCGGTCCCGGCCGGAGGGCCCCGATGACCAGGCCGGCGAGGGCTCCCACCAGTTGCAGGGCGAGGGACTGGACGGACAGCGCGGTGGCCCGGCCGGCACTGGTGACACGGCGGTGCAGGACGTCGTTCTGATTCGGTCCCGCCGCGCCGAGCCCGAGGTAGACCAGGCCGTAGCCGGTGGCCGAGAGCACCAGGGCGCCCGCTCCGGTGGCCTCCGCTGTGGCGCCGAGCAGGAGCAGCCCGCTCGCGCCGGCGCCCAGGCCCACCATGACCGCACGCTCACCACTGCCCGCCAATCGGGCGGTCAGCGGTGCGAGACGGCTGCCGAACGCGGAGCAGATGAATCCGGCGCAGGCCAGTGCGGCGAAGAGCACCGCCCCCGACTCCGAGGCGCCCGTGACCGTCGCAGCACGTCCCGGTACGAGCAGCTCGAGCGCGACCAGTGCGCTGCCGGCCGCACCGGCGCTGAGGAACACCCGGCGGACCAGCACGTCCCGACCGCCCAGACGCAGTCCGCCCACGACGGTGGCCGGGATGCCTCGGAGCACGCCCCGCAGGGCGGCCGGTGGTCGGGGCGGCTCGGACAGGGCGGTCAAGACGTACAGCACAAAGGCGATCTCGACCGCCGCGCCCAGCAACAGCGGCACGGAAAGGGGCACTACCAGCCCGGAGGAGGCTTCGCCCAGCCGGGCGCCGAGGTCGGGGCCGACTCCGAGCAGCCAGGGAAGGGCGCCGCCGAGCAGGGTTCCCACGGCGAGTGCGGCGGAGGTCGCGGAGGATCCGCCGGCCAGGCCGGGGCGCAGATCGGCATCGGGCCCGGAGTCCGCGTGGACGGTGTCGACGTACCAGGCTTCGGCCGGGCCGCTGGACAGGGCACGGCCGGCGCCCATCAGCACCATGCCCAGCGCGAGCAGCCAGGGAGCAGAGCCGAGTCCTACGAGGACCAGGGCGGTCAGGTTCAGCAGGCCGGCGGCCACCAGGACGACGCGGCGTCCGAGGACGTCGGCCAGCCCTCCGGTGGGCAGTTCCAGTGCTGCGGCCGTCAGCGAGTGCGCGGCGAACAGGCCCGCGATCGTCGCCGTGGTCATGCCGCGCTCGGTGAGCAGCAGGATCAGGGGGGCGAGGCTCAGGCCCAGTGGCAGCCAGAAGAGCGCGCAGACCGTGACGTAGCGGCGGCGTGCGGTGGGTATGTCCAACGACCCGGTCACGACGCGTCCTCGGTCTCGGTCTCTGTCGCCGTCGCCGTTGGCGTGGGCGTGGGCGTGGGGCCCGAGACGTGCGGATCGGTGGCGGGGTCGCGTGGCGCGAGGGCCAGCCCTGCCATGAGGAGCACGACCTGCGCCGCGCGGGCATCCCCTGCGTCGCGGGCGGCCAGTTCTTCGAGCTTGAGGTAGAACGCCTCCCGGAGTTCGGCGAGCGATCCGGCTGTCAGACGGGGCATCAGGTCGCTGATCCCGGAGGGCTCCACCCACTCCTGCGGCAGCCGTCCGTCGGCGATGTCGGCCTCGTGCCGGACGAGGGAAGCCTCCAGGTGCTCGATCTGGGCCCTGCGGGACAGGCTGAGCAAGGCACGGCTGCCCGGGGAGGATTCCATCGACTCGTTGCTCCAGGCGGTCGCGGAGTGCACCGCCCGCCAGCGTCGCTCCCGGCCGTCTCGGTGATCGGCCTCGGCGACGAACGCGTGCTTCGCCAGGACCCGCAGGTGATAGCTGGTGGAAGCGGACGACTCCCCGGCCTTGACCCCGAGTTCAGTCGCAGTGGCCGGGCCGTCCTGCCTCAACAACCCGAGCAGCCGGATGCGCAACGGGTGCGTGAGGGCCTTCAGGGCTGCGGCGTCCCGCTCGGGGTCGAGTACGCGTCTGTGCTCTTCGCTGACCATGTAGGGAGGTTAGAGCCCCTCAGAAGATCTCCAAAAGTATTTTTGCAGAAGTTTTTTGGGAATGACCGATCGGCCGCAGTCGTCGATGCCGGATCCGCCGCGGAGAACGGGAACGGCCGCCACCCCTGCTGGGAGGTGACGGCCCGCGCCCCGGGAACTGCCGGTGGCTACTTGCCGATGATGCTTCCGGTCCACTGACCGGCGGCCCGCTGCATCAGGGCCTCGTTGCTCAGGATCTGGGTCCCGGGGACGTCAGCCATGCCGATGTCACCGGCCGGCGCCGCACCGTTGTGGGAGCCGACGGTGTTGTCGTGGCCGGCGTTGAAGACGTCGTCACCGGCCACCTGGCTCAGGTCACCGAAGACGATCGAGTACGTGTTGCTGACCGGTGCGTAGACGGTGAAGGCGTCGTCGGCAGAGGCGGCGGACGCGCCCGCCAAGAGGATGCCACCGGCGGCGAGAGCGGTCAGGGCGGAGCGGATCGATCGCACGAGTACTGCCTTTCGTGGAGGGTGGTCGAGCAGTGCGAAGGTAGGCCGCCCCGCGCAGCGAGACCCCGTACCGGCTGCCGTACGGCCCGAGTCCATCCGTACGGCGCAGCCGCCGCCGGGGCCACGAGGGTCGCGGCGCACGGGATGTCCGGGCCCCGGAGGGGGTATGCTCCGGGGGCTCCACGGGCGGGTGTGGCGCATCGTCGGCCGGCGCTACGAGGTCGTTCAGTACAGCAGGATGCGGGTGACGATCACCTGCGGTGGGACGGCGTCCTTGGCGATCACGTACTCGATGATGCCGAGCGCCCCGTCTTCACCGAGCGGCAGGAGCCGGCACTCCGGCCAGTCTTCCGCCGCCGTGCTCGCGGCGACGAGTCCCCTGGTCTCGCCGATCTCCACCATCGCGGCCACGATCGGGCCCATCGCCCAGATCGGCAGCGTCGGGTCGGTCATGAAGGCGGTGACGTCCTCGGACAGCACGCACGGCAAGCCCTCCGGGCCGTCGTCCACGGCCTCATTCAACGGGCAGTCCCGCCGCCCGCCGCCGGTCGAGCATGTCCTGCACGGCGATCGTGGGAACCGTTCCCGCGAGTGCGGCTTCGACCCGGCGCTGCCGGCCCGGATCGGATTCGAGCATCGCGCGGCCCCACCAGCGCAGCAGTACGCCCTTCGCCTCTTCGGGCCGGGCGGCCAGGAGTTCGGCGTAGAACTCCTTCGCGGCCTCCTGTGTCAGCGCGTCGGCGATGCCCCTCGCATTGCGCGGAACCCGCTCCGGCTCGTGCCGGTGAATCGGCTGTGCGGTCATCGCCTGCCCCTTTCCTTCTCCTCAGAGTCTGCCCTGCCGGTGCCCTCGCGGTCGACCACGAGGGCGGCATCGGGGCCCTTCCGGTCACCGGCCCCTCTTCTTGAGGTACGGGCGCGGGACGCCGTACGGGGCCAACGCGTCGTTCCCCGGGTGCGGCCTCCGGGCAGGTGAACGTGTCCGCTGACGCCGCTGCGGTGCGCGTCCCGTCCGACGACGACGGCGACGGGGACGGCGACGGCGACGGCGACGGCGACGCGGACGCGGGAAGCCGTTTGCCGGTCCCGGTGCGCCGACCAGGCGTCGCGTGGTGGACGTCCGTCCACAGAGACCGGTGCGGAGGTCGAGTCCGGCGTACGGTCGATCGACCGGCCGAGCCCCACCGGGCGGGGCCGGTCCTCCTCGTCGTCTGACCCGAACGGGAGCCCGCCGATGCGCCTCTACGCACAGACTCCAGCACGTCGGAACCGTCAGATCCTCGCGGACCTGATCACCGTGGTCCTGGTGGCCGCCGCCGTGAGGTTCGCCCTGGCCGTGCACGGAGCCATCATGCTGCTGGCCGAGCCGGGGCGGAGGGTCGAAAGCTCGGGCGACAGCCTCGCCACCGAACTCGACAACGCCGGTGACGCGGCCTCGAACGTGCCGTTCGTCGGCGACCTCCTGAAGAAGCCCCTCCAGTCCGCGGCCGATGCCAGTACCGGGATCGCCGACGCCGGACAGTCGCTGCAGGACGCCGTCAGCCAGGTCGCCACCTTGACCACACTGGCCTTGATCGTGGTGCCGGTGGCCGTCGTCCTGCTGCTCTGGTTCCCCGCTCGCCTGCGCTGGATCCGGCGCAGCAGCACCATGCGGCGCCTCCTCGACGCACCCGGAGGCGCCGACCTGCTGGCTCTGCGCGCCCTCACCGGCCGGCTGGGCGACCTCGCGGCGCTCCCCGCGCCTCCGGGCGGTCTCGCTGACGCTTGGCGGCGCGGGGACCAGCAAGTCATCGCCGACCTCTCCGAGATCGCCCTCAGGCGGGCCGGCTTGCGACCCTGACGGGCGAAGGGGCCGAGCATCAGGCGCGGTGGTGTGCCCCGAGGAAGCGGAGGCGGCGGTGTTCGAGGGCTGCGGCGAGGGCGTAGGCGCCGCCGCCCGCGACGGCCAGGACCCCGTAGAAGGTGGGCGCGGTGAGCCAGAGGGCCGCGGTGGAGGTCAGGGCGAGCCAGGTGCCGAGGCCGTAGTGCAGCAGGTTGCGGCGTACGGCGCCCTCGGCGAGGTAGAGCAGCCCGACGATCAGACCGGATCCGGCGGGCCAGAGGACGGACTGGAGTTCGGGCTGGTCGAGCACGGAGGTGAGGCCGGTGATGGCGAGGAACAGGGCGGTGAAGGCGGTGATCCAGGCGGCGCCGAGCAGCTTGCCGGAGAGGATCTCCGGTGGGGTGGCTCCTCGCTGCGCCCGCAGGGCGGCGGCTGTGGTCAAGGCGATGCCGGCCGCGAGTCCGCCTCCGAGCAGCGTCACGGGGAGCCAGCCGGGCAGGTCGAGCAAGGGGGCAGCGCCCTCGGAAGCTGCGGCGGCGCCGTGGCCGAGTAGGTAGGCGAGTCCGAAGCTGAGGTAGGCCGCGCGGTTGTCGACCTCGCGCGGGCGACCGGCGGGGCGGGCATGGGCGGCGGGCGGCAGAACGGTTGCGGGGCCGGACATGGTGGAGACCTCCATCAGGGGTGGGTGGCGGTGGCGGGGCGGCGAGCAACTGGTCGTGGCCACTGGACCTCTGGTCGAGGGCGTGCACGGACGTCGCCGCCGGTTCCCATCGGGCCCTATCGGCCTTCATCGGCTCTTATGAGCCCTTATCGGGTCTTGGCGCGGATCAGGAGGCGGGTGCCCGGTCGGCCGCTCGGCCCTGTTGGGGCGGTGCAGGGGATGCGGACGTACGGGGCGGGACGGGGCAGCGGGGGCGGCGGGCGCGCCGGGACGAGCGGGTGAGGAGCGGTGCGAGGAGTGCGGTGGCGGTGAGGACTGCTGCGGAGGCGGTGAAGGCGGCTTGGTATCCCGTGGTGAGGGCTTCCAGCGGGGGCTGGTCGGTGGGGGCGTGGGTGGTGACGGAGCCGGCCAGGGTGGCCAGGGCGGCGAGTCCGATCGCGCCGCCGACCTGTCGGGTGGTGTTCACCAGTCCGCCGGCGAGGCCCGCGTCCTGGCGCGGTACGCCGTCCACGGCGAGCGCGGTGAGTTGGACGAAGGCGATGCTCAGGCCCAGTCCGATCAGGACGCTCGGCCCGAAGACATCGACGAGGTAGCTCCCGTCCGCCCGCATCCACGACAGCCACAGCAGACCCGCGGCCTCGGTCAGCAGGGCGGCGGTGACGGTCGCCGTGGCGCCGATGCGGCCCGAGATGCGGGGTGCCAGGACCGCGCCGAGCATGTTCGCCACGGTGAGCGGGAGTTGGCCCGCACCGGTGGCCAGCGGGCTCATTCCGAGGACCTGTTGCTGGTAGAGCGGCAGGAAGAAGAACAGGGCTATCCACACGGACCCCAGCAGCGCCATCAGTAGATTGCCCGCGGCGACCCGGCCGGTCGAGAACAGCCTGGGCGGGATCAGGGCGTCCGGCCGGCGACGTTCGACCAGGGCGAAGAGGACGAGCAGCACGAAGGCCCCCAAGAGGGCGGCCAGCACCCCGGCGTCCGTCCAGCCGGCGGCGCGTGCGGTGGTCAATGCCCAGACCAGACAGGTGAGGGCGAGGGTGACGGTCGCAGTACCCAACAGATCGAACCGCCCGGATCCACGATCGGCGGCCCGGGGCACGAGCGTCGCCACGGCGACCAGCACGGCCGCCGCTCCGAGTGCCACCGAGTGGAAGATCCAGGGCCAGCCCCACGCCTGGGTGAGCACACCGCCCAGCAACACGCCACCCGCTCCCCCGGCACCGGAGACGGCGCCCCACACGCCCAGGGCGCGTCCGCGGCCGGGGCCGGGAGGGAACAGGTTCATCGCGAGGGCGAGCGCGGCGGGGGCGACGGCTGCGGCGCCGACGCCCTGCACGGCTCGGGCGGCGATCAGCAGGCCCGCAGACTGGGCCAGCCCCGCAGCCAGCGAGGCCCCCGCGAACACCGCGAGGCCGGCCAGCAGCACCCGGCGGCGGCCGAGCAGGTCACCTGCCCGGCCCCCGGCCAACAGCAGCGCGCCGAACGCCAGGCCGTAGGCGTTGACCACCCAGGTGGTCCCGCCGTCCGACAGGCCCGCTCCGGACCGGATCTGCGGGAGCGCCACGTTCACGATCGAGGTGGCCAGCATCACGGTGAACTGCGCTGCGGCCAGGGCCGCGAGCGCGGCCCCCTGGCGGGGTGGGGCGGCGGTCCCGCCCTTCGTGCGTCCAAGGTTCATGACGCACAGACTCGACGCGGACGGTGTCCACTATCCATGCCGGGCGGGGACGATGACCGCTCAGTCCTGTCCGCCCCTGTCCACTCGCCGTGCAGGAGCTTGCGGCGCCAGGGCGGTCGTCGACGGCTCGACGCTACGGCGGGGACGGCGTGCGCCGTGCCTCGCCGTAGTTCGGTGATCCGAACGGGCTCCGGTCGCTCAGCCCACGCGTTCGATGCGCGCCCGCCGGATCAGGTTCTTGCCCGGCTCCCGCACCTTCTCGAACGCCGCGTTGTTCAGCAGCGCACAGCTGCCCGACGGACCGTTCACCGTCACCGTCGTCGACTGACCGTTGTCGAGGTTCGTCACCTTCAACTTCGTCCCCACCGGGAACGTCCCACTGGACGCCGCCGGCGCACCCGCCTCACCCGACAACGTCACCGTCGACCCCTGACACACCACTTCACCGGTCGCCGGCGGCACCTGCACACCCGCCGCACCCGCCGCACCCGCGGCCGGCGCAGCCGGAGCCGCCGCATCACCACCACCCACCCGCTCGATGCGCGCCCGCCGAATCAAGTTCTTCCCCGGCTCCCGCACCTTCTCGAACGCCGCATTGTTCAGCAGCACACAACTACCCGACGGACCGTTCACCGCCACCGTCGTCGACTGACCGTTATCGAGATTCGTCACCTTCAACTTCGTCCCCACCGGAAACGTCCCACTAGACGCCGCCGGCGCACCCGCCTCACCCGACAACGTCACCGTCGACCCCTGACACACGACGTCGGGGACGGCGGCATTGCCGATCGCCACCGTGGCGGCGACCCCGCCGATCACCAGGGCTCCGGCGACGGCAGAGAGCACGAACTTCTTCTTGAGACTCATGGTCCGTTTCCTGGACACTCGACACTCCTCGATCCGATGGACGTTGCCCCCCTGACGTCCTGCATACGGCCGAATTCCCGGGCGAGTTCAGACCTGTTGCCTTTTTACTAATCGGGCCGCGAGGAGGTTTGGGGCGCTGCACCGCCCCTCACAACAGGGCGCGTGACTCGGGGGGATACGAGCAAAGAAGCAGGTCACGACCCCGAGGCCAATGGAGGGCGAAAGGTGTACGGCACTCCTACCGCCGGTCTTGCTCGACGCGTGGCGAGGAGACCCAAGGCACCTTTAAGGTTTAGTTGATCTGCCCTTAACCCTCATAGAAAGCAGCCGAGTTCACGGCCGAGTTCACGGCGCGTACCGAACAAGGCCTTCGAAGCGAGTGGTGCGAAGGTGCCCGCGGGTCCGACGGATGGTGACGCTGCGTATATGCGGGTACTGGTTTCCGTCGAACAACAGTAGTCTTTGATCATGGCCCTGCGACCTGACGAGTTCTACGCGCGCGCACGTACCGCTGCCGACGGTGAACGACGGCTGCCACTAGCCCGTATGACGGGGTGGGAGATCAGCCCGTTCGAGCCGGACGGGCTACGCGTCGCGCCGCTACACCCGCCGGTCCTGCCGGAACCGGCGCGGCACGGCGAGGACCCGTCGGACTGCAACGCGTGCCGCAGCCGGGACGAAGGGATCTGGCTCAACGACCGCTGGCGGCTCACCCGGATCACGGGAGTCGGCGTCCCTCTGGTGCTGATGCTGCTGCCACGCGATCACTTCGACCTCGCGGACCTGCCCGACGAACTGGCGGCCGAACTCGGGGTGCTCACCACCCACATCGCCCGCCACGTGCAGGCCCTGCCGCACATCGCGCGGGCCCACGTCCATCGCCTCGGAGACGGTGGCGCCCATCTGCACGTCTGGTTCTTCGCCCGCCCCGAGGGGCAAGCCCAACTGTACGGTTCGTGGATGGTCGTGTGGGACGACTTGCTGCCGGAGTACCCGGCGGACGTGGCCGACGCGGACGCGGCCGTCGTGGCGGATGCGTTGGTCGCCTCCTACGGGGGCCGTCGGTCGACCGTCGGCGAACTGCCGCAGGCCTGATCCGCCGAGCACGGTCCTGAGGAACCGTGAAGCTCGAGCGGTACGTTCCGCCGGGCCGCGTCCCGTGGCGTTCCGTGCGGGAAGGAGCGACCGGCGGGCCCGTGGCATGCATGATCGTTTCTGCCCTTGAAGCAAACGATCGCGCAGGAGCCACGGGCTCGCTCAACAGACGGCGATCCCGGGCACGGCCTCCGCTGCGATCCCGGCCCTGCCTGCCCGGCTGGGCCCGGATCGTCACGGGCCGTACCCCCGGGGGCGCCGATGATGGCGGCGACTGCGGTGACCGCCCGGATCCGGGCGGTCACCGGGGGCCGAGGAGGTATTCGCCGCTCATCGCCGCGCGCCGAGCTCCGCGCGCCTGGACACTCGTTCGAGATCGAGATGAACGGCACGGGGCTCCGGCGCCGCCGACCGGACGGCGCGCCGGGTTCCGATCAGCTGCTCGATCTGCCGGATCCGGCCTCGCGCCGCCACCCGCTCTCGACCCGACTTTCCGCGGGCCCGAAATGGTCTCCGCACGGCGGCTTGACCGATGGACCTGCGGCAACGTAAGTTCGAGCGGACCGGACCGTGAGCTGATGGAAGGAGGCGGAGTCGGATGTCGATCATCTCCGAACTGCACCGCCCCGCCCATCAGGTCGCCTGGACTCCGGGTCTCGTAGCACACGGCTGCTGAACAGCCCTCTTCTCCGGCGCGCCCTTCTGTGGCCCCGGCATCTTTCGATTTCTCACACCGCCTGCGGCACGTCGTCGCGTGCCGAGTCGCGCCCCGGGGTTCTCCCGAGTTGCGCCAGCGAAATAGAAAGCCCCTGAAATGGCTACTAGCATAATCAGCTCGACCATGCACCGAAATGAGGATGTGCCATGGTAGCGGCGCGGATCACGGTCAACGGGAAAGAAACACCGCTTTCACCGGCTGCACCGCACACCACGGTGCTGGATCTCCTGCGCGAGCGCGGCCTCACCGGTACCAAGGAGGGCTGTGCCGAGGGTGAGTGCGGCGCCTGTTCGGTCCTGGTGGCCCGGCCCGGCGTGAACAAGCCCACCGACTGGGTGGCGGTCAACGCCTGTCTGGTGCCGGCCGCGGCACTCGACGGCCAGGAGATCATCACCTCCGAAGGTCTCGCCACGGTCGGCGAACCCGGTAAGCCGCCCACGCTGCACCCGGTGCAGGAGGAGATGGCGGTCCGTGGCGGTTCCCAATGCGGTTACTGCACACCGGGGTTCATCTGCAGCATGGCCTCCGAGTACTACCGGCCCGACCGCTGCGCGCACGCGGAGCCGGCCGACGCCAGCGACACCGAGCACGGTCCGAACGGCTTCGACCTGCACTCGCTGAGCGGAAACCTGTGCCGCTGCACCGGCTACCGACCGATTCGCGATGCCGCCTTCGCCGTCGGTGCGCCCACCGAGGACGACCCCCTGGCGCAGCGTCGCGAGCAGTCCCCGCCCGAACCCGCCGCCACGGTCTACACCCGGGACGACAGCACGTTCCTCCGGCCGAGCACCCTCACCGAAGCGCTCGAGCTGCTGCGCGAACGGCCCGAAGCCGTGGTGGTCGCCGGCAGCACCGACTGGGGCGTGGAGGTCAACATCCGCTCCCGCCGGGCGCGTTGCGTGGTCGCCGTCGACCGACTGCCCGAACTGCGGTCGCTGAGCGTCGAATCCGACTACGTCGAGATCGGGGCGGCGCAGACGCTCACCGAGATCGAACGCCGCCTCGACGGTAGCGTCCCGCTGCTGGCAGAGCTGTTCCCGCAGTTCGCTTCCCGGCTCATCCGCAACAGTGCGACGCTCGGCGGCAATCTGGGTACGGGCTCCCCCATCGGTGACAGCCCGCCGGTGCTCCTCGCCCTCGAGGCATCTCTGCTGCTCACCGATGCCGATGGTGAGCGCGAGGTCCCGCTGGCCGACTACTTCACCGGCTACCGGCAGAGCGTGCGCCGTCCCGGCGAGCTGATCCGGGCGGTGCGCATCCCGCTGCCGCTGTCGCCGGTCACGGCCTTCCACAAGATCGCCAAGCGGCGCTTCGACGACATCTCCAGCGTGGCGATCGCCTTCGCGCTCGACATCGAGGGCGGGATCGTCCGCAAGGCACGCATCGGGCTGGGCGGCGTGGCCGCCACGCCGATCCGCGCCCTGAGCACCGAGTCCGCCCTGGAAGGCAGGGCATGGACGGCGGAGACCGTCGAAGCCGCGGCCCGGGTGCTGCGGGGCGAGGGCACGCCGATGAGCGACCACCGCGCCAGTTCCGTCTACCGTTCAGCCATGCTCGGCCAGAGCCTGCTGAAGCTGCACGCGCACACCACCGAGGCGGTGTCTTCATGAGCCATTTGTCCGAGCGTCCCGAGAAGCCTGTGGTCGGCGTCTCCATGCCGCACGAGAGTGCCGTGCTGCACGTCACCGGCACCGCGCTCTACACCGATGACCTGGTGTACCGCACCAAGGACACGCTGCACGCCTACCCGGTCCAGGTCATGAAGACCCGGGGCAGGATCACCGCGCTGCGCACCGGGCCGGCGCTCGCCGTGCCCGGCGTGGTCCGCGTACTGACCGTCGCCGACGTGCCCGGCGTCAACGACGCCGGCATGAAGCACGACGAGCCCCTCTTCCCCGACGAGGTCATGTTCCACGGCCACGCGGTCGCCTGGGTGCTCGGCGAGACCCTGGAGGCGGCCCGGCTCGGTGCGGCGGCCGTCGAGGTGGAACTCGACGAACTGCCCTCCGTGATCACGTTGAAGGAAGCGATCGCGGCCGAGAGCTTCCACGGCGCCCGGCCCGTGATGGTGACCGGTGACGTCGACGCCGGCTTCGCCGACTCGGCGCACGTGTTCACCGGCGAGTTCCAGTTCTCCGACCAGGAGCACTTCTACCTCGAGACGCACGCCGCGCTGGCCTACATCGACGAGGCCGAGCAGGTGTTCATCCAGAGCAGCACCCAGCACCCCTCGGAGACCCAGGAGATCGTCGCGCACGTCCTCGGTCTGCACAGCCACGAGGTGACCGTGCAGTGCCTGCGGATGGGCGGCGGCTTCGGCGGCAAGGAGATGCAGCCGCACGGCTTCGCGGCCATCGCCGCGCTGGGCGCCAAGCTGACCGGCCGGCCGGTCCGGGTGCGGCTCAACCGCACCCAGGACCTGACGATGTCGGGCAAGCGGCACGGGTTCCACGCCGACTGGAAGATCGGCTTCGACGCCGACGGCCGCATCCAGGCGCTGGACGCCACGCTGACCGCGGACGGCGGCTGGAGCCTGGACCTGTCGGAGCCGGTCTGCGCCCGCGCGCTGTGCCACATCGACAACACGTACTGGATTCCCAACGCGCGGGTCGCCGGTCGCATCGCCAAGACCAACAAGGTCTCCAACACGGCCTTCCGCGGCTTCGGCGGACCGCAGGGCATGCTGGTGATCGAGGACATCCTGGGCCGGGTCGCGCCGCTGCTCGGCCTGGACCCGATGGAGCTGCGCAAGCGCAACTTCTACCAGCCGGGTCTCGGTCAATCGACGCCGTACGGCCAGCCGGTCCCGCAGGCGGAACGGATCGCCGGCGTCTGGCAGCAGGTCGAGGAGAACGGCGGCGTCGCCGACCGCAAGCGCGAGATCGCCGCCTTCAACGCCGCGCACCCGCACACCAAGCGGGCGCTGGCGATCACCGGCATCAAGTTCGGCATCTCGTTCAACCTCACGGCCTTCAACCAGGCCGGCGCACTGGTGCTGATCTACAAGGACGGCTCCGTCCTGATCAACCACGGCGGCACCGAGATGGGCCAGGGCCTGCACACCAAGATGCTGCAGGTGGCCGCGACCACGCTGGGCATCCCGCTGCACAAGGTGCGCCTCGCCCCCACGCGCACCGACAAGGTGCCCAACACCTCCGCGACTGCCGCCAGTTCCGGGGCGGACCTCAACGGTGGCGCGGTGAAGAACGCCTGCGAGCAGCTGCGCGCGCGGCTGCTGCAGGTGGCCGCCAGCCAGCTGGGTTCGAACGCCTCCGACGTGCGCATCGTCGACGGTGTCGCCCGCACCCTGGGCAGCGACAAGGAGCTGGCCTGGGACGACCTGGTGCACACCGCGTACTTCCAGCGCGTTCAGCTGTCGGCGGCCGGTTACTACCGGACCGAGGGGCTGCACTGGGACGCGAAGGCCTTCCGGGGCTCGCCGTTCAAGTACTTCTCCTACGGCGCCGCCGCGGCCGAGGTGGAGGTGGACGGCTTCACCGGCGCGTACCGCATCCGCCGGGTGGACATCGTGCACGACGTCGGCGACAGCCTGTCCCCGATGATCGACATCGGTCAGGTCGAGGGCGGTTTCGTGCAGGGGGCGGGCTGGCTGACGCTGGAGGACATGCGCTGGGACACCAGCGACGGGCCGAACCGGGGCCGGCTGCTGACCCAGGCCGCGAGCACCTACAAGCTGCCGAGCTTTTCGGAGATGCCCGCCGAGTTCAACGTCACGCTCATGGAGAACGCCACCGAGGAGGGCGCGGTGTACGGGTCCAAGGCGGTCGGTGAGCCCCCGCTGATGCTGGCGTTCTGCGTGCGCGAGGCGCTGCGGCAGGCCGCCGCTGCGTTCGGGCCCGCCGGGGTCAGTGTGGAGCTCGCCGCCCCCGCGACCCCGGAAGCCGTCTACTGGGCGATCGAAGCGGCCCGCGAGCAGAACGTCGACGTGCGGGGCGGCAACGGCGACGCTCTGGGCGGCAGCGAGATCCGAACCGACACGAGCGCTTTGAGCAATGCCTGACATGACCTGGATCGCCGCGGTCACGCGGTTGCGAGCACGCCGGGAGCCCGGCGTGCTCGTGACCGTCGCGACCGTGCGCGGCCACGCGCCCCGTGGGGCCGGTGCCAAACTCGTCGTGGGGCAGACCGAGACCTGGGGGTCGATCGGCGGCGGCAACATCGAGGCCGTCGCCATCGACCGGGCCCGCCAGCTGAACGTCGAGCCCGACCCCGAGCCGGAACTGATGGAGTTCGCCCTCAACGACAAGGTCATCGGACCCCACGGCGTGCAGTGCTGCGGCGGCGCCGTCAGTCTGCTCCTCGAACCGCTGCCGGTGGTCCAGGCGGTGGCCGTCTTCGGCGTCGGGCACGTCGGACTGGAGCTGGCCCGCATCCTGGCCCGCCACAACCTCGATCTGCACCTGATCGACACCCGCTCCGACATGCTCACCGAGGAACGACTCGGTGTGCTCGCGGATGCGGTGGCGCAGATCCACGTGCACCACGCACCGCTGCTTCCGGAGGAGGTGCTCGCGGAGCTGCCGCCCGGCGCCCACGTCCTGATCATGACCCACGATCACGCCGAGGACGCCGCGCTGTGCGACGCCGCCCTGCGCACCACCGGTCTCGGCTCGATCGGGTTGATCGGCTCGGCCGCCAAGTGGGTGCGGTTCCGCAAGCGCCTGGCCACCGAGGGCGGCCACGACGCCGCCACGATCGACCGGATCAAGACCCCGATCGGCATCACCGAGATCACCGGCAAGGAACCTGCCACGATCGCGGTGAGCGTGGCGGCGGACCTGCTCCGAACCTTCGAGCAGGACCGCCCGGGGGCGCTGCCGAACACGGTGGCAGAGGCCCCCGAGGCCCCCGAGGCCCCCGAGGCCCCCGAGATCCGTGAGGTCCCCAGGAGCCGTGAGGTCCGCAAGGCCCCCGCGGTCCGCGAGGTCCCCGGGGTCCGCGTACGGTCCGGTATCCGCTAGGGCGCTGCTTCCGGATCAGGCCTGGGCCGGCCTGATCCGGAAGAGACGGCCTAGCCGCCGCCCCCGCCTCCCCCGCATCCGCTGCCGCCGCCGCAGCTGTAGCCCCCGGCACCACTGATGCCGAAGCCGGAGGGCCCGCCCCGGCCGCGGTTGCGGGTACCGGGGTGCCGCCGGGGTGCGGGTCGGGTGGTGCGCTTGACGTGGAGTTCGAGCAGGACGGCCGGACCCAGGGCCTGTTCCAAAGCCGCGAGGAGCCGTCGGGCGTCGGTGTCCGGCGGGAGGACGGCCCTGCAGACGTCGGAGTCGTCCCGGATCAGGCGCAGCGTGAGCACGCGGGTGGCGGGGCGGGGGTCCCCGGCGTACGGCTCCTCGATCTCCTGCTCCAGGCGCAGCCGGTCCGGCTCCTCCACCGGCCGCCACGGACCGCTCCCCAGGCCGCGCACCAGGCACACCGCGGAGGGATCGCCGACGACGAAGAACCTGATCCGGTACACCTGGAAGCAGTCCACGGCCAGTGCCCCTGCGAAGCCCGCCGCGACGGCTGCGGACACCATCCAGAGGGCCACCACCCCCACCGCGGCCCAGCCGGCGCCGGAGAAGAGCATGATCGCCGCCACCGGCAGGACGAGGGCGAGCCCGAGAAGGCCCGTACCGAGCGCGGTCAGCGCGGCGCTCCCCATCGAGCGCGGCACGGTGAGCCAGAAGGCGCCGCCCGCCCGCAGCACCACGTCCGTCGTCCCCGACTCGCCCCGCTCCACGTCGCCGGGCGCCCCCGAACTGTGTGCCGTCATTGCCTCACCATAGATCTGACGCCGGGTGACTGACCAGATGCCGTACGTGAGACGGCGCGGGCGGCGGCGCGATGCGGTTCACCGGCGACCCGCCCCCGCGGAAGCCGTGAACAGCGCTCGGGTCGGTCGAAAATTCGTTCGTGTCACCGTCCCACATGGAGGCACGATCGACCGGTGGATCTGACCTTGCTGCTGGCTGCCGTCGAGCGCGAAAACGACGACGCTGTACTCGAACTCCGGTGGGACGCCACCGCGGACGACTGGGCCGGTGATGATGCCGTGGCCCTGCTGGCCGCTGCCGTGAGGGCCGGACGCGAGAGGGTCGTCGACCATCTGGTCCACTGGGACGTGGATGTGACCCACTACTGGACAGCGAGCAGGACCCCCGCACCCTCGCCATCGTCATCGTCGCCCTCTGCTCCTACTCCTCCGTCGACGTGATCCCGGCGATCCTGGCCCACGCCGATCACGCCGACCCGCGCGTCCGGAGGACCGTCTCCGCGGTGCTCCACACCAACACGGACCAGCATGAAGAAGTCCTCGCAGCCCTGACTCGCCTGGCCGACGACCCCGAGCCGACGACCCGAACGAACGCGCTCAGCAAACTCGCCACATCCGCCCTCGACACCCCGGAACTACGCGCCGTCTTCGCCGCACACCTGGCGGACCCGGACTTCGACGCCAGGCTCAAAGCCGCCGCCGGACTCGCCCTGCGCGACGACGAACGTGGCGCGGCGGCCCTCGACAGGATCCGCTCCGGCATCAAGAACTTCAACAGCCCTGGCCGGGGCGAACTCTCCGACATCCACCATCTGCTGAGCGTGCGCGCCGAAGAAGTCGCAACAACGGCCCAGGACCACTGACGGCCCGTCACTGGCCACGGTCGAGTGACAGACGGTGTGTGCGCGGTGAGCGAAACCGTGGCCATCGGTGTGACCAACGGGCCCGGGCCGCCGTCTCATGGGGTGACGGTCCACACCGAGGGGGAGTTTTGAACCAGAGCTCAGGTCGTGTGTTAGTGATGGCTGTCGCCGCGTTGGCCGGCCTGGTCGGTTGCAGCAGCAGTGCGCCCTCCGGCGGACCCGCGCCCGGGTCCCGTTCGTCCGCCGAACCCGCGTACGTGGTCGCGTACCGTGCCGGACACACCGCGGGCAAGGCCGTCTACGACACCTCAGGCAAGGGCGCGGCGGTGCGCGAGACCGTATGGGGTGGCTGTACGCGCCGGGCCCTGCAGGCGGGCGGCGAAGCCGAACTGGATCGCGGCTCCTGGGTGCAAGGCTGCCTCGCCGGCGTTGCCGACGCCCCCGAGCGGTTGCCCACCGGCCCCGTGATCAAGCGGGCCCCTGATACGGAGATGCTGGAGCGGTTCCACGCCTGGGCCCGCACCAAGGGTGGAGCGCCGCAGGTCGACCACGCCCGCGTACTGGCCGTAGCCCAACTGACCACATACGACTATGACGTCGAGTTGAGCACGGACTACTCGGCAGGTTCCGGAATGCCTGAAGCCGAATCGCTGGCCCGGAGCTTCCTTGAGTGGTGGGACGGCGATCACGGCCGAACCGGTACCGCCAGGAACGTGCTGGTCCTCGGGGCGGACGGAAAGAGGCTGACCGCGCAGCGCATCTGAGTTCAACGCGTCGGCCCGCGCCGCTCGGACGACCCGCGGGAAGCGCCCTTGCGGGTCGTACGTCCGGCAGTGGGATCGGGGTCCCGCCACATCGGCCAGAGGGTGGGCCCGCCTTCCGGGAGGCGGATCTCCGCGGTGATGCGGAAGCCCAGCTTCTCGTAGAAGGGGAGGTTGGTGACGTTGCTGGATTCCAGGTAGGCGGGTTGCCCGAGCCGGTCGCAGTCGGCCAGCTGCTGGCCGAGCAGCGCCGACCCGACTCCCATCCCCTGGAGTCCCCGTTCCGTCCCCACGGACGGCAGGTACCAGTGCGGTGTCTGCGGATGGGCCTCGTGCATGGCGTGCTGGACCTCTCCGGCCCGCGGCATCCCGCGAAGGCCGAAGATGCTCGCGTACCGGGGGACGGCCGCCAACTCCTGCCCCTCGGAAGGCTTCCAGCGGCCGGGCCCGGACCACAGCGCGGCCGCCAGCAGCCGCCCCTCGCCGGTCGCGGCGACCCGGACGGCGCCTGCGCGGGGCCGTTGCTATCGCTGGGCCAGCCGGAAGTAGCGGGCGAGCCTGCGTTCCCGGTCGGCGGCGGGGATCATCCATGCCATGACCGGGTCGTCGGCGAAGGCGCGGGCCAGGAGCGCGGCGACCGCCCCGGACTCGGCGGGCCGGGCGAACCGGATCCCGTACCCGGCCAACTGCGCTGCTGGTCGTGTGCTCATGGGGCCACCGTAGGCAGCCGGGCGGGCAGGCCCGGCCCGGCGGCGAGGGACACGCCGTACGGGCACCTGCCCGACGCGACCGGCGCGAGCCGGCGTCACCGGCCGACCACGGCGCCCGCGCCCCGAGGTCAGGAGGTGCGCTTCAGGGTCCAGGTGTTGGGGTTGAAGCTGGGGACGGCGGAGTAGCGACAGCCGCTCGAGTAGTAGGTGTTGGTGATGGTCCAGCCGGCGGGCGGCCACGTGGACGCGCAGGCGTTGACCTGGGTGCCGACCGGGTAGCCTCTCAGGTCCTTGATCTGCTTGGTGTTGGGCGTGAAGCCGGAGCCGCACCCGCCGCTGTTCCACCACTGGGCGTCCACCCAGCCGTCCGGGGTGAGCGTGCTGGAGCACATGGTGAGCGTGTCGCCGGGCGCCGCCGAAGCGGGGCTCGCGGCGAGGGCGAGGGCGGTGACGGCCATGGTCGCCAGAGCGGCGGCGTGACGGATGCGGATCACGGGACGTTCCTTCCTGGGCGCGCTGGGACCGCTACCGACCGTCGGCAGGCGTTAGCAGGCGCCGCGTCATTGCTATCCGACCGGTTCAGGCTCCAGAAAGTCACCTTTTGGGCATAACTCTGCGATGGTTTAGAGCCGCTGCTGCGGTCGCACGACGCGATGCGCACGCGCCCCGCGGTGCCCGCTCCGAAGCCGCGGTCAGCCGATCGGCCGGCGCATCTCGGCACGCACCTTGAGGGTCGTCTCGGCGGTCTTGGCGAGGTCGACGGACCCGGGCTTCTGCAGCGCGGTCTCCTCGCTGAGGATGCCGACCGTGGCGCCGGTGTTCTCGTCGCCCCAGGCGCACATCGGCAGGGAGCTCTCGATCCCGTTCTGCCGCACCGTCAGCACCTGGCAGGACAGGGTGACGTCGGAGCCGGTGGGCGTGATGTCCCGCGCGGGGACCGCCAGGGACGCGGTCTCGGATTCCGCGGCGCCGCGCAGCATCTTCTTGCGGGCTCCCGCGGGATCCTTGAACTGTCCGTACATCCCCGAGACGACCAGGGCGCCCGACTCCTTCGCGGACTCGGAGGCGTACTGACCGGCGGCCGGCTTCGGATCGCGGATCTTCGGGTCGTGGGCGCCGTCGAGGGCTTCCTTGCCCACGGTGGCCGAATGGTCCTGGACCAGCGCGTACTTGCCGTCCACGAGGGTCTTGGGAACGGTGAGCCGGTAGCGGGCCTCGGGGAAGCCGGATCCGCTCAGCCTGATTCCGATCGCGCCGAGCGCACCGAGCAACAGCACTGCTCCCGCGATCATCCCGATCACCATGCCGATCCGGTTCCTGCGCCGCGGCGCGCCGCCCGTCGGGAGCTGCCCCCAGGCCCCTTGGCCGGGGTACGGCTGCGGCGGACCGGGCTGCCCCGGGTACGACTGACCCGGGTACGGCTGCTGGTGCGCGGGGGGCTGGGCGGCGTACGGCTGTCCCCCGTAGGGACTCGGGTGCTGCGGGGGCCCGTACGGGCCGGGGTGTTGCTGGGGCGGCGGCGTGCTCATGCTCAAACGTTACGTCAGCCCCGCGCACCGTAGAGTTCCGGCCGTCGGTGGTCGCGGGGACGGCCCC
Source organism: Streptomyces sp. NBC_01439 (assembly GCF_036227605.1). GTDB lineage: Bacteria > Actinomycetota > Actinomycetes > Streptomycetales > Streptomycetaceae > Streptomyces. The sequence continues at coordinate 8,742,769 of NZ_CP109487.1, read as the reverse complement.
CGGGGTCCATCCTCTCCGCGCCTGTTGGAGCCGTGATCTGGGCCGGAACCCGCCCTGGAAAGTAGGATCAAGGAATGTCTGACACGACCGAAACTACGCCCGGCTGGCTGAGCAGCGACGAGCTGGAAATGGCCCGGGCCCAGATGCCGATCCTCTACGTCGAGGCCGTCCCCGTACGCGTGGACGACACCGGCGAAGTCACCACCATCGGACTGCTCCTGCGGATCGGCACGGACGGGGCGATCAGTCGGACCCTGGTGTCCGGCCGTGTCATGCACCACGAGCGGATCCGTGACGCGCTCCTGCGCCACCTGGAGAAGGACCTGGGCCCCGTGGCCCTGCCCCGCATCCCCGCTTCCCTCCAGCCCTTCACGGTCGCCGAGTACTTCCCCACGGCGGGCGTCACCCCCTACCACGACCCTCGCCAGCACGCGGTGTCGCTCGCCTACGTCGTACCGGTCACGGGTGACTGCCGTCCCCGCCAGGACGCCCTGGACCTGGTCTGGTTCAGTCCGCAGGAAGCCCTTTCGGCAGCCGTGCAGGGCGAGATGCCGGGCGGGCACGCGGCGCTGCTGAAGCAGGCGCTCGCGCACGTGGGGTACACGTACTGAAGTCGCCGCGCACACCGCGCGACGTTCCACCCCCGACTCCGGCCGCTGTCCGAACCGTTAGCGACAGCGGCCGGACCGGGCTCGGGGAGACGAACGGTCCCCGTCCCGCACGCCCCCGGTCCGGTCCCGGCGGGCCTCACCCTGCTACGGGGTCTGCGCCGGGGTGAACTTCGTGAGGACCAGCAGGGTGTCGACGAGATCCTCGGCGGGGGCGCCGGTCGCCAGGCGGCGCAGCTGCTGTCCGAAGACCAGGGCCACGGCCACGCCGGCCATGCGTTCGGGGTCCGGGACTCCGAGGTGGGTCAGGATCCGGGTGGCCAGCAGGTCGTAGGCGGCGAAGCACTCGGCTGCGGCGGCGCGCAGCCGTTCGTCCCGGCCCGCCTGGACGTACAGCTCGAACGGCGCGATGTGGCGGCTGTCGAAGGCGTTTCCGCCCGCCACCTGCGCCACCACCTCGGCCGCCTGCCCGATGTCGAACTGCTCGTCGGTGCATTCGTCCGCGAGCGCCGTGAAGTGCCGGGTCTCCTCGGCCACGAAGTGGAGCAGGCTCTCGCGCAGCAGCTCGTGCTGGGTTGCGAAGTGGTAGGTGACGGAGCCGAGGGAGACTCCGGCCTCCTTCGCGATCCGCCGGTTGGTGACGGCGGCGATGCCGTCCTGCCCGATGATCCGCAGTACGGCGTCGATGATGCTCTGGCGGGTGTCGGAAGCATGGGGCATGGCGTAATTCTGCCCCATCGGTCGACATGACCGCCCGTGCAGGATCGGGGAGTTGGGGACGACGAGGTGTGGACAGGGAGCGACACCGTCCATACTGTTCGTTCGAACGAACAGTTGAGGGATCTCGCCAGCCGCACGGGAGTGGTCGTGGACATATCCGGATCGAACGTTCTACTCACCGGCGCCACCGGGGGCATCGGCGCTGCCCTCGCCGCGCGCCTGACCGCGCAGGGGGCCCGCCTCACGATCACCGGGCGGCGGGAGGAGGCCCTCAAGACCACCGCCGGCGCCTGCGGCGCCCGTACCGTGGTGGCCGATCTGGCCGTACGGTCCGATGTCGAACACCTAGCCGAGAGTTGCGCGGAGGCGGACATCCTCGTCGCGAACGCCGCGCTGCCCGCGAGCGGCGACCTCCTGGACTACACGGAGGACCAGCTCGACCGCGCCCTCGACGTCAACCTCCGCGCGCCCGTGGTGCTCTCCCGGTTGCTCGCGGAGCACATGGTGGGCCGCGGCCGCGGCCACATCGTGCTGGTCGGCTCCATTTCCGGCAAGGCTGCCACCAAGTCGACCTCCCTGTACAACGCGACGAAGTTCGGGCTGCGCGGATTCGCACTCGCTCTGCGCCAGGAGCTCAGGGGTACGGGGGTGGGGGTGTCCCTGGTCCAGCCCGGCTTCGTCCGCGACGCCGGAATGTTCGCGGCCACCGGTGCCACCGCGCCGAACGGCATCAGGACCGTCACACCCGGCCAGGTCGCCGACGGCGTCGTACGAGCCGTCCGCCGCGACCGCTGCGAGGTCAACGTGGCGCCGCTGGAGCTGCGGCTGCTGAGCGCCGTCGCCGGACAGTTCCCCGGGTTCGCCGAGCGCGTCCAGGCCCGGATGGACCTCGACGGGTCCGTGCGACAGATCGTCGAGGCCCAGCGCTCGCGCCGATAGTCGCACGCGGCCGTTCCGGGGCGGGACACCTGCTCCCGCAGCAGGACTGACCCGTCGTCACTCGTGCAGCAGGCTCGTGACCAGCTCGCGCGGCAACCCATGGGTGTCGTGGAGGTAGTGGAAGTCCTCCCGGGTCAGCGGACCCCGGAACCGGGGGCGGGCGAGCACCTGCCGCCCGCGTTCCAGGAGCCGGCGGAACCGGTGCTCCTCCTCGCTCAGGACCCGCCGTACGTCGCCCGGGCCCATGTCCTGTCGGAAGTGGTCCAGGGTGTGCCGGACCAGTTCGTCCGGCAGGTCCTCGATGCTCCGCGAGGCGTCCTCCCGCCACAGCAGGGTGAGCATCCGTCGCACCAGGCGTCGCAGCACGTAGCCCTGCCCCGTGTTGGCCGGGCGCACGCCGTCGCCGAGTACCACGACGGCCGAGCGCAGGTGGTCGCAGACCACGCGCAGCGACCGTTCGTCCAGGGGCCACAGGGCCGGTACGAGGCTGCGCCAAGGGTCGAAGACGTCGCACTCGAACACGGACGACTTGCCTTGGAGCAGGGAGGCGAGCCGTTCCAGGCCGAGGCCGGTGTCCACGTTGCGCTGGGGAAGGGGCACCAGGGAACCGTCGTCGAGTCGGCGGTGAGTCATCGTCACGTGGTTCCACACCTCCACCCAGCGGTCGTCGCGGGTGGGCGTGGACTCGGGCGGGCCGTCGCCGCTCCACAGGAAGATCTCCGAGTCGGGACCGCACGGTCCGACGGGCCCGTTGGACCACCAGTTGTCCTCCACGGTGGGTTCGACGGGGACTCCGAGCCCCTGCCACAGCTCCAGGGAAGCGGTGTCCGGCCCGGTCCGGTCGTCGCCGGCGTGGACGGTGGCGTACAAGCGGCCGCGGTCCACGCCCAGCCCCTCGGTGAGGAGCCCGTATCCCCAGTCGAGACTGAGCGGGCCGGGGTAGTCGCCCAACGACCAGGTGCCGAGCATCTCGAAGACCGTCAGGTGGGTGGCGTCGCCGACCTCCTCCAGGTCCGTGGTGCGCAGACAGCGCTGGACGTTGACCAGCCGCCTGCCCAACGGGTGGGGTCGTCCCTCCAGGTACGGAGTGAGCGGGTGCATGCCGGAGGTGGTGAAGAGCACGGGGTCGCCGGGCGGTGGCAGCAGCGTCGAGCCGACGATGCGGCGGTGCTCACGCTCTTCGAAGTACTCGACGAACGTTCTGGTCAGCTGCTCGGTCTTCATGGGGTGACTCCTTCGCATCGAGCGGGAGAGGCACCGGAGAACGGAACCGTTCAGTCTCCGACCGGGAGCAAGGGCGCCACGGCACGACCGACGGACCGTTGTCCGGTCGCCGGGGAGAGGGAGGGGAAGGTCAGGCGGCGGCAACCGGCGAGCTGGTCGCTCGCGCGGTCGCGGTGGTGCTGGGGCCGGTGACGTTCATGCGACCCATCCTAGTGCGGGCCTGCCGCCGGTGCTCGGGTATTTCCGCGCCGGCGCCAGGGGTGGAGGCTACCGCCCGCCGTTCCTTCGCCGCGAGCTACTCGGTCGTGGTTTCCTTCACCACCCACGCCAGGTACTCCTCCGAAGGTCCGCCGGTCGGGAGCACGATCCACTGCGGCACCTCGTACGGGTGCTGCTCGTGCACCCACGCCCGCAACGCGTCCACCTTTTCCGCGGTCGTCTTGAAGGAGATCCGGTACTCCCGCTCGTGCTGCACGGCCTCCTTCCACCAGTAGAAGGAGGTCATCCGCGCGTCGACGTGCACCCCGGCCGCCAGCCGGGCCTCCACCGCGCCCCGCGCGATCTCGTGCGCCTTCGTCTCGTCGTCCACGGTCGTCTGCGCGATCACGATGCTCGCCACGTCGGTCCTCCTGGGTCGGGTTCGGCCACCCTACGGTCGGCGCCGACCGGCCCGGTGCTGGGGCAGGTGGGTCTTGGCATCCTCGTACGTCCCCTCGCCGGGTGCGGTGGCCACGGCGTAGAAGAGGTTCAGCACACCGGTGCGGAAGGTCTCGGCGGACACCAGCTCCAGCGGGATCGGCGGCGCGTCCTCCTCGAACAGGCGCATGCCGTTGCGCACGGCGATCGGGTGCAGCAGGAGGTTGAGTTCGTCCAGGAGCCCGGCGGCCAGCAGCTGACGTACGACGGACACGGAGCCGCTGATCCAGACGGGTGTGTCCGCGCCCGGCTCGTCCTTCAGCGTCGCAACCGCTGTCGCGAGGTCGCCGACGAGCGGTTCGGAGTTCCGCCAGGTGAAATCGTACGGGCCGTTGGACACCACGATCTTGCGGGCGTCACCGAGCACCTTGGCGAACGGCGCGTCCTGCCCGCCGGCTGCTTCCCGGTCCGGCCAGGCGCCCGCGAAGCTGTCGTAGGTCCGGCGGCCGAGCAGCAGGGTGTCGGCCCGGCCGAGGGTCGCGTCGACGGCCGCGCCCATCTCCTCGTTGAAGTAGGGGAAGTGCCACCGATCGGGCGCCTCGACGACACCGTCGAGCGAGATGAACAGCTGCGCCTTGATCTTCCTCATGCCGGTCTCCGGGGGCTGATGGTCGGTCCGTTCGCGTACGACCCCATCCAAGGGCAAGCGGCGGCCGGGCGCCGCACGACGCCCCGCCGGTTCGGTGCGGGTCGTGGGGACCGCGGGGACGTTGGGGACGGTCGGGTCAGCGCCTAGGCTCCCGATCATGGACATGGGTGAGCGCTGGGCAATGTACGACGGGCTGCGGGGGCGGGTCCCGCGATGGCATCCGGTCGGGGTGGTCGTCGAGGCCGACGGACCGGTCGTGCGCCGCCACTACGGGACGCACGGCACGGCCGAACACACCCCGCTCGCGGCGGGGACGGACACCGCCGCACTGGTGCGCCGTCAGCAAGAGGCCTTCGCGGGGCGCGGTGAGCCGGTGGAGTGGAAGGTGTACGCGCACGACTCGCCGGAACTCGGCCCCGCGCTGACGGCAGCGGGGTTCACCCCGGGCTGGGAGCGCTCCGTACTGCTCGCCGCGCCGCTGCCCGGCGAACGGCCCGCCGCCACGGCGGAGCCCCGGGTGGGGGTGCACGACCTGTACCGGGTGAGGGACCAGGCCGAACGGGCCCGGGCGATCGCCGTGGCCTCCCCCGGCCCCCACGCGACGCCCTACGCCGAGATGATCGCCGACGGCTCCTCGGACGAGGGCGACGTCGTCATCGAGGTCCTGCTGGAGGACGGCGTGGTCGTCGCAGTCGCCTGGGCCTACGAGGACGAGGGTCCCTTCGCCCTCGTCGGCGGGCTGACCGACGACGATGCGGACTTCGTCAAGGCCTGTACCGACCGTTGGCGCGTGCAGAACCTGCTCGGGCAACCCCTCCTCGCCGAGGCCCGGGGCCGCCTGCGCGAAAGCCTGCTGGAGGCCGGCTTCACGGAAGTCACCACCGTTCGCTCCTACCACTGGCGCCCACCGGGCACCCCCGAGCACACCCGCCCTGCTCAGTTCCTCGACTGGCTCCACGACGACGGTCCGCTGTGGGACCGCTTCTACGCGGACTTCGACTTCAAGCCGAGCACCACCTACGGGCCCGCGATCGCCGAACCCGTTCCCTCCGCCGTCTGGCACCTGCACGCACACCACCGGCCGGTCCAGGACGTCCCCGGGCGCGTCGACGCGATCGTCCGGTGCGGGCTGCTCGCCGCCACCGAGCCCGGGGAATTCGTGTACTGGCTCGACTGGCAGCACGACGGCTACCGCTACGACCCCCGGCGCACCGACGCCCCGGGACGGCCACCCCGCCCCGGGCTCGGCACCTACCCCGACGGCGACTACTACCTCCACCTCACCGACGACCTGCGCCTGGGCACCTTCGGCCACCCCTGGGAACAGACGCTGACCGTCTGGGGGCCAGCCCTCCTGGCCGCCGTCGAAACGGAACTGACCGAGCTGCTCGGGGAACCGGTCCGGCGCCACACCTGACGGCCGGACTCGGCGGGGCTTCGAAGCCGCCGGCCGGGGGGAAGGTTCCCCTTCCGGCGTCGCCCCGGCGTCACCCTCACCGGGGCAGGAGGCCGAAGATCCTCGCCAGTGCGGCGACGAGACTGAGGTGGGTGACGCCGAGGAACACCCACTCCACGGGGCGCATGCGCCACCGGCCGCGGGCCGTCAGTCGCCATTCGTACGCCACGGAGCCGACGGCGAACACGAACAACGGCGCCCAGAGGACGGCCCACCAGGACCAGACGTCGGTCAGGCGGAGCACGAGGGACAACACCGCGAACAAGGTCACGGCCAGGCCCCATCCCGGCTTCTCCTCCTCCTTGACGGCCGACGGCAATCCTGACGAAACGTTCAAGGCGGGTCCTCTCGGGTTCGTTGGAGCCAGTGCCACGGGGGATGCTGCGACCGCGGCTGCCGCACGCCCCTCCGTTCGAACAGAGTTCACCTTAACCGTCGGTCGATCAGCCCCGATCGGGTTGGTGCCGGCGAGCCCCGCCATGACGACGGCAGGGCCGACCTGGCGCCGAGAGCTGCGCGTCTTGCATCGTTTCCCGCCCGATGGCCGGATGTGAAGGCGCCCCAACTGGCGCAACCCATACCGCCGTTCCCTCGTCTTTCAGGCCGGACGGCCTGCCTGATCGCTCTCTCGCTCACGCGAGGGGCGTGGGCGGCGTCCCGGCCGGAATCCCCTCCGGCCAGGACCAGGGCGCGGGATTCGCCGACCCGTTTCTTGTTCCTTCCCCGTGTTGCGCAGTTCGAGAGGTCTTCACCATGCCCGTGGTCGATACCGGTTTCAGCGTCCTGTCCGAGGACTTCGCCGCCGCCCCCTACCGCTACTTCGCACGGCTGCGGGAACGGGCCCCGGTGCACTACGAACCGGCGATCGACAGCTACTTCCTCTCCCGCTACGAGGACGTGAAGCGGGTGCTGACCGACCACGAGGCGTTCAGCACCGGAACGCTGCAGGTACGCGCCGAGCCGGTGATGCGCGGGCCGGTCCTGGCCCAGATGACCGGGGCCGAGCACACCGCCAAACGAAGAATCGTGGTTCGGGCCTTCACCGGCCGGGCCCTCCAGGACCAGATGCGCGTCATCCGCGCCACCGCCGCCGAACTCATGGCCCCCTTCCTCCCCCTGGGCCGGATGGACCTGGTCAACGACTTCGGCAAGCCCTTCGCCATCCGCGTGACGCTCGACGTCCTGGGCCTGGACCGAAGGGACTGGCAGCAGGTGGCCGCCTGGCACAGCGGGGTGGCCGAATTCATCACCAGCCTGACCTACACCCCCGAACGCCGTCGCCACTGCATTGACTGCGCGGAGCAGTTGGAGGCCTACCTCCTCCCCGTGATCGAGCAGCGGCGCCGCGCCCCCGGCGAAGACCTGATGTCGAAGCTGTGCACCACCGAGATCGACGGCATCGCCATGAGCGATCGCGATGTCACCGCGCTGATCATCAACGTCCTGGCCGCCGCCACCGAGCCCGCGGACAAGACGCTGGCCCTGCTCTTCAAGCATCTGATCGACCACCCCGAGCAGCTGGCACGGGTCCGCCGGGACCCGGACCTGCTGGCCGCCGCGATCGCCGAGACCCTGCGCTACACCCCGCCGGTCCAGCTCATTCCCCGCCGGGTGGAGGGGGACACTGTGTTCGCCGGCACCACCGTCCCGGCAGGTGCCACCGTCTTCTGCATGATCGGGGCGGCCAACCGCGACCCGGGCGCCTTCACCGCCCCGGACACCTTCGACATCCACCGCCCGGACCTGGGCACCGCCCGCTCCTTCACCGCGGCCGCCGAGCACCTGTCCTTCGGTACCGGACTCCACCAGTGCGTCGGCACGGCCTTCGCGCGCGCCGAGATCGAGACCGTCGCCGCGATCCTCCTGCCCCTGCTCGACCAGGTCCGCCACAGCCCCGACTCCCAGTACCGGGAGGCCGGCCTGTACACGCGGGGCCCGCTCGCGCTGCCACTGGACTTCACGCCCGTCCGCTGACGCACCACCGGCCGTGACCGACGTGCATGACCGACGTCCGTCCTCCCCCCGGCCTCCCCCGCCTTCCCGGGCTTCCGGACCTCCGGGCTTCCCGGGGCCCTGCCTCCGCGGCTCCGAGAGCCCGGACGTTTCCCCTCCACCCCCCACTCTCCCCAGGTGAAGACGACCATGACATCGACCTACATCACCCGAGCCATCAACGATCTGCTGTTCACCCCGGGCCTCGACCTCGCCGAAGCCGTCGACCGGCACTTCAGCCCCGACTACCGCCAGCGCACGAACGGCGTGTGGAGTGACCGGACCTCCTTCGTCCAGCACATGACGCGCCTGCGCTCCCTGATCCGCAGCGGGCACATCGAGGTCCACGACGAACTCCGCGACGGACCGCGCTACGCAGACCGGCACACCGTCACCCTCCTCCACCACGACGGCCACACCTCCCGCACCGAGGTCTACCTCTTCGCCGAACTGGCTCCCGACGGCCGCTTCCAGCGCGTCGAAGAGACCACCCTCCTGGTCACCGGCCACGCCGACGACGAGAACCTCGGCCTCGTCAAGTGACATGAAAGGCTCCGCCACATCGGAGCCAGGTGGTCCGCGAAGGGTTCCGGACCACCGCGATCGCAGTCCGCTGCTGGAACAAAGGGAGGGAGCCCGCCATGGTGTCCGTGGGGGAAAGATTGAGCAGAGCGCGCGTACGGGCCTTCGTCGGCCGGGACGAGGAACTCGTCCGCTTCGGCGAGGCGTTGGCCGGTGATCCGCAGGCGCCGTTCGCGTTCTACGTGTACGGGCCGGGCGGCATCGGGAAGTCGACGCTGCTGCGGCGACTGGCGGACCACGCCCGGGCGGCCGGGCGGCTGCTCGTCGAGCTCGACGGCCGGTTCGTCAGCCGGGACCCGGTCGATTTCGAGCACGCCGCCGGACCGTTCCTGGACGTTCCGGGCACGGTCCTGTTCGTGGACTCATTCGAGCACTGCCAGTGGCTGGAGAGCTGGCTGTGGCACCACTTCCTGCCCCGTGCCGCGGACGACACCCTGGTCGTCCTGGGCGGCCGGCGCGCTCCGCAGCCGCAGTGGGCCGCCGATCCCGCCTGGTCCCGGCTGCTGCACGTGAGCGAACTGGAGCCGTTCTCCACGGAGCAGGCCCGGAGCCTGTTGGTGGCGGCGCAGATCCGCCCCGAACTGCGCGACCGGGTGCTGCGCTTCGCCGGGGGCAACCCACTGGCGCTGTCGCTGGCGGCCGCGGCCGGATCGGCGGGCTGCGGCCGGGAGGAGATCTGGGCCCCGACGGCGGACGTACTGCGCACCCTGCTGGCGGGGCTGATCGGGGAGGTGCCCACGGCGGCCCACCGCCGCGCCCTGGAGGTGGCGGCGCAGGCCCACTCGACGTCCGAGGAACTGCTGGCCGCGGTCCTCCCCGGAGAGGACGTCCATCCGCTCTTCTCCTGGCTGCGCGACCTGCCCTTCATGGAGTCCACCCTGCGGGGGCTGTACCCGCACGACGCGGCGCGCGAGACGCTCGCCGCCGACCTGCGCTGGCGGGCACCCAACGCCTTCGAGGCGATGCGCCAGCGCCTGGCGGACGAGTACCTGCGGATCCTGCGCGAGGCGCCCGAGGAGCGGGTGTGGACCGTCACCGACGATCTCTTCTACCTGTTCCGGGAGGGTGCGACGCTGGCCCGGCTGCGCTCCTGGTCCCGCGAGGACGAGGTGCACGACCGTCCTCTGCACCCGGACGACATCGATGTCATCCTGCGCATGGCCACCGAGACGGAAGGGGCCGCCTCCGCGGACCTGGTCCGCTACTGGGCCGAGCGCCAGCCGCAGGCCTTCAGCGTGTACCGGCTCGTGAGCACGGGCCGGATCGTGGCGTTCACGGCGCGGCTGGTCCTGTCGTCCCCTCCCGATGCCCAGGACCTGGCCACCGATCCCGTCGTGGCCGCCGCGTGGCGGTACACCGAGGCCACCGCGCCGGTGAGCCCCGGTGAGCACATCGGCGTCAGCCGCTTCTCGATCTACCCCGAGCAGTACCAGGTGCCCTCGCGCGTCATCGACCTGAGCAGTTCCCGGGCCCAGGCGGAGGCCGCCCGCGCCCGCGGGCGCGCGTACGGCTTCGCCGTCTTCCAGGACGCCGAGACCTGGGCCGAGCGCGTCAAGGGCACCTTGGCGGACACGGGGGCGCGGCCGCGGGTCGGTGAGCACACGTACGGGGTGTTCGGCGTCGACTGGCGTCAACTGCCGGTGGAGTCTTGGCTCATGCACTTCATATCGGCCACCGAGGCGCCCGCCGCCCCGGCCGGCCCGTCGCCCGTTTCGCGCACCTCGTTCGACCAGGCCGTGCGCGAGGCGCTGGCCCACTGGCGCGATGCGGACGCGTTCGCAGCCTGCGCCCTGATGCGCACCCGGCTCGCGGCCGACTTCGGTGATCCCGTCGGGGAGTTGCGGGCCCTGTTGCGCCGGGCCGTCGACGACCTCGGGCTCGACCCGCGCGGGGTGCGCGCCCGCGAGGCCCTGACGGCGGGCTACTTCGCCGGTGCGCCCACCCAGGAGGCCGCCGCCCGGCGCCTCGGCCTTCCGTACGGCACCTACCGCCGCCACCTGCGCCAAGGGCTGGACCTGCTCTGTGAGGCGTTGTGGCAGCAGGAGTTGCACGACCCGCGTTAGGCCGTCCCTCTCGGCTCTTGCCGGGCCGGCGAGAGCCGGGAGCGTCGACCCAGCAGCGACGGACGCGCACCGTCGGCTCGAACGGGTGGACAGGTGCGGACAGGAGTGGACAGTGGCCGCTCCTGCCGGGCCTGGATAGTGGACACCGTCCGCGTCGAGTCTGTGCGGCATGAACGTTGCACTCACGCAGACGGGCCGGGCAGCGGGCCGGGCCCCCGGACCGGGAGCGGTGCTCACCGCGCTCGCCGCGGCCCAGTTCACCGTCATGCTCGCCACCTCGATCGTCAATGTGGCGCTGCCGCAGATCCGTGCGGGGGCCGGCCTCTCGGACGGCGGGACCACCTGGGTGGTCAACGCCTACGGCCTGGCGTTCGGGGCGCTGCTCCTGGCGGGCGGACGGGTCGCCGACCTGCTCGGCCGCCGCCGGGTGCTGGTCGCCGGGCTCGCCCTGTTCGCGCTGGCCTCGGTGGCGGCGGGACTGGCCACCTCCGCCGGCGTGCTGATCACGGCCCGCGCGGTGCAGGGCGTCGGGGCCGCCGCGATCGCCCCGGCCGCGCTCGCCCTGGTGATGGACCGGTTCCCGCCCGGCCCCGGGCGCGGCAGGGCCCTGGGCGTGTGGGGCGCCGTCTCCGGCGCAGGAGCGGCCGGCGGCGTGCTGCTGGGCGGCGCACTCACCCAGGCCTGGGGCTGGCCCTGGATCTTCCACTCGGTCGCGCTCGGAGCGGCGGCGGTGCTGGTCGCCGTGGCGGCGCTCGTGCCACGGGACGCGGCGGCGGAGTCCGGCGGAGAGGACGGGCGGCGGGGCGCGCGGCAGCGCGGGCGGTTCGACCTGCTGGGCACCGTCACCGTCACCCTGGCCCTGACCTGCCTGGTGTGGGGGCTGACCGGCGCTCGGGGCGCCGGCTGGACGGACGCCCGGGTGCTGGGCTCCCTCGGCCTCGCCGCCGTACTGCTCGCGGCCTTCTGCGTGATCGAACGTCGCCGGCCGGACGCCCTGATCCCGCCCAGGCTGTTCTCGACCGGCCGGGTCGCCGCGGGCAATCTACTGATGGCGCTGCTGGGGTCCGTATGGATAGCCCTGTTCTTCTTCCTGCCGCTCTACCAGCAACAGGTCCTCGGAGCAGGCCCCTTGGTCACCGGCTTGGGACAGCTCCCCCTCGCCATGGCCCATATGATCGGCTCCGCGCTCGCCCCGCGGATCGCCCGGGTCATCGGCGCCACGGCGACCGTCACCGCCGCCCTGCTGACCGAGGCCGCGGGTCTGCTGTGGCTGTCGTGGATGCGGGCGGACGGGAGCTACCTCGTCGATGTCTTCGGGCCGAGCGTCCTGATCGGACTGGGCCTGAGCATCGCCTTCGTCCAACTCACCGCGCTCGCCGTGGACGGCGTACCGCGCCAGGACGCGGGCCTCGCCGGCGGACTGGTGAACACCACCCGACAGGTCGGCGGCGCGATCGGACTCGCCGCCCTGGCCACCCTGGCCGGCTCCGTCACCGCCCACGCCCCCACCGACCAGCCCCCGTTGGAAGCCCTCACCACGGGATACCAGGCCGCCTTCACCGCCTCCGCAGCAGTCCTCGCCACCACCGCACTCCTCGCACCGCTCCTCACCCGCCGGACCGGGGCGCCCGCCCCGACCGCCAGCACCCCCCGACCGGCCTCCGACCCGGGCACCTCCCCGTTCTCCCCCGCCCGGCCGAACCGCTAGACCAGCCACGGCCGCACCACCGACCCATCTCATCCAGACAGGAAGTACAGCCATGGTCACCATCGACGAGACCGCTCCCGTGATCGTCCGCCTGAGCACCGTGATCGACGCCCCCCTCACGACCGTGTGGGCGCTGCACACCGACGTGGCGGCCTGGTCCGCCTGGAACACGGACATCGACCGGACGGAGGTCGACGGACCGCTGCTGCCCGGCAGGTCGTTCCGTTGGCTGACCCACGGCCTGGACATCACTTCCACGGTGCGGGAGCTGGTCCCCGGGAAGCGGATCGTCTGGGGCGGGACTGTCGAGGGCATCGTCGGCGTCCACGTGTGGACCTTCGAACAGTCCGAAGCCGGTGTCGTCGTCCACACCGAGGAGTCCTGGAGCGGGGCCCCGGTCGACGCCAATACCGACGAACTCGGCAAGGCCCTCCACGACTCCCTGCAGGGCTGGCTCTCCCACCTCAAGAACCGCGCCGAGCGGGCCGCCTGACCGACCACCGCGTCCGCGGTTCCACGCATCCACAGATCCACACATCAGCGCACCCACCCACCCACCCACGCACCCACGCATTCGCGAAAAGGACTGCTGCCATGACGACCACCCCGCCGTACCTGACCGGCCACTACACCCCCGTCGCCGAGGAGGTCTCCGCCGCCGAGCTCACCGTCGAGGGCACGCTGCCGCCCGAGCTGACGGGCCGGCTGCTGCGCAACGGGCACAACCCGAAGCCCGGTGTCACCCCCACCCACTGGTTCAAGGGCAGTGGCATGGTCCACGGCATCCGGCTGCGTGACGGGCGCGCCGAGTGGTACCGCAACCGCTGGGTCCACACCCCCGCCCTCGAAGGCGCCCCCTACATGACCGAACACGGCCCCGACCTGACCGCGAGCACCGCCGGCACCCACGTCATCGAGCACGCCGGACGCCTCCTGGCCCTGTGCGAGGCCAACCTGCCCTTCGAGCTCACCCCGGACCTCGACACCGTCGGCGCCTACGACTTCGACGGCAAACTGCGCACCGCCATGACCGCGCACCCCAAGGAAGACCCCTCGACCGGGGAGCTCCACTTCTTCGCCTCCTCGCCCTTCCCGCCGTTCCTGACCTACTACGTCTCCGACGCCAAGGGCGCCCTGACCCACAGCGCCGAGGTTCCCGGAGCGACCGCCGCCCTCAAGCACGACTTCGCCGTCACCCGCCGCCACGTCGTCTTCATCGAGGGCAACGTCACCTTCGACCACACCGAGAACTCCGGCATCCCCTACAGCTGGAACGACCACCAGCCCTCCCGGATCGGCGTCATGCCCCGCGGCGAGGACGGCGCCCGCCACGTCCGCTGGTTCTCCATCGAGCCCGGCAACATGCTGCACGTCTCCAACGCGTACGAGGACGGCCAGGGCCGCATCGTGCTGGAGGGCCCCACCGTCGACCGCGAGGGCTTCCGGCTCTCCTGGAACTGGTGGGTCGGCGCACCCGGACGCGGGAGCGAGCCCAACGCCCGCTCCTACACCCGCCGCTGGGTCATCGACCTGACCGCCGGCACCGTCGACGAACAGATCATCGACGACCTCCCCGTCGAGTTCCCCACCCTCAACGAGGACTACCTCGGCGTCGAGAACCGTTACCAGTACGCCATCTCCTTCCCCGACGAGAAGGGTTTCGGCGGCTACGGCATCGTCAAGTACGACCGCACGACCGGAGCCCGCCGCATCCACCAGGTCGGCGACGCCCGCCTGCCCAGCGAAGCGGTCTTCGTTCCCGCCGCCGGCACCGCCCGCGAGGACGACGGCTACCTCCTCACCGTCGTCTCCGACCTCAAGCAGAACGCCTCGCAGCTCCTCGTCCTGGACGCGTCCGGCCTCGATCGCATCGCCACCGTCCACCTCCCCCACCGCGTCACCGCCGGCATCCACGGCTCCTGGATCCCCGACACCGCCCTGGAGGGATCCGCGGGCTGACCCCTGGGCGGGGATGCGGCCGCGCTCCGGCGCATCCACCACCGCCCACCGAGAACGGCCCTCCCCCCGGGGCCGGTTGCCGGAGCCGCGAGACGTCGCGGCTCCGGCTTTCCGCGTGTCAGCGCGCCGACGGATAGCCGAGGAGGAAGAGCGCCTCGACGAGCGCCATGGTGCGGATCTCGCTCGGATCGACGCTCTCGTCGGGCGCGTGGATCAGACAGCGGGGCTCTTCCACCCCCATGAGGATGATCTCCGCGTCCGGGCAGGTTCCGGCGAGCACGTTGCACAGGGGGATGGAGCCCCCCTGGCCGAGGAACTCCATCGGCCGGCCGTACGCCTGCTCCATGGCCCGTCCCATGGCCCAGTAGGCCGGCCCGTCGGTGGCCGGGCGGAACGGCGATCCCGTGCCCTCCTTCTCGATCGAGACCCGGGCGCCCCAGGGCGCGGCGGCCGTCAGGTGCGCGGTGAGGGCGGCCAGGGCGGCTTCGGATGCCGTCCCCGGTGGCACGCGCAGGCTCACCCGGGCCCGTGCCTTCGCCGGTACGGCGGCGGCGGAGCCGACCACGGGCGGGCAGTCGATCCCGAGGACCGTGACGGCCGGGCGCGCCCAGAGCCGGTCCGCCACCGAGCCCGAGCCGGTGAGGCGGACCCCTTCCAGGACGGAGGCGTCGGCCCGGAACTGCTCCTCCTCGTACGGCACCCCGGCCCAGGTACCGGTGCAGTCGAGGCCCTCGATGCGGGTCCCGCCGTCGGCGTCGCGCAGCGTGGAGAGCATCTGGATCAAGGCCGCCAGGGCGTCGGGGGCGGGGCCGCCGAACATGCCCGAGTGCAGGTCGCCGCGGAGGGTGGTGACGGTGACGACGACGTTGGCGAGGCCGCGCAGCGCCGTGGTGGCGGTGGGGCGGCCGACGGCGGCGTTGCCGGTGTCGCAGATGAGCAGCGCATCGGCGCAGATGTCGCCCGGGTGCGCGGTCACGTACTCTTCCAGCCCGCCGGTGCCTTGTTCCTCGGACCCCTCGGCGACGAACTTCAGCCCCACGGGCAGCGTGTCGCCCAGGGCCCGCAGTGCGGTGAGGTGCATGACGATGTTGCCCTTGCAGTCGGCGGTGCCGCGCCCGTACCAGCGTCCGTCGCGCTCGGTGAGCGTGAACGGCGGAGAGGTCCAGGCGGCTTCGCCGAGCGGGGGCTGTACGTCGTAGTGGCAGTACAGCAGCACGGTCGGGGAGCCCTCCGGGCCCGGCCGGTGGCCGAGGACGGCGTGGCTGCCGTCGGGGGTCTCTTCCAGGCGTACGTCGATCAGGCCCGCCTCGGTGAACGCGTCGGCCACCCACCGGGCGGCCCGCTCGCATTCCTCGGGAGGGAACTGCCGGGGGTCGGCCACCGAGCGGATGGCGACCAGCTCGGCCAGGTCGGACTTGGCGCGGGGCATCAGCGCGTCGATGCGCTCGGCCAGGGCATCGACGGCAGCATCGGAGCCGGCGCCGGGCAGGTCGCGGGCGGGGTCAACCATCGTCGTCGCGCCTCACCGTCTGCTCGGTCTTCAGGTCGTCGATCTCGTCCTGGATGCGGTGCAGGGTGTCGGGGCAGTAGACCTTCAGCACGAGCGCCTCCGCCTGGACGGCCCGGCGGTCGACGATGACCGGGCGCTGGCCGGGTCCGGTGGCCCCGTTGGAAAGGTTGATCTTCCACAGGGCGGACTTGAGGGCGGACGCGGGGTCCTCGCAGACGATGCCCCCGTCCTCGCCGAGCGCACGGGCCAGGGTGTGGGGATCGGGCCGGGCGAATCCGGCGGCGACCAGTTCGTCCGTGAGCTGGTTGGCCTTGTCCAGGGCCTGGTTGGTGGACCGTACGGCCTTGTACTGGATCAGCCCGACCACGACGAAGGCGACGAGCAGCACGATCGCGCCGATGTGGATCCACCTGTGCTGAGAGGCGAAGCGGGTGGGGCTCATGCCACGTCTCCCGTCGACTCCGCGGCCGCGGTGCGCCAGCTGGGCTTGCGCAGCCGCAGGCACAGCCAGGGGATGACCACGCCGAGGAGGAGCAGGCCGCCGCCGACGATGCCGATGTAGGCCCAAACGCTGCCGCCGCCGAACTGCGAGGAGGGCACGAACCCGATGACCATGGCGGCGGCGGAGGCGAGGAAGCCCACCACGCAGATCAGGATCAGGGCCGGGGCGCGGTATCCGCGCGGGTGGTCGGGGTGGGTCTTGCGCAGCCGCACGGCCGCCACGAACATCAGCAGGTACATGATCAGGTACACCTGGGTGGTGATCACCGAGAAGATCCAGTAGACGCTGGACACGTTGGGGATCAGCGCGTACATCAGCGCGATCACGGTGGTGACGATGCCCTGGGTGACGAGGATGTTCTGCTGGACGCCGTGGCTGTTGAGCTGTTGCAGGAACGGCGGCAGGTAGCCCTCTTGACGCGAGATCAGGAGCAGGCCCTTGGACGGTCCGGCCAGCCAGGTGAGCATCCCGCCCAGGGAGGCGGCCACCAGGGCCACCGCTGCGATCGGGGTCAGCCAGCCGATGTGGAAGTAGGAGAAGAACGCGTCGAAGGCCTGCATGACGCCCGCGGTCAGCGACAGCTGGTCGGCCGGGACCACCCAGCTGATGGCGAGGGCCGGCAGGATGAAGATCAGCAGCACCATCCCCATCGCGAGGAACATCGTCTTGGGGAACTCCCGCGGCGGGTCCTTCAACGACGAGACGTGGACGGCGTTCATCTCCATGCCCGAGTAGCTCAGGAAGTTGTTGACGATGAGCACCAGGCTGGCCAGGCCCGTCCAGACGGGGAAGATGTTCGAGGCGCCCATCGGAGCCGCGGACGGGTTGCCCTGGCCGAGGAAGACGATGCCGAGGATCACCAGCAGGGAGCCCGGGATGAGCGTGCCGATGATCAGGCCCCAGGAGGCGAGCCCCGACAACGCCTTCGTGCCCTGCGAGGACACCCAGACGCCCGTCCAGTAGAGGACGACGATCACGATGGCCGTGTAGACGCCGTTGGAGGCCAGGGCCGGGTCGATGACGTACGCCAACGTACTCGCGACGAACGCCAGCAGGCTGGGGTAGTAGAAGATCGTCATGGCGAACTGGCACCACACGGCGAGGAACCCGAGCGGCTTCGACAGTCCCTCGCTCACCCACCGGTACACGCCGCCCGACCACCCCGACGCGAGCTCCGCCGAGACCAGCGAGGTCGGCAGCAGGAACACGATCGCGGGTACGAGGTACAGGAACACGCAGGCCAGGCCGTACACGGCCATGGTGGGCGCCGCGCGGAGGCTGGCGACGGAGGCAGTCGTCATCATCGCGAGGGTGACCCACGTGAGCGTGGGCGTGCCGGTCCTGGCCGCTGCGGCGTCAGTCGGCCCGCCCCGCGGGCGCTCGTCCGGGAGGGGGACATCCATCGCGCTCAAGTGGGCCTCCGGGTCGACGGGGTCGATCCCGCTCAGACTCGCCCGGGCCCGCGCGGCGGGCGAGCCGGGTACGGCCGTCCGGAGGATCCGGCGGTCCCGGGGGCAGCACGCCGTGCCGGCTGCCGGCGCGTCCGTGTGTGCCCGTAGGACGGCGAAGGCCGATGCGCAACTCGCGGATTTCCCGCCCGACCGGCGCGCCTGCCGGCTCCCGACGCCGGGCCGGGCAGGCGCGGCAGGCGCGCAGGTCAGGTCGGGAACGGATCAGGACTTGTGGCGGCTCTCTTCCTCGGCGGCGGCCATGGCTTCGGCTTCGCTCTCGAGCATGGCTATGGCGACGCCGAACGCCTGGGCTATATGGCCCGCGGCCGACATGACGCGCGCGGTGCCCACGACGGGGGCGATCGCGACGAGCACGTCCTGCAGCTGCTCGACGGTGAAGTCGGCCTTGACCGCGGGGCTGATGTGCGCCAAGTAGGAGATGGCCGGGGCGTCCATGGCGACGAGGGCGGCGATGCGGGTGGTGATGAGCGTCTTCTCGTCCATGCTGCAGTGCTCGATGGAGTCGATGGTCATCGCGGCGAGCGTGTCGAGAACGGGAGCGTCAGACCTGGTGGCCATGTCGGAACCGCCTTTCGGTGCTGAACTGAGCCGGACGCACCGACCCCGACCGCGGGACCGGGGGCGTGTCGGCGGGTTGCCGTTTCAGGGTAGGCGTCCCCCGGAGCCCGCGCCCGTTGGGCCGTCCGGGCGCACACCGGCCGCCCGGGCGGTGCGCCGACCGGCCTCCCGAACGCATGCGCGGGCGCTCGGTACGCAACGCTGCGGGCGGGCCGGTGGGCGTCTTCCCGTCCGCGGCGGCAGGGGCTTCGACCTGAGCGAGCCCTCCCCCACGTGGGCATCATGGGACCGGCGAGGAGGAGCGACGATGGCTCAGCGCGTGATCGAGGTGGACGGCATCGAGCTGTGCACCGAGTCCTTCGGCGATCCGTCGGATCCGCCCGTCCTGCTCGTCATGGGCCTGGGGGCTTCGATGCTCTGGTGGGAGGAGGGCTTCTGCCGGATGCTCGCCGCGGGCGGACGCTTCGTGATCCGTTACGACCACCGCGACACCGGCCGGTCGGTCACCTCCCCGCCCGGCCGCCCCGGGTACACGAGCGCGGACCTGGTCGCCGACGCCGTCCGCGTGCTGCGCGCCCACGAGGTCCCGGCCGCGCACGTCGTGGGCGTCTCGGCGGGAGGGGCGCTCGCGCAGCTGCTGGCGCTCGATCACCCCGACCGCGTCCGGTCGCTCGTCCTGATCAGCACGTCCTGCGCCGTGCCCGGCGGCCCCGTGCTGCCCCCGCCGACCGAGGAGTTCATGCGGTTCGTCTCGGCCGCCCACGTCGACGGGTCGGATGCCGGCGCGGTCGTGGACCACCAGGTCGCCTACGCGCGTCTGCTGGCGGGCGGGCGGCGCCCGTTCGACGAGGCCGCCGCCCGCGACCTCGTACGCCGCGACGTCGAGCGCGCGCACGATTTCGGCGCGGCCCGCCACCATGACGCGCTCACGGACGGCGCGGTCTCGCGGGCCCCCCTGTCCTCGATCGCCGTACCCGCGCTGGTGATCCACGGGACCGCCGACCCGCTGTTCCCGCTCCGACACGGCGAGGCGCTCGCGGAACGGATCCTCGGGGCAAAGCTGTTGGCCCTGGAGGATGCCGGACACGGGGTCGAGCGGGCCGACTGGTCGACGATCGTCACGGCGATCCTCGAACACACCGCCGCGGACCCTCGCGGCTAGGCCGTTCCTTTCAGATCATCGGATCGTCCACGACCACGGCCCGGCTGCCGTCGGAGCGCCGGTTGCCGGGGGGAAGTCACCGTGGAGCAGGGTGCCCGGCAGCCCGCAGGCCGCCAGCTCCTCGATCAGCGCGGGCAGCCGCCCGGCGAGTGCCCGGGCGGCCGCGAGCTCCGCGGCCGTCAGCCGCTGCTCGAGCTGTTCCTCGGGCCCGTCGGCCCCGTGCGACATCGCCGCCTCACAGGAAGCGGCGCAGCGGCCGGACCGAGAGTTCCCGGGCGCGCTGGAGCACGGAGCGGCGGCGCCAGCGTCCCGGAGCGATGCGCGTGCTGGCCCGGAGGTCATCCTCGTAATGCTCGTCCAGGGTGCGGGTGACGGCCGGGTCCATGACGGCCAACATGACCTCCTCGTCGTGGTCGAGGGAGCGGCGGTTGAAGTTCGACGAGCCGATGAGGGAGACCACCCCGTCCATCGTCATGATCTTGGCGTGCATCATCGTCGGCTGGTACTGGTGGATACGCACTCCGGCGGCGGTGAGCGCCTCGTAGTGGTGCTGCCCCGCCAGTTGGCACACCCGCTTGTCGGTGTGCGGGCCGGGCAGCAGGATCTCCACCGTCACGCCCCGCCGGGCGGTGGCGGACAGCAGCTCGACGAAGTAGTCGTCGGGGGCGAAGTACGCGGTCGCCAGGCGCACGCGCTCCTCCGCCGATTCCAGGACGACCCGCATCAGCGTCTGCATGTCTTGCCACCCGAAGGCGGCCGAGCCGCGCACCACCTGGACGACGGCGGAGCCGGCCGGCTCGTGATTCACGAAACGGTCACGGTCGTCGAAGAGTTCGGGATGGCATTCGGCCCAGTTCTGGGCGAACGCCGCCGCGATCCCGTCGACGGCCGGCCCGCGCACCTCGGCATGCGTGTCACGCCACTCGTGCGGGTTGCGGGCGTCGCCGCACCACTCCTCGGCTATGCCGACGCCGCCCGTGAAGGCGGTCCGCTCGTCGACGACGAGGACCTTGCGGTGGCAGCGGTGGTTCTGCTTGAGCGGAGAGAGGAAGGCGGGTCTGCGGAACCATGCGACGTCCACCCCGGCCGTGCTCATCCGGTCCAGCAGGTCCCGCTCGATCAGGCGGCTGCCGAAGCCGTCCAGCAACAGCCGTACGCGCACCCCGTCGCGGGCCCGCTCGGCCAGGGCCTCGGCGAACCGGCGGGCGATGTCGCCCTTCCAGTAGACGAAGGTCATCATGTCGATGGTGTGCCGGGCGGAGGAGATGGCGTCGAGCATCGAGGCGAAGATCTCGTCGCCGTTGCGCAACGGACGTACGGAGTTCCCCTCGGTCGCCGCAATGCCGATGAGGCGTTCCAGACGGCGGCGGATGCGGTGGATCCGCTCCTCGGCCCGGTCGGCGGCATCGGCCGCGGTGGTGACGGTGTCGTCGGTGGTGGTCATGACGTGGCTCCTCGGGTAGGGGGGCCGGGACGTGTCGGCGCCGGACCCGCACGGGGCGGGCGCCTGCTGTGCGGTCCGGGCGGCCGGGGCCCGCCGCCGGCGCGCTGGAGGTGCTGCGCGCCGACCCGGTTGTCCTCGGCGTAGTACTGACACCTGAGCACGACGCGGTCATACGAGTTCCCCCCTCCCACCCCGGCGACCGGTGTCGGGGTGTTCGACGTCCGTATGGCCGAAATCCCGGACCCCAAACCGGTGGGGCCCTCACACCGGCCGGGAGACTCACGGGGAGCGGGGCGCGCCGTCGAGCGGGACGACGACCTCGATGCGTTTGCCGCCGTGCGCCGCAGGGGTGATCCGCACGCTGCGTGCGAGGCGGTGTATCAGCGGCCACCCGTAGCCGCCCTGGCCCGTCGCCGCGCCTGCCGGACGGGAGGGACCGGCAGGACGGGAGGGCGGGGGAGCGGTGCTGACGGCGTCCGTGACGGTGATCCGCAGGCCCGCCCCGCCGGCGCACAGGGAGGCGTCGAAGCCCAGCAGCCCGCCGCCGTGCCGGATGGCGTTCGTGACCAGCTCCGAGGTCACCAGCAGGGCGTCGGTGAGGAGTACCTCCACGTCCACGTCGGCGGTGCCGACCCGCGCGACGGTGGAGGACCTCAGCAGGGCCCGTACGCGGTCGCGCGCCTGCATGGCGGTGCGCGGCGCGCCCGGGCTCGTTCTGATGCCGCTCGTATCGGCGTGGTCCAGCACCGTTCACCTCCTCACGGGAACGCCGTTCACCCCTGTCGGGGCGGGACGGTCATGACCGTGCCCTCGGCCACGCTGGGCGCGGTGGCGAAGGCCAGATCTGCACCGGTGAGCTCCAGCAGCCGGGCCAGACGGCTCGGCACGGTCCCCGCCAGGACCACCGGCCGGTGCAGCGTGGGCTGCAGCATGACGCTGAGCGCGGTCGAGTCCGCGAACGTCACCCCGGCGACGTCCAGAACGAACCGGGCCACACCGGGCGCCGCCGGATCCATGGCGGTCCGCAGATCGGCCACGTTGTCCATGTCGAACTCACCCGCCATCACGATGATGCGTACGTCCCCGTCGGAGCGGGTTTCGACGCGACTGCGTGCCTCGGCGTCGTGTGTGTCCATGCTGCTCATGTCCGTCTTCCCCACTCTTTCCGTTCGCATTCCCGAACCATTGCGTCCTGTCGCCGCCACGGCCACCCGCCCGGCCACCGGCCTCACCGTGCGCGGGGGAGCTTGACCACGGTGACGAAGAAGTCGTCGATCTGCTGGATCGCCCGGATGAACTGGTCGAGGTCCACCGGCTTCGTCACGTAGGCATTGGCGTGCAGCTTGTAGCTGCGCAGGATGTCCTCCTCGGCCGCCGAGGTGGTGAGCACGACCACGGGGATGTGGTTCAGCTCCGGATCCGTCTTGATCCGCTCCAGGACCTGCCGTCCGTCGTACTTCGGCAGGTTCAGGTCGAGCAGGATCAGGTCCGGGCGCGGCGCGTTGGCGTGCTCGCCTCGGCGGTACAGGAAGTCGAGGGCCTCCAAGCCGTCCCGCACGACGTGCAGCACGTTCCCGATCTTGTTGTCCTCGAAGGCCTCTCGGGTCATCAGCTCGTCGCCCGCGTCGTCCTCGACCAGCAGGACTTCGGCGGGGGTGGCCCGGGGCCGGTCTGCGGGAGTGCTCATCGGAGGGTTCCTTCGGTGGGTACGGGAGCGGGCGGCTCGGTGTCGGCGCCGGCGCCGGACACCGCGGCCCCGGCCGCGTCGGGGGTGGCGGTATCGGAGGCGGCGGTGGGTAGGACGGCGACGACGGGCAGGGTGAAGACGATCCGGGTGCCTTCCCGGTGCTCGGTGTCGATCCGGATGCGCCCGCCCGCGTGCTCGACGATCTTCTTGCAGAGCGAGAGGCCGATACCGGTGCCGCCGTAGGTCTCGCGGCCGTGCAGCCGCTGGAAGATGACGAAGACCTTCTCGGCGAACTCGGCCGGTACTCCGATGCCGTTGTCGGTGACGGTGAAGGTGTGGAATCCCGGCTCCGCGTCGGGGCCGTCGGGGTCGTCGGCCACGGCCACCTCGACGCGCGGAGCGCGGTCGGGCGAGCGGAACTTGACGGCGTTGCCCACCAGGTTCTGCCAGAGCATCGTCAGGAGCGTCGGGTCTCCCACCACGTCCGGGAGCCGCTCGGGCCGGGTGATCTCCGCGCCGCTCTCCTCCACGGCGGCGGACAGGTTGCGCAGCGCCCGGTCCAGGGGGCCGTCCATCGCGACCGTCTCGCGCGCGTCCTGGACCCGGCCGACCCGGGAGAAGGTCAGCAGGTCGTTGATGAGCACCTGCATCCGTTTGGCGCCGTCGACGGCGAAGCCGATGTACTGGGTGCCGCGCTCGTCGAGCTGGTCCCCGTACCGCTTCTCCAGCAGCTGGCAGAAGGAGGCCACCTTGCGCAGCGGCTCCTGCAGGTCGTGCGAGGCCACGTACGCGAACTGCTCCAGCTCCGTATTGGAACGCCGCAGCTCCACCGCCTGTGCGTCCAGTTCGGCGGCTATGCGGTCGAGCCGCTCGGCATTGCGCCGCGACGCCGTCAGTTCGGCCACGGTCCGGTGCCGCATGGCCTCCACCGCCCGGGCCAGGGCACGTAGATCGGAGGGGCCGCGCAGGGGGATCTCCTCCTCGAAGGCCCCGTCGGCGACGCGCCGGGAGGCGGTTCGCACCAGGCCGAGCGGCCGCAGCACGCCCACGTGGAGCAGCACGGCGAGGGCGCAGCCGGCCAGCAGGAAGGCCACGACGATGGCCAGCAGGATGTGGTCGCGCTGCGAACGGGCTTCACCGAAGGTGGTGCGGGCATCGGCCTGGATGCGGTCCAGGTGTGCCTGCTGGGCGGCGATCCGGCGACGGACCTCGTCGAAGCGGTCCTTGCCTGCCTGGAGGAACGGCGGGGCGGAGCCGTTCTCCACGGAGGCGATGGCAGGGGCCGCGAACTGCTCGCGCCAGGTCCGGGCGGCCTCCTGCACGGCCGCGAGGTCCTCGCCCGTGCCGTTGTCGCCCTCGAGGACCGTCGCCAGGTGCTGGGCCGCCGCGGTCTCGTTGGCCAGACCGCGCTCGTACGGCTCCAGCAGCGCGGGCTCGTCGGCCAGCAGGTAGCCGCGGACCCCGGTCTCCTGGTCCAGCAGCGCCGTCTCCAGCCGCAGGGCGTCGCGCTGGGCGGGCAGGATCCCGTCGACGAGCCGGTTTCCGGCCGTGGTGGTGTGGGACAGGAGGGCCGCGCCGAGCGCGCCCGTGCCGACGACCATGAGGGCGAGCACGACGAGCACGCTGGTCAGCCAGGCCTGGAGGCTCGGCCCGTGGCGGTCCGGAGCCCGCCCCCGGGGCGTTTCGCGAGGCTGTGCGGGGGAGGTCACGTGGAGGAGTTCCATTCGAGGTGGAGGACGGCGACGTCGTCGGCCAGGCCGCCCCAGTCCGCGGCGAGGCCCTGCGCCGCCTGGATGAGGGTGTCGACGAACGGTTCCGCGGGCAGGCCGGCGTGCTTGCGGGCGATTTCCAGCAGGCCCGTCTCGTCGAGACGGTCGGAGCCGGGTCCGATGCGCCCTTCGATCAGACCGTCCGTGAAGAGCACCACGGCGCCGCCCGCCTCCACGGCCACCTCGGTGACGGGCCAGCCGGCGCCCCAGCCGGGCAGGATGCCCAGCGCGGGCCCGCCCGGAACGGTGCGCAGCTCCACGCCGGCCGCCGAACGGACCAGGAAACCGGGGTGGCCGGCGCGCTGTACGGAGACGGCGCGGGTGCCTGCCGGACGGGTCAGGGAGACGAGGGTGGCGAAGATCTCGGGGCCCGAGCGTTCCGCCAGCAGGATCCGCTCCAGGAGCCCGAGCAGTTCGGCGCCGCGGGCGCCGGCCATGACGAACGACCGCCACGCGACGCGCAGGCACACGCCGAGCGCCGCCTCGCTGGGACCGTGGCCGGACACGTCGCCGACGACGGCGTGCGTGGCCCCGTCCGGGGTCTGGACGACGTCGTAGAAATCCCCGCCGAGCAGCGTCTGGGCGCGCCCGGGCTGGTAGCGGGCGCAGACGGTGACGGCGTCGGCCGCGTCCTCGAGCAGCAGCGGCGTGGGGAGCAGGCCGCGTTCGAGGCGGGCGTTCTCCTCGGCGCGCAGTTTGCCCGCCTGGAGGGCGACGGCCGCCAGCTCGGTGCGCTTGCGCTGGATCGCGTAGCGGATGGCCCGCATGAAGACGTCGGCCTCGAGGCGTCCCTTGACCAGGTAGTCCTGGGCGCCGGCCGCGACGGCGGTCAGTCCCGCCCCCTCCTCGGACAGGCCCGTCAGGACGACGACCGCGGCCTCGGAGGACACGGCGAGGACCTTCTCCAGCCCGTCCAGGCCCTGGGCGTCGGGCAGGTGCAGGTCCAGCAGGACGCACTCGGGGGCCTCGGCCTCCAGCAGGTGCAGGGCGTCGGCGAGGGAGCGGGCCCGGCCGAGGCGGACCTCGATCCCGCTGTCCTCCACGAGTTCCTCGACGAGCACGGCGTCGCCCTCGTCGTCCTCGATGAGCAGGACGTACGGGGGTAGGCCGTTCCACAGTGCCAGCGAATCGTCCGGTCTCCCGGCGGACTCCTGCCGGGGCTGGACCACCCGCGGCTGCGGCGTGCGGGCGGACGGGGGTTGGGCCCCGAGCCCGGAGAGGCTCACCATGGCGTCTCGTCTGTCCCTTCTCATCTCGCACGGCGGACGCCCGACGGACGCGTGGTTGCGTCGGGTAAGCCTAGAGTGATCATTTGCCGTTCGGCAATATTTTACGAACTCAATGATTCTGTCATCCCGCGGAGGGACCGGGAACCACCCGTGGACCGGGAGCCGCCGACGGGGCTCGCAACCAGCCCCGGACCGGGAGCGGCCGCCGGGGCCCGGACGTCAGGCGCTGTCGGGGACGGAGGCCGGCGTCGACGCGGCGGAGGAGCCGGCGCCCGCGGGCGTGCCGGCACTTGCGGGCGTGCCGGCGACCGGGTACGAGCCCGCGGCGGCCTCCCGGAACGCCTCCAGGCCCGCCACCAGCGCGTCCACCGCCTCGGGCGCCATCCGCCCCAGCACCGCCGACAGCTCGCGCACCCGGATCGCCCGCCGCTCGTCCAGCAGCGCCCGCCCTTGCGGTGTGAGCCGTACCTCCACCTCGCGGCGCCGGGACGGATGGGGTGAGCGGGTCAGCAGCCCCATGGCCTCCAGTCGGTCGCAGAGCCGGGTGACCGACGGCGGACGCGAGCCGAGCACGTCGCCCAGAGTCCGCAGGTTGCCCCCCTCGGCACCCTCCACGGCGAGCAGCGCCCGCAGCTGCGACGGCGATACAGCCGGATCCACACCGTCCTGGCCCCTGGCGTGCAGCACCGCGAGGAAGTCCGCCGCGGCGGCGAGGGCCGCGGCCGGGTCCTCGTACGCGCCGGAGCGGCCGGGACGGGGCATGCCTCCACTGTGCCACCGTCCGGCGCGCTTCGGCCCAGGCCGCCTACCGCGCGCCGCCGCCGGCCTCCGTACCGGACCGGCCGCGCCAGTCGAGGCAGACGACCATCGCGTCGTCGGTGGCGTCCACGTCGCCCCGGTACCCCGGCAGCTCCTTCAGGAGCGCCCGCGGCACCTGCGAGGGCGGCAGCAGCCGCGTGTTCATGATGGCCCGGGTCAGGGCGTGCAGGCCGTACGGCTCGCCCCCGGGGGAAAGGACGTCGTAGACGCCGTCGCTCAGGAAGAACAGCCGGTCCCCGGGCAGCACTTGGAAGCGCTGGGCGGTGTAGACGGTGTCCTCGAACATGCCGAGCGGCAGCTGCGCCTCCAGCCCGACCCGCTCCGCGGTGCCCCCGCGCAGCCGCCAGACCCGGGGCGACCCGGCGTCGATGACCTCGACCTCACCGGTGTCCAGGCCGAAGCGGAGCAGCAGCATCGCCAGGTGCAACCGCCCCTGGTACTGGCCGTACAGGGCCTGGTCCGCCAGGGCCGCCTGATCGGCGAGGTCGAGGCCGGCGCGCCGGGCGTTGCGCAGGGCGCTGACGGCGAGGCTGGTCAGCAGCGCCGCGTCGATGCCCTCGCCCATGCCGTTGTTGACGGTCAGCGTCAGGTGGTCGGCGGAGGCCGACCAGTCGAAGCTGTCGCCGAAGATGGCGTACGCGGGATCCAGTTGGGCCCCGAGGTCGTACTCGGGCCGGGAGCACGAGCGCCCCGGCAGCAGCTGCCACTGCATCTCGGCGGCCAGGGTGAGCCGCTTGGCCCGGCGCGCCTGCAGGAAGAAATCGGTGTCGCGGTCGGCGACGAGGATCTCGTGGGCCAGCGCGTCCGCCACGTCCTGCAGCGGGCCGACCAGCCCACCGACCGGGCGGCCCGCCGGGTAACGGACGCTCAGGACCCCGAGCCGGTCGCCGCGCACGGTCACCGGCAGGTGCACGGTGATCCCGTCCTCCCCGGGTACCACGTGCGCTTCCTGGGCGCCGAACGCCCGGCCCTCGGGACCGTTGTACGCCGACACGGATTCGGCGGTGAACGGCTGCGCCGTGACGGGCTGGAGCCGTGCCGAGGCGTAGTCCGCCATCAGCAGTTCGGCGCCGGCCGCCCCGTGGTCGCGGGTCAGGATGCCCCGGACCTCCTCGAACAGCGCGTGGGGGGCGGCGCCGCGCAGCGCGCGCTCGACGTCCCCGCCACCCCCGACCCCCTCGCCGCGTACGCCTTCAGTCACCGGCCCCGTACCTGTCTCTCTCACAACTGCCAAGATGGGGGACGACGAAGCCGCCGGTCCGCCGGGGAAGGGCTGCGCGTACGTCCGGTAGGGAGTGTCACATGAGTCAGCGGTCGATCGGCTCTCCGCGGCCCGCCGTGTCGGCGGTGGCGGAAATGAGCGAGCTGATCGAGCTGCTGGAGGTGGTATGGGAGCGGGGCCGGGACACGGCCAGCGCGGCGCCCGTCTCCTCCGCGCAGGCCCGGGTGCTGTTCCTCGTCGAGGCGAACGACCAGCTGAACCTCCGCGATCTCGGCATGCTACTGGAGGCGGCCCCGCCGTCCGTTACCCGGCTGTGCGACCGGCTGCAGGCCGTGGGCTTCCTCGAACGGCACCCCGGATCCGACGACCGCCGCGAAGTGCTGCTCGGCCTGACTCCCGCGGGCCGGGCGTATCTGGAACGGCTGCGCGCCCGCAGGCAGGAGGCGCTGGCCGAGGCGATGTCCGCGATGCCGGAAGCCTCCCGGGCCGCCCTGGCGACGGGGCTCGCCGACTTCTGCGCGGCGGTTGCGAAGCCACTGCGGCTGCCGTCCCCGACCCCCTCCTTCAGCACCAGGACGGCCTGAAGCGGGGGGTGCGCGGTCAGGCCGCGGCCCAGCGGTCCGCGATCAGCGCGGCCTGCTCCCGTAGCGCCCCGATCAGTTCCTGGGCGGCGCCGGTCGAGGTGGTCCGCAGTACGGCGACGCTGATTTCCCGGGCGAGATCGGGTCGGGCCAGGGGGCGGACCACCAGGTCGGGCCTGGACTGTCCCAGGGCGAGCCGCGGGACGAGGGCCACGCCCGTTCCCGCGGCGACGAGGCCCTGGACCACCGCGTAGTCGTCGGTGCGCATCACGTGCAGGGGCTCGTACCCCTCTTGGCCGCACGCCCACGCCAGGACGCGGTCGCAGGGGTCGTGCGGGTCGGCGGCGCCCACCCACGCGGTGTCCCGCAGTTCCCCGAGGGACACCTGGTCCTGCGATGCGCAGGGGTGGTCCTCCGGCATGACCAGGAGCAGCGGGTCGGACAACAGCGGGTGCACTTCGAAGTCCTCGTCGAGGTCGAGGCTGTCGCCCGGTTGTGAGAAGACGAGGGCGGCGTCGAGCTCTCTGGCCCGCAACCCGCGCAGCAGGAGGGGGAGCTCGCCTTCGGTGAGCGAGATGTGGACCCCTTGCTGGTAGAGGCGCTTGACCGCGGGGGCCAGCAGCAGGGCGCCCGCCGTGGGGAACGTGCCGATGTGGAGGGTGCGCATGCCGCGCTCGGCAAGGTTGCGCACCTCCAGCTCGGCGTGGCGCAGCCGGTCGAGCACGGCTTCGGCGTGCGGCAGCAGGGCTTCGCCGAGCTCGGTCAGAACGGCGCCGCGCGGTCCGCGCTGGACCAGCCGGGCGTTGAAGTGGGCTTCCAGGGCGGCGAGGTGGTGGGTGATCGTGGGCTGGCTGTAGTGCAGTGCGCGGCCGGCTGCGGCGAGCGAGCCCTCCTGCGCGATGGAGCGCAGCACCTGGAGCTGCCTGACGTCGAGCATATAGACATCGTATGGAGGGGTAACGAAAAGTGCACTGTTCCTCAATGACTGGACGGCTGTCACGCTCCGGGGGTGAACATCAGAACGACCGATCACCGCACCCCCTCGCCCTCCCCCACGTCCGTCCCCACCGCTCCGGTGCCCTCGCCCTTCCGTCCTGGCGTCGGCCAGCTGCGTACCCCGTACGCCGAGGCGGTGCTGGGCCATGCGGGGCGGGACTGGCTGAGGTTGAACGTCCCCGGCCATGCCGCGGCCCCCGGTTCGGACCTCGCCGCCTTCTTCGGCCCCCGGATCACGGCGCTGGACTTCCCGCCGCTGCTCGACGGCATCGACCTCGGCCCGGACTCCCCGCTGGACACGGCTCTGGCGCTGGCTGCCGATGCCTGGGGCGCGCGGCGCACCTGGTTCCTGACGAACGGCGCCTCGCAGGGCAATCAGATCGCCTCGATGGTCGCCCCCGCTCTGGGGCGCACGCTCGTCGTGCAGCGCAGCGTGCACTCCAGCGTGATCGACGGGTTGGTGCTGTCGGGTCTGGACGCCGTCTTCGTCCAGCCGTCCGTCGACCCGGAGCAGGGCATCGCCCACGGTGTGACGGCCGCGGACGTGGCGGCGGCGCTCGAACGGACACCGGACGCGGCCGCCGTGTACATCGTGTCCCCGAGCTACTTCGGCGCGGTGGCCGACGTGCGCGCCGTAGCGGACGCCGCCCACGCCGCAGGGGTACCCCTGATCGTCGACGAGGCGTGGGGATCGCACTTCGGCTTCCACCCGAGCCTCCCCGCCGGCGCCCTCTCCCTGGGCGCCGACCTGGTGACCTCGAGCACGCACAAACTGGCGGGCAGCCTGACGCAGTCGGCGATGCTGCACCTGGCGGAGGGCCCCTTCGCGGACCTGCTCGAACCGCTCGTGGACCGGGCGTTCCGGCTCGTGCAGTCCACCAGCGCGAGCGCGCTGCTGACCGCGTCGCTCGATCTCGCCCGGAGGAACCTGGTCACCGCCGCCGACGCGACGGGCAGCTCGGTCGCGGCCGCGGACCGGGTGCGCGGCGCCGTGCGCGCGCTGGGCCGCTTCACGGTGGTGAGCGACGGGTTCCACGCCTTCCCCGACATCGTCCGGGCCGACCCGCTGCGCGTCGCGATCGACACCCGCGCCGGCGGGATCACGGGCCACGAGGCCAGGCGCCGGCTCTTCCGGGACCATCAGGTCATGGTCGAAGTGGCGACCGACGCGGCGATCGTCGCCGTGATCGGCGCGGGTTGCGTCCCCGACACGGACCGTTTCGTGGAAGCGCTGCACACCCTGCCCTCGCCGCTCACCAACGACTCGGCCGGCGCCGCCGCCGCCGGCGGCGGCGGCGTGCTGCAGCTGCCGGCTCCCGGTGGCACGAAGCTCACCGCCCGCGGGGCCTTCCTGAGCCCGGCCGTGGTCGTGCCTGCGGAAGAGGCCGTCGGACGGATCTCGGCGGACACCCTGGCGGCGTACCCGCCGGGCATCCCCAACGTCCTGCCGGGCGAAGTCATCACCGCCGAGGCCGTCCGGTTCCTCCAACGGACCGCGGCCGCGCCGAACGGCCACGTCCGCGGCGCGCTCGACGCGGGCGTGACGCGCCTGCGCGTCGTCGCCTGAGACGCCGGGCGCGCCAGGTGTTGCACGCGGCGCCCCCTCACGCTCCGGCGCCCGGGCCGTCTAGCCGAGCAGTCGGCGCTTCTGCTCGGCGAACTCCGTTTCGGTCAGCACGCCCTGTTCCTTGAGGGTGCTGAGCTGCTTCAGTTGCTCGATCTTGGCGGTCATGTCGTCGGCGGGCGGTGCCGCGGCGGGCGGCGGGGGCGGCGGTGCGGCCGCCTGCTGCTGGGCCTCCATCTGGGCCTGCTGCTGGGCGTCCTGTTGCGCCCAGCGGCCGCCCTGGCGGCGGGACACGCGGTTGGACACGGCGGTGGCGGTGCCCGCGATAACGGCGGTGCGGGCGACCCCGCGAAGGAGTCCGGGCATGGTACTCATCTCCAGGCTGTGGGGGGCTTCACTCTCCGGCGGGCGGTTCCTCCAGGGCGTCCAGCGACGCCAGCAGGGCCTGCACGGGAATCCGTCCGGCGGCCACGAGCTGTGCTCCGCCGCGCCGCAGGGCACGGGCGAAGGGCGCCGCCCAGGTGTTCTCGTACACGATGACCCCGGCCGAGCTCCCGGGTTCCAGGGCGGCGGCGGCCTCCTGGATGTCTTCGCCGTCGAGCAGGCCGGACGACGCTCCTTCGAACACGGTGAGGTCGACCTCGCCACCGAGGTCCTGGAGCTCCAGCGCGGTCACCGCGCCGTCCTCTTCCTTGCGGATGAAGGCGAAGTCGAAGATGCGGATGATGCCCCGGTCGACGAGGTCGACGAGGATCGGGAGCCCCTCGCCCGTCATACGGTTGCCCGGGAACTCGACCACGATGTAGTCGACCGGGCCGAGTTCGTCGATGTCGCCGAAATCGGCTCGCGGCTCGGTCTCGCTGCTCATGGCAGCTCCTGTCGGAGAGGGGGGAAAGGTCTTTTCATTCCAGCACGCTGCCCGCTCCCCCGCACGTCTGGCCGCTCCCGCGCACCACCGTCCGGTCCCGCCGACCGGTCAGCCGGTCAGCCGGTCAGCCGGTCAGCCGGTCAGCCGGTCAGCCGGTCAGCTCGTAGATGCTCTGAGCCGTCAGCCACAGGCCGAGCAGCAGGCACACGAACACGATGGCCTCGTCCTTGTGGCCCTCCATCCACGCGCGCATCCGCAGCAGCCGGGCCTGGGCGGCCTCCGGGGCGAACACCATGTAGAGCTCCGCGGCCAGCAGGCTGGAGCTGGCGAGCAGGCAGAAGCCGAACAGTGCGATGAAGGTCGTCGCGTGCGAGGTGTCGGCTTCGATCACCGTCGTCGCACCCGCCGCGACCATGCCCCACGGCTGGATGAGTACGGCCAGGCCCGCCGCGGCCCACACCGAGCCGACGTCCACATGGGAGGGCTTCGGGGCGGCGTCCCGGGCGGCCTTCCCCTTCCTGCGGCGGTAGCGGCGCACCCC
This sequence comes from Streptomyces sp. NBC_01439, assembly GCF_036227605.1. Taxonomy (GTDB): domain Bacteria; phylum Actinomycetota; class Actinomycetes; order Streptomycetales; family Streptomycetaceae; genus Streptomyces. The sequence continues at coordinate 8,710,309 of NZ_CP109487.1, read as the reverse complement.
GTAGAACACCAGTCCCACCCCGATGGCCAGCTTGAGCGCGAGCGCCGCGACTCCGGGCGGGGAGCGGGGCGACGGAGGCTGGCCGCCGGTCAGCGCCAGCACGATCGCGATCACCGCGATGAGGTTGGCCAGCCACGCCAGGATGAAGGCCAGCCCCTTCCACACGCCTCTGGGCGAGGACACCACGAGGATGAACGCCATCATGGGCAGCGGGTAGAGGGCGATGGCCAACGCGATGAGCATGAGGTCGAGGACCATGGCGCCCCAATCGTGCGACGACATACGACACTACGCACCGCAGCGCGCTCCGACACCTTTTGCCCATCGAGATGCCGCCCCGGTCCGCCTCCACCAACCTGGACCAAGAAGAAGGAGGCCCGCCATGACGACGACCCGGCAGCCGCCGTCCGTGCCGCACGCCGCTGCGGGCCGCTGATGTGGTCGGAGCGCAAGGCACGGTGGCGCGAGCGCTCCCGGGAGCTCGCCGCGGCCGCCAAACGGACGCAGGCGCGGGCCGAGACCCGGTTTCCCGTGATCACCCATGTCACGGAGCGCATGGTCGGCGTGAACATCTTCGACTCCGCCACCCGGCTGGCCGCCCAGTGCTTCCTGACGGCCGTGCCCCTGCTCTTCGTCGTCGCCTCGTTCGCCCCGGAGGGGGTGCGCGACCAGTTGGTCTCCTCCGTCCGCACGATGTTCGGGCTCACCGGGCAGGCGAGCGATCAGCTGAGCGCCGTGTTCGACGGCTCCGGCGAGAAGGACATCCGCAACGCCGTGGGCGCGGTCGGCGCCGTGATCGTGCTGCTGTCGGCGACCGCGGTGAGCCGTGCCATGCAACGGCTGTGCAAGCGTGCCTGGCAGATCCCGCGGGGCGGGACACGGGTCGCGATCTGGCGCTGGTTCGCCTGGATCCTCGCCTGGATGGTCCTGCTGATCTTCCAGGGGCCGGTCCGTGACGGCTTCGGACTCGGCCTGTGGCTCGGGATCCCCCTCACGCTCCTCCTCCAGACGGTGGCGTGGTGGTGGAGCCAGCACCTGCTGCTGGGCGGGGTGATCCGCTGGCCCCCGCTGCTGCCCGGCGCGCTCATCACGGCCGCCGCCGTGACCGCGCTGTCGCTGGGCGCGCGCTTCTACATGCCGAACGCCCTCAACCGGGCGCTCGCCACCTACGGGTCGACCGGCTCGGTGTTCGTCATCCTGTCGTGGCTGATCGTGCTCTGCGTGGCGGTCGCCATCGGCATCACCCTGGGCGCCGCGCTCGCGCAGGAGCCTTACATGGCCCGGCGGCTGGGCAGCCCGGCGCCGAGCGGCCTGCGGCAGGAGAGTCCCTGAGGGACCGTACGGGCGCCCGCGGGGCAGCGGTGTCGGGTGGGTGCCATGCTGGGGGCAGGGGTCCTGGTGGCCGGGAGGTCCGACGATGACGATGCGCGACACGACGGCGACCGCGGCCCCGACCGCGACGGACGGCGGTCCCGGGCTCTCGGCCAAGGACCGTGCCGTGAACGGCCGGGCCGCCCGGGCGGCGACCCCGCGATCCGCCCACGGGGACTTCGAGCCGGCTCCCGACCGGGCGGACCCGATGGACGTCATCGAGCGCCAGTCCGCCACCCGGCTGCAGGAGCTGGTGCCGATCCGCTACGGCCGGATGGCGGAATCGCCGTTCCGTTTCTACCGTGGTGCCGCCGCGATCATGGCCGGTGACCTGGCCGGCACACCCGACTCGGGTATCCGGGCCCAGTTGTGCGGCGACGCGCACATGCTGAACTTCCGGCTGCTCGGCTCCCCGGAACGGAACCTGCTGTTCGACATCAACGACTTCGACGAGACGCTGCCCGGGCCCTGGGAGTGGGACGTCAAGCGGCTGGCGACCAGCCTGGTCATCGCGGGGCGCGAGAACGGCTTCTCCGACAGCGAGCGCGCGTCGATCGTGACGTCGGCGGTGCGCAGCTACCGCGAGCAGATGCGCGCCTTCGCCGGGATGCGCACCCTCGACGTCTGGTACGCGCGGGTGGACGAGACTCACCTCCAGGCGATGGCGGAGGGCTCGCTCCACACCCGCGGCCGCAAGAACGTGTCCGAGGCACTGAGCAAGGCGCGCGGGCGCGACAGCCTGCAGGCGTTCGAGAAGCTGACCGAGGTGGTCGACGGCCGGCGCCGTTTCGCCGCCGTACCGCAGCTGATTACACCGGCGTCCGAACTGCTGCCGGGTCAGGAGCAGGATTCGGTCGAGGAGCAGATCCGGGAGGTCGTCGGACGGTACAAGCTCAGTCTCCAGTCGGACCGCAAGCACTTGCTGCAGCAGTACTCGATCGTCGACATGGCCCGCAAGGTGGTGGGCGTCGGCAGCGTCGGCACGCGCTGCTGGATCGTCCTGCTGCTGGGCCGCGACGGCGACGACCCGCTGATCCTGCAGGCCAAGGAGGCCGGTGACTCGGTGCTCGCCGCGTACGCGGGTCCCAGCGAGTACGCCACCGGGGGCGAGCGGGTCGTGGCCGGCCAGCGGCTGATGCAGGCCGCGAGCGACATCTTCCTCGGCTGGCAGCAGACGCACGGGCTCGACGGCCTCGAACGGAGTTTCTACGTACGTCAGCTGCGCGACTGGAAGGGAATCGCCGAACCCGCCCGGATGGTGCCGCGCGGCATGCGGGTCTTCGCCGGTTTGTGCGGCGTGACGCTCGCGCGGGCGCACGCCCGGTCCGGCGACCGGATCGCCATCGCGGCGTACCTGGGCCGTAGCGGTGCGTTCGACCAGGCGCTCGTGCGGTTCGCGGAGAGCTACGCCGACCTCAACGAGCGCGATCACCAGCGTCTGGTGGACGCCATCGCGTCCGGGCGGGTGACCGCCGTCGCGGCCTGAGCCGGACCGGGCCGGCGCTTCGGCCAGTCGGCTGACACGGCGGGCGGGGTGCCCGGCCGCCTCCCGCGGCCGTGGCACTCTGCGCGCATGACAGCGGCGCAGGCGGACCCGGCCGGGACGGCGGGGAACGCGGGTAACACGAAGCTCATCCTGCTGACCCTCGCGGCCGGGCAGTTCCTGATGGCCCTGGACAGCTCGGTGATGAACGTCTCGATCGCCACGGTGGCGGAGGACGTCGGCACCACGGTGAGCGGTATGCAGGGCGCGATCACGGCCTACACGCTGGTGATGGCGATGCTCATGATCAGCGGTGGCAAGGTCGGCGCGCTCATCGGCCGCAAGCGGGCGTTCATGATCGGCTGCGTGATCTACGGACTCGGGTCCCTGACGACCTCGCTCGCCCCGAACCTCACGGTCCTGCTGTTGGGCTGGTCGTTCCTGGAGGGTGTGGGAGCGGCGCTGATCCTGCCGGCGATCGTGGCGCTCGTCGCCTCGAACTTCGACAAGGCCCAACGGCCCGCCGCCTACGGCCTGGTCGCGGCGGCGGCAGCGGTGGCGATCGCCGTGGGACCGCTCATCGGTGGATTCGCGACCACCTTCTTCTCCTGGCGCTGGGTGTTCGCCGGGGAGGTCGTGATGGTCCTCGTCATCCTGCTGCTGGCCCGTCGGATCGCCGACGCGCCCCCCGAGCACCGGCCGCGGATCGACGTGTTCGGTGCGGTGCTGTCCGCGGCGGGCATCGGGCTGTTCGTCTTCGGCATCCTGCGGACCAGCGAATGGGGCTGGTTCCGGCCCAAGGCCCAGGGCCCCTCGTGGTTCGGCGTCTCCCCCGTCGTCTGGCTGGTGCTGGCCGGGCTGATGCTGGTCTGGCTGTTCTTCCGTTGGGAAGCGCGCCTGGTGTCGCGGGGCGGCGAGCCGCTCGTCGACCCGGAGCTGCTGAAGAACCGCCAGCTCTCCGGCGGGCTGACGATGTTCCTCTTCCAGTACCTCGTGCAGATGGGCGTGTTCTTCGTCGTCCCGCTCTACCTGTCGGTGGCGCTCGGCCTGTCCGCCCTCCACACGGGCGCGCTGATCCTTCCGCTCTCCATCACGCTGCTGGCCGCCGCGATCGGGGTCCCCAAGTTCAGCCCGAAGGCCTCGCCTCGGCGCGTCGTGCGGTGGGGGATCCTGGCGATGTTCGCCGGCGCCGTCATCCTCATGGCCGCCCTCACCCCGGATTCCGGCGCGGGGGTCGTCACCGTGCCGATGCTGCTCATCGGGCTCGGGATCGGGCTGCTCGCCTCACAGCTCGGAGCCGTCACCGTGTCGGCCGTACCGGACGAGAAGAGCGCCGAGGTCGGCGGCATCCAGAACACCGTCACCAACCTCGGCGCCTCGATCGGCACCGCCCTCGCCGGGTCGATCATGATCGCCGTGCTGACGAGTTCGTTCCTCACCAGCATCGAGCAGAATCCGGCAGTCCCGGCCGACGTGAAGGCCCAGGCGCACACCGCCCTCGCCGGCAGTGCCCCGTTCCTGTCGGACGAGCAGCTCGGTGAAGCCCTCGAAGCGGCGGGCACCGACCCGGTGGTGGCCCAGGCGGCGCTCGACGCGAACGAGGAGGCGCGGATCGAGGGACTGCGGGCCGCGCTCGCCCTCCTCGCCCTGGCGGCCCTGCTCGCCCTCTTCTTCACCCAGCGCATCCCGGCGGCCCAGCCCGCCGCCGCGCGCGGCCCGGCCGACGCCCCGTCATGACGGGTGCGGACTCGGGGTCGCCTCCTCGGCGGGGGCGGACGTGTCCTCGGCGAGGAAGTCCGTGACCGCGAGCGCGAAGAGCAGGGCGAGGGCGAGTCCCACGACCACCCAGCCGGTGGGATAGGACCACAGGACGTAGACGATGACGGCGATGGCGACCAGGCCCCAGGTGAACCAGGAGCGGTGGCGCCGGATGAACGGGCCGACCGGGCCAGTACGCAGACCCAGCCGGTCGGCGGTGGCACGTGTGGCGACGATTCCGGAGTGCCAGATCTGGCGGGCCGCCGTGGCGTACTTGCCGGGGCCGGAAAGCCAGGCGGCGAGGGCGATCACGATGCCGAGGACCACGACCATCCGGATCGTCGTGCGCAGGAGCCGGATCATCGCGTCGTAGACGGAGCCGGCCGCGGCCTGGGAGACGGTGTCCGGGAGCGCGTTGAGGTAGACGGTGCGGAAAACGGTCAGCCCGAGGCCGAGGACGGCGACGGAGAACGCGACCGCGAGGGCCGCGGTGACCAGGATGCGGCGCCGGTGGGCGGAGAGCAGGACGCCGGCCGCGACGAGCAGGACGGCGATGATCGGCAGCCACACACCGAGGATCTGGAGGAGCCGGAAGCCTGTCTTGACCCGGCCGATGTCATTGGACTGTACGACGGTGAAGTCGGTGTGGATCTCGGGGATCTTGGCCGCGACGCCCATGCCGGCGTCCACGAGCCGTGTCTTCACCTGTTCGATCACCGGGGCGAGGTCGATGGTCACCGCGTCGTTCTTGATCTCCACGGCGCCGTCGCCGCTGCCGGTCAGGGCTTTGACGAGGGAGGTGTGGATCGTGCGGTTGGCGTTGGTCCAGATCGTCTCGAACTGATCGGAGGCGATGACGTCCTGGGCCTTCTCCTTCACGAAGCTGCTGACCGCACCCTCCAGCGAGCTGCCTAGCTTGCCCAGCGCCTTCTGGAGCAGCGGCCGTTGGTCGGGAGCCACGTCCTCCAGCAGGGTTTCGAGGTCGAGGTGCTCCATCAGGGCGGCGGTGACCCGGTTCGCAGCGGCCGCCTGGACGTCCGGGTCGGAAGCGAGGGGGGCGACCGTGGCGACGTAGCGGTCGGTGTTCCCCACGATGCTGGACGTCCAGGACGCGACGATGCCGAGGGGGGCCAGCACGCAGCCGATGATGATCAGGAGGGCGGACAGCAGCGACTTCATCCGGTGCTTCGGTGGAGTCCGCTGTGCGGCCTCCGATTCCAGGGCGACGACCCTGGCCCGCAGTGCCGCGAGTTCGCCCGCGCTCTCGTCACCCTGCATGGCTGACCTCCTACGGGGTCGGGAGCCGTGGATCCCGGAGGATCGGTGGATGACGCCGTACCTGCGTCGGAGCAGACGGTGGCGGCTCCCCGTTGCCCCACAGCCTGCCCCTGCGCGCCGGGAGCGGCATCCGCAGTTCGGCCGTACGAATGAACGCGGCGGGCGACATGAACGCGGTGGGCGACGCGGCACGGCGACTCGGCTACAGGGTTCCGGGCTCCGGTCCTTCCGCGGCAGTGCCGTCGGCGCCGGTCCCGGCCGGCGGCGCTTCCACGGGGAAGAGGATCGGGCTGATCAGGTACTGCGTGCGGACGGGTGACGGCTCGTTGGCCAGGTGGGGGGCGATCGCCTTCCGCATCCCGTCGATCATCCCGCGCAGTTCCCCGGGGCTGAGCCAGACCGCGTGCTGCCGGTAGCCGACCGAGTCGGCCACCGGGTCGGCGGTGTCGCGGTCGAGATACCCGGTGAATTCGGCCGCCAGGACCGCCAGAGCGGCGGCGAACGCGCTGCGGTGGTCGTCCGGCGAGAGCGAAGCCACGACCTCCTCATTGATCCCGGCGCGGTCGCGGCGCAGCCGGTAGCGGCGCTCGACCGCGCCGCGCACGCGTCGCTCCCCGGCGACTTCGAGGAGCCCGCCGGCTGCGAGGAGGTCGACGTGCCGGTAGACCGTGGCCTTCGAGACGTCCCGAATGCGGTCGCACAGCTCGCCGGTGGTCAGCTCCCTGCCTCCGCACATCGCATGAACCACGCGCAACCGCACCGGATGAGCCAAGAGTCCGAAAGCATCCATGCCGTAATGATCTCATAACATGCTACCGTTCGCATCAATTGCGAAAGGTTGTGATGGGATGCCAGACGGCGCTGCGACACAGTCCACGACCGGCCCGGAACTCACTTGGACGCCACCGCCCTATGCCGAGCCCGGCCGCTTCGACGAACACGACGTCACCCTCGGCACCGGCCCGCTCGCGGTGTCGGGCACGATGAGCGTCCCCCGCGATCGGGCTCCCGGCCCCGGTGTGGTGCTGCTCGCCGGCGGCGGGCCGTTCGACCGCGACGAGAGCATCGGGCCGAACAAGCCGTTCAAGGACCTGGCCTGGGGGCTCGCCAGCCGCGGGGCGACGGTGCTGCGCTTCGACAAGGCGACCTTCGCCCACCGCGATGCGGCCGCGGCAGCGAACCTGACGATGACGCAGGAATACGTGCCGCACGCCGTGGACGCGGTCGACCTGCTCCGCAGCCACCGCTCGGTGGACCCCGAGCGGGTCTTCGTCCTCGGCCACAGCATGGGCGGCAAGGCCGCCCCCGCCGTCGCCGCCGCCGCACCCTCGGTGGCGGGCCTGGTGATCATGGCTGGTGACACGCAGCCGATGCACCACGCCGCTGTCCGCGTCGCCGGCCACCTCGCCACCCTGCTCCCCGACCAGGTCCCACCCGCGGTCGTCGAGACCTTCCGGCGGCAGGCCGCCCTGGTCGACAGCGCGGAGCTCACGCCCTCGACCCCCTCGGCGGATCTGCCGTTCGGCCTGTCCGCGGCGTACTGGCTCGAACTGCGCGACTACGACCCGGTCGCGATCGCGGCCGGACTCGGCAAGCCGATGCTCATCCTCCAGGGAGGACGCGACTACCAGGTCACCGTCGCCGACGACCTGGTGCGATGGCGGACGGGCCTGGCCGGCCGCCCGGAGGTCGACATCCGTGTCCACGAAGCCGACGACCACCTGTTCTTCCCCGGCTCGGGACCGTCCACCCCGGTGGAATACGCGACTCCGCAGCATGTCGACCCTGCGGTCATCGCCGACATCGCCCACTGGCTGAGCCACGGCAATACCGAAGGATTTTCCTCGACCCCCAATTGACGGGGGGAGACGCCCGCAGGGAACGGACAGTCGGGGAAAGGGGACCACTCCTTTCCACTCTCAAGTTATAACGCACAGGGGGGCTTGCGGCAAGGCCCCGCTCGTACCGCAGAATCGCTCCTCGAAGCCAGGACCTGCGAAAACGGGAGATCCCCATAGTGCGTGCGCTGTTGTCGGTTGACGGGTCGTTCGATGAGTTCGCGGGTGTACCCCCGCAGATCGGAGCTGCTGATATCACTGCCCTGACCGCCAGTGCGTTCGACCTTCCCGCCCGTCTCTCCCCCAAGGCCGACCCGGCGCTGATCGGCGGCGACGAGAAGCACTTCGCGGCCGTCGCCCGGAGCCTGGAACAGACGATCGCCGAGCTGTCCGACCGTTTGGAAGGCCTGCGCCGGTCGCCGGGCGGCCTGGGCCGGGAGGCGATGGACCGGGACGTGGAGATCCATCGGCTGACGGGTCGTCTGCGGGCGCTGCGGCGCTTCGGGTTGGACTTGTGCCTCGGGCGGATGGTCAGCGAGGACGACCCCGAGCCCGTGTACGTCGGGCGGCTCGGTCTGACCGACGGGGCGGGGGGCCGACTGCTGATCGACTGGCGCTCTCCCGCGGCCGAGCCGTTCTTCGCCGCGACCCACGCGAACCCGATGGGCCTGGCGAGCCGCCGCAGGTACCGCTGGACCCGCGGCCGGATCGGTGACTACTGGGACGAGGTGTTCACCGCCGACGGGTTCGAGGGGCACGCCGCGCTCGACGACCAGTCCGCCTTCATCGCCGGACTGGGCGGCAGCCGGTCGCCGCGGATGCGTGACGTGCTCGCCACCATCCAGTCCGACCAGGACGCCATCATCCGCGCCGGTTCGCGCGGCGCCCTCGTCGTCGACGGCGGTCCGGGCACGGGCAAGACCGTCGTGGCGCTGCACCGCTCCGCCCACCTCCTCTACTCCGACCCCCGCCTCGGTCACCGTCGGGGCGGCGTGCTGTTCGTCGGTCCGCACCAGCCCTACCTGGCCTACGTCGCCGATGTGCTGCCCAGCCTCGGCGAGGAGGGCGTGCAGACCTGCACCGTGCGGGACCTCGTCGCCGAGGGGGCCGCAGCCGGGGCCGAGGCCGATCCGCGGGTGGCCTTCCTGAAGTCGTCCGCGGACATGGTGAAGGCGATCGAGAAGGCCGTCCGGATCTACGAGGAGCCGCCGACCGAGGGGATGACGGTCACGACCCCGTGGGCCGACGTCCGGCTGAGCCCGGACGACTGGGCCGAGGCGTTCGAGGCCGTCGCCGGCACTGCGCACAACGAAGCGCGGGAGCAGATCTGGGAGGAGCTGGTGACGATCCTGCTCGACAAGCTCGACGACGAGGACCTCTCGCCCGACCTGTTCGGCAGATCGCTGCGGTACGACGAGGAGCTGGTCGCCGCGCTCGACCGCGCCTGGCCGACGATCGACGCGGCCGACCTCGTCGGGGACCTGTGGTCGGTGCCGTCGTACCTGCGGATGTGTGCTCCGTGGCTCAGTCGCGAGGACGCGGCGGTGTTGCAGCGCGCCGACGCCCGGGCCTGGACGGTGTCCGACCTGCCGCTCCTGGACGCGGCGCGGCAGCGGCTCGGCGACCCGGAGTCGGCTCGACGGCTGCGGCGGCGGAGCGCCGCGGTGGCGGCCGAACGGGAGCGCATGGCCGGGGTCATCGACGACCTGCTCGCGGCCGATGACGACGGTGAGGGCGCGGTGACGATGCTCCGCGGCAAGGACCTGCAGGACAGCCTGGTCGACGAGGGCGCGCTGCCCGGGGCCGACCCGGACCTGCTCGCCGGGCCGTTCGCGCACGTCGTCGTGGACGAGGCGCAGGAACTGACCGACGCGGAGTGGCAGATGCTGTTGCTGCGCTGCCCGTCCCGGAGCTTCACCATCGTCGGGGACCGCGCCCAGGCCCGGCAGGGGTTCACGGAGTCGTGGCGGGAGCGGCTGGAGCGGATCGGGTTCGACCGGGTCGACGTGGCCTCGCTGAGCATCAACTACCGGACGCCCGAGGAGGTCATGGCGGTGGCGGAGCCGGCCGTCCGGGAAGCGCTCCCGGACGCGAACGTGCCGGCCTCGGTCCGCAGGAGCGGCATTCCCGTCGTGCACGGCTCCGTCGCGGATCTGGACGCGGTCCTCGACGGTTGGCTGGACGTGCACGCCGACGGGGTCGCCTGCGTCATCGGCGCCGAGGACGGCGGGGCCGGCGCCTTCCGGGAGACCTCCCGGGTCCGGTCGCTGACCCCGGGGCTGTCAAAGGGGTTGGAGTTCGACCTCGTCGTCCTCCTCGACCCGCAGACCTTCGGCACGGGGATCGAAGGAGCGGTCGACCGCTACGTCGCCATGACCCGGGCGACGCAGCAGCTCGTCATCCTCACGAGTTCCTGATCCGGTCGTCGAACGGTCGCTGCCCGCCCCCGGCGGTCTCGGGGCGCGGCCCGGCGCCGGGCCGGCCGGTTTCCCACCGCCGCCGGAGCACCGCGGCCACCACGATCACGAGGGCCGCGGCGCCGTAGGCGGTCGCGCTCAGCGCCGGCCGGTGGCCGAAGACCGGTGCGAGGAGGTAGACGGCCGCGCCCGCGAGGGCGAGGCCGAGCCATTCCCAGCGTCCGTCCAGGGCCACGAGGGCGATCAGGAGCAGGGCGTACCAGGAGTAGCCGGGGGTGAGGAGCGCAAAGGCCCACCCGGTGACCAGGAGGGCGCCGCTCCACGGCCGCCCGGGGTCGCCGCGCAGCATCACGTACAGGGACACGCCCGTCATGGCGGCCAGGAGCACCGGGAGCGTCCAGCTGTCGGGCAGGGCGAGGCGGAGCAGGGCGTAGCGGGAGCCGGCGGAGGGGTCGTCGTAGCCCTCCTCGTCCACGTAGCCGCCGAGGTAGCCGAGGACGGAGTCGTGCGAGAGCAGCACGTAGGGCAGGTAGGAGAGCAGGGTGAAGGCGGCGGCGGGGACCAGGACGGCGGCCGCGTCGCGGATCCGGCGCACCCCGGAGAGCGCGCCCGGCAGGACGACGGCGGGCATGAGTTTGGTGGCGACGGCGGCGCCGAGGACCAGGCCTCCCGCGGCCCGGCGGCGCAGGCCGCGCTCCGCGACGAGACCGAGGCCGGTCACGGCGAGCAGCACGCCGAGGACGTCCACGTGCGCGTTGTTCACGGCTTCGATCGGTACGGCGGGGCACCAGGCCCAGTACGCGGCCCGGCGCAGGTCCTGGCCCCGGCGGCGCAGGATCAGGAGCAGCGCGCCGCTCACGCCGAGGGAGAGGAGGCCGGCGCCGATCTGGAGCGGCTTGTGCCGGGCTCCGTGCGGGGAGAGCTGGTCGACCGCCAGGAAGTACGCCTCGGCGACGGGCGGGTAGATGGTGTGCACGGCGGGCCGGTTGATGCGGGTGCAGTGGGGGACGGGGCCGCCGCCGGGAATCGGGGCGCGGTCCGGGCCCGCGCAGGCGGCGCCCGTGGGGAAGAGCCAGGGGTCGCGCAGCCGGGCCGGTGCCGGATCCTGCGGGGCGTGGTCGTACGGGGAGATGCCGGCCGACTGGACCCGCCCGTCCCAGGCGTAGCGGTAGGAGTCGGTGCTGGTACGGGGCGGGGCCACCAGCCCGGTGGCGGTGACGGCGAGGGTCCCGGCGAGGAGCAGCGGCACGACGCGGTCGGTAGGGACCCTGCGCAGGGCGAGCAGGGCGAGGGCGAACAGCACCCAGCAGGCCGCGTACCGGAGGAACAGCCCCGCGGCGTCGGTGAAGTAGCCGTCGTGGTGGACGGTGAGGACGAGGGCGGCGGTCAGGGCGGCGAGGGCCGCGACTGCGGTCGGGACGGCCGGGAGTGGCGGGACGGCCGGGAGGGGCGGAAGGGTCGGGGCGGTGGGCGGTTTCACCCCCGCAGCGTTCCAGCAACGGGGCCGCACGGTGCGTCCGCCGTCCCGCACGTCCGCATTCCGTAAGGTGTTCCGCCCGCCCGCCGGACCGTCGGCGGGGTGTCATGGGAGCATGCGCTTCACTCCGCCCCCGAACCCGCCGATCACCTTCACGGCACGGCTGCACGACGCCCGTACCGCGACGGTGATCGGCCGCCTGCTCGGGCTCGCCGTCGTCGTCTGTTTCGCCACCGGTGTGCTCAGCCATGTCCTCCAGCACCCGCCGGCGTGGCTCGTCGACCGGCTGCCGAGCCGCCCGTACTGGGGTTACCGGCTCAGCCAGGGCCTGCACGTGGCGTCGGGCATCGCCGCGGTCCCGCTGCTGCTGGCCAAGTTGTGGACGGTCTACCCGCGGCTCTTCGCGTGGCCGCCGCTGCGGTCCGTGCGGCACGCGCTGGAACGCCTCTCGGTGGCCGTGCTCGTCGCCGCCGCGGTCTTCCAGCTGTTCACCGGGCTGTTGAACACCTTCCAGTGGTACCCCTGGCCGTTCTCGTTCGTGCCCGTGCACTACGCCGTCGCCTGGCTGCTGCTGGGAGCGCTGCTGCTGCACCTCGCGGTTCAATGGCCGCGGATCCGTGACCACTTCACCCGCCGCTCCCCCGGCACCCTGGCGCTTCCCGAGGCCGACGGACCGGACCGGCGGCAGCTCCTGGCGGCCGTCGCGGCGGGGGTTGGCGCGGTCACGCTGACCACGGTCGGGCAGTCCGTCACCGCGCTCGGTCCGCTGGACCTGTTCGCTCCGCGCAGCCCGGCCCACGGTCCGCAGGGGCTGCCGGTGAACCGTACGGCCGCCGCGGCGCGCGTCACGGAGGCCTCGCTGGCCGACTGGCGGTTGACCCTGGCCGGACCGCGGCCGGCCGTCCTCACCCTGGCGGAGCTGCGCGCGCTCCCGCAGCACGAGGTGACCCTGCCCATCGCCTGTGTGGAGGGCTGGAGCAAGTCCGCCCGGTGGACGGGGGTGCGGGTGCGGGACCTGCTCGAGCGGGCCGGAGGGGGGCCGGACGCACGCTGCCGGGTGGTGTCGTTGGAAGTGGCGGGCGCGTACCGGGTGATGGAGATGGGCCGCCTGTACGCGCAGGACCCGCTCACCCTGCTGGCGCTGCGCCTGAACGGCGAGGTGCTGTCCCTGGACCACGGCTACCCGGCACGGATCATCGCCCCGAACCGGCCGGGCGTGCTCCAGACCAAGTGGGTCGGACGACTGGAGGTGGTGTGATGTCCTTCCGGTACGCGGTCGGCGGCTTCGGCCTGGCCGTCATGGCGTTCGGCGGCTTCCTGCTGGTGCGGGAGCCCGAGCCGTGGCGGATCGCCCTGTGGCTGGCGGGCGGGGTCCTCGTGCACGACGGGCTGGTCGCCCCGTTGGTCATCGCGGTCGGGGCGCTCTGCGCGGCGGCGGGCCTGCGCCTGCGCGGGGTCCCGCGCGCCGCACTGGTCGTCGCGGGGTCCCTGACGGTGATCGCCCTGCCGCCGCTCCTGCGCCCCGGTGGTGTGGCCAACGCGTCGGTGCTGCCGCTGGACTATCCACGGAACTGGCTGCTGGCGATGGCCGCGGTCGGCGTGCTCGCGGCCGGGTACGCGGGGGCGTGCGCGTGGGCTCGGGCACGACGGCGGCGCGCGGCCCTGCGGCGCTGACGAGGGGCACGGCGAAGGGGGAGTTGCTGCCCGTGCGGGCAGCAACTCCCCCTTTCTCAGGTCCTGTCAGCGCCGCAGGTCCACGAAGCTGCGGCCCGCGGCCTGCCAGGTGGCGGACCGGGTCCAGCCGGCTTCCGCGGCTTCGCCGCACAGGGCGCGGGCGCCGAGCCGGGCCCACCAGAAGGGCGCCCCGTGGCCGCCGCGGCCGTCATCGACGTGGACCTCTACGCGTTCGTCCACGTCGGCGGTGGTGACCTCGACCAGCAAGGAGCCGTCCGGGGCGGCGAGTTGGGCGGCGCGGTGGAGCAGTGCGGCCGGGTCGCCGCCGATGCCGATGTTGCCGTCGATGAGCAGGACCGTGCCCCAGCGTCCCTCGCCGGGCAGCGGATCGAAGACCGACCTGCACAGGGCGCTGCCGCCGGCCCGCGTCGTACGGGCCACGGCCTCGGGTGTGACGTCCACGCCCAGCGCCCGGTGCCCGCGTGCGGCCAGGGTGGCGACGAGGCGCCCGGGGCCGCAGCCGATGTCCAGCACGGGTCCCGTGCAGCGGGCGAGGACGCCCTCGTCCGCCTCGTCCGGTTCGGCGCACCACCGCTCCACCTCCAGCGGCAGCAGCCAGCCGTCCGAGCGCCGCAGGTAGAGGGGGCCCTGGCCGGCGCGCAGCGCGTCGGCATAGGGGTCGGCCCGCCAGGCGAGGGCGGGTTCGGTGAGCTGGGCGGTCATCGTGTCACCGGGCGCAGGCCCGAGTGCAGGGCGGCGAAGCGGGTACCGGGCACGTCGGCGGCGACCCGCGCCGCGTCGGCCGGGGTGTCCACGTCGCACAGCTCGGGCAGGTCCCGTACCGCCCGCCCGGAGGCGGTCAGTCGGGCGCGCTGCAGCTCGCCCGTGGTCGGCAGGGACATCGGTACGCCGAGGAGCAGGGCCGGATCGGGCTCGGCCAGGCCGAGCGCCCAGAACCCGCCGTCGTCGGCGGGGCCGAACCAGGCGTCCGCCTCGCTGAAGTCGAGGCCGCGGGCGAGCAGGTCCGGGGTGACCTGCGGCGTGTCCATGCCGATGAGCAGGGCCGGTCCGGCGGCCCGGGCGAAGGCCGCGGCCAGCCTGGCGTCGAGCCCGCCGGCGCACTGCGGCACGACCTCGATGCCGTCCGGCAGCCAGGAGCCGGGCTCTCCCTCCAGTACGAGGACGCGCCGTCGGGCCGGGGCGTCGAGTACGGCGGCCAGCGTGTCCTGGAGCGCGGCGCGCGCCAGCCGGGCGGCCTGCTCGGGGGTGAAGTGCGGGGTGAGGCGGGTCTTGACCCGGCCGGCTACGGGGGCCTTGGCGATGACGAGGAGGGTGCTCATGCGCGAACCCCCTCGGTGGGCGCGGACCGGATGCCCGGGGGCTCTGCGAGCACCTTGCGCATGTCCCGCACCGCCTGCCAGGTGCCCCGCCAGGTGCCGGTGACCTTGGACTTCCCGGAGCGGGGCAGGTACGGGACGTCGGTCTCGGCGACGCGCCAGCCGGCGTCGGCGGCCCGTACGACCATCTGGAGCGGGTAGCCGCTGCGCCGGTCGGTCAGTTCCAGGCCGAGGAGCGCCTCGCGGCGCGCGACCCGCATCGGTCCGAGGTCGTGCAGCCGCAGTCCGGTACGGCGGTGCAGCATCCGCGCGAGCGCGAGGTTCCCGGCCCGGGCGTGTACGGGCCAGGCGCCGCGCCCCTGCGGGCGGCGCCGCCCGAGCAGCAGGTCGACCTGGCCCGCGGCGACGCTCGCCGCCATGGCGGCGAGCAGGCCGGGGTCCATGGAGGCGTCGCAGTCGCAGAAGCAGACCAGGTCGGCACGGGCCGCGAGGAGCCCTGCGTGGCAGGCGGCGCCGAACCCGCGCCGGTCTTCGTGCACGACGGTGGCGCCCAGGCTCCGGGCGATCTCCGCCGAGCCGTCGGTCGAACCGTTGTCGACGACGATGGCGCGCCACCCGTCCGGCACGCGTGCCAGCACCCAGGGCAGCGCCTGTGCCTCGTCGAGGCACGGCAGTACGAGGTCCGCGCGGGGCGGAGCACAAGCTGATGAAGTCACCCTCCACACCGTAGGAACCGGGACCGCGGAAAAGGGGCCCGCAGACCTTACGAAACACGGACGCCGTCCCCCGAGAGGGGGTCGGCGGCACACGGGGGGCCGGGCGGGTGACAGCCTGGAGGCATGGCAGTGAGCGATGTGGAGAGTACGAACGAGGGTCCCGGCACCGCAGGGACCGCCCGGGCCGGCGCCCAGGGCAGCGTTCTGGTCGTCGACGACGACCCGACCGTCTCGGAGGTCGTGGCCGGATACCTGGAGCGGGCCGGATTCGCAGTGCGCCTGGCGGCGGACGGCCCGACCGGCTTGCGCGCCGCCGAGGAGCTCCGCCCCGACCTGATGGTCCTCGACCTGATGCTCCCCGGGATGGACGGTCTGGAGGTCTGCCGCCGGCTGCGCGCCGGGGAGGACGGCGGCCGGCCCGTTCCCGTCATCATGCTCACCGCGCGCGGTGACGAGGACGACCGGATCCTGGGCCTGGAGGTGGGCGCGGACGACTACGTGACCAAGCCCTTCAGCCCGCGGGAGCTCGTGCTGCGGGTGCGCTCCGTACTGCGCCGGGCGCAGGCCGCTGCCCCGGCCGGTACTCCGCAGGGCGGTCCGGAGGGCGGTCCGCGTCTCGCGGTGGCCGGTCTGGTACTGGACCCGGCGGCCCGCCGGGTCCACAAGGAGGGCCGGGAGCTCGCGCTCACCCTGCGGGAGTTCGATCTCCTCGCGTACTTCCTGCGCCACCCCGGCCAGGTCTGCGACCGGGAGCGACTGATGCGGGAGGTCTGGGGCTGGGACTTCGGCGACCTGTCGACGGTCACCGTGCACGTCCGGCGGCTCCGCGGCAAGATCGAGGACGACCCGGGGAACCCGCAGCTGATCCGAACCGTCTGGGGTGCCGGATACCGCTTCGAGCCCGCCCCGGACACCGGGGCCGAGCACGCCTTCCGGACGGAGGACGGCCATGCGTGACCTCCTGCTGATCGCCCTGTACGCGCTCCTCGGCGCGGGCGCCGCCGGACTGCTCGGGGCCGTGGCGCTGCGGATGCTGCGCCGGCGCAGCGTCGCCGTCTCCCTCACGATCGTCGCCGCGGTGGCAGTGTCCGCGATGCTCGCCGGGACGCTGACCGTGGCCTGGGCGATGTTCCTGTCCTCCCACGACCTGGCCGTCGTGACCACGGTCGTCGCGACGGCCGCGGTCGTGTCGATGGCCACCGCGCTGCTGCTGGGCCGTCAGGTCGTCCGGCGCTGCCGGGAACTCGTCGGCGCGGCGCGGGTCTTCGGGGAGGAGGGTACGTTCGCGGCACCGGCCGTGCCCGCTCCCGCCGAGTTCACGGCGCTGAGCCGCGAGCTGGCCCGCACCAGCGAACGGTTGGCCGCGTCCCGCGAGCGCGAGCGGGCCCTGGAGGCCTCCCGGCGCGAGCTCGTGGCCTGGATCTCGCACGATCTGCGCACTCCGCTGGCCGGGCTGCGCGCCATGTCGGAGGCGCTGGAGGACGGCATGGCGGCCGATCCCGCCCGGTACCACCGGCAGATCCGGACCGAGGTCGACCGGCTCAATTCCATGGTGGGCGACCTGTTCGAGCTCTCCCGCATCCACGCGGGAGCGCTGTCCCTCACCCTGACCCGGATGTCCCTCCACGACCTGGTGGGCGATGCCCTGGCCGGCACCGACGCGCTCGCCCGCGAGCACGGCGTGCGGCTGGTCGGCGAGGGGGTCGCCTCGCTTCCGGTGGAGGTGGACGGCAAGGAGATGACCCGGGTGCTGTCCAACCTCTTGGTCAACGCCATCCGCCACACTCCGTCCGACGGGACGGTCGCGATCGCCGCCGAACGCCGCGCGGACTCCGTGGTGCTCTCGGTCACCGACGCCTGTGGGGGCATCCCCGAGGAGGACCTGCCGCGCGTCTTCGACACGGGCTGGCGCGGCACCCCGGCCCGTACCCCTCCCTCGGGCGCGGGCTTGGGCCTCGCGATCGTCCGGGGGATCGTCGAGGCCCACGCCGGCCGCGCGGACGTCCACAACGTGTCCGGCGGCTGCCGCTTCGAACTGACCCTGCCGGCCGCGACCGGCTGAGGTCCGCCCTTCTTCAGGTCGAGGTCAGAAGAACATCCAGGCCGGGGTCAGGCTGCCGTTGATGGTGAAGATGACTTCCCCGGCCAGACACGGTGGGTTTGAATTCGCGACGGCGGCGGCTTCGGCGGGATCGCCGAAGTTGCCCATCCAGCGCCAGGTCTTGAGTGCCTTCTTCGCCGTGACGCGCTGCTTGATCGCGACCCCTTCCTCCACGGAAAGGACTCGATCGGCGGCGATTTCCTCGTTCTGCTCGGCCATGCCGTTCCTCCTACTATGGTTGCTGAGTGTAGCGGACGATTACAGAATGCGTTCAACCGCACCGATGTGCTAGCCCCGAGGTCGGCGTGTCGACCGGAAGCCCGTGAGGTCCACTGCATCGGCCGAGCGGCACCGGCCGCCGGACCCGCTCCCAGGACCCCGACCCCGGCCCCTGTTCCCGGGCCACTGCTGCCTGTTACGCTGCTCGACCTCGATCCGCAGCCGTGGTCCCCCCGGCACGGGACACGGCTACGGCCGTCCGGTGTCCGGGCCAGGTGCAAGATCTTCGCCTACGCGTGGAAGGTTCTTGCCATGGACAGGTTCGAGCACGACGAGACGGCGTCGCCCGGCGAACGCAGTTGTCTGCTGACCGTCGTCAGCCCCCGCAAGGACGAGGGCAACAGTCCGACCGGGATCGTCGGCCGGTGCCTGGCGCGACAGCTGCTCGCCACGGGCCGGCACGTGCGGGTGCTGGCCGAACCCGACCAGTGCGACGGCTGGCCCGGGGCGGTCGAAGTCGTGGAAGGGTCCATCACCCGCCCCCTGGAGTACGCCCGGGCCTTCGACGGCGTCGGGTCCGTGTTCCTCGCCGGCGCCCGTCCGTCGACGGTCCGGGAAGCGCTCGTCCTCGCTCGGGACGCCGGCGCCGCGAAGGTCGTCCTGCTGTCGTCCCACGGGCCGGAGTACGAGGAGGCGAACCCGCCGGAGACCTGGTACTGGCTGGCGATCGAGAAGGCCGTGGAGGGTTCGGGCCTCGCCTGGACGCACATCCGGCCGTCGGCCGTGATGGGCGCCGTCATCGAGGGCACCTACCCGGCCACGGGATCGGACTGGCCCGACACCGTCCGGGCCGACGGGGTGGTCCGTGAGGCCTTCCTCGACGAGGGGCACTACCCCTTCATCCACGAGGAGGACCTCGCCGCAGTGGCGGCCGCCGCCTTGACCGGTGACGACCACGTCGGGACGGTCGTGGAGGCGGTGGGCCCACCACTGGGCACCCGTGCACGGATACGGAGCATCGCCGCGGCCCTCGGCCGGGACATCGGCACGGTCGATCTGACGCCCGACGACGGCCGGGCGGTCTGGCGCGACCTCGGCTGGCCCGAAGGCGCGATCGACGTGACGCTGCACGCGCTCGAGGTGTACGGCGCCCGGTACGCCGAGCTCCTCCGGTGGACGCTCGACCAGCGGCCGTCCGTACAGGACGTCATCGGCCGCCCACCGCGCACGTACGACGCATGGGTGAGCGAGAACATCGACTCGTTCCGCTGACCCCGGCGGGCGGTCCGGGACCTGCGCCCGTACGGCGGGCCCGGACCGTCAGCCCGCCTGCCGAACGGCCTCGGCCGCGGGGCCGGTCCCGTGACGCGGGGTACGGCTGTCGCGGTCGCGCTAGAAGCCGCTGGGGCCGGGCCGTTCCCTCCCCGTCCGGGAGGGAACGGCCCGGCCCGTGGCCAGTTCGGCCATCCCCTCGGCGAAGGGGACGGCCGGGCGCCAGCCCAGTTCGTGGCGCAGGCGCACCGAGTCGGCGGTGATGTGCCGGACGTCGCCGAGCCGGTACTCCCCGGTGACGACCGGGGCCGGGCCGCCGCAGGCGGCGGCCAGTGCCCCGGCCATGTCGCCGACGGTCCGCGGGTCACCGCTGCCGACGTTGTACGCCGTGAAGCCCGCGGGGCCGGCGCCCGCGTCCCCCCGGGCCAGGTGGTCCAGCGCCACCGCGTTGGCCGCGGCCACGTCCCGCACGTGGACGAAGTCCCGGCGCTGTCCGCCGTCCTCGAAGACGCGCGGCGCTTCGCCCCGCGCCAGCGAGGACCTGAACAGCGCGGCCACCCCCGCGTACGGGGTGTCGCGGGGCATCCCCGGCCCGTAGACGTTGTGGTAGCGCAGCGAGATGACGCGTCCACCGGTGGCCCGGGCCCAGGAGGAGGAGAGGTGTTCCTGGGCGAGCTTGGTCGTGGCGTAGACGTTCCGGGGGTCCGTCGGGGCGTCCTCCGTGACCAGCCCCGGCGCCAGGTCGGCGCCGCAGACCGGGCAGCGCGGCTCGAACCGCCCGGCCCGCAGATCGCTCTCGGCGCGCGGGCCGGGCCGGACCGTGCCGTGGGCGGGGCACTCGTAGCGTCCCTCGCCGTAGACGACCATCGACCCGGCGAGCAGCAGCCGCGGCACCCGCGCCCGTGCCATCTCGGCCAGCAGCACCGCGGTCCCCAGGTCGTTGGCCGACACGTAGCCGGGCGCGTCCCCGAACTCCTTCCCGAGCCCCACCTTGGCCGCCTGGTGACAGACCGCGTCCACGCCTGCCAGCGCCTGCGCCACGGCATCCGGGTCCCGAACGTCCCGCCCGGCCCGCCCGTTGTCCACCAGGTCGAAGACCACCGGCTCATGGCCACGACCGATCAGCTCGGCGACGATGTGCGAGCCGATGAAGCCCGCGCCTCCAGTCACAAGTACGCGCATGCCCCGACGCTAAGCCGCGCACGGTCCGGCGCGACGCGTACCGGGCCGCACGTCACGGATCCGTAAGATCCGTAAGAACCCGGACGACGCCCCACCCGTGTCCGATCAGCGGACGGGAGCCGACAGCGGTCCGGGGAGCACCGGCACGTTCTGGGGCAGTACGCGCGGAGCGGCCGGGGCCTCGGCCGACGGGGCCTGGGCCGACGAGGTCTCGGCGGAGCGGTTCTTCGCGGCCGGGTCCGGGGTGTGCGGCGCGGTGGTGGTGCCGCACAGGGACCGGTCGCGGTAGTCCACCAGCGCGGCGTCGGCCGGGTGCGGCTCGAGGGCCTTGCCGGCCGCGTTGAGGCGCTGGTACTTCATCAGGTTGTACCCGATGGCGAACTGACGGCGGCCGTCCGGGCTGGACAGGGCCCAGGTGCCGGCGCCGAAGACTCCCCCGTCGTGACCCCAGGCCGGGCCGCACGGCGTGTCCATGGAGTAGATGCCGAGGCCGTAGTGCATGTACACGGTGCCCGTCTCGTCCTTGACGTCGACGGTGGTCCGCATCTGGTCCAGCTGGCGGCGCTGCAGGAGATCGCCGCCCAGCAGGGCGCGGTAGAAGGTGTTGAGGTCCTGCGGGGTGGAGACGAGGGCGCCGGCGGTGCCGGCCCAGGTCATGTTGTAGTCGCTGTAGTCGCGCGGCGGGTCGATGATCCCGTAGAAGCTCTCGTACATGCGGGCGTGAGCGCCGCGGATGCGCGGGTCGGTGCCGGGGAAGTAGGTGTCGCGCAACCCCGCGCGCCGGATCACGTCCCGCGTGATCACCTGCTCCGGGTCCTGGCCGGTCACCTTGCGGAGCACCTCGCCGAGCAGCACGTAGTTGGTGTTGGAGTAGGACCAATCGGTGCCGGGCTCGAACAGCTGCGGCCGGGCCACCCCGTAGCCGATCAGCTCGGCGGGCTTGATCGTGCGGTACCGGTGCTCGTCCAGGCTCTCCGTGGTCCCCTTCAGGAGGGAGGGGAAGGCGTCGCCGACGTAGTCGTAGATGCCGCTGGTGTGGTTGAGCAACATGCGTACGGTCACCTTGCGGCCGCGCTCGCCGGGCAGCAGCTCGGGCACGTAGTCGCCGACCGGCCGGTCGAGGTCCACCCGGCCCTTCGCGGACTGCTGGAGGACGGCCACGGCGGTGAACGTCTTGGTGACGCTGCCGACGCGGTGCCGGAGGTCGGGGCGGACCTTGCGCCCGGTGGCGATGTCGGCGAGGCCGGCCGCGCCGTCGAAGCGCTCGCGGCCGTCGCGGACCCCGGAGTAGACGCCGTATATGTCCGCCTCGTGGATCGCGTTCAGCCCCGCCTGCAGCTGGGGCCGGTCGAGGCGCCGGCCGGCGTCCTGGCCGTAGGCGCTCGGCGTTTCCTGGACGGCGGCGCTCGCGGCCGGCGCGAGGCCCGCCAGCAGGGCTAAGGCGACGGCGGTGGCCGAGGCGGCGCGGCGCAGTCGCGGTGCGGGTCGGTCGGCAGGACGGGTGTGGGGCACGGCGGCTCCTCGTCGGTGGCCCGGTGGGGCCCGGCGATCTTGGTCCCTTCAATTCTTCGCCACCGACCCGCGCCGCGACCTCCTCCGCCAGGACGAAGCGGGCATCAACCTCCAGAAGGAGAAGCACCTTGACACGCCATTACATTTGTCACGCCCTGCTCCCGGCCCCGCCGTCCCGTCGGGCGCGTTGTGTCTCCGCCCGCACACCGTCTGACCAGCGGAATGTGACTCCGCCCACCCCCTCTTGACCGAAGAAGGAAGGGCTACCTAACTTCGATGTCATGGCCCCCCACGACCCCACCCCGCAGTTCGACGCCTCCGGTGCCCCCGACGCGTCCGAGCTGGTCGATTTCGCCGTCGACCTCACCTCGCAGGAGGTGCTCCGGCGCGCCCAGGTGATGGCGGCCCTCGGCCCGGACTGGGATCCGATGGAAGTGCTCCTCGGCGAGGAGGCCGCGTACGACCTGCTCTACTCCGGGCTCGACGCCCAGCAGCAGCGCCTCTACGACGACCTGGTGGCGGCCGGTGTGCTGCCCTCGCGCGGAGACGGCCGTGCTGCCGCTTGACCCGCAGGCCGACCCCGGGCGCCGCGCCTGGGTGGCCTGCCCGAGGTGTGCGGACGCGCGCGGCTGCGAACCCTGTGAACAGCGGCGCACCTGCTCCACCCACTGGCGCTACCTGCTCACCAACACCGGCAGCATGCTCCACCTCCAGTGCCCCGGGTGCACCCACGTCTGGGTGCACGAGAGCGGCTTCGGAGCCACCCGCTCCGCGTGGGACCGCGGCACGGGCGCCCGGCCCGGCTTCTGACCGCCGCGGCGGGCTTCGCACACCCCGGTACCGCTGCCGGATCCGGCCACCGTGGCGGCGGGCCCGGCCCGCCCTCGGGGCGACGACCGTCATGCGGGCCCGAGCAGGTCCAAGATCGGGGCCAGTCCGCCGGGCCGCTGGTCGACCGGGAGGTGCTCGACGAAGTGCACCGGGCAGCCGAGCGCCCGCGCGCCGCCGTCCGCCTCGATGCTGTCGCCGACCATCAGCACATCGGCGGGGGCCAGGCCAAGCCGGTCGCATGCGGTTCGGAAGATCACCGGATCGGGCTTCTGGACGCCCAGCTCGAAGGAGAGCACGTAGGCGTCGACCAGCGCGTCGAGCCCGTGCGCGCGGAAGACCGGCCGCAGGTCCCATCCGATGTTGCTGACCACGGCCACCGGGAGCCCCCGGCGGCGCAGTGCGCGCAGGGTGGGCCCCGTGTCCGGGTAGGGGCGCCAGGCGACGGGGGTCATGTGGCGGTCGTAGAGCGCCTGGGCCAGCTGCGGGTCCGTGATCCCGGCAGCACGGGTCAGGCCCCCGTAGGCGGCCCGGTGCTGCTCGGGGCTGATGTCCCGCTGTTCCCAGAGGGGTTCGAGGTGTGCCGGCACGTGCCGGGGCGACAGCCCGCCGGGCAGTGCGCCGTACTCGGTCAGCCGTCGCGCCGCCTCGCCGAACTCCTCCTCGGCCAGCGGGATACCGGTCTCGGCGAGGGCTGCGGCGAGCCACTCCTCGGTCGACTCGACGCGCAGCAACGTGCCGGAGAAGTCGAACATCACTCCTTTGATCATGCGGTGATCGTAGTGCGGTACCGGGCGGGCGCGGGCTCAGGTGGTCGGGTGCAGCCTGGACGCGACGGGGGCGGTCGGCGGGTCCTGCGGACTCCCGTCGATGGCGGCCAGGGCACTGCCCGCCAGCCAGGTCCGCCAGTCCACGTTCCAGTCGCCGAAGCCGTTGTCGAAGGGGGCCATCTTCGCACCGCCGCTGTTGACCACCTCCACGATGTCCCCTTCACGGACGGTCTCGAAGAACCAGGCGGCGTCCTCGGTGCTCATGCCCGTACAACCGTGGCTCACGTTCTCCTCGCCCTGCGCCTCGACCGACCAGGGCGCGGCGTGGATGTACTCGCCGCTCCAGGTCACCCGGGTCGCGTAGGAGACGGGCAGGTCGTAGAACTCGCTGGTACCGGGCTTGATGCCGACCGTGTCGCCGCGCATCCGCACCTTGGGCTCCTTGCGCAGCACGACCTTGATGCCGCTGCGGGTCCTGAAGCCCTCCTTGCCGGTGGTGACCGGGATCGTCCGGATGACCCGTCCGTTGCGGCGTACGGTCATCCGGTGGGTGGCGGAGTCGGTGACGGCCTCGATCCGGTCGGCAATGGTGAACTGGACCGCGTCGGAGGGGCCGCCGTAGTCGTGGTCCCCGACCTCGACCCCGTCGAGACCGCTGCGGACGCGGACGACGGTGTGGGCGGGCCAGTACGTGCGCGGCCGGAAGTGCAGGGTCGATTCGTCGACCCAGTGCCACGCGCCCTCGACCTGGGGCTCCGAGGTCACCTGTAGGGCCCGTTCCAGCCGGGCGCGCGCCGGGAGGTCGTCGGCGGGCACCGGGCGGCTGAGGCTCGCCGTCACGATCTCCCCGGCTCCGTACGTGCCGGCTTCCGGCCCGAACTCGACCGTCAGCCTGCCCCCGTCCGAGGGGGGCGCGGTCCGGAACGCCATGGTCACGCCGACCGGGGTGCCGTCCGCGTCCAGGGCTCCGACCTGCACGGTGTAGCTCTCCCCTGCCCGCAGCGGCTCACTGTTGAGCCAACGCTCGTTGTCCGGGGCGAGGCCGCCGGCCAGGTGCCGGCCGTGCCCGTCGCGTACGGTCACGTCCGTGAGGCGGCCCGCGTCCGCGAGGGCGATCTGGAGCGGACCGCCGGAGTCCGTCGGGAGGACCTCCACCCGTGCGTCCCGTGCCGTGTCGCCGAGAGAGGGTTCCTTCAGTACGGATCCCATGCCGCGCGCGGTGGCCCGTACCCGCTGCTCCTGCCAGCCGCTGCACAGGCCGGGCCGGAACATGCGCACCGTGCAGGGTCCGTCGCCGGATTCCCGGCCCTCGTCCAACACCCTCCCGACCAGCAGGGTGACCGCGGCCTCGCGGGGCACCCCCGCGAGGGCGGGCACCGAGGTGTCCGCATCGGGCGCCCGGCCCGGCGCTGCGGCGACGACCAGCATGGCCCCCGTCACAGCCACGGCGCCCCACGCCTTGGTCGGTTGTCTCCGTCGCATTCGTGGCATAGCGGTATCAAACCGATGTGGCGCCAAAATGATGATCATGCCTGCGGCGCTGCGGCCGAACGGGCACCGAAGTGAACTCGTACGGAGCACGGAACCGGCCCCGGACGCGCGGGGACCGGACGCGTGCCCGATACTCGCGTGCCCCCGCCCCGTACTCCCGCGACAATGCGGCCATGGCTATCCGCACAGCACGGCTGGACGAACTGACCCTCCTCCAGGACATCGAGAGGGCCGCCGGGCACTGCTTCCGCGACATCGACATGGCGGAGATCGCCGACGACGAGCCGCTGACGCTCGACGAGCTCGCCCCTTACCAACGCGCCGGGTTGGCCTGGGTGTCGGTCGACGGGGCCGATGCCCCGGATGCCTACCTGATCGCCGAGCGCCTCGAGGGCAATCTGCACGTCGAGCAGGTGTCCGTCCGTCCGGACCGCGCGCGCCGCGGGCTCGGCCGGGGCCTGCTGGAGCACCTGGCGGAGTTCGCCGGGCGCGAGGGCGCGCCCGCCCTGACGCTCACCACCTTCACCGAGGTCCCGTGGAACGCCCCGTACTACGCGCGCTGCGGCTTCCGGCCGCTGGCGGACGCGGAGCTCACTCCCGGCCTGCGGGAGATCCGCGAGCGCGAGGCGGCGCACGGCCTTGACCGGTGGCCCCGCGTCTGCATGCGGCGGGACCTGTGACACTCCCTCGAACCGGCCGGACGATCGGTTCCGCTGGACGTGGTGCGCGACCGCCCGGGCCGATCGACACATAAGATCAAATACATCCGCGCAGGTACCGGCGGGCTCGGCACAGTTGGCAATTCGACGAGGGATACGTGTTGTTCGAAGGAAAGTTGGTCAGGCTGCGTGCGCTGCGTTCGGATGACGCGGAGCACCATCTGCGGTGGCGCAACGACCCGGAGGTGGTGCGCTGGGCCGCGGCCGGTGATCCGTGTTTCGGCCCGGTCACGGCGGAGGCCGTCGGGATCGGGTTCGACGCGATGCTGCGCCTGATCCCGAGGGAGTCGGCCGTGTTCACGGTCGAGGACCTCGCGACCGGACGGGTGATAGGCATGGCTGACTACCGGGACCTGGACCCGTACGCCGGGGTGGCCACGCTGGGAGTCACCATCGGCGAACGGGAGTTCTGGGGTCGCGGCCACGGTAGGGACGCCCTGCGACTGCTCGTGGGCCACCTGTTCGGCGCGTACGGCCTGAGCCGCCTGGAGCTGGACACCTGGAGCGGCAACGAGCGCGCCCTGCGCGCCTTTGCCGGGTTGGGCTTCCGTGAGGAGGGCCGCCGCCGGTCGGCCGCATTGGTGGAAGGCAAGCGCTACGACCGCGTGCTCTTCGGGATGCTCCGGGAAGAGTGGGCGGACTCCGCATGAGTGCGTGACCGTTCGACACCGGTCCGGGCGGGCACTGAACGTGCTCCGGTCACCCGCCCTTGCAGCGGGAACGGATGTCCGGCTGGAGCATCTCGCCGCGATGGAAACGGCCGAGCTGAGAAGGTCCGTGCTGTTCGAGACCCTCGTCCTCCTGGCGTCACCGGCAGCGATCGAGGCCGCCCACGCGGTCAACCTCGCCCTGTGGCAGGAGGAAATCGCGACCAGGAACGACGGCGCCACCCCCGTGGAAGGGGACCTGATAGCCCTGATGAACCGCTATCACGAACAGACCCGGGTCGATCTGGGCGTTCCTCGCAGCGCCGGACGGGGGTAGCGCTTCGCCGGCCGGTCTCGGGAGACGGCCCACGTCACCGCCCTAGGGCAGGTATCGAAAGTATCTCCTAGGAGATCGTCAGGCCGCCCGGCTACGGTGCGGGCATGGTGAATTTCGTGCTGGTCGCAGGTGCACGGCTCGGGGCGTGGGCGTGGGGCGAGGTGGTGCCGTATCTGCGCGCGGCTGGCCACGGCGTCTATCCGTTGACGCTGTCCGGTCTTGCTGACAAACAGGGTGTACCGGCGGGGCAAGCGACTCACGTTCAGGACATCGTTGTCGAGGTAGAACGCCAGGGTCTGCGTGACGTGGTCCTGGTGGGTCACAGCTACTCGGGCATCCCGGTAGGTCAGGCCGCGGAGCGGATCGGTGACCGACTGGCCCGCGTAGTTTTCGTCGACTCAAGTGTTCCAACTGACGGCGAGTCGTTTGTCTCCGCCTGGCCGGACGGCGGGGCGGCGGTGGAGGCATCGATCGCCGAGACCGGAGGGTTTTGGCCGCTCGCGCCAGCTGCTCATTACGACGGCGAGGGTCTCACCGATGAGCAGATCGCACGCCTCGTGCGTGGCTCGACGCCTCACCCAGGTGCCACGCTGACCGAGCCCGCCGTGCTGTCGGGGCCGCTCGGTGAACTTCCGGCGACATACATCCTGTGCGTGATGCCAGGGACCGAACCTGACGACGCCGAGCCGGACGAAGATGTGGCTGAGCTGCTGAACAGCAAGCGCTGGCGGCTGGTCAAGATGGACACTGGCCATTGGCCGATGTTCTCCCAGCCGCGCGAGCTGGCGCAGATTCTCCTCGATGCTGCCGCGGAGTGAGCGCACCTCCATCCCTGCGGGCTGGTACTGGCCCTAGACGCCGGCCGAGGCCATTTCGATGATCGAGCGGTAGTGGGCGGCCGCCGACACCACGCACGCGCGGTAGGTGCGGTTCTCCCTGACCACCAGGAAGTAGTCCCTGATCTGCTTCCAGTACTGGCGCAGGTAGCCGAGGCCCGGCACGAAGCCCGGGGGCCTGGGGACCAGGGCGAAGGCTTCGGAGCACTTCAGGATGGAACCGGTCGCCTCCGACAGGACGTCCGCCACCTCGGCGTTCATGTTCCAGCCCGCGGCCAGTTGCGGGGTCCAGATGGAGCCGGCGACCTCCCGCAGCCGCTCCTGTTCCTCCGGGGTCGGGTCGCTCGGCGCGACCGGGGCGACCGCGCCGAGGGGGTGGCCGCCGGAGGAACCGGCCGCCTGCGCGGGCCCCGCCGCGCCCACCCCCAGCAGGGCCCCCGCCGCGAGCAGCGCGACCGCCGAAAGCCTGAGTGAACGTACCGCCATGTGTCCGCCCTTCCCGCGTTGCCGGAAGTCCCGTCCCAGGACCGGGCGTCGAGATTTCCACGGCCCCCGCACGCGGTCAACGGCGCCCGGACGGTCATGGCCGGATCGGTACGCGTACGCGTACGCGCCCGCGCGCCTTCGCCGAGCGCGGACCGGGCGGGACGACGCGGCTGGGCCGTGAGATCACGCGGCAGGCGGTGGCCTGCCCGGCGCGCAGCGAGAGCGGGGCCGGTCCGGAGCGGTGGACGCAGCTCGCGGTCACCGCCGCGGCCTGCTCGCGAGGGTGACGGCGACGGTGACGGTCCGGGTGCAGGTGCCGCTGGGGTAGTGGTCCAGCAGGGCATGGCGCAGCTCGGACTCGAAGGCGCCCTTCCGTTCGCCGAACAGGGCAGGGCCGGAGCGGGCGCGGGAGAACTGCAGGCCGATCACCTGGTCCACCGCGGAGCGCGTGGACCGCTCCCACGTGGTGGTCTCGACGCGGGAGAACGCAGACTTCGCGAGGTGGTCCTCCGCGTCCCGCACCTCCTCCATGTCCGCCGGTTCACCGCCCGGTTCGCCGCCCGGTTCGGCCGCCGGTCGGTCCACGGCCCGCGGCGCCGCCCCGTGGTCAGGACCGAGGAAGCGCGCGCGCACCTCGTCGACGACGACCGGCCAGGGGGCCGCCACGGAGGTGACGACGGCGATCCCACCGCGTGGCGCGAGCAGGGCGTCCAGGTCGGCCGGCACCCGCGCCCGGTCCATCCGGTGGAACGCCCCGCCGATGACGCACAGGTCGATCCGGGGCAGGCACAGCCGGCCGATGCCGGCGGCGTCGCCGCACAGCCAGGAGATGTTCCTGCGACCGTGCTCCTCCGCGAGCCTGGACCCTTCGGCGAGCATGGCCGGCTCCGGGTCGACGGCGTAGACGTGCTCGACCAGCGGCGCCAGCGGCAGGCTCATCGTGCCCGGTCCGGCGCCGAGGTCCAGTACGGTCTGGGAGCCGTCGAGCGCGAACCTGTCCACGAGGAGCGCGTAGAGCTCCGCCGGGTACGGGGGCCGGTAGCGGGCGTAGTACGGGGCGGCGGACGCGTACGGGGTGCTCATGGGGTCCTCCCGGGCCGGGGTTGCATCCGCCGATGGTGGAGCACAACCCTGCCCCCGGCAGCCTCTGGCCCCGCAAATCCCCCGTACGGATGCCTGTCGTTCAC
Source organism: Streptomyces sp. NBC_01439 (assembly GCF_036227605.1). Taxonomy (GTDB): domain Bacteria; phylum Actinomycetota; class Actinomycetes; order Streptomycetales; family Streptomycetaceae; genus Streptomyces. The sequence continues at coordinate 8,681,373 of NZ_CP109487.1, read as the reverse complement.
CTATCCCCGGTGTCCGATCACTTCTGCGGGGTCAGCCGCTCCCACAGGAAGGTGTGAACGAGGGCCTCGTTGAAGGCCGTCTGCCGGTGGTCGGTGGCGCCCGCGTGGCCGCCCCCGAGGTGCTCGTGGAAGAGGACGGGATGCCCGTGCTCGCGCAGCCGCGCGGCCATCTTTCGGGCATGGCCGGGGTGCACCCGGTCGTCGCGGGTCGAGGTGAGCAGGAGCAGCGGCGGGTACGCGGGCCCGTCCGCCCGGATCTGGTGGTACGGGGAGATCCGCTCCAGGTGCGGCCGGTCGGCCGGGCTGTCGGGGTCCCCGTACTCGGCGATCCAACTGGCCCCGGCCAGCAGCTTGTGGAAGCGCAGCATGTCCAGCAGCGGCACGTGCGCGACGACCGCGCCGATCAGTTCCGGGTCGCGGGTGAGCACGGCACCCATGAGCAGCCCGCCGTTGCTGCCGCCCTCGATGCCCAGCTGCGCGGGGGTGGTGATGTCCCGGGCGGTGAGGTCCCGGGCGACCGCGGCAAAGTCCTCGTAGGACCGGACCCGGTTGGCGCCGAGGGCCGCCTTGTGCCAGCCGGGCCCGTACTCGTGCCCGCCCCGGATGCCGGCGACGACGTACGTGCCGCCGCGGGCGAGCCAGGCCCGTCCGGTGACCGCGCTGTACTGCGGGACCATGGAGATCTCGAAGCCGCCGTACCCGTAGAGCAGGGTGGGACCGGGGCCCGGGCGGTCCTCGGGTCCGACGACGAAGTACGGCACCCTCGTGCCGTCGGCGGAGATCGCGAAGTACTGGCGCACGGCGAGACCGGCGGTGTCGAACAGGGCCGGGCTCTGCTTGAGGACCTCGCTCTCGCTGTCGTCGCCGGCCGTGCCCCGGTAGAGGGTGGCGGGCTGGAGGAAGCCCGTGACGTGGTGGAAGTACTCGTCGCCGACGTCCGGGTCCGTGTCCGTGACCGAGGCGGTGGACAGCGGCGGCAGCCCCGGCAGCGGTGCGCGGCGCCAGCCGCCCCCGTCGGCCCCGGTGGGCGGGGTGAGGAGCTCCATCCGGGAGGAGACGTCGGCGCGGGTGCTGAGGATGAGGTGGTTGCGGGTCCAGCTGTACCCGGCGAGCGCGGTGCGCTCGTCCGGCGCGAACAGCACCTCTGCCTCGCGCTCCCCCGCTAGGAAGGCGTCGAGGTCGAAGGCGAGCAGACTGCCCGCGCCGTGGCCGAGCCACGGCGACTTGGTGGTGACGGTCAGCCACCGGCGGTGGACGGAGGCGCCCGCGTCGTCCGGGACGTCGATCTTCAGCAGCGGGCCGGCGGCGTCCTCCTGGAGCAGGAAGAGTTCCTGGTTCCAGAAGTCGATCTGCCGGTAGACGAAGTCCCGTTCGAAGCCGGGGGTGTCGTCGTGCCATCCGGAGGCGGACAGGTCCGTCGGTCGGCCCTCGTAGACCAGCTCGGCCTCCGCGAGGGGCGTGCCGCGCCGCCAGCGGCGTACCTGGAGCGGGTAGCCGGACGGGGACATCGAGCCGGCGCCGAAGTCCGTGCCGATCCAGACCCGGTCGTGGTCGATCCACCCGATCCGGGTCTTGGCCTCGGCGACGGTGAACCCGTCCTCGACGAATTCCCGGGTCTCCAGGTCGAACTCGCGCACCACGCAGGCGTCCGCACCGTCCCGGGACAGCATGACGAGGGCGTGCCGGTACTCGGGGTCCAGGACCCTGCTGCCCGCCCAGGCCCACTTCTCGCCCTCGGCCCCGGCGAGCGCATCGAGGTCCAGGAGCACCTCCCAGGCCGGCCGGTCCGTCCGGTACTCCTCCAGCGTGGTCCGCCGCCACAGGCCGCGCACGTGGTCGGCGTCCTGCCAGAAGTTGTAGAGGTGGTCGCCCCGGCGGACGGTGTAGGGGATCCGGCCGTCGTCGTCCAGCACCTCGCGCACCTCCTGCTCGAGGACCTTGAACCCGGGTGAAACGGTCAGCGCGTCCACGGTCTCGGCATTGCGCTCCCGCACCCAGGCGAGGGCGGCGTCGCCGGATACGTCTTCCAGCCACAGGTAGGGGTCTTCATCGCTCATCAGGCGATTGTGCAGGAAGCGACCGGCAGGTGTCCGCCGTCCGGTCGGTGTCCGCCGTCCTCCGTCGGGCTCCCGGCCGTCGTCGGGCCCTCAGTCCTCGTCGGCCCCGGCGCCGTCGCCGGCCGTCGGGTCTTCGGCCGTCGGGTCGTCGGCCGCGCGGCGGGCGTCGCGCAGCGCCGTGTGCACCGACCAGGTCACCGATACCAGTGGGACCGCGACCACCGCGCCGACCACCCCGGCGGCGATGGCCCCCGCGACCACCGAGATCGCCACCACCAGCGGGTGCAGGCTCACCGCCCGGCTCATCACCAGCGGATGCAGCAGATGCCCCTCGATCTGGCCGATGACCACGATCAGCGCGACCACCAGGCCCGCGACGAACGGCCCCTTCGCGGCCAGCGCGACCACCGCGGCGACCGCCAGCGCGACCGGCGATCCGACGAGCGGGATGAACGCGGCGAAGAACTCCAGCAGGGCCAGCGGCACGGCCAGCGGGACCCCGAGGAAGTAGAGCGCCAGCCCGACCAGGATCGCGTTCGTCGCCGCGACGAGGACGATCCCGCGGGTGTAGCCCGTGAACGTGCGCCAGGCGGCGCCGCCGGCGATGCCCGCGCGGACGCGCACCGACGGGGGCAGCTGGGCGCAGAACCAGGACCACTGCCGGTCACCGCCGTGCAGGAAGAAGAAGGAGGAGAAGGCCGCGAGGGCGAGCACGGTCAGGACCTGCACCAGCCGCCCGGCTCCGCTGAGCGCCTGGCTGAGCAGCGTGGAGCGGTGGCTCGAGAGGTACTCGCCGAGGCGGGACTGGAGGTCGGTGAGCGCGTTCGGGTTCAGCCGGAAGGGTGGTCGCTCCAGGTACTCCTCGATGCTGTCGAGTCCCTCGCGGAACTCCCGGGCCAAGGTGGTGCTCTCCCCGGCCACCGCCGTGCCGACCAGGGCGAGCACCCCCAGCAGGAGCAGCGCGCTGCCGAGGAGGGTGACGGCGACGGCGACCGACCGGGGCAGGACGCGCGCGAGGCGCCGGGTGGGCCACCACAGCAGGGCGGCGACGACGAGCGCGAGGAAGAGCGCCACGGTGATCTCGTGGAACCGGCCGAGCACGGCGAAGACCGCGTAGACGGCGGCGCCGACCACTAGCAGGCGCCAGGCGTACGACGCTGCCGTGCGCAGGAACGCTGACACCGGCGGCATGACCCATGGGTGCCACACCGGGCCCGGGAAACCACGCGCCGGGCGCCGGATTCGCCCGTCCGTGATCGGTACGGGGCGGATGCGCGGAAAATCCGTTGCCCCGGCCGGGCCTCCCACGGACGATGGCATCTCGTGAGCACTTCCCGATGGACCACCGTACTGCCCGATTTCGCCCCGTTCCGTTCCGGCCGTGACTTCAGGCTGCTGTTCTACCAGGGCACGGTGACGTACTTCGGTTCGTTCATGGCGATGATCGCGCTGCCGCTGCAGATCAAGCACCTGACGGACTCGCCGCTGGCGGTCGGTGCGATGGGCGCGGTGGAGCTCGTTCCGCTGGTGGTCTTCGGCCTGTACGGGGGCGCCCTCGCCGACGCGGTCGACCGGCGGCGGATGATCCTGCTGACCGAGGCCGGGCTCGGGGTGCTCGCCCTGGTGCTCCTGGTGAACGCGCTGCTGCCGGATCCGCTGCTGTGGCCGCTGTACGTGGTCGCGGCGGGGGTGTCGGCGTTGAGCGGGCTCCAGCGGCCGGCCCTGGACTCGCTGATGGCGCGGATCGTGCCGCACGAGCAGCTGACGGCCGCGGCCGCGCTCAACGGGCTGCGCTACCAGTTCGGGGCGATCGCCGGTCCGGCGCTGGCCGGTGTGGTCGTCGCGTTCGCCGGTCACGCGGCGGCCTACTCCGTCACCGTGCTCGGGTTCCTCGCCTCCGTGCTGCTGTGCCTGCGGCTCGCTCCGGCGCCCCCGGTGGAGGGGGCCGAGCGTCCGTCGCTGCGCGGGATAGCCGAGGGCGCGCGCTACGCGTGGAGCCGGCCCGTACTGCTGGGGACGTACGCCGTGGACCTGGCGGCGATGTTCTTCGCCTTCCCGAACGCGATCTATCCCTTCCTCGCGGACGAGCTCGACGCGGTCTGGGCGCTGGGGCTGATGTACGCGGCCGGGGCGGTGGGCTCGCTGGTGCTCGGCATGACCAGCGGCTGGATGTCCCGAATGCGCCGGCACGGCCTGCTGGTGGTGTTCGGTGCGGCGGTGTGGGGCCTGGCGATCGCGGGGGCCGGCGCGTCCTCCGGCATCTGGCTCGTGCTGCTGTGCCTGGCGGTGGCGGGCGCGGGCGACATGGCGAGCGGGCTGGGCCGGGCGACGATCTGGAACCAGACGATCCCGGAGGAGCTGCGGGGCCGGCTCGCGGGCATCGAGGTGCTCTCGTACAGCGTGGGACCTCAGCTCGGGCAGGTCCGGGCGGGCACGATGGCCGGCTGGACCGGTACCCGTTCGGCCTTCTGGGGCGGTGGGCTGGCCTGTGTGGCGTCGGTGGCGGTGTTGGCCGCCCTGCTGCCGAAACTCATCTCCTACGACGCCGACACCGACGAGGACGCGCTGCGCCGCCGGGCGGCCCGGGAGGCGGAACGGGCCGCCGCACCGGCCTGAGGCCGGTGCCGGGGCCGGCTCAGACACCGCTGGTCGCGGTGATCCTCCCGTCGGCGACGGCGGCGGTCAGCAGCGCGTGATCGGCACGGGTGCGGTCCGCGTAGCGGAGCGCGAAGCCGGCCACGGCGCGGTCGAAGGTGTCGGCGCCGCCGAGGTAGCCCGCGATGGCGATGCGGTCGCCGGTGCGGGCGTGGGCGCGGGCCAGGGACCTGCCGCACAGCTCGGCGTACCGGGCCAGCAGGCCCGGGGGCATGCCTGCGAGATCGGCCGACCCCTTCATGTCGCGCAGCTGCCGGCCGTAGAAGTGGCGCCCGGCGGGTCCGGTCGTCCAGCCGAGGAAGATGTCGCCCGCGGCCTGCATGCGGCGCTGGCCCGCGACCACCCGGTGCCCTTGGTGCTCGTGCTCGTCGTCCGGGAGGTGGCCCTGCAGGACGGACGGTACGGCTTCCTTGATCTGTAGGAAGAGCGGGTCGTCGGCATCGCGCCCGAGGAGCAGGACGATGAAGCAGCGGGTGCCCACGCTCCCGACGCCGACCACCTTGCGCGCCGCGTCGGCGAACCGGAACCGGTCCAGCAGGAGGCGGCGCTCCTCGGGCAGGGTGCTGCGGTACTTGTCGAAGATCTGGTCGACCTCCCGTGAGTCCGCCCGGGCGAGGGGCTCCAGCAGCGGCGGGTCGTGGATGATCCGCCGGCGTCCGCCCTGGACCTCGGTGAGCTTGCCGAGCGCGCGCAGGCTGGTGCGGCGGCGGGCGCGCGCCAGGTTGGCCTCCACCCGGTCGCGCTGTTCGCCCTTGCGGATGAGGGGCAGCAGATCGGCGGTGTCGGTCCGGTGGTACCAGACGTCCAGCTCGCGGTGTCCGGCGAGCTCCCGGATGGTCTGCCGGTAGGCCCGGGCCGCGCCGAGGGCCGCCCGCGCGGCGCGGTCGTCGCCGTGTCCGTTGTCGCGGGCGGCCACCGCGACGCTCGCGGCGAGCCGTTTGACGTCCCATTCGAAGGGTCCGGGGAAGGTCTCGTCGAAGTCGTTGAGGTCGAAGAGCAGGGCGCGTTCCGGAGAGGCGAACATGCCGAAGTTGAGCAGGTGTGCGTCCCCGCACAGCTGGACGGTCAGGCCGGTCTGCGGTGCGGTGGCCAGATCGGCGGCCATGACGGAGGCCGCGCCGCGCAGGAAGGCGAGCGGCGAGGCCGCCATCCGGCCGTAGCGGATCGGCAGCAGTTCAGGCACCCGGTCGGTGGCCTGCCGCTGTAGCACCCCGACGGGGTCGGGCCGGTCCGGCGAAGCGGTCCACCGACCGTGCGCGGCACGGCCGGTGATCTTGCGGACGGCCCGTCCGCGCCGGAGCCGCTCAGCTGGACTGGTCATGCGCCGCTCCTCCTCGCCGGTCCCTCCTCATTTTTGCCGCAGGGGACCGCTCCCGCACGTCGCCGCCCCCGGAGCAGTCCGGGGGCGGCGCCGGTCAACCCTCCTTCTCGGCGAGGATCCGGTCGGCCGCGTAGTGCGGGCAGTTGAGGGCGTGCCAGGTCACCGACAGTGACCCCGCTCCGGTCCGCAGGGTCCGCACCACTCCGTCGGCGGCGGTGGCCTTGCAGAAGGGGCACATGACGGTCTCCGGGCGTAGTAGATCGAACATGCCGTGTCCTTCCCGCAGCTTTCTCACACCGGACCAGTCCAGAACTATCAAATCCGGCGCCATTCGGCCGCAGTACCCACAAGTACGGATGGATATCAGGGGCCAAGACCGCACGGAAAGTACCCTGGGACGGGAGCGGGAGGCATCCGCGGGCGGCCGCCCCGGTCGGCGAGGACCCTTGCGGCGGCCCGGAGTTCACCCTCGGGCGGGGGCGGGGCGGCCGGTCCCGCCGTCACCCCGGCATGGCGGGTGACGTCGTACGGGTTGCGCGGGACCGGGGCGGTGACGGGGCGCGGCCCGGCACCTTGCCGGGAGGCTTCTCTCCCCGCTTGCGCCCGTGCGCGGGAAGCGGTAGCGGTGCGGGGGGCCGGCTCAGTTCGCGCAGTCCGTGTCCCGGGCCGGACGGCGGCCGCTCGTGAGGAACTCGGTGACGGCCCGGTCGCCGCACGCGTTGCCGTTGCCGAGGTACAGCCCGTGGCCGCCCTGCTCGACGGTCACCAGCCGGGCCCGGTCGCCCAGCGCCTCGCGCATCTTCAGGCCCCCGGAGAGCGGGGTGGCCGGGTCCCGGCGGCTCTGGATCATGAGGATGTTGGACGGGCCGTCGTCGGTGATCCGGGTCGGCTTCTGCACGGGGGTCTGCCAGAAGGAACAGGGCAGTACGTTCACCGGCATGCCGGCCGTGAGCGGGTACCGGGCGCGGTCCGCGTCGACCGCCCGCCGGTACGAGGCCACGGACGCGTCCGGCCACGCCACGTCGTTGCAGATGACGCTGACCATGAGCGCGGCGTCCTCGTTCCGGATGGGTGCGGCGAGCTCCTTGGGGAGCACCGGGGTCCCCGCCGGGTCCTGCGCCGCCTGTACGAGCCGGGCGAAGGAGGCGAAGGCGGCGTCGGCGTAGAGCGCGTTCTGCAGGGCCTGGCGCAGGCCGCTGCCGGTCAGCGGCACTCCGGGGGTCGTCGTCCTCGGTTCGCGGTCCAGCCGGGCCGCGAGCGAGACGACGAGCGGCTCCACTTCCTGCGCCGCCGCGGCCAGGCGCAGGCCGTCCCGGTCCCGGTCGGGGTGGGTCGCCCAGGCCGCGAAGTCGGGGAAGCGGTCCGCCGCACCCTGCGACATGTTCGCCAGCCAGCCACGGGCGACCCGCTTCGGGTCGGGGTCGCCGCTGCTGTCGAGGACCCAACGGTCGGTGTGCCGGGGATACTTCTGCGCGTACACGGCGCCCGCGTAGGTCCCGTACGAGGTGCCCCAGGCGGAGAGCTTCCGCTCGCCGAGCGCCTCGCGGAAGCGGTCCATGTCGCGGACCTGGTTGGCCGTGGTGAAACTGCGCAGCTCGGGGCCGCCGTTGCGGGCGCAGGCCTCGGCGATGCGCCGGGACCGGGCGATGTTCTCGGTGATCTCGCCGTTCGGGCCCGGCCAGGAGCGCAGGCTGGTCAAGTACCGGTCCTCGGGGGCGAGGTCGCAGCTCGCGGTGGTGCTGGCGCCCACTCCGCGCGGATCGAAGGCGACGAGGTCGTAGGCCCCGGCGAGCTCCCGACGCAGGGCGTCGCCCTTCTGCGTCAGGCGCTGCACGCCGGACCCGCCCGGTCCGCCGGGTATCACCACCAGCGTGCCGCGCCGGGCCCCGGGGCGGTCGCTGCGGATCCTCGAGACGGCGAGGGTGAGCTGTCTGCCGTCGGGGTCGTCGTAGTCGAGCGGGACGGGCAGCTCGGCGCACTCCTGGGCGGCGGGCGCGTCCGGATGGGCACAGCGGTGCCAGTCGAGCCGCGGGGCGGCTGGGGCGGGCCGGGCCACGGCCGGGGCGGCGGTCGCGGTCAGCGAGGCCGCCACGGTGGCCGTGGCGAGGGCGAGGAGCAGGGCCTTGTGCGGGTAAGTCGTCATGGCACAAGCCTTGTTGATCTCGCCTCAGGGTCCCATCCGGCTTCCCGGTCGGCAGCCGCTGGGGCTAACCCCCGCTCCCGCGCCCCGTCGGATCAGGGCAGCCGCACGCCCCGGGCCGTGATCCAGAGCTCGTACCACTCCTCGTGCGTGAGCTCGGGCTCCCGTAGCGCCGCGTCGCGGCAAGCGAGGATCCGCTCGGGGCGCGCGCTGCCGATGACCGGCGCGATGGCGGCGGGGTGCCGCATCAGCCACCACAGCAGGACCGACTCGGGCGTGGTGTCCTTCTGCCGGGCCAACTCGGCCAGCAGCTGCGCGGTGGCCCGCTCGGCGGGCGTCTCCTCGCGTCCGGTGAAGCGGCCCTGCGCCAGAGCGCCCCAGGCCTGGAGGCCGATGCCGTTGTCGCGGCAGTGCTCCAGCGTGCCGAACGGGAACCCGTTCTGCGCGGATTCCGGGGTGTTGAGCAGGACCCCGGCCTCGACCCAGGCACGGCTGTGCAGGCTCATCTCCAGCTGGTTCGCCACCAACGCGACGTCGAGCCGGGCCTGGAGGTGGGCGATCTGGGCGGCGCCCATGTTCGACACGCCGAAGCCCCGTACGAGGCCCTGGCGGTGCAGTGAGGTCAGCGCGGAGGCGATCGAGTCCACGTCCGCCAGCGGATCGGGGCGGTGCAGCAGGAGGACGTCGATCGCATCGGTCCGCAGCCGGGTCAGGCTCTCCTCGACGCGCCGCGTGATGCTCTCCCCGCGCAGGTCGTACATCCCCGGGCGGTCCTTGTTGCCCAGCCGGATCCCGCACTTGGTCTGGAGGGTGATGCGCTCTCGCAGCCCCGGTGCGCGAGCGAGCACCTCGCCGAAGACGGCCTCGGCCTTCCCGTGCCGGTAGATGTCGGCGTGGTCGAAGGTGGTGATGCCGATGTCGAGGGCGGCGGCGACGGCCGCCTCGGCGGCGTCGATGTCCGCCGGCCCGTACGGGTCGGGGTCCCAGCCCCCGCCCAGGCCCATGCACCCGTACAGCACCCGGTCACCGCTCGGTCTCGTACTCGCGTTCGTCACCACCCCACCCTAGGGGGTGTCCGCACGAGCACCGCTACACCGCTGCGACGACCGGTCCCCGTGCGGCCCTCGCGTGCTGCATGGCCGTCAACCTGCGGACGAAGAGCACGGCGAGGACGGCGGCCACGATGTCGATGAGGTCAGCGGCCAGCATCGTCGTGACGGCGTCGCGCACGCCCTCGGTGGTCTCGGCGCTGGCGTAGGAGCGACCTCCGTACCATCCCAGGGCCTTGGCGAGCACGAAGGTGCCCCACCAGAGGTTGACCAGGGTCAAGCGGAACCACCGCTGCTGTCCGTCAGCGCCGAAGGGCGTGCTCGAAATCCAGGTGGTGACGGCGATCCGGTACGGCAGCACGAGGTTGGCGAACGGTATGAACCAGGCGCCGATGGCCCAGCCCCGCGGGAGCTTTTCCGCACCCGGGGCGAAGACCTCGGCGTTCGTGCGGACCCGGAGGAACCAGATGATGAAGACGATGCCGGTCACGATGGCGGCCTGGCCCTGGAACATGCCGGCCCTAACCGCCAGACGGTCGGCCTGGTCCAGCTCGGCATCGCTGACCGCGGCGGAATCCGCCAACAGCCTTTCCAGGATCGAGCGGGAGTTCCAGTCGACGTACACGCCGAAGACGTCGAATCCGATGACCAAGGCGAACAGCACGGTCAGTGCGATGGCCAGGCCCACGGGCGCGCGCAACCGCATGCCCTTCACATCGGGTGCGGCGTACGGGGACGGCGGCGGGCCGACCGGAATTGCGGACATGCTGAAGAACCCCCAGGGAACGAAAACGAGATGACGCGCCGGACCGGCGGGCCAGGAAGGAACCTACGCCAGCCGATCGCTCTTCGTCACACGCGTTTGGCCTGGTCTTCCGATGTGTACCGCACGGCACGCGGCGGGATGCGGAAGCGGGCGTGCCGGGCCCGGTGCACGGTCTGACCGGCTCATACCCAATGATGTCCGAATGCAGAGACACATGGAGACCGGGCGGTGGTCGCGGCGGCGGTGCTCCGCCGCCGGTTCGGCCGCACGGCGGCGACCCTGAGCCTGTTGACCGCGGTGGCGTGCACCTCGGCGCAGAGCCAGGATCCGGTCACGGGCGCCGGTGCGGGCCCCGGGAAGGCCGACGAGGTCACCGTGGCCACCTGGAACATGTGCGGGGTGCGGCAGTGGGGCTGCGAGAAGACCGGGGGCCCGAAGGAGAAGCTCCGGCAACTGGGCGAACTGATCGACGGTTCCGACGTCCAGGTCCTGCTCCTGCAGGAGGTGTGCTCCGAGGACCTGCAGTCCTTCGCCCGCGCCCTCGGCCCGCAGTGGCACACGGCCTTCGAACCGTACGCCGAGGTCGACTCGGCGGGCGGCCGTACGCCCGTCGGCTGCACCGGGCAGGGCCGGGGCCAGGCGGGCTACGGTCTGCTGGCCGGGTCCCCGCTGGCCGACGTGGAGGCGATACCGAGCGAGCAGCCGACGGTGGGACTGCACCGCGGGATCCTGTGCGCGCGGGTCCCGGCCCAGCGGCTGCGGGTGTGCAACGCGCACCTGTCGCTGCGGGAGAGCGACGCCGACCACCCGGACTGGGACTTCCGCGACGACCAGCTGAGCTCCCTGGTGGCCGCCGCGTCGACGGACGCCGCCACGATCTTCGGCGGGGACTTCAACACCCCGCCGCCGGTGGGCGACCGGAACGCCTCCGCCTGGATCTGGCCGTCGGAGCCGTACACCACGTACCGCGAGTGCGACCAGAAGGGCAGCTCGAAGAAGGGGCGCGCCACCCTCAAGGACGGCACGAAGATCGACTACCTGTTCACCCAGCTGCCCCGCACCGCCTGCGAGGTGGTGGACACCAAGGCGTCCGACCACCGGCCGCTGGTGATGCGGGTGCCCCGTCCCGAGGACCCGGCCACGATCAGTACCGTGGGTTGAAGAACGCCCCCTGCGCGGGTACGGGGTAGGAGTTCATGATCAGGGTGAAGGGGACGGCCGTCCACGGGGAGGCGTTGCCGACGGCGTCCACCGCGATGGCCTCGACGAAGTGGTCGCCCTGGTTCCAGGCCCAGCCGGGCTCCCACTGCCAACTGCCGTCGGCCCGCACCTCGCACGTGCCCAGGGCGGCTCCGCCCTCCTGGAAGTCCACGCGAACGGCGCCCGGGGCGTACCCCGCGAAGCCGACGGCGGGGCCCGGCAGCTGCTGGTGGGCGGCCGGGGCGGTCACCGACAGCACGAGGCGCTGCGCCGGCTGGGGCATCGGCGGGGGCGCGGCATCGTACTCGGGCAGGGCCGCGGAGGCGTTCTCCACGGCCGTGAAGACCGCTTCGGTGCGCTCGGTCTGGTAGTTGTTCGCGTCGGCGGCGAACAGCCTGATGACGTGCCTCCCCTTGGGCCAGGGGCTGCTGCGTTCCCAGACCCACGTGCCGTCGGGGGCAACGGGCGCAGAGCCCTTGTGCTTGCCGTCCTGCCAGAAGCTGATGCGGACGGCGCCCACGGCGGTGCCGGTGAAACGGACCATGTTCGCGGGGACCCGCTCCTCCGTCGTCGGCGTCAGCACCACCGGCCGGGGGAAGGAGTCGTCCTTCTGCACCAGGGAGGTCTGGGTCAGGAACGCGTCGATGGCCGACGTGTCGCGCTTGGGCTCCTCGTGACCGTTGCGGATCATGCCGAACCGGGGGGTGATGCCCTCGACGAGGAGGTTCAACAGCCCTATCAGGGTGCGGAGGTTGCGCAGCGTGACTTTCCCGTGGTCGGTGATGAGGGGAGAGTCGTTGTAGACGAAGTTGAAGTTCTCGTGTGCCTGGAACAGCCTGACGAACGGCTCCACCTGGCTCGCGTACTGCTCGTCCTGGGGCGAGGTGACCAGGTAGATGTTGGCGGAGCGGTTCGCTCCGCTGTGCACCAGGTCGGGGAGGACCGAGTCGAGGACGCGTACGTTGTGCTCCGTCGCCTCGCCCATCATCACCCGGACCGCCTCGGGGTTGCCCTCCTTGACGCGGGTGCCGATCTGGAACTGGGGCACGCTGGCCACGATGTTCCTGAAACCGTACTTGAGGCCGAAGAACAGGGCCGCGCTGCCGCCCTTGGAGCTGCCGAACATGGTCACCTGGTCCGGCGAGAGCGACAGGGCGCCCATGACGCGCGAGATGAGCCCGGCGACGGACTGCTCCAGGGAGAAGTCCATCCCCTTGCACAGGTAGTAGGTGTTCGCGCCGTCCAACAGGTCGCGGACCCACAGGATGTTGGAGCGGAGCAGGTCGAGCTTGCCGTTGGCCCAGCCGTACTCGTTGGTCGCGTAACGGTTCGCGAAGACGACGACCAGATGGCGGTTGCCGTTGCGTGCGTGGGAGAACCGATACTCGATGGGCACCGCCCCGGAGGCGTCCACGCCGGTGAAGACGCGGCGCGTGCTCTGGGCTGTCTTAGACATGCTCGGAATCCATTCTTCTCGCCGGCTGGCGCGGCACCTGACCGAGGGTGCCTCCGTTCCAGTGACCTGCCTGACCTGCCTGACCCGTCTGCCCCGCCGCGGCTCGCGGACCCGCCGGACCCGCCGCACGGCCGCGGACGGCTCCGACCGCGGGGGCCTGCGCCTGGCCGGGGTCGAGGTCCCCGCCGGCGATCAGGATGCGGTCGGCGAGCCTGGCCGAGGCGTAGCCGTCGTCGAGGTCGCAGAATTCCTGCTGGAACCAGCGGTAGCGGGCGGCGTAACCGTGCTGGATGCAGTCGATGTTGCGGATCGCCCCGATCAGTTCCGGGGAGGAGTACACGAGCGGGCCGGGGGCGACCATCTCGCCGGGGAACTGGAAGGCCCGCTTGAGGATCGGGGTGCTGAAGCTGTTCGGGGACACCAGCATGTCCCAGTTCTGCACCTCCTTCTCCACGCGCTCCAGGTACCGCTTGTCCGCGAAGTGGACGGCTTCGATGTCGTGTCCGATGCGCTTGAGCGGGGTGCCGTGCCAGGTCTGCACGACGACCTGTCCCTCGCGCTTCTCGAACCAGTCCGGCATGTGGTTGTTGGCCACGACGTACTTCGCCCGGGCCATGGCCTCGTACCAGTCGGGGGACCACATGCGCACCGGTCGTGCGGTGGGGGAACCTCCACCTGGTCGTCGCGCACCACCCACAGGTGCTCGAGGTCCAGGCCCCGGCGGACCATCTCCTCGTGCAGCGCGCGCGGGCTGTCGGAGTACTGGGTCCCCTTGAAGGCGTCGAAGAGCACGGCCTGCATCACGGGCTTGCGGCGGGCCGCCGGATACGTCTTGGTGCGCATCAGCTTCTGCCGGTAGGGGCCGCGGGCCTCGTCCGGCATCGCCGAGTGGACCAGCAGCGAGAGCCGGTCGTAGGCCTCCGACTGCAGCTCGTAGCGGCGCTCGTTGCTGGCCATGTCCCGCGGCAGGGTGGGGATCAGGTCCTGCGTCATCTTGATCATGAGGTCGCCGGAGCGGTCCTCCGGAGCGACCGCGGAGTGGTCCTGGCGGCGCAGGAAGAAGTCCCAGCGGCCGGAGGCCAGCGGGATGTCGCCGGCCAGCGTGCGCATCGCGGCGGGGGTGACGGCGAAGCGGAACTCGTCGCCGTACCAGGTGATCGGGGCGACGCGTTCGGCGCCGTGGGCGCGGGAGCGTACGACCACGTGGGCCATGGCGTACTCGGAGGCGTTGAGCATGTCCTGCGCGGCGTAGCCGACGACGACCTCGAGTGAGCCGTCCTCGCGCCAGGTGGCGGACTTGGCCAGCGGCAGGGTGTCCCGTTCGAACAGCACCACGTAGCCGGAGCCGTTGCGGTGCACGAAGACCTCGCGGTCCCCGCCGTCGGTCTGCAGCCCGGCCGGCATGCGGTAGTGGCCGTCGGTGGCGTCCTCCGCCATGACGGGGTAGATGGCCGCCTTGCGTCCCTCGACGTGGAAGGTGGTCTTCCAACCGTTGGCGCCGGTGTTCCAGGTCTCCGGGACCCCGTCCGAGGAATTGGTGCGGTGTCCGGGGACGAGCGCCTTGACGGGGATGCGGGTGACGAAGAGGTACCAACCCTCGCCGCCGGGCGTGAAGTTGACCCACGAGTCGTGGCGGCCGGCGCCGCTCATGCTGGTCACCCGGAACTTGGCCCACTCGGGGAGCTTGGGGCCGAGGTAGACGCCGCCGAGCTCGATGTGGTCACCGACCAGGCGGTGCCGGGTGATGCGGCAACGGACCGTCTCGACGCGGAGCTTGAGCTTGCCCTGGAGGAAGAGGGGCACCACGCGGACGTTCTTGTCCACGTAGCGATAGGGCGGGTTGGCGGCGCTGCCGGCGCCGCCCCGGGCTATGCCCTTGTACCGGAACAGGCCGCGGCTGAGAACGCCCGCGGCGACGTCCCAGGTCCCCCCGACCCACTCGCCCTTGCGCTTGAGGCGGCTGGTGTCGAAGCTGACCTGGAAGCCCGACCAGTCGTAGCAGTAGCGGTTCTGGTTGGAGTACTCGGTGGCCTGCGGGTAGTAGGTGGTCTTCGCCTTGGCGACGACCACGCGGCCCTGCTTCTTGTTGCGCAGCGCGATCGCCTTCATCGACATGTGCCGCTTGTGCACGTTGATGAAGCGGACGTACGCGGACCCTTCCAGGGTCAGGTGGTCGTTGTCGTCCCAGGCCGCCCGGATCAGCGAGCCGTGGAGCGAGAGTTCCTTGTCGAGCCGGTAGGCGCTCTTGTCGAGGCCGATCGAACGGTCGCCGAGGTAGGGATAGTTGAGGTAGCGGTGGAAGCGGCGCTGAACGGGCATGGGTCCGCCCTTGCGCTCGAACTCGACGACGTCGAGCAGTTCCTTCAGGCGCCCCTCGCGCACCAGGAGCCACTTGACCCGGGCGTCGGCGGGAAGCTCCTGGATGATGTCCGCGTCGGCCTCGTCCAGGAACTCGTTGGCCCACTGCATGAAGGCGTCCTGGTACTCCTCGTCGGCGTCCGGCAGCACCTTCAGGTGCAGCATGAGGTCCGACTTCAGGCAGGCCAGGTCGTACTTGCGCTTGTGGTCCGAGTAGGACCGCGCGCGGTGGCCTGCGAGGAAGCGGCTGACCGACTGGACCGCGGAGACACGGTCCTGGAGGTTGCTGAACTCGGTGTGCCGCTGGGTGATGGAGGGGGCCGCGCCGCCCTCGCGCCGGCGCCAGAAGTAGACGATGTCCGTGAGGATGTCGACCTTGGCGGCGCGGAAGTGGGCGAACATGTTGACCCAGGAGCCCTCGTACATGACGCCTTCGGGGAAGGCGATGTAGTGGTAGTCCCAGAAGGACCGGCGGAACACCTTGTTCCACACGGTGCGGTCGTAGATGAGGTCCGGCAGCTTGGTGATGTGCGTGCCGCGCCTGCTCTTCTGCATGGGCGCCTTGTGCAGGGGGGACTGCCACCTCTTGGTGGAGTTCATCATCTGCACGTTGCCCGATACGAAATCGGAACCGGAGCCTTAGAGGGTCTGCACGAGCAGCTCGTAGGCGTACTCGGGTATGACGTCGTCGCCGTCGACGAACGCGAGGAATTCGGCCTGCGGATGAGCGGCCCGAATGCCGACATTACGGGCATGCCCCGGCCCCATCGACTCCTGGCGCAGGAGCTTGAACCTGGGGTCGCGGCGGGCGAAGTCGGCGGCTATGGCCGTCGAGGAGTCGGTCGAGCCGTCATCGACCATGATCACTTCGAGTGCCGAGAACGTCTGCCTGGCTATCGATTCCAGACATTCCTGGAGGTATATCTCAACGTCCATGAACGGCACGACAACACTCAGGCGGGGCATACCTGCCACTCAGAAAGCTCCTCGATAGACACACTTCTCACGGCGCACCGGAAGTTGCCGGGGCGCACCGCCAGACCCGCCCCTGAATCCGGTCACCCGCCGCTCCCCGAACACTCGACCAGCCCCACCGCAGCCGACCGCACACTTATACGACCTTGACAGCGTCTGCGCAGCGTAGGCCAATCACTTAATGGCGAGCAAGTATTCATGAGCGCGTCACGCGCCCGAAGCTTCACGTTTGCGAAGGAGCGGCCGCTTCCCGCACCCGCGAAACGGGCCAACTCCTGGTAGGCCCGGGGGGCGGGACGCGGAAGCATTGCTCCACTCGCCGCTGGACGGGGATTCGGGTGAGGTGGATCACCCCACGCGGGCCCACGGGCCGAAGGCGAGGCCGGGGTCCGTCGGATCCTGCCGGGCGACCAGCAGCCCACCGTCCATGCCGATCATCGCGATCGTGACCGAGCCGCGGGCATCGGCCGAGATGGCCGGCAGCCCCGCGCACCGGTCCCCCACGGGGGCCCACCACGTGCCGTACTGCTCGCCCTCCGTCGGGTAGGCGGCGATCTCCGGGTAACCCTCGGCTCCCCGCTGCAGCAGGACGGTGCAGTCGTACCCGCCGATGCGCGTCCGGGCGACACCCACCGGGCCGACGCCGCCCGCGCCCCCAACGGCATCAGCGCGGGCGCCGGTCCGGCGGGAGCCTGGGGGCGGTAGGCGATGACGCCGCCGTCCGCCGGGTGGCGCCAGAAGTAGGTGCCGGTGCCGGGACCCGTCTCGTAGGAGCTGTACGTCCCCTCCACGGCATCGGCCTTCATCCGCCCGAGCCATCTGAAGTCACTTCCCGGCGCGTCCTGGCCCCAGTACGAGGCCCCGCCCCGGAAGGTGACCAGGAACTCCGCCCGCCCCTGGGCGGTCACCAGCGGGACGACCGACCCGCGCACCCATTTGCCCTGGTAGTCGACCCAATTGCCCCATGCGCCATCGGCGCGCCGGGTCCGGCCGCGCGCTCCCACGCCGAAGCGGGTGGAGAGGATGTGGAGCGCGCCGGTGCCGTCGGGGAGCACGATCGGGTCTCCGGGTGGGGGCAGCGGCGCCCCCGACTCCGCCCCCGACTCGGGCTGTTCCTGACCCGGGAGCTGCTCCGGCCCGCGCGCCTGGTCCCGCTTGCGTTCCGGGAACGGGTTGCCCACCGCACGCCAGTCGCCGAGCGGGCGGCCGGTCTGGTACTGCGTGGCGATGATGAGCTCGCGGCCGCCCGGCGCGCCCTCCCGGTAGCGGGTGCCTGCGAACCAGACGAACCCGTTGGAGTCCTGGGCCAGCGTGAACCGGCCCGCCCAGCCCTCGACGGGGAACAGTTCGGGGCCCTGCCAGATGTCGGAGCCGGGCGCGGACTCGGTACAGCGCACCAGGCCTTCGGCGCAACTCGCATAGGCGGTGAGCCGCCCGTCCCGCCCCAGTCGGAGCCAGCCCCGGGCCGCGCTCCCGCCGTCGGCTGCCGCGGCTATCTCGGAGCCCGGCACCGCGGGCGCGGCGGAGGTGGCACTTCGGTCCGCTTCCATACGTCCGCGTCGTGCCATGTCCTGCCTACACCTGCCCCAACTCGTACCTTTTGCCCCGCCTTCCCGGCGGACCGTTGGGCAATTTACGGCAGAGGGGCAACCGGCGGGTGCCGGGGGCGGATGTCCACGACAGCCTCCGCTTCCGTGCAACCTAGCCTGATCCGCCCGCCTTCACCAGCAAGTGTCGATCACCCCTCACCGCAGGTCATGGCGTCGTCCTCGAGTCCGAAAAGCCGGGTACGGGCACTACGTGGGGAGTACGCCTGAAACGCTACGCCGGGGTGACGCGGGTGACGGCGCGGGCCGTCTAGCGTGGCTGCATGGAAGAGCTGCGCGAGCGCCCGGGTCCCCCCGTGGCGGCGGTGGGTGGAGCGGACCGGGCGGGGCCCGGCCTGGCGCTCGGCGCTGCTCGTGGCCGTCTTCACGCAGATCGGCACGGGGTGGGCCGCCGCCCCGCGCTCGTGGGGCAGGCCGCGGCGGCCGGGCTGACCGTGGAGGTCTCGGTCGAGGGGGAGGCCAGGGCGCTGCCTCCGGGCGTGGAACCACGGGTGGACGACGTCGGCCCGGCCACGGGCGGCACGCCGGGCGGCGGCAACGGCCTCGTAAGGATGCGGGCGGGCCTCGCCCCTGGCCGGCACCGTCGAGGGCTGCCCGCAACCGGACGGCGGCTTCCGGGTGATCGCCGCGCTCCTGGCGAAGGCCGACCCGTTCTTCGGCCCGCTGCGATCAGTTGTCCTTCCCGCACGGATGACCTGCGGAGAACGGATCCAGGAGCCGTCCGGCGGATCATGCGCTAGCGGGCCGTGTTGCTGTGCTCGAACGGTGCGGGCATCCGGAGTGCGGCGTAGATCACTCACGGCTTGTCTCGTTCCAGGCCATTCCCGCCCTGACTCTGCTTGGCTGGTGGCTCTGACGATCACAGGAGGTCGATACGTATGGCGCTCACACACTGGGGGTTCATCTACACGGCGGACGGCAGCGCGGCAGGTGGCGATGTCAGCATCGTGGACACGGGTACGTGCCGCAGTGTGTTCGTCGGGGTGGAGAAGCCCGAGGAGGGCATCGAGGCCGCGCGCCGCCTGGTAAGCGAGGGCGTGCAACTGATTGAACTGTGCGGGGGATTCGGGCCGGTATGGGCCGGGCGTGTGATCGAGGCGATCAATGGCGCAGTCCCCGTGGGCGCGGTTGGCTACGGACCCGAAGCGGTCGATCAGGTGCACGCGATCTTCTCGTGACGGGTGCCAGCTCCTTCACTCCGATAGGGACCGGAGCCAGAGCCGAACGGCTGCGACGGTGACGGTGCCGTGAAAGATGTAGGCCCTCTTGTCGTATCTCGTCGCGACAGCCCGGGAGTTCTTGAGCGCGTTGATGGTGCGTTCCACTTCGTTCCTGCGCATGTAGATCGTCGTGTCGAAGCCGGTGGGCCGGCCGCCCCTGTTGCCGCGGCGCTGCCGGTTTGCCCGCTGGTTCTTTCGGTTCGAGGATGGTGTGCTTGACCTGGCGTCGGCGCAGGTGGCGGCGGTTCCGCCGAGATGATCGGGCCGGGTCCGGGGGCGCCCACCGTCCGGGCGGGCGACACGGACACGCTCCATCACGGGACCGAGCTGCGGCGCGTCGCCCCACTGACCCGGCGTGATGAGGAAGGCGAGAGGCCGGCAACCCCCTCACCTAGCAGATGAATCTTGCAGGTCAGCCCGCCCCGGGAGCGTCCGTGCCCCTCATCGGGGCGGTGCTGCCGGGGCGTCCGTCTTCCCGGAACCCGGGGTGGCTTCTTGCGTGCTCGCACACAGTCTTCCACTTGCCGAAACGCGCAGGCAGATCCCGCCACGGCACCCCGGTGCGCTGTTCAGCGGTCGTAGCTCTTGAGCGTCTTCGAGGCACCGGTGGCCGACTTCAGGTAGTCGTTCTCCGCCGTCGACTCCGCCAACTGCACGACCAGTCCCGCAGCCATGGACAGGAGCCCCTGGTGCTCCACCTGGAGCTCCTCGTGCTCTTCATGAAGCCTCTTGTACTTCCAGGCGAGGACCCCGAAGGTGGTGGCGGCCAGAACGCTGGCGCCGGCCTTAACCACGACCCCGGCTTTGCCGAACCTACCTCCGGCGGCTGGCGCGGCGCCGTCCTTGCCGACGCAAACGTGGCCCGTCTGGTCCGAGTGCTGTTGGGCCTCGCCGAGATGGTCGCTCTGATACGAGCACGATCCGCATTGGTATTGGGTCATCAGTTGTTCCTCTCCCCCGGGGAGATGAGCTTGCCACAGGGTACGCGCCTCCGGCGGCCACTTGGTCATCCCCCGTACGCCCACCGACGCCGAGGGAGGGGCAGGAGGCCCGTGGCGCGCCAGGGACAGCCCGTTCAGGCCTCCGGCCAGTGCCCAGACGCCTTTCCACCACGCCGCTGACCACTCCTTCCGTGCGCGGGCGCACCGTCCGTGGCCGCGGGGGCCGGGAAGACTTCGCGACGCCCCACCAACCACGGCCCCAACAGGCACCGAACCAGCCGGTTCGGTCACCTGCGGAGTACGGGCCTAGTTCTTCTGCAGGGTGCGGGTGACACCGGCGATGACGGCCGTCGTCAGCACCCAGCCGAGGGCGATCAGCAGGTGGGCCAGCCACTGGAGGCCGCCTTGTGTCCAGTACCAGGCCGTGCGCTGGCCCAAGCCGCCGATGGGAATCAGGAGGTCCAGCGTGTAGACGAGGGGCTGGAACGGGGCGCCTTCGTCCCGTTTGGCCGGTTGGGGAGAGTGGGTACCGAAGGCCAGGACGCCCACCAGGGTCAGTGCGAGGAGCCAGACACCGGCCAACCAGGGGCGGTACCCGTAGCCGACGGTCACGTCCAGCAGGTGCCCCCACGCGCGCGCGGCCAGGGGCAGGGTCCGACGCCGATGACGGTGCTTGGCCAGGAGCACGCGGCGGGCGTCGTCGTCGTGGCCGGACTTCCGGTACCAGCTCGCCAACTGCTCATAGGGCTGGGGGTTGTAGCCCGGACTGCGCCGCAGCCACGTCACGCGACGGGCCACGGAGTCCCGCCGTTCGCCCGCTTCGTCCACCCCGCCCGCCTTGACGGAGCCGTAGACGAAGCCGTCCAGCTCCACCACCTCCGGCCAGCTCCGGTCGCCGTCGTGGAGGTGGGACACCTGCGCGCCCCGCAGGTCCACCATGGCGGACGGCGGCCGGGCGGGGGTGAAGTCGAAGTCGACGGCCTGCATCAGCGGGGCGGCCAGGGCCGGGCCCCGGCCGCCTGGCGGCCCGTTCAACACGGCCCCCTCGAAGGTCAGGTCGCCCGAGATCCGGGCCCCTCGCAGCCGCACGGTCCCGTTCGCGGTGAACCCGTCGGAGAAATCGAGCGTCGAGGCCACCGCATTGTCCAGAGCGAGCAGCACCCCGCGCCCACCCGGGCGTTCCAGCACTGCGCCCCGCATGTGCAGCCCGCCCGGCAGTTGCGCCCCCATGAGACGGACCTCGCCGTGGGCGACGAATCCGTCCAAGCAGTAGACGCCGCCCTCCGCAACCAGTCCCCCGGCGGAAACGGCCCATTCCCCGGGTGCGGTGATCTCGGCTTCGCTCAGGTTCACGGCGCCGCTCACATGGGCGTTGATGAGCGACAAGGCGGTGAACCTGCGGTGGAAGGGCGAGGCAGGGCCACTCACCAGGCGCGAACGCCGCAGGTCGAACCGTCCCTCGACCCGGATGAGGCCGGCCTCCACGCCCGGCACCCGGCAGCCCACGAGCCCGATCGACCGGGTCGACGCCCCGGAGAGGTCCACACCCTCCTCGAACCAGCAGTCCGTGAGCCGGAACGTGTGGGCGATCTGGGCGCCCGCCAGGTTGACGTGCCCGGATATCCGCGCCCCGGCAAGCCTCAGGCACGCGACGCCACCGGGCTGCACGGTCTGCGCACCCTGGAGCAGGGCCACGATCACGGCGGCCCGAACCGTCCGCTCGGGGCCCCACCGCCCGCCCTCGGCGACGGGGACGTCCTCCGGCGCGCCAGCACCCAGGTCAACGCGGCGCCCCTCGGGGAAGGCGTCCCAGAGTTCACGTTCCGGTGAGGTCAACTCGTCGTATGAGAGCACCCGTACAGAGTAATGATCTTCCGTGTGCGGAGGGCGTGTGAGGAACGACGCGGCCCGGTGAGAGCGGTTTCGACGGCCTCACCCGTCGTGTCGACGACGACGGCACCGTCGTACATCCCTGACGGAAGGCGTGCGTGTTCTTCCGCCCCGCACACGACTGCGCCGCGGCTCGGGTTGAAGATGACCGCGCCGAGCCGGGAGGCCAGTTCCGCGACGGTGCCGAACACGGCGCCGGCGGCCGGGCCTGACTCGAGGACGCCGTTCCCACCGACGAACTCGTAGATCGCCGTACTCCGGCCCGTGCCCACCCCACCCCGCCCTTATCCGAGCGACAGCAGTGGCACGTCGTTTCCGTTGAAGTACCACAGCGCACTCGTGTACCAGAGGACCACCACCACGACCACCAGCGCGCCCCCCGCCAGTGGCAGGGCCCAGCCCGGCAGGCGCCGGCTCCGTACCAGCAGGACCTTCGCGGCGAAGGCTCCGTAGAAGAAGCAGCCCGCGATCGAGTGCACGGCCGCGCGCGAGCCGTTCAGCTGGACGCCGTACGCCTGGATGCAGTGCACCGTGATCGGGACGGTGAGAACGAACAGGAGCGCCCCGACGATCCGGTGGCTGAGCGGCACCGGGCCCGGCACCCGGCGCACCCCGGGCAGCCGGCCGTACATCCACAGCGCCAGCAGCAGCTGGACAGCGGCCAGCCCCAGGACGCCGGTGGCGAGCTGTGCCTTGAAGCGCACGGCATCGGTGTCCGCCTGGCCGAACAGCGTCGCGGTGTAGTCCGGCGTGTTCGCCCGGCCGAACAGGAAGACGGCGAGGAAGACCGCCACGGCAGCCGCGAACGCCAGTGCGAGAGCGGTCCTGCCTTCCGGGCGGCGCAGAGCGGGCCGGGCGTGCGTCATCGTGCTCCTCGTCTCGGAACGCTGACGGTGTGCGGTTCGCCCTCCCTTGTACTCGCCCGGTGCGGCACACGGCGGCCGACGCGGCCGTAGCGAACGCAGCGAACGCAGCTCCTCGGTGTCGGGCATCAGCAGACCGAGCGGTAGGGCAGATCGGGCACGTTCTGCTCCCCCTGTGCGCGGGTGAGGTCCCGGCCGACCCGCCCGCAGGGCCGCCGCGCCCGCGCGCAGCCGCCGGGTACGCCTCCGGCGCGCTGCGGCCGCCCGGCGGCCCGTCTCCAGGGACGCGCCCTCCAGCCGGCTCGCCCGGTGCCGGCCCGGCGCCCCGGCCACTCAGGCGCGTGCCGCCTCCGGGGCGTTGCCGGTCGGGAGGTCCTCGGCCAGCCGGCCCCGCCCGTCCCGGTGCCCGGCGGCCGCGGTGAGCCAGCGCAGCAGGAGCAGGGCTTCGCGGTCGTCGTCCACCCAGTCGCGCAACCGCGGCCAGGCGCGCAGCAGGCCGAGGGAGGCGAGGCGTGCGGTGTCGTCCTCGAGGACGAGGAGCCGGGCCCCGGCGAGGGAGCCGAACGCGTGGCGCAGCGCGCTGCGTTCCTCGTACGGGCGGCCGTCCAGCCATTCCGCCGTGGCGGCGGTACGGAGGGTGTCCCGGGAGCCGTCGACGGCGGCGCCGGGGACGATCAGGCGGAGCGTGATCTCCCGTACGGCCTGCTGGACCGGGTCCGGCAGGCGCCGGTACGTGGTCTCCGCGGCGGCGCCGAGGGCCGGCTCCGCCGTGTCGGCGGTGGCGTCGCGCAGGCGCCCGGCGTTCTCCCGACCGGCGGCGAGCAGGGCCGCATCGGACGCGTCGGCTGGTCCGCCCAGCATCCTCGACAGGAGCGCGGTGGCGGTGGGGCGGTCCGCCGGGGCCTTGGCCAGTGCCTTGCCCACCAGCTCGCGCAGCGCGGGCGGCAAGGGGGCGAGGTCCGGGTGGTGTTCGGTGACCCGTACGACGACCTCGCCGATGTCCTCGCCGCGGAAGGGATCGCGTCCGGTGGCCGCGAACAGCATCACCGCTCCCCAGGCGAAGACGTCGGCGGCGCCGTCGGCGCGGCGCCCGGTGAGCACCTCGGGTGCCATGTAGCCCGGCGTGCCCATCAGGCGTCCGGTGTCGGTGAGCGACGTGTCCGCGGTGCGGGCGGTGCCGAAGTCGATGACGCGGGGGCCGTCGGGGCCGAGGAGGACGTTGTCCGGTTTGAGATCGCGGTGGACGACACCCGCGCGGTGGATGGCGGCCAGGGCGGTGGCGGCCCCGGTGGCCAGTCGCACCAGCGCGTCGCCGGTGAGCGGGCCCGAGTCGCGGACGGCCTTGCGCAGATCCCGGCCGGGGACGAACTCGCTGACGATGTAGGGTCGTTCGCCGTCGGTTCCGCTCTCCAGGACCCGCGCCGTACAGAAGGGCTCCACGCGCTGCGCGGCCAGCACCTGCTCGGCGAACCGGCCCGCGAAGTCGGGGCGGGCGACGACGGGTTCCGGGCGCAACACCTTGACGGCGACGCGCTGCCCGGCCTCGCCGTAAGCCTCGTACACCGCCCCTTGGCCACCGGCGCCGAGCCGGGCGGCGAGCCAGTACCCCGCTATCCGTTCCGGATCTTCACTGGTGAGTAACTCGGCCACGTTTCCCCCTGGTTCGGCCTCCCCCGGTGCGCGCGGAGGGTATCAAGCCGTGCGGCGACCGGGTAGCGGGTCATGCTCCGGGGCCCGTCCCTCCGTCCGTCACGGCGGCACCGCGAGTTCCCCGGGGCAAGGACCGGTGGGTACGGGTGGTCAGCGGCCGATGACCTTGTCCGCACGGTCCGACTGCGGTCCCAACTGCTGCAGTTCTGCCAGGAGTTCGCTCTGACCCGTCAAGAGCTCGGTCAGGATGCGGCGCGCCGCGCGCAGCAGGTCGGCCACGTCACCGCCGGCCAGGGCGTAACTGACGGTCGCTCCGTCGCGAATGGAAACGACGATGCCGGACCGACGCAGGACCGCCAACTGCTGGGAGAGGTTCGATGCCTCGACGTCGATCGCGGCAAGGAGGTCGCGTACGGGTACGGGGCCGTTCTGCAGGAGCTCCAGGACGCGGATGCGGACGGGGTGTCCGAGCATGCGGAAGAACTCGGCCTTCGCCTGGTAGAGGGGTACCTGCATTCCCATGAGTGCTCCTGCTGTTGCTTCAGACCTTGCTTGGGGGCTCGGGGATTCCAGTCGACCGACCACCCATACATTCGTACGGACGGGCCCACGCACGCCCGGGGATTACCTGTTTCAGATGTGCCGAGTTGAAAAATTCTTCAACTCATGGGCATGCGTGGGCGCAAAAAAGCCGGACTCAGAGCTCCAGGGCGGCCTCGACCCGCTTGAGTTGGTGACGGGCCATGGCCAGGTTGGACTGGGACTTGTCCAGCACGACGTACAGGAACAGGCCGCTGTGCCCCCGCCCCTTGAGCAGCCGGATCAGGTGGTACTGGCCGCCCAGGGTGATCAGGACGTCCTCGATCTCGTCCTTCAGGCCCAGCATCTCCATCGTGCGGACCTTGGCCCGGATCACGTCCGTGTTGCCCGCGGCGGCGACCGTGAGGTCGAGATCCTTGCCACCGCCGAGGGTCCCCAGCGCCATCCCGCTGGTGTAGTCCACCAACGCGGCTCCCATCGCACCCTCGATCGAGGTCATCGTCTCCTTCAAAGAGACCTCAACGTTCGCCATCGGTATTCGCTCCCTTGCCTTCTACGAACTCCGCCCGGTGCTCGGTTCTGGCGGCACCGGACTGCTTGCGATCCAGACGTTACCTAGCGTGCGCGGCCGCGTACGGGGAACGGGGGATTGCGTGAAATGTGCACATCGACCCCTACTGTCCCGCACGTCCCGGCTCGCACGGCCGTACCCCGGGTACTCCCGTGGAAGTACTCGGGGGGGCAGTCGGCCGCACGACGACCGGAGGGATCTCCGAGGGATCTCCGAGGGACCTCGGAACGAGACGAGACGTCCGTGCTTGCGAGGAGGGGCATCGGCCTCTCAAGGACGGGGCTGCGTGACCGGGCCGAAGCCGGCCGCGAGTCGGGCCAGGGTCGTGCGCATCCCGGCACGGTTGACCGCGATGCGCCGGTCCGGACTGGTGCCGGCGAACACCGTGCCGAGCAGCACGGTCAGCCGGGAGCCCCGGCCGGTGCGCAGGTCCTGCCAGGTCTCCGTGACGCGCGTGCGCTCGCCCTCCGGTTCGAACCGGTATCCCCAACGTGCGATCGGCAAACCGAAGATGCCGACGTCGAAGGTGAACTCACCGGATCCGTCAGGCGTCTGCGCCGGTGCGCGCAGGGCCTTGATCCGGCCCACCGTGAACCAGACGAACGGCCCTCTCCTGTTGAGCCCGACGAAGCGGCTGCCGGAGCGGGCCGGCGGCCGGGGCACCCAGACGCGGCGACATTCGGGGCTCCAACGCCCCATGTTCCGCAGGTCGGACACCACCCGATGGACGTCCGCGGGCGCGGCGTCCACCACGATGTGCTCTTCCAGGCTCCACCGGCGCTCGCTCACGATGCCCCTCCCCGCGATCGTCCCCGCTCCACGCCTGGAGTGTAGGCAACGAGGAGGGCCTCGGCGACGGCGGTGCGGGCATAGAGCACGGAGCGGCCGGCCCGGTGGGCGCTGACCAGGCCCGCGGCGCGCAGCGCGGTCAGGTACTGGGACACTCCGGCGGCCGAGAGCCCGGTACGGCGGGCCAGTTCGGTGGTGGAGGCCGGGGCTTCCAGCTCGATCAGCAGCCGGGTGCGGGAGCGACCGAGCACGGCGGCCAGGGCCTCGGTCCGGCCGGCGGGCCGGGGTTCCCACAGGGAGCCGGTGCCGCGCGCCGGATAGGCGAGTTGCGGCGGTTCCGGGGGCGTCACCCGGGTGAAGGGGACGGGGCCGGTGAAGACCGAGGGGATCAGCAGCAGCCCTGCGCCCGCCGTCCCGCGGGACAGGGGCCGATGCCGGCGCGACAGCCGGAGCGCGTCGTCCCCCCAGCTCACCGAGGGGTGGAGGTCGTTGAAGAGGCGACCCGCTCCGTGCTCGGCGGCCTGCCGGGCCCGGTGGAAGACATCGGCGTCGAGCACCGCACGGATCCGCGCCCAGTAGGGCGCCAGGGCCAGCTCCCAGTAGGTCCCGATCTCTTCCGCGACCCGGACCAGGCGGGCCCGCGGGTCGGCGTACAAGGTCCGCGTGCGCGGGCCGAGTCCCCCTCGTTCCCGGCGCAGGCGGTCGAGGTCCTGGCGGACCCGGGAGGTGGGCGTGGCCCGGATCCTGACCAGTTCCTCCGCCAGGGAGGGCGCCGGCCCGGTGGGCGCCGGGTTGAGGAAGTCGGGTACGTACCCCGCGGGCGGGATCAGTTCGGCCAGCCAGCCCCGGTCGAGGCCGGCGGCCGCCAACCGTGGCCGCACCTGCTCGGTCCAGGGCCGGTGCACCGGGGCCGTGACCCCGGAAGCCAGCAGCCGGTAGCTGGGCCCGACCTCCCACATCGGCGAGACGGCGAACCGCATCTGCGCGAGATCGCTCACGGAGAACACCAGCTCCGCCCGCACCGCCACTCCAAGGATTCGGTCATGCCTTAATCAATGGCCTGGCAGCCTACCGGGCGGCGATCATCCGGGCATGACCTCACAGACGATGACCGCGGACGCGGCGGGCACCTGGAACCTCGGCGACCTGAAGATCAACCGGATCGGCTTCGGTGCGATGCGCCTGCCGCAGACCGGCGAGGCGTTCGCGGACGACGCCGTACCCCGCGACCGCGGCCAGGCGATCGCCGTGCTGCGCCGGGCGGTCGAGCTCGGGGTGAACCACATCGACACCGCCGCGTTCTACTTCTCTCCCCTGCGCTCCGCCAACGAACTGATCAACGCCGCGCTGGCCCCCTACCCGGAGGACCTCGTGATCACCACCAAGGTCGGACCGGGCCGGGACCCCTCCGGGGCGTGGAGCCACGCCACCCCGGAGCTGCTGCGCGGCCAGGTCGAGGAGAACCTTCGCCAGCTCGGCCGTGACCACCTCGACGTGGTGAACCTGCGCATCGTCGGGACCGGTTCCATCGCCGAACGCTTCGGCGCGCTGGCCGAGCTCCGCGAGGCCGGCCTCGTTCGCCACCTCGGCATCTCCAACGTCACCCCCGAGCACCTCGCCGAGGCCCGGGCCATCGCGCCGGTGGTCTGCGTACAGAACATGTACGGGATCGGGGTGCGGCCCGAGCACGACGGGTTCGTGCGCACCTGCGGCGAGCAGGGCATCGCGTTCGTGCCCTTCTACTCCATCGCCGGGACCGCAGGACAGGCCGGCGCGAGCGGCGTCGAGCACGAGGAGGTGCGTGCCGTCGCCCGGGCGCACGGCGCGAGCCCGGTGCAGGTGCGACTGGCGTGGACGCTCGGGCGGGGGCAGCACGTTCTGGCCATTCCCGGCACGGGCGACCCGGATCACCTCGACGCGAACGTGGCCGCGGGAGCCCTGCGCCTGTCCGAGGAGGATCTGGCCCTCCTGGAGGCCGTGCACCACGGCTGACCGGACCGGCCGGCGGGCCCCGCTCAGAGGTCGTCGGTCGGCGGGTCGGCCTCGTACACGTGGGGCGTGTCCCACTCCCAGTCCAGTAGTTCGGTACCGCCGAGGACCACGTCATCGGGGTCCGGCATGCCGGCGCGGCGCAAGAACTCGATGACGTCCTCGTCGGAGCGGGCCAGGCCCAGGGCCTCCTCGCCGTGCGAGGTCCGCAGGGTCACCTGCCGGCCCCCCGACGGGAAGATCCGGTGCACGACGACGGGTGCATGATGCATACCCCCAGCCTCGCCCCGTCGGGCCGGACCGGCACCTCAGGGGGTACGGCCGACCGTGGCGGAGCGGTCGGCGCGCGTGGGGATGCGGAACGTGGCGGGGTCGGGGTAGGTGGCCTTCTCGGCCTGCACGACCTCCTCGATCGCGGCCTTGAAGGCGGGCTCGAAGAAGTCGACGGCCAGGAGCAGCCGCAGCCCCTCCAGGGTCGGATCGAGCAGCGGGCGGGCCATGCGGGCACCGCCGCCCGCGATGCCGGGGAAGCCGGCCCGGGCGGTCTCCGGTCTCTCTCCCGCGCGCTCGTCGAGGCCGGCGGCCGCGTAGCCGGCGATCAGCGCGAGTTCGGCGAGGTACTTGCGGGCCCCGAGGGCCATCTCCTCGGCACCCTGCAGGGTCTGGACGGAGCCGCCCGCCACTTTGAAGTCGTCGCTGATCCGCTTGAGGCCGCGCGCCTCGTGCACGGCGCGCGCCTCCTCGAAGAGCCGCCCCGCCTCGTCGACCGCCTTCATCGCCGTCACCAGCTGGTCGATGTCGATCTCGCGCTTCACATTGCCTCCTGGTCCGGAACTGTGCTGCCCCGACCGTAGGAGGCAAAGCCACCGGTGCGGAACACCTGTGCGCAGTCCGTTATATGTGCACTCGGTGCCGCCCGGGCCCCCTCTCCCGGCACCGGCGTCAACTCGCCACGCGGTCTTGCCACTTGAAGCCGGGATACCAACAATGCGCATGACAACCGGAGGATCTTCGGTCGCATTGTCAGCAGAGGGGAACCCCCACATGAACAAGCCTCTCACCGGCGCCCTGCTCTCCCTGCTCCTGCTCGGAGCAGCGGTCACCCCCGCCGTGGCCGCGCCCGCCACACCCGCCACCGCCCCCACCGCCACCGCCGTCGCGGTCGACTTCGCGGGCACCGTGGCCCTCAGCAACTGTTCCGGGTCCGTCGTCCGCGCACCCGGCTCCCAGCCGAACGACCTCGCGCTGGTCCTGTCCAACGGGCACTGCCTGGAGTCCGGTTTCCCGGCGGCCGGCGAGGTCGTCAAGGACCGCCCGTCCAGCCGCTCGTTCTCGCTGCTCAACTCGGCGGGTTCGAAGGTCGGAACGCTGCGCGCGAGCAAGATCGCGTACGCGACGATGACCGACACCGACATCTCGATCTACCAGCTGACCCGGACCTACGCCCAGATCCAGAGCCAGTACGGCATCACCGCGCTCACCCTCGATGGCGCGCGCCCGGCCCAGGGCTCGGCGATCAAGGTGGTCTCCGGCTACTGGAAGCGGATCTACAGCTGCGCCGTGGACGGCTTCGCCTACCGCCTCAAGGAGGGCGACTGGACCTGGAAGGACTCGGTCCGTTACACCTCCGCCTGCAACACGATCGGCGGCACCTCCGGGTCACCGGTGGTCGACACGGCGACCGGCAAGGTCGTCGCCGTCAACAACACGGGCAACGAGGACGGCGCCCGCTGCACGGTGAACAACCCGTGCGAGGTCGACCAGAACGGCAACGTGACGGTCCGCCAGGGCATTAACTACGCGCAGCAGACGTACATCGTCGTCCCCTGCATAGCGCCCGGCAACAAGATCGACCTGAACCGCCCCGGCTGCGTGCTGCCCAAGCCGTAATCCCGCGCGCATCCCCGCCCGACTGGAAAAGCCCCACGACCGGGCCCCGGGCGGGGATACTCGGAGGCGTGGAACTGCACATCGATCACCGCTGGCTGTTGGAGCGGCAGGAGGCGCTGTTCAAGGACGTGGCAGTGGCCGACCACTCCGCCCTGGTCGCCGCCGTGGCCCGGCACCGGGTGAACACGCCGAGCCTGGAAGTGGACGACCCCGACGCCTACTGGCGCGCGGCCGCGCTGCTCGACGCGATCGTGCTGCTCCGACCGCTCCCCGACTCCAACGAATACTTCGCCTACGGGGTCGCCGTCGCGTACATCGAGGCCTGTGGCGAGGCGGTGGACGCCACCTACGAGCAGTGGCGCGACCTCATCACCGACATCCGCATGCTGCGCGCCACCGTCTTCGACGTGGCCGCCCGGCTCCGCTCCTGGCAGCCGACACAGACGCCCTGAGGAAGGTCAGCGCCGGCGGGGTCAGCGCCGGCGCTGGGCGGGGGTGCCGACGAGGAGCGCGTCGGACACGAGGCGTGCGCCACGGGCGAGCCGACCCAGCTGCTCCAGCTCGACGGCGTACATCCTGATCGAGTTCTCGATGACCGACTCGGCGATGCCCATGGTGGGCAGCTCGGCCCGGCTGGTCTGCAGGGCCGTCCGCACCGCGCGCATCTCGTGCTGCAGCTGGAGCTGGACGTGCCGGGCCAGGAGGGCGTGGTGGCGGGTGAGGGTCAGGTAGCCGCCGTAGCGGGCCGGGAGCAGATCCCGCAGCCAACGCGTGGCCGTGCGCTCCCAGTCGTGCGTCCCGGGTGCCTTGACCTGCATGGGCCAGTCAGGGCTGAGGGTATACGTGGCCGTCTGAGGCATTCTCGTCACTTCCGAGTGGAGTCGAACTCTGATCGAGACGTTCTTGGGGGGCGGCCTCGGCCCAGGGGTTGACCGAGGCCGCCATGGGCGCTCTGCGGGGATCCAAAGCCTGGACCCGACCCGCGGTCGCGACCTGAGGAGGTTCGTCGTACCGCGAGTACGTTCGGGAGGACATGGGGGTCCTCCTTGGCATCTGGTGGATCCGGAGCGCCGTCGTCAGTAAACATATATACCGTCGAGTAAGCAAGCGTATGAAAAATTTCATGCACCTCGAGGGCTGAATACCGCCTGGTGATGCAGACCGGTGGGGGCTACAGGAAGAAGCCGTGCTGGTCGGCCACGTGCTCGTAGCCCTCCAGTCTGGCCTGCGTCCGCTCCGGATCCGCATCGGCCATCGCCTGCAACAGGGCCGCGGACAGCATTCCTGGCGCCGCGTACGAGTCGAAGACCAGCCGGGACCCGGTGCCCGCGGTCAGGGACACGTCCGCCTCGTCCACCAGCGGCCCCAGGGTGGGGTCCGTGATCAGGACCACACGCAGACCCGTGCTGCGGGCGGCTCGGATGGCGGCCAAGGTCTCCTTGGCGTGCCGGGGCATGGCGAAGGCCAGCACCCAGGTCCCGCCGGCCGCCCTGGACTGCAGCAGCGCGTCGAAGGCGACGCTGCCCCCGCGGGTCACCAGGCGCACGTCGGGGTGGATCCGCCGGGCCGCGTACGCGAAGTACTCCGCGAGCGAGACCGAAATGCGCAGGCCGAGGACGGTCAGCGGCACGGAGGCGGCAAGCTCGCGGCCGATGTCCAGCACCTGGTCGGTGTCGGCGAGCAGCCTGCGCACGTTCTCCAGGTTCTCGATCTCGGCGTCGACGGCTTCCTGCAGCTCGTTGCGGCGGATCTGCGCGCGGGTGTCGGGGGCACCGGCAACGGCGCTGAGCGCGATCGGCTGCAGCACGTCGCGCAGGGCGGGGTAGCCGCTGAAGCCGAGGGAGGCGGCGAACCGGGTCACGGAGGGCTGGCTCACGCCCACCCGCTCGGCCAGTTCGGTGATCGAGAGGAACGCGGCCTCGGTGAGGTGGTCGATCAAGTATTGGGCGATGCGGCGCTGGCCCGGTGACAGGCGGCGTCCGTCGAAGAGCGCGAGGAGCCGGTCGGCCGGAGGACGGACCTCTTCGGACGACTGACCCCCTGGTGTGATCGCAGCCGCTTGTGCGCGTGCCTGCTGCCCCGATGACACTCGAGGGCCTCCCTATCTCATGTCACTCGCGCTCCAACATAGCTCACCCCCTGTGGCCGGTGATGATCAGTCCTGGGCGCGCGAGGTCACGGGGGCGTCGGTGCGGTCGCCCAGGAACTCGTACCAGCGGCGCTGGAGGCACAGGTAGCGGGTGTCGGCCTCGACGAGGTCGAGGAAGGAGCCGATCGTGGTGGTGAGGCGCTCGCCCAGGCCCGGGTCGGTGAGGGCGCCGTCCTCGGTGAACGCCTGGTGGGCGCCCGCCAGGCTGAACATGTCCGGGTAGACGCGCGCGCCGAGGTGCTCCAGCGGTACCCGCAGGGCCCACAGCCCCCGGTTGCCGCCGACCATCGAGGGCGAGGCCGACACCAGCAGGGTCTGCTTGTCCTTGAAGGGCTGCGGGCGGTAGCGGGAGACCCAGTCGATGGCGTTCTTGAGCACGCCCGGGACGGAGGCGTTGTACTCGGGGGAGGCGATGATCAAAGCCTGCGCGGCCTCGATCCGCGCGCACAGGGCCAGGGCCCCTTCGGGCAGCCCCTCGTCGACCTCCACATCGCCGTCGTAGGGCGGCATCGGGAAGTCGCCGAGGGTGGCGGCCCCTGCGGTGGCGCCCGCCCGGGACACCAGGGCGGCGACCAGGGAGCCGAGGCGGGCATTGACCGATCCGGTGCGGGAGGAACCGGACAGGACGAGGACGTGCAGGGAGGAACGGGCGGGCTCGCCGTCGTGCGGTCGGGCCGGATCCGCCGGGAAGTGGTCGCTGTCGGTCGGGTTCATGCCGTCTTCTCCTGCTCTCTTCCTGCTCTCTGCCGGGTTCGGCCACACGCGGCGGGACCCGCACACTTCGGTGTGCGGGTCCCGTCCGGGCCGCGGGTCACTTCGCGCCGGGGTTCTCCCAGCGGTAGAACTCGTGGGCCATGGCGTCCTTCGGACTGCGCCAGGTATCCGGGTCGTGCGGGCTGATGTAGGCGGTCAGCCGCTCGCTGAGGTGCCGGAACTCCGGGTGCTCGGTGACCTTCGCGATCGCCGGGCCGGGCGGCCGGTCCGCCTCGATCAGGTGCAGGTAGACGTCGCCGAACTGGAACAGGCTGCGGCGCGTGACCCCCACCAGGTGCGGGAGTTCACCCGCGTCCGAGCCGGTGAAGAGTTCGGCGATGTCCGGTGCCGATCCCGGCGCCATCCGGGCGACGATGAGGGCGCGGTGCGTCTGGTTCATCCGGTTGCTCGCCTTTCGTCTCAGACTCGGCTGACGGCGGGGGCGCGGCCCTCGCGCTGCCGCTTCTCGATCTTGTCCCGGATGAGCGCCAGCTGGATCGGGGAGTTGCGGTTGATGTTGTCGGTCATCCACGCGTCGTCGACGGGGGCGTCCGGCTTCATCGCGAAGTCCTGGGTCCACTTCATCCGGGTACCGCCGGGCACCTTGAAGTACTGCCAGTGGATGTCCATGTGGGCGAACGGGCCGGTCTCCACCCGTCGGGCACGGACGGTGAGGCCCTTGCGGTCGACGGTCCGCTCGGAGACCCAACTCCACACCTTGCCGTTCTCGTCGGGGTGCATGGTCAGGCGGAAGCGGGTGGTGTCGCCCTTCTCCTCGATGACCTCAAGGGAGGCGTACTCGCTGAACAGCTGCGGCCAGCTCGGGAGGTCGTTGGTCATCTCCCACACGAGGTCCACGGGCGCGTTGACGGTGATCTCGTTCTCGGTGTGTCCCGGCATGTCAGGCTCCTGTCATCAGGCTGTGGTTGACAAGGTCGAGGAATTCCCCGGGGGTCTTGCAGCGGTCGGCGTGGGCGGGCAGGGCCCGCCCACGCCGGTTCTCCAGTTCGCCGACGATCCCGAGCAGGCCCAGCGAATCGAGGCCGTACTCGTCGAAGGCGGAGTGCGGACGGCTCGCCAGCTCCGTGGCATCGACGGTGATGCCGGCCTTCTTCATGAGGGCCGCCAGTTCCTCCGGGGTCAGCCGGTCGGACATCTCGGTGCTCCCCACTTCCTACGGGCCCTTGCGGACGACGAGCGCGGAATTGGACCCCATCCGGCCGCGGCTGAGCACCAGTGCGGTGCGCAGCTCCGCGGCGCGGGCGCTGCCGGTCACGACGTCGAGGTCGTGGCACACGTCGTAGACGTTCGGGGTCGGCGGGACGATGCCGTGTTCCAGGGCCAGGACCGCGGCCGCGGTGTCGAGGGCGGGGGCCGCGCAGTACGCCCTGCCGGTACCGGACTTGGGCGCCGTGACCGGCACCTTCCGTCCGTACGCGCCGAGTGCGTCGGCGAGGGCGGCCGCCTCGGCCGCATCGGCCTCCGGGGTCCCGATGGCGTCGGCGAAGACCACGTCGATCTCCTCGGGCGCGCAGTCGGCTTCCCGGAGGGCGCCGCGGATGGCGTGGGCGAGTCCTTCGCCGGACGTGTCCCGTCGCCGGGTGCCGCTGAAGGTCGCGCCGTGACCGGCCAGGACGGCCCGCACGGTGGCGCCGCGGCGCCCGGCTTCGGCCTCGTCCTCGACGACGAACATCGCGCCGCCCTCGGCGGGGACGAATCCGCAGGCCTTGTCGGTGAACGGGCGGTAGGCGCGCTCGGGGTCCTCCCCCGTGCTCAGCCCCTCGTACTCCAGCTGGCAGACGATGGAGTACGGCGCCAGCGGTGCCTCCGTCGCCCCGACCAGCATGGCCCGGCTGCCCTGGCGGATCCCGCGGACGGCGTGCGCGAAGGCGTCCAGTCCGCCCGCCTCGTCACTGGCCACGACCCCGCAGGGGCCCTTCAGCCCGCGCCGGATGGAGATCTGGCCGGTGCTCGCCGCGTAGAACCAGGCGATCGACTGGTACGGGCCCACGAAGCGCGGCCCCTGCTCCCAGAGGTGCTGGAGCTCGCGCTGGCCGAACTCGCCGCCGCCGGATCCGGCGGCGGTGACGACGCCCACGGAGAAGGGGTCGCCCTCGTAGTCGGCCCGGCCGAGCCGGGCGTCCTCCAGGGCGAGGTCGGCGGCGGCGAGTGCGTGGTGGGTGAAGCGGTCGGTCTGGACGAGGAAGCGGTCCTCGACCATGGCGCCGGGGTCGAAGCCCCGGACCTCGCCCGCGACGCGCAACGGCAGGTGCTCGCAGCCCGCCCTGGTGACCCGGTCCAGAACGTTGAGTCCGGACTGGGTCGCCTTCCAGAAGGCATCGGCGCCCACGCCGTTGGGCGCGACGACTCCGATGCCCGTGATGACCGTACGGCTGGTCACGAGACCTCCTCCTTCGGCCGGGTCATGACCACGGCGGACTGGAATCCGCCGAAGCCGCTGCCCACCGAGAGCACGCTGCGCAGCTTCCGGCCGCGGGCGACGCGGGGTACGTAGTCCAGGTCGCACTCGGGGTCGGGCGTCTCGTAGTTCGCCGTCGGCGGTACCACCTGGTGGGTCATGGCGAGTACGCAGGCCGCCAGTTCGATGGCGCCGATCGCGCCGAGGGAGTGCCCCACCATGGATTTGATGGAGGTCATCGGCGTCTTGTAGGCGTGGTCGCCCAGGACCCGCTTGACCGCCGCGGTCTCGTGACGGTCGTTCTGCTTGGTGCCGGAGCCGTGCGCGTTGACGTAGTCGATCTCGTCGGCGGCGACCCCGGCCTCTGCGAGGGCGGTTTCGATGGCCCGGGCCATCTCCAGGCCCTCCGTGGTCAACCCGGTCATGTGGTGGGCGTTGCCGAAGGTGGCGTAGCCGCCGATCTCGCAGTAGACGGTCGCACCGCGGGCGCGGGCGTGTTCCAGCTCTTCGAGTACGAGGACGGCGCCGCCCTCGCCGAGGACGAACCCGTCCCGGTCGGCGTCGAACGGCCGGGAGGCGTGGGCCGGGTCGTCGTTGTTCGGCGAGGTCGCCTTGATGGCGTCGAAACAGGCCACGGTGATGGGCGATATGGGTGAGTCGGAGGCTCCCGCGATGCACACGTCCATCCGGCCCTCCGCGATCGAGTGCACGGCGTACCCGATGGCGTCGAGTCCCGAGGTGCAGCCGGTGGAGACCGTCTGGACCGGGCCCCGCGCACCCGTCTGCTCCGCCACGGCGGAGGCGAGGGTGGCGGGGGTGAACGCCCGGTGCAGGAACGGGCCGGCCCGCTTGTGGTCCACGTCCCACCAGGAGCCGGACTGGCTGACGGCCACGTAGTCGTGCTCCAGCCGGGTGGTTCCGCCGACGGCCGTGCCGAGGGAGACTCCGGTCCGCCAGGCCTCGTCCGTGGTGAGGTCGAGCCCCGCGTCCTTCACCGCCTCCCGGGCGGCCACCAGGGCGAACTGGATGTAGCGGTCCGCCCGGTCCGCCTCGCCCGGTTCGAAGCCGTGCGCGGCGGGGTCGAAGTCGACCTCGGCGGCTATCCGGGAACGGAACCCGGCCGGGTCGAAGAGGCTGATCCCGCGCGTCGCCGTACGGCCGTTGGAGAGCAGGTCCCAGAAGTCGCGGACGCCGATCCCGCCGGGCGCGACGACACCGACTCCGGTGACGGCCACCCGCCGGCGGGTCACGATACCGCTCCCGTACGGTCCGGCGGCTGCTCCCACGCGGTGCTCTCCGGGTGCGGGGCCTGCTCGGTGTCCACGTGGCCGAGCTCGGGGCGCGGGGCCAGCGGGCCGAGGTGGAAGACCATGCGGGCCTCGGTGTCCCCCACGTTGCGGAAGCGGTGGCGCACGTTGAGCGGGACCAGGAGTCCCTGGTCGGTGCGGAGCGGGTGGGCCTCGCCGTCGAGGTCGACCTCCAGCCGGCCGCTGACCACGTACACGAACTCCTCGGAGTACGGGTGGTAGTGCTCCGCGATCGACTCCCCGGGGGCCATGATCGCCAGGCCCATGAAGCCGCTGGTGGAACCCACGGAGGTCGGGGTGAGCACCGCCCTGAGGTCTCCGCCGCGCCGGCGGTTGGGGGGCGTCTCGCTGAGGTCCACGATGCGTGGGCGCTGTTGGGTCATGGCGGGTTCCTCCTGCGTGTGGGGAGAGCCTGGGTGCGGATGGGTCGGGATCGTGGGGGTGGAACGGGTGGGCCGGACGGCCGGGGAGGATCAGGAATCCGCGGGTGCCCGGCGGTCCGTGATCAGGTTCATGGTGTGGCCGGCGGTCCGAACCCGCCTGCCGGCCCGGGCCGTCAGCCGGTCGAGCACCGCCGCCTTGCGCGGTCCCGAGACTCCGAAGGTGGTGTCGGGCTCGGCGTCGAGCGGGCCGCGGACGTCGATGAGCCGGACGACGATGTCGTCACGCTGGAAGATGCTGCTGCTCCGAACGGGGCTCCCCGGGTGGTGTGCGGCCGCCTCGTCCTGGCGGGCCAGGAACTTGGCGAGCGCGGCGCCGCAGCCGGGCTTGGCCGGATAGAAGACCGCGTGCCGCTGGACCTCTACGGACTCGGGTTCGGGTGCGGCGATGTGGTGGACCGCCGGGAGCGCCGCACGCATGAAGAACATGCGAGCGGACTCCGGGTCGTTCAGGTTCCGGTCCCGTTCGAGGTAGGGGTTGATGGCCTCCTCGACGGCGCGCACCTCGGGCTGCTCGGAGACGTGCCGCAGGGCCGCCATCAGGTCGCCCTGGACCTCCACCGTCCGTACGACCCGGTTGCCGTGCATGAACAGGGACGTGCGGCACAGGCGGGTGTGGTCGTCGACCCGGGCCGCCGGGGAGGCGTAGCTGGAGAGGATGGCGGCGACGTCCCGCTCGCTTCCCGGCTTGACGGTGAAGGTGAGGGCGTGGCGCACGATGCCGGCCCCCAGCCGGGGGGTCTGCTGCAGGCGCGCCGTGGCCGGGCGGGACTCCTGGCCGTAGCCGCGGCCGGTCTCCCGCAGGACGGTGAACTTGAGCGGGCGCATGGCGCGGGCGCACGCGCCGAGCGGCTTCACCTGTTCGGCGTGATGGTCGCTGTTGACCCATGCGAGGTACTGCGGGGCGCTTTCCCACTCGCTGGTGATGAGCCATTGGGAGGGGTTCTCGAAGGACTGGCACAGCTGGTCGCTGATGTGGCCCGGAACCGACGCGATGTCGTGGCGGAGCTGTTCGTACGCCTCGAAGAACTGCTGCTGGGTCCCCTCGTGGAGGTCCATCAGCAGGACGACCCGGAGCATGGAGCCGTCGAAGGCTGACTGCGACACCCGTTCGGACAGGGTGGTTGTCATCTACTCACTCCTTCATGAGGGGGTGGAGATCCATCGCGTACGGACCCCTCGTCCGTCACCGGTGGCGTCCGCCCGGGCCGGCGGCCGCCTCGGTGGGGAACGGCAGGCCGGCGCGTCTCAGGGGGAGCCGCTGTCGCTCATCGTCATCCGGGTGGGGACGTACCGCTACATGTCCGGATCAAGCGGGTGACAACCGGCGAATCAACTGGGCCTCATCCCCGATCGCGGGCATAAAGAGTCCACTCCCCCACACAGAAAACAGGAGCCCGCAGCTGATGGAAGACAACGCCGATGTTCGCGTACCGGTTCTCGTCGTGGGCGGCTCCCTCGTGGGCCTGTCCACCTCGCTTTTCCTGAGCCGCCACGGAGTGAGGCACCTGCTGGTCGAGAAGCACTCCGGCACCTCCGCGCACCCGCGGGGCCGTGGCATCAACGCCCGGACGATGGAGCTGTTCCGCACGGCAGGGGCGGAGCGCGCGATCCGCCGGGCGGCGTCCGTACTGGAGGGAAACCAGGGCATTCTGCAGGCCCGCTCGCTGACCGACGGCGACCACAACTGGCTGGTCAAGTCGATCGATCCGGCCGGGGCACTGGCCCGGTTCAGCCCGACCGGCTGGTGTCTGTGCAGCCAGAACAACGTCGAGCCGGTACTGGCCGAACAGAGCCGGGGCATGGGCGCCGACGTGCGGTTCGCCACCGAGCTGATGAGCTTCGACCAGGACGCCACGGGGGTGAACGCCGTGGTGAAGGACCGGGAGACGGGCGAGCACATCACCGTGCGCGCCGACTTCCTGATCGCCGCGGACGGGCCGCGCAGTCCCGTCAGGGAACAGCTGCGGATCCCCCAGACGGGTAACGGGGAACTGTTCCACAACGTGAGCGTCACGTTCCGCTCGGAGAAGCTCGTCGAGGTGCTGGGCGACCTGCGGTTCATCGTCTGCTACCTGATCCGCCCGGGAGCCGACGGAGCGCTGCTGCCCGTGGACAACAAGACGCAGTGGGTCTTCCACGCCCCGTGGCACCCGGACCAGGGCGAAACCCTGGAGGACTTCACCGACGAGCGGTGCGTGGACCAGATCCGCGACGCGATCGGCGTACCCGACCTAGACGTACGGATCGGCGGCAAGGCCCCGTGGCACGCGGCCGAACGGGTGGCGCAGCGGTATTCGTCCGGTCGGGTGTTCCTGGCCGGAGACGCGGCCCACGAAATGTCCCCCACGGGGGCGTTCGGCTCCAACACGGGGATCCAGGACGCGCACAACCTGGCGTGGAAGATCGCCGCGGTGCTGGACGGCTCGGCCGGCATCGAGCTGCTCGACACCTACGAGGCCGAGCGGCTGCCGGTGGCCAGGGCCACCAGCGAGCGGGCGTCGGCCCGGTCGGCGGAACACAGCCACCCGGGGTACGCGCCCCCGCCCACCATGGGCGGCGGGCCGGGCAGCGGGGTCCTCACCACGGCCATGGGCTACTGCTACCCGAAGGGCGCGCTCGTCGGCGGCGAGCCCGGACGGCCCGTCATCCCGGAGACGCTGCGCCTGGTCGGCGACACCGGGACCCGGGCCCCGCACATGTGGGTGACCCGGTCGGGTGAGCGGATCTCCACCCTGGACCTCTACGAGCGTTCCTTCGTGCTGCTCAGCGGCGCGGGAACGCCGTGGCAGGCGGCCGCGCAGCAGGTGGCCGGACAACTGCCGGTGCGGCTGGAGGCCTACACCATCGGCTCCGGGTCGGGTGTGGACCTGGTCCAGGAGGGGCGCGCCGACTGGACCGAGGTCCATGCGATGAGCGCCGAGGGCGCCGTGCTCGTCCGGCCGGACGGGTTCGTGGCCTGGCGCTCGGAGGGAGCCGTGGCCGATGCCCCTGCGACGCTGCGCGAGGTCCTCACGACGGTGCTGCGCCGGGCGTGAGAACCTCGTCCCCGTTTCCGCCGGCCGTGCGTGCGGCCGGCGGAAGCGGTTCAGCGGCAGGCCCAGCAACCTGCCCAGCAGCCGGATGCCGGTACCGCGGTGCGCCGGCGGCCGGGCCCTGCGCCTGCGGCCGCGTCGCCGCCGCCGGAGGCCCGCCCGGCGTAACACGCGACGACGACCGCGATCGCGGCCAGTTCCTCAGGGGCGGCGACGCCCCGCTCCACACGCAGCAGGCTCGCTATCGGGACATCCTTCGGCATCGGCACGGCCTCTCTCACGGGGGCTGCGCGTGCGCCCGGTCCCATCGCGAGGGGCGGACCGGCCGGGCTCCGGCGCGGGCGGCACACGGGTGGCTCGGCGCGCTGACGGGACGTGTTCCGCGTGAGCGAACCGGCCTGCGGGCTCCGGTGGGATCACCTGGAACCCTGTCGCGACCGACGCTACAAGAGCGTGCCGCGCGCGGCACTTTGGACCGGTCGTGGTGACCGGCCACCGGCCGCTGCTGTGCCGGGGCTGCGCCGGCAACCTGTACGCCGTCTGCACCATGGACCACGCGGGCCGGAACGCGGGCGGCAAGGCGGCAGGCAAAGCGGCCGGCAACACGGGCGGGAAGTCGTCCGGAAACGCGGTCGGGCAGTGGGAGGTCGACCACGAGATGCCCGTGCTGTGCCCGCTGTCCGGCCTGCTGCCGCTGACCGGGACGGCTGCCTGCGTCCATGACCTGCCCGGCGCCGAGGAGGTGCTCGGTCCGCCGGTCTGACGTACGGCGAGTTGATCCGTACGGGTGAGCGTCCCCCCGCCGACCGGCGGCCGGGGGCCCGATCGACGGCCGTGCCGTCGACCGGGCCCCCCGCGTTCACTGATTGAACTCGCCCTGCCGGCGAATGCCGTGCCGGTTGCATCTCTTGACGGCGCGTGAGGGCGCGGAGGACAGTGTCCAGCGGCGCCGGATTGAGAGCGCTCTCAAGGCACCGGAGCCACTGACCCTTCCCCCGCACCGCGCTTCGGCGCGCTTCAGAGAGGGCAGCCATGCACGAGATATCCGGCAGGAAGCGGCCGGGGGCCCGGCGGGCCCTCTTAGCCGCGCTCAGTACGATCGCCGTGGGCGCGGCAGCCGCCGCGGCCGTGGTCCTGCCCGCGAACGCCGCGGCTCCCCCCGCTCCGGCCGGCTGGTCCCGGGTGTTCCTCGACGACTTCGACGGACCTGCGGGATCCGGGGTGAACACCGCCGACTGGCAGTACACCACCGGCACCTCCTACCCCGGCGGACCCGCCAACTTCGGAACCGGCGAGATCGAGACGATGACCGCCGACCCCTCCAACGTCTCCCTCGACGGCACGGGCAACCTGCGCATCACCCCGCGCCGGGACGCCGCCGGCAACTGGACGTCCGGCCGCGTCGAGACCCGGCGGGCCGACTTCGAGCCCCCGGCGGGCGGCAAGCTCCGGTCGGAGGCCCGCATCCAGATGCCGAACGTGACGGGCCCGGCCGCCAAGGGCTACTGGCCGGCGTTCTGGATGCTCGGCGCCCCCTACCGGGGCAACTGGTGGAACTGGCCGGGCATCGGCGAGATCGACGTCCTGGAGAACGTCCAGGGCCTCAACAACGTCTGGGCCACCCTGCATTGCGGCACGAGTCCGGGCGGCCCCTGCAACGAGACCTCCGGAATCGGCGGCCAGCGCGCCTGCCCCGGCGCCAGTTGCCAGGCCGGCTTCCACACGTACGCCGTCGAGTGGGACCGCTCGACCGCGGTCGAGGAGATGCGCTTCTACGTCGACGAGTTCAACTTCCATACGGTGCGGGCCAACCAGGTCGACGCGACGACCTGGACCAACGCCACGAACCACGGCTACTTCATCATCCTGAACGTCGCCATGGGCGGCGGCTTCCCGG
This sequence comes from Streptomyces sp. NBC_01439, assembly GCF_036227605.1. Lineage (GTDB taxonomy): Bacteria > Actinomycetota > Actinomycetes > Streptomycetales > Streptomycetaceae > Streptomyces. The sequence continues at coordinate 8,639,446 of NZ_CP109487.1, read as the reverse complement.
ACGCCTTCGGCGGCGGCCCCGACGCGGGCACCCAGCCCGGACACGCGATGGTCGTGGACTACGTCTCCGTGCTGCGGTCGACCGGCGGCACCACCCCGCCCACCGCTCCACCGACGACACCGCCCACCACCCCGCCGACCGCGCCGCCCGGTCACCGCGACGCGTACACGGCGATCCAGGCCGAGTCGTACGACGGCCAGTCGGGCGTCCTCAAGGAGAACACCACGGACAGCGGCGGCGGCCAGGACCTCGCGGCGATCGGGAACGGCGACTGGGCACTGTTCCGGGGCGTCGACTTCGGCTCCACCCCGGCCAGGCAGTTCTACGGGCGCGTGGCCAGTGGTGCGGCCGGCGGGGTCAGCGGGCTGGTCGAGGTGCGGCTCGACGACCCGGCCTCGGCTCCGATCGGCAGCTTCTCGATCGCGTCCACCGGCGGCTGGCAGAGCTGGCGCACGGTGCCGGCGAACATCACCGCGGTCACCGGTGCGCACGACGTCTACCTGACCTTCGCCAGTGGCCAGGGCGCCGACTTCGTGAACGTCAACTGGTTCGACTTCGGCCATTGATGCGCGGCGGCGCCGTCCCCGCGGACTCCGCGGGGACGGCGCCCCGGACCGCCGGGCGGACTCGGCCCGGGAGCCGGGTGGGGCACCGCCTCCGGTGGACGGCCGGGACGCCCCGGGACAGGCTGGTGGGCGAACGCAGTCGGAGGCCGAACCAGGAGGACGACCGTGCCCGACGAGGAACCCCGCGCCGAGCTGGACGCGCGGTACAGCGACGAGCGGGCGAGGGCCGTGCCCTGGCGGGAGGCCGTCACCCGACTGGCCGCGGCGGAGCTGTACTGGCTGACGACGGTGCGCCCCGACGCGCGGCCGCACGTCACCCCGCTGATCGGGGTCTGGGCGGACGGCGCGCTGCACTTCTGTACCGGGCCCCAGGAGCGCAAGGCCAAGAACCTCCGCGGGAACCCGCACGTCGTCCTCACCACCGGGACCAACACCCTCCACGAGGGATTCGACCTGGTCGTAGAGGGTGAGGCCGTCCGGGTCAAGGACCCCGACCGGCTGCGCCGGCTCGCCGCCGCCTGGGAGGCGAAGTACGGCGCCGAATGGCATTTCGAGGTGGGGGACGGCGTGTTCGTGAATCCCGACGCGGGCGAAGCGGTGGTCTTCGCGGTCCGCCCGGGCACCGCCTTCGGTTTCGGCAAGGGCGGCTACAGCCAAACGCGCTGGCTCTTCTCCTGACCCGCAGCCGCCGCGGACGGCCCGTCCCGCGAGAACCCCGACGTCAGCGGGGTTAGGCTCAGAGCAGGTCGCGAAGGGGATGGTGCGCATGTGTCGCTGGCTCGCCTACTCGGGTTCGCCCATGCTCCTCGACACCGTGCTCTACCGCCCCGAGCACTCCCTGATCAACCAGAGCCTGCGGGCCAAGATGGGCGCCGAACCGACCAACGGCGACGGATTCGGCATCGGCTGGTATAGCGCGGACGGCAACGGCACCCCGGCGGTCTTCCGGGACGTCGGCCCGGCGTGGAGCAGCCGCAACCTGCAGGAGCTCGCGGCGCACGTCCGCTCGCCGCTGTTCTTCGCGCACGTCCGCGCCTCGACGGGGTCGGCCGTCCAGCAGTCGAACTGCCACCCCTTCCGCCACGGACGCTGGCTGTGGATGCACAACGGCGCGATCGCGGACTTCCAGCGGCTCCAGCGCGACCTGTGCATGGCCGTCGACCCGGCGCTCTTCCCGTCCATCGAGGGGTCCACCGATTCCGAGGTGATGTTCTACCTGGCGGTCACTTTCGGTCTCGACCAGGACGCCCCGGGTGCGGTGGCCAGGATGGCGGGGTTCGTGGAGCGCCTCGGCAAGGAGCACGGCGTGTCGGAACCGCTCCAGATGACGGTGGCGGTGAGTGACGGCACGCACGTGTGGGCCTTCCGCTATTCCAGCCAGGGGAGGTCCCGCTCGCTCTTCTACAGTTCCAGGGCCGAGACCGTCCGGCACCTGCACCCCGAGGTGCCCTACCTCAGGGAGGTTTCGGACGAGACGCGCCTCGTGGTGTCGGAGCCGCTGGGCGACCTGCCCGGAGTGTGGAACGAACTCCCCGAGAGCAGTTACGTGGTGATCCCCTCCGGGCCGGAAGCGGACTACCTCCCCTTCGTCCCCGAATTCTGACCCGCCCCTGACCTCCGGGTCACGCGTCCAGGGGGCGCCAGGCCGGGCCGTCCCCATCCTGCACGACGTGTCCGAACACCACGTCGGCGAAGTGGACGCCGAAGCCGATGGTGCCGGGTTCCGCCAGCTCGGCGACGAGGCGCCGACGGTGGCCGGCGGTGAGGGCGCCGTCGTGGTCGAAGCCCGAGGACCATGCGGGGTGGTCGATCTGGAGGGGCGAGTGCACGGCGTCCCCAAAGGCGATCAGACGGCGGCCGCCGCCGGTGATGACGTACTCGGCGTGTCCGACGGTGTGGCCGGGGGTGATCCGTACCCGCACGCCGGGAAAGACTTCCTGACCGTCCGTAATCGTACGTACGCGCGGCGCCAGGGCCGCGACCTGCTCGGCCATGCCCTGGGCCTCCAGGAGGTCGCGCCGCTCCCATTCGGGCTCGGACACCAGGTACTCGGCGTGGGCGAACACCGGCCGGTCACCGCCGGGCGCGGGGTGGCAGGCCCAGCCGAGGTGGTCCGCGTGGAGGTGGGTGAAGGCGACCGCCTCCACGCCCTCGGGGCTGCGACCGAGTTCGGCCAAACTCCGCACGAGCGCGCCGCCCCGGATCGTGGCGAGCGGACCGTCCGGCGCCTCGTGGGACTGCGGGCCGAAGCCGGCATCGATCAGCAGGGCGCGGCCGCCGTGCTCCACGAGCAGTCCGCCGACGCTCCCCACCAGGTGGCCGGCGGGATCCAGGTACTCCGGATGCGCGGCCCACACCTCGTCGGTGCTGTCCTGGAGCAGCGACAGGGGCCGGAGCCGTACGTCGCCGTCCGGCACGTAGGACACCGTGGTGTCGCCCAGCCGTATCGAGCGGATTCCCGCGGGTCGGCGCAGTCGCTCGTCCTGAGCCATCGTCATGTCGGCCATGGGTCATCTCCTGTGAGTTGCCATCAGGTCGCCGCGGTCCGCCGCGGCGACGATCACCATAAGCATCAAGTTCGAATCATTCAAGTTATAAATATTTCGGCTTCACGGACTTGCTAGGGTGAGGGCATGACGACGCCCCCGGAGCTGCAGGCCATCGCCGAGCGACAGCTGTGCGGCCTGGTGAACGGGCTGGCCCAGCGGATCGCCGAGCACGTGCGCGAGCGCGCCTCCGCCCTGGGCCTCACCGCGTCGCAGGCGACCGCGCTACGCGAGATGAGCGGGCCGATGACCATGCGGGAGCTCGCCGAACGCATGAGCTGCGAGCCCTCCAACACCACCTTCGTCGTCGACAAGCTGGAGAAGCAGAGCCTGATCGGGCGCCATCCGCACCCCACCGACCGCCGCGCGAAGCAGCTCGTCCTCACCGCCGAGGGGATCGCACTGCGCGAGCGCCTCCTCGCGCTGCTCGCCGTGGACTCGCCGCTGTCCGGCCTCGCCCCGGAGGAACAGGGCGTCCTACGGGGCCTGCTGGAGCGGGCCGTCACGCGGCCGTAACCCGCCTGCGGGGCAGCGACCGGGGGCGATCACCGGTTACCCTGCTGCCCGTCGAAGCCACCGCCCGCAGGCACCGTGGAGGAGCATCCGTGACCGAACCGCGTCCCGACAGCCGCCCCACCCTGGAGGCCGTCGCGGCGCACGCCGGGGTGTCGCGGGCCACCGCGTCCCGCGTGGTCAACGGCGGCGACGGGGTCCGCGCACATCTGGTGGACCGAGTGCGCACGGCGATCCGCGTGCTCGGGTACGTCCCCAACCACGCGGCCCGCACCCTGGTCACCCGGCGCACCGGGGCCGTCGCGGTGATCATCGCCGAGCCGGAGGTCCGGATCTTCTCGGACCCCTTCTTCTCGCGCCAGGTCCGCGGCATCGCCAAGGAGCTGACCGCGCACGACACGCAGCTCGTCCTGCTCCTGGTCGAGGACCGCGGCGACTACGAGCGGATCGAGCGCTACCTCGCCGGCGGCCACGTCGACGGGGCACTCGCCTTCTCCCTGCACACCGACGACCCGCTGCCCGCGATCACCCGCCGCATCGGCATGCCCACGGTCTACGGCGGCCGGCCCGGCTGGACCACCGGGACCGGGGAGGGCGAGGGCGAAGGCGAGGGCGTGGTTTACGTCGACGCCGACAACCGCGGGGGCGCGCGGGAGGCCGTGCGCTATCTGCTGGCGCAGGGCCGGAGGCGGATCGCACACATCGCCGGCCCGCTCGACCAGACCTCGGCGGCCGACCGGCTGAGCGGCTACCGCGACGCCCTGGCGGCCGCCGGCCCGGAGCTGTTCGCCGAAGGGGACTTCACCCCGGCGGGCGGGGCCCGCGCGATGGCGGAGCTGCTGGACCGGGACGCCGGTATCGACGCCGTCTTCGCCGGGAACGACCTGATGGCGACCGGCGCCCTGCGCGTGCTGCGGGAGAGCGGCCGGACGGTGCCCGGGAACGTGGCGCTGGTCGGCTTCGACGACGCCGAACCGGTGGCGGAGAGTGCCGACCCGCCGCTGACGACCGTACGCCAGGACATCGAGGGCATGGGCCGCCTGATGGCGCGGCTGCTGATGAGCCGCCTGAACGGCGGTCCGGACGGGCGACCGGCCGCACCCGATCCGGTGATCACCGCCACGGCGCTGGTGCGGCGCGCGTCGGCCTGAGCCCGACCGACCGGCAGCGGACCGGCGCCGGACACGTCGTAGGGGCCCGCCGGACGGCGGACCCCTACGAACGGGGAGCGGGCGCTCCCGGATCAGCGGCGGGCCGGGCACTTCTTCCAGGAGAAGTGGTACACGCTGTTGATGCTGCCGTCCGTCGAATCGAGCGCCATGAAGCTGGTGTGCGCCGGGTCCGAGGTGCCCACCTCGGCGCGCAGCTCGGTGTTGATGTTGAAGTTGCGCTGCTCACCGCAGGGGGCGAAGACCAGGGCCTCGACGCCCGTGGTGTCGGTCGCCTGCCAGTTGTCGACGAGCTCGCCGTTGAACTTGTGGGTCCGGTACGCGGTCTGGCTCATGCCCTGGAAGTAGTAGCTGGCCTTCTGCGTGCCGACCGCGCCCGGGGCGAGGCTGCCGAAGCCCCGGTAGTCGACCTTGGCCACGGCGTAGGTGTACCCCTGGGGGACGTGGACGTCGAGGGATAGGAGGCAGTTCTTGCGGCCCTCGACGGCGGAAACACCGCCGCCGGCCTGGGCCAGGTATTCGCTGTAGGTGACGGTGAAGGCGGAGTTGTCCGGCGACACGGCGACGGCGGCACTGCCGGGACGGCAGCCCGATCCGTTCACGGAGGCAACGTCCACGGTCACCTGGTCGGTGGGGGCGGAGAGCGCCGAGGAGGAGGCCCCGGCGGCGGGGGTGAGCGCGACGAAGGTCGCGGTCACGGCGGCTGCGGTGAATCCGGTGCGGAGGGACTTGATCACATCACCATGGATAGCGGCCCGCGGCGGCCCCGGCCGGCCGACGGGCACGCGGTCTCACCTCGATGGCCGAAGCCTCTCACCGGAGAAACGATAAATCTACTCAAACCCCTCCGCCGGATGGCCCCAGGTGGCGCGCAGTGCCGAGTCGAACCGGTCACTCGTTGCGATATTTCCTAATATCAGCGAGGTCCTTCAGGCAACCAGCGGGTTCTGGAGCCGGCCTCGGCGCCGGGGCGCCGGGCCCTCCAGCGGTGAGGAGTCCCATGTCCCGCGCACCACGCCCGTCCCGCGCACCACGGCCACGCCCCGCCGCCCCATCGACGCTGCCCCGCGCCACTGCCGTCGCCACCACCCTCGCCACTGCCCTCGCCATCGCGCTGGCCGGGGCCGCCCCCGCCTTCACCGCGACCCACCACACGGGCGACGAGGCCGCGGTGCTCGGCGAGGAGCACGCCCGCGCGCACGCGCGGTTGCGCGAGGCGGCCAAGAGCAACCAGGGCTATCCGCAGTCGAAGCGCACGTCGAGCCTCGCCTCGCTGGAGGAGTCCCAGCGCAAGGGCAACGCGAAGTTCGAGGCGGCCCGCTCCGGCCGGTTCACGCAGTTCTTCCCCTCCCCCGATTTCGGCGTCCACGTGGCCCAGCTGCCGACGGGCAAGGTGCTGCTCTTCTCCTTCGAACGTGTGGAAGCCGATCCCACCAAGGAGACCGGACCGACCAACACGGTCGGCCGGACCAACGCGGGCCGCGCCTACCTCTGGGACCCCACCAGGGGGACCGGGGCCAATGCCTTCAAGAACGTGCCGCCACCGGTGGTGCTGATGCCCGACGGCGCCTACGCCCCGCGCCCGGCGCCGTTCTTCTGCGCCGGTCACTCCTACCTCCCCAACGGAATGGTGGGGGTGTTCGGCGGAAACGTCGGTGGGAAGGGCGGCAGCGGCGCCAAGTTGTCCTTCGTGTTCGACCCGTGGACCGAGAAGTGGTTCCGCAACCGCGACATGTCCGTGGGCCGCTGGTACCCCTCGGTGGTGACCGGGCCGGACGGCCGACAGATCATCATGTCCGGCCAGTCCGAGCGCGGTACGGGCACGCCCACTCCGGTGGTGGAGCGCTTCCCCGCGCTCGGGCGGCCCGTGCCCTGGCGTTCGTACGACATCCCGGCGAACGTCCCCGCCGAGCCGCTCCGGTCACGGGCCCCCTTCCGCAACGACTATCCGCACCTCTTCTCGCTCCGGGACGGGAAGATCTACGGGCTCGGCCGCGACGCCGACCAGCAGTGGCTGTTCGACCCGGTCGAGGACGTCCGCACCGACCTGCCCCGGCGGCCCGCCGACTTCCGGGGCTACGGCTCCGCAGTGCCGCTGCCGGCCGGCTTCCGGGGCCCGGACTCCGTCCTGGTGCTCGGCGGCGACCCGCGCGACCCGCTCACGTACCGGCTGTCCGGCGGCCGCTGGAGCATCGAGGAGCCGAGGGCCTTCGGCCGCACCCAGGACGGAACGCTGATCCTGCCCGACGGGACCCTGCTCACGGTGAACGGCGCCCTGGACACTCGGGACTACGGCAACGGGCCCTTCAACCCGAAGGCCGACCTGAAGTACCGCCAGATCGAACTGCGCGACGCGCGCGGCCACTGGAAGCTGGGTCCGGCCCAGCGGCTGCCCCGCGGCTACCACTCCAACGCCCTGGTCCTGCCGGACGGCCGGATCATGGTCACCGGGGACGAACTCCAGCAGATCGCCAACGACCCCGACATCGGGGACGGGATGGACGGCAGCATCGAGCTCTACGAGCCCGCCTACCTGCACCGGGGCGCCCGGCCGGCGCTCGACCGGGCCCCGGCGGGCGACCTCGGCCACGACACGGCCTTCCAGGTCACGAGCTCGACGGCGAAGGACGTCACGCGGGCCGTCCTGCTGGCTCCGACGACCGTCACCCACTCGGTGAACACCAGCCAGCGCCACCTGGACCTGCGGATCACCGATGTCCGCGGCGCCACGATCGGGCTCCGCACACCGCCGGGGGCGGCCGATGCCCCGCCCGGGTACTACATGCTCTTCCTGCTCGACGCGAAGGGCGTCCCCAGCACCGCAAAGTGGATCAAGCTGGGCACCCGCCCCCGCACCCGCTAGTGCTGTGGCCGGAAAGGTTTGCCGGTTCGCGGCGTTCGGTGCGGTGCATCGCAAGGCGGAGGACAGCGGCTCGTACTGGACGTACTTGCGCGGTCCGACAACGCGGCGAGGCGCCGTACCGGGCGTCGTGAGCCGGTGAACCTTTCCGGTCACAGCACTAGACGGGGGCGGAGGCCGGGGCCGGGGCCGGGGTGAACCGTACGACGGCCGCGCGCCCGCCCGTACGGACCCGGCAGTCGACCGGCCCCGTCAGCAGGGCCGCGTCGTACGGGAGCAGCTCCACGCGGTCAGCGGCCCGTTCCAGTGTCGCCGCCCCCTCCAGCGCGGCCACCAGCAGCGTCCCGCCCGGCGGGACCGCGAGGGCGAGCGCGCCCCGTACGACAGCGGTCTGAGCCTCCACCGCGCCCCTGCGGTACATCACGTTGAAGTTCACGACGGGGCCGGAGAGCAGCCGGCAGTCGGTCGGCTCGTCCCCGGGAAAGTCCTGCGGCGCGAACCGCTCGTCCACGAGCCGGCGTACGCCCGCCACCGTGAGGTCCATGCCCGCACCCTCGGCGAGGGTCAGGGTGCGCCCGATGCCGGGGAAGGCCGAGAACGGGCCGTCGGCGGCGACCTCGGCCAGGCTCACGCGCCAGCCGAAACCCTCCATGTCCGCGCCTTCGGGCCAAGCCGCGATCTCCCGGGTGACTCCCCCGCCGTTCTTCCAGACGGTGGGGGTCCGGTCGACCGCCCGCAAGACGCACAGCGCGCCGGCTCCGCTCACGCCGCCGACCCGGCCAGCCGCTCGCCCAGCTCTCCGGTATCGGCGAGGAACCACGTCTGCGTCCCGCGGTTGCACTCGCGGACGAAGTCGCGCAGCGCCGGACTGGCCTCCGTGTGGCGCGAGATGTCGCCCAGGACGACGATCCCGACCCGGTACTGGACGAACTTCTGGATGATCGCGCCGGCGACGCGGGTGCTCAGCTGGAAGAACGCGTCGTCGAACCGCCCGGCGGGGATGACGACCCACTGGGCACCCTGGTAGCCGGCGTCGCCGATGTGGTCGAGCGCCTCGCGTTCACCGGCGATGACCTCGCCCTCCGCCTCGCACATCAGCACGGACACATCGTTGATCGTCTGCAAAGTGCTCATGGAGGCCGAGGGTACTTCAGGCGCCCTTCTCCATCGAGGGGCGCAGGCGGCCCAGCAGGGCGTAGAGCGTCGCGCTCTCGGCCTCGTCGAGGGTGTCCAGCGCACCGTGCATGGCCTGCATCTCCTCGCGCACGACCCGGATCACCTCGCGGCCCGCATCCGTCGCGACGACGTTCTTGACGCGCCGGTCGGCGGGGTCCGGCTCCCGGCGCACCAGCTCGCGGGCCTCCAGCCGGTCGACGATGCCGGTCACGTTGGAGGCGTCGCACACCAGCAGGGTGGCGAGGCCGCGCATCGGCACGGGGCCGTCGAGCTGGGCGAGGACCCGGGCCTGGGTGGAGGTCAGGCCGTGCTGGGCCGCGGCGGCGGCGAACTCGCGCCATTGGGCGGTGCCGATCGCGGCGAGCAGCTCCAGCAGCTGGAGCTTGGTGGGGGTCTGCGTGGCGGTGTCGCTCATACCTGGAGCGTACTCAGGATGCTTCACATTATCAATTGTTTACTTGACCACCTTAACTATCCACGTCTACCGTCGGTCGAGTTACTTGAGAAGGTCAAACATCTGCGTTCCGAAGCTCTTCAGCTCCGAAACACGAAGAAGGTTCACCCCAGCCATGAGCACCCCCTCCCCCGCCACCCCGGCCTCCGGGCACCGGAACGAGACGGTCATCGTCTTCGCCCTGAGCCTGGCCGCCATGGTCGTGTCGATGATGCAGACCCTGCCCGTCCCGATCCTCGGCCTCATCCGCCAGGACCTCGGCACCACCACGGCGAACGTGAGCTGGGTGACCACCGCCACCCTGCTGTCGGCCGCCGTCTTCACCCCGCTGCTGGGCCGGTTCGGTGACCAGCACGGCAAGAAGCCCACCCTGGTCGCCGTGCTCGGCGTCATGGTCGCCGGCTCCGTCATCGCCGCACTGGCGACCTCGCTGCCGCTGTTGATCCTGGGCCGGGTGCTCCAGGGAGCCGCCACCGCGATCTTCCCGCTGGCCCTGTCCGTCCTGCGCGAAGAGGTCCGTCCGCAGAAGCTGCCGGGCGCGATGGCCCTGGTCAGCGGCACCCTCGCGTTCGGCAGCGGGCTCGCGCTCGTCGCGACCGGGCTGCTCACCTCCGGCTCCGGTGCGGACTACCGCAACGCCTTCTGGATGGCGACCGGCTTCGCGCTCCTCGCCCTGCTCGCGGTGGTGTTCCTGGTTCCCGCGACCCGCCACAAGACCGGCGGGCGCACCGACTTCCTCGGCGCGCTCACCCTCGGCATCGCGCTGCTGCTGCTCCTGCTGCCGATCTCCCAGGGCCACGAGTGGGGCTGGGGCTCCGCCCGCACGCTGGGCAGCTTCGCCGGCGCCGCCGTCATGGCCGCGGTCTGGGTGCTCGTCGAGCGCAAGGTGCGCGAGCCGCTCGTCGACATGAAGATGTTCGTCCACCGCCCCGTGCTCATGGCCAACCTGGCCGGCGTCCTCGTCGGCTTCGGCATGTTCGCCAACTTCCTGGGCGTCTCGTACCTCGTCCAGATGCCCGAGGCCCTCACCGGCTACGGCTTCGACGCGTCCATCCTGCGGGCCTCCGTACAGTTCCTGCTGCCCGGCGCCATCGTCTCGCTGCTCGCCTCGCCCGTGGGCGGCCAGATCGTGCGCCACCGGGGTCCGCGTACGGCCCTGGCCCTGGCCGCGGCCCTCGGCGCGGCCGGCTTCGGCTGGCTGGTCCTGGACCACCAGCACAGCCTCTCCGTGATCGGCGCCGGGCTGGTCGTCGGTGCGGCCGTCAGCTTCGGCTACGCCGCCATGCCCGCCGTGATCATGTCCAGCGTCCCGCACCACCAGAGCGGCATCGCCAACGGCATCAACTCGATCTCCCGCTCCACGGGCAGTGCGATCGGCAGCGCCGTCGTCACCACGATCCTGGCCTCCAAGACCATCGAGCACCTGCCGGCGGGGGTCCCCCCGCTGCCCGCCGAGTCCGGGTTCACCCTCACCTTCGGGATCGGGGCGGTGGCCTTCGCGCTGGTCGCGCTGATCAGCTGGGTCGGCCTGCGCAGCGGGCAGGGCACCGTGGCGGCGGCCGCCGGACGGAGCGCGGCAGTGCCCGGGACGGCGGAGAAGGCCGAGCAGGCCGAGAAGGTGGAGACGGTCGACGCCACCCGCTGACCGACCGCAGGTCCCGTGACCCGACTCGCCGGCCCGGGGGTCCGACCTCCGCGTGTCGCTCGCGGGGGTCGGGCCTCCGGGCCCCGCATGGTGGGTGCATGAAGGCTACGGACGTCATCGCCGACGGATTCGGACGCATCCGGGAGATCGTGCACGAGGTCGTGGAAGGGGTCCCGCCCGAGCTGCTCAACGGGCGCGTGGACCCTGCGGCGAACTCGGTCACCTGGCTCGTCTGGCACCTGACCCGGATCCAGGACGACCACATCGCGGACGCGGCCGGCACCGAGCAGGTCTGGGATTCCGGCGGCTGGTCGGACCGGTTCGCGCTGCCGCTGCCCGCCGGTTCGACCGGATACGGGCACTCGCCGCAGGACGTCTACACCGTGCGGGTCGACTCGGGCGAGCTGCTGCTGGGGTACTTCGACGCGGTGCACGAGCGGACCGCGCGGTTCGTGCACGGGCTCGCCGCCACCGACCTGGACCGGGTGGTCGACGAACGCTGGGATCCTCCGGTCACCCTCGGGGTGCGCCTGGTCAGCGTGTTGGGTGACGACCTCCAGCACGCCGGGCAGGCGGCCTTCGTACGGGGCGTGCTGGAACGGGAACGGGGCCTCTGAGGGAGCCCCCGTCCCGTTGCCGGACGGCGGCGCGACCGCTCGCACCGCGGGACGTGCGGAGGGCCGGGACCCCGTCCGGGTTCCGGCCCCCTCGTACTACGCTCCGCTCGCCTTGAGCATGTCCTCGCGCTCGACGATCTTCACGCGCTCGCGGCCCTGGGGCTCGCCGAGGGCCTTCTCGGCCGCGTCCAGCCGGTACCAGCCCTCCCACGTCGTGTAGCGGACGCTGCGCTCGGCGAGGAAGGCTTCGACGGCCTCCGGGGCCGGGGCGGCCGGCTCGCCCAGGCGGCCCTCCGCGTGGTCGGCGAGCAGGTTCGCGACGGTCTCGTTCGCGTCACCCTTGGTGTGGCCGATCAGGCCGACCGGACCGCGCCGGATCCATCCGGTGACGTACGTCGACTGCAGGTGGGCACCGGCTTCGATCACGCGGCCGCCCTCGTCCGGGACCGTGCCGGACTCGACGTCCCAGGGGAGCTTGGGCAGCTCGTCGGAGAGGTAGCCGACGGCCCGGTAGACGGACTGGACGTCCCAGTCGGTGAAGTTGCCCGTGCCCTTGACGTTGCCGGTGCCGTCGAGCTCGGTGCGCTCGGTGCGCAGTCCGACGACCTTGCCGTCCTCGCCGAGGATCTCGGTGGGCGACTCGAAGAAGTGCAGGAACAGCTTGTGCGGGCGCTCGCCGATGTCGCGGATCGCCCAGTTCTCCAGGGTCTTGGCGACCATGTCGGCCTGCTTGTTGCCGCGGCGGGTGGCTATGGAGCCCTCGTCGTAGTCGATGTCCTCGGGGTTGACGATGACCTCGATGTTGGGCGAGTGGTCCAGCTCCCGGAGCTCCATGGGGCTGAACTTGGCCTGCGCCGGACCCCGGCGACCGAAGACGTGCACCTCCAGGGCCTTGTTCGCCTTGAGCCCGTCGTAGACGTTCGCCGGGATCTCGGTCGGCAGCAGTTCATCGGCCGTCTTCGCGAGGATGCGCGCGACGTCGAGGGCGACGTTGCCGACACCGAGCACGGCGACCTTCTCGGCCTCCAGCGGCCAGGTGCGCGGGACGTCCGGGTGGCCGTCGTACCAGGAGACGAAGTCGGCGGCGCCGTAGGAGCCGTCGAGGTCGACGCCCGGGATGTTCAGCGCGCGGTCGGCCGTGGCACCGGTGGAGAAGATCACGGCGTCGTAGAAGGACCGCAGCTCGTCGAGGCTGATGTCGTTCGGGTAGTCGACGTTTCCGAAGAGGCGCACCTGCGGCTTGTCGAGAACCTGGTGGAGGGCGGTGATGATGCCCTTGATCCGGGGGTGGTCGGGAGCGACGCCGTACCGGATCAGACCGAAGGGCGCGGGCATCCGTTCGAAGATGTCGATGGACACACCGGGCTCGACGGCTGCCTCGGACTTCAGCAGCGCGTCGGCGGCGTAGATACCGGCGGGGCCGGCACCGACGATGGCTACCCGCAGAGGGCGAGGCATGGCAGGGGTTCCCTTCGAGCGACAGCAAGGTGGATCAAAAGGAACCCTAAACGAAGGTAAACCTAACTCAGCACCCGGTGTCTCTTTATAGCCCCATAATCAAAACTTATGACCTCCCCAAGCCCCCCTTGGGGCATCGAGGAACTCGCTGGTCAGCACGGACGCCACCTGACAGACTGAAACCGCTTGATCACCCCAGGAGGACAACATGGCTGACGAAACCGACACCCCGCAGGACGAGTCCCCGGCCGACGCAGCCAAGCGCAAGTTCCGGGAGGCCCTGGAGCGCAACGCTGCGAACGCCCAGTCCCAGCAGTCCCACCAGAGCCGGGCGAAGGTCCACGGCGCCAGCAGCGGCCCCGGCGGCAAGAACAAGAAGGTCCGCCGCAAGACCGGCTGACGCTCGAGCCCGAGGAGCCCGCCCCCGCCGTCACGGCCGGGGGTGGCTCGATCCGGCATTGGGCCACTCGGGTGAGTGGGGATAACCCCGAGCACCGTCAACAGTTGATCAGCACGTCCCGCCGAGGGCAGCCATCACACGCGACAGTGCGACCAGAAGGATCCCCACATGCTCAAGAAGTTCATGGCCACCGCAGCCGCCACCGCCGCCGTGCTCGGCGCGGGTGCCGCAGTCGCCTCCCCGGCGATGGCGATCGGCAACGACAACGGCGTGAACACCGTCAACGGCAACGGTTCGTCCCAGATCTACGGCAACCAGGAGACCCACGGCAAGATGAGCCCGCAGCTCGGCGCCATCCAGGGCTCGCTCAACAAGCTCTGCGTCGGCCTGCCGGCCAAGGTCAACGCCCAGTCCCTGCTCGCGGTCCTCGCCAATGTCGGCGTCCAGGACGTCAACGTCCTCGCCAGCCCGCAGAACCAGCAGTGCACCGAGAACTCCACCCAGGCCAAGGGTGACGAGGCCCTCTCGCACATCGCCAGCAACATCCCGGTCCTCTCCGGCAACCTCTCCGCGGGTAGCTGATCGGTTCGATTCCGCGCCGGTGTCACGCGTCACGCGTGACACCGGCGCGTTTCATTTGGTCTAGACCTTGACAGGTTCAGACCATTTTCGCTTCAGTGGGCACCATTGCCCTCCACGGCAAGTCCCCCCACTGAAGGAGCAGTTACGTGATGCGTGCGCTTCGCCTCCGCGCCCTCGCACTCGCCGCCGCCTCGGCCCTCACGGCCGGCCTCGCCCTCGCCCTCCCCTCCTCCCCCGCCGTCGCCGCGGCCCCCTGCGCCGGCGCCTGGACCTCCTCCGCCGTGTACACGGGTGGCATGAACGCCTCCTACGGCGGCCACAACTGGCAGGCGAAGTGGTGGACCCAGGGCGAAACGCCCGGCACCACCGGCCAGTGGGGCGTCTGGTCGGACCAGGGCGCCTGCGGCGGCGGGGGCCAGGACCCCGATCCGGGCAACCCCAACGGATTCGTGGTCTCCGAGGCCCAGTTCAACCAGATGTTCCCGAACCGGAACCCCTTCTACACCTACAACGGCCTGGTCGCGGCGCTGTCCGCCTACCCCGGGTTCGCCAAGACCGGTGACGACACCACCAAGCGGCGCGAGGCAGCGGCCTTCCTCGCGAACGTGTCCCACGAGACGGGCGGACTCGTGCACATCGTCGAGCAGAACACCGCCAACTACCCCCACTACTGCGACGCGAGCCAGCCGTACGGCTGTCCCGCCGGCCAGGCCGCCTACTACGGCCGCGGACCCATCCAGCTCAGTTGGAACTTCAACTACAAGGCCGCCGGTGACGCCCTCGGCATCAACCTGCTCGCCAACCCGTACCTCGTGGAGCAGGATCCGGCCGTCGCCATGAAGACGGCGCTCTGGTACTGGAACACCCAGAACGGCCCGGGCAGCATGACCGCGCACGCCGCCATGGTGAACGGCGCGGGCTTCGGGGAGACCATCCGCTCGATCAACGGCGCCCTGGAGTGCAACGGCGGCAACCCCGCCCAGGTCCAGAGCCGCATCTCGAAGTACCAGAGCTTCACGCAGCTGCTCGGGGTGACCCCCGGGAACAACCTCGGCTGCTGAGCAGCGGTGCCGTGGCGGTCACCGCGCGCGCAGCGCGGTGGCCAGCTGGGCCCGTGAGCGGACGTCGAGCTTCTGGTAGATGCGGGTCAGCCGGGCCTCCACCGTCTTGACGCTGAGGAACAGCTTCGCCGCGGCCTCCTGGTTGCTGGCGCCCTGGCTGACCAGCAGCGCGAGCCGGGTCTCGGCCTCGGTCAGGGTCGCGGCCGCCGGTACCCGCACACCGGCGCCGTCACCCGGGGCCGGTTCCCTGGCGAGCTCCGTCCAGGGGGCGGCCCCGGCCCGGTCGAAGACCTCGGCCGCGGCCCGGAGCGCCGCGCGGGCCGGTGCGCGCCGACGTCTGCGGCGCTCCACCCGGGCGAGGGCGAGCAGCGTACGGCCGCGTTCCAGCGGCAGCCGCAGGGCGTCGAAGCGCTGGGCGGTGGCCTCCAGCAGGTGGACGGCCCCGTCGGCGTCGCCCTGGGCGGACAGGCACAGCCCGCGGGCCCGGTCGAGGGCCGCGACCACTCCGGTCCGGCCGAGCCCGACGGCGACCGTGCGGACGGAGGCCAGCAGGCGGGCCGCCTCCTCGGGTGCGTCGGCGGCGATGAGGGCTTCGGCGAGCTCCCCGTGCCAGCGCAGGATCGAGGGGTCCACCACCTGCTGGGCGGCCTCCAGCTCGGCGACCCGGCGCAGGGTGGCGACGGCCTTCGCCGCCTCTCCCGTGGCGAGTTCGACGAGACCGAGCGCGTGCAGGCTGCGGGAGAGGAAGACCTGGTCCTGCTCCTCCTGCGAGGCCTGGATGCCGCGCCGGGCGTAGCCGGCGGCCCGGGCGAAGCTGCCGCCCATGGCCTCGGCCATCGCGGCGACGTACCAGGCGGGGCCGGGCGAGAGGCCCGCGTCGATCGTGAGCTCGAGCGCCCGGCGGGCGTGGGCGGAGGCGGCCTCGCACCGGCCGCTGCGCAGTTCGACCTCGGTGAGGCTGCGCAGGACCTCGAAGACGTCCTCGGCGGATCCGGTGCGCTGGACCGCGGGCAGCAGGACCATCAGTTGGCGGCGGGCGTCGTCGAGGCCGTCGTCGAAGAGGGCGTGCCGGACGGCGAGGTACTGGGGCGCGTTGCGCATGCCGAGCGGCACCTCGGGGGCGGGCAGGACCAGGGCCTCGGCCAGGATCGCCTCGGCTCCCGGGTCGCCGAGGATCCGGCCCATGCGGGCCCGTACCGTCAGGGCCATGGCCTCGGCGACCTGGTCGCCGCCGAGTGCGGCGAGCGCCCCGGCGCGAGCCGCCGCGTCGCGGGAGCGGACCGGGTCGCCGTCGCTGAGGTTGTGCTTCCAGGCGATCCGCAGCTGGACGGCGGCCTGGAGCGAGGGGTCACCGGCGGCCTCGTCCATGGCGTACGCGATGGTCTCGTCGAGGGCGCCCAGGGCCTGCCCGGCGGCGTCGATCACGGCGAGCCGGGCCCGTACCCGGTCGGCGGGCGAGGCGTCGCGGGCCAAAACGGCTCCGGTGGCGCGCCGGGCGAGGTCGGCTCGGCCGGACCAACCGGCGTCCTCGGCGGCCGTGACCAGGCGGGCCAGTTCCTCGCCGGCGAGCGAGGACGGCGTGCGTTCGGCGGCGAGCAGGCCCAGTTCGGCGGCGAGGGCGCGCTGTCCCCGGCGGCGGCAGGCCGCGGCGGCCTCGGTGATCTCCGCGGCGAGCCACGGGTCGGGGGTGTCCACGGCCAGCGCGCGGTGGCGTACGGCTTGGACGGGGTCGTCGACGGCGGCGGCCAGGGCCGCGTGTCCGGCGGCGCGTTCGGGCCAGCCGGCGTCGGCGGCGAGGGCGGTGGGCAGGGCGCCGGCGGTGAACTCCACGGAGCCGTCCTCGCCGACCCTGACCAGCGCGGCCCGTTCCGCCTCGGCCAGCTCGGCCTCGGCGTCGGGGCGGCCGGCGCGGCGCAGCAGGGAGATGGTGGGGCGGGTGGCGAGGGCGGCGAGCAGCAGGGTGCGGCGGGCCTGGGCGGGGGCCCCGGCGAGCAGCCGGCGGGCCACCTCGCGGGCCTGTCCGGAGACGGGTAGGGCGTCGGCGTGGTGGGCACTGCTGTCGCGTGCCTCGGCGGCTTCGGCAAGGGAGTGGCCGAGGGCGAGGGCGAGGCGCGGGTTGCCTCCGCTGGCCTGGTGGATCCGGCCGGCGAGGCGGGCCGGAAGGCCGTGGCGGAGGAGGAGTTCGGCGACCTCGTCGGCGCCCAGCGGGGGGACCCGGATGGCGGGGACGCCGGGGCCGCAGAGGGGTTCGCCCACCGGGACTCCGCCCTGGACGCATTCGGCGACCAGGACCCGTACGCGGGGCGGGGTGAGGCGCAGGGCGAAGCGGAGCAGGTCGGTGCTCTCGGCGTCGAGCCACTGGGCGTTGTCGAGGACGAGCAGGACGGGGTCGCGGTCGGCGAGGGTGCGCAGCACTTCGACCACGGCGAGGCGCAGGGCTATGTGGTCGCGGCCGGCCCGGGGTGCGTCGGCCTCGCGGCGCAGGAGGGCGATGGCGGTGCGCTGGGGGCCGGAGAGCTGTTCCAGGGCGCCGCCGGGCACGGAGGCGAGGAGGGCGGCGGCGGACGCCTCGGGTATCCATTGGTCGGCGGCCTCGGGGGCGAGGCACAGCACGGTCTCGTGGCGCGATGCGGCCGCGGCCGTGACGGCGCGCACGACCTCGGTCTTGCCCGCGCCGGCGGGTCCGGTCAGGAGCGCCCGGCCGTGCGCGGCCAGCGCGCGGTCGACCGCCCTGATCAGTTCTCCGTGTCCGACACTTGTGTCAGCGTGCCCCGTCGCCGCCACCACGCACAGCCACCAGCCTCTCGGTCCCCAGCTCCGGCGCCCTTCCTGTGAGAGGCGACAATACGAGGTCGAGTGGCGGGCGGACACGGATTGTGACGCAGAAATCAGCCGCGTGCCGGGAAAACCCGTCGGACCTGCCGATACGAGGTGTATCAGCAGGTCCGCGGGCTGGCTTTGGTCCGTACTATCTGGCCGTCAGGCCGAGTTGGCTCCTGATCAGAAGGTCAGGTTCCAGGAGTCGATCTTGCCGGTGTCGCCGCCGGCGTTGTCGTTGACCCGCAGCTTCCAGGTGCCGTTCGCGACCTCGGAGGAGGCGTTCACGGTGTAGACCTGGTTGATGTTGGCCGTGCTGCCGCCGGAGCGGTTGTGCAGGTTGTAGACGCTGCCGTCCGGGGCGACCAGGTCGACCTTGAGGTCACCGATGTAGCTGTGGACGATGTTCACGCCGACCTTGAGGGCCGCCGGGGCGTTGCCGGTCACACCGGTGACGGTGATCGGGCTCTCCACGGTGGCGTTGTCCGCGATGGCGTAGTCCGTGGTGTTCTCGCGGCCCGAGGTGGGCGGGGTCGAGGTCACGGCGGCGACGGTCGCGGCCGCGTCGGCGAGGCCGGCGCCGCAGCCGCCGGTGCAGGTACCGGGCAGCGGGCGGGCGTTGGTCTTGATCGCCGACTCGATCTGGGCCGGGGTCAGCGAGGTGTTCGCCGACTTCAGCAGGGCGGCCAGGCCCGCGATGTGCGGGGCGGCCATGCTGGTGCCCTGGTAGGGCTTGTAGATCTCGGCACCGGGGGTGGTGGTCCCGCCGTTCAGGGTGGAGAGGATCGCGTTCTGGGGGGTGGTGACGGTGCCGGGCGTGTCGGTGGCGCGGCGCGTCTCACCGCCCGGGGCGGCGATGTCGATGATCGAACCGTAGTTGGAGTAGTACGAGCGCTCTCCGGCACGGTTGGTCGACGCCACGTTGATCACGTTGTTGCAGCTGGCGGGCGAGTAGCCGGACGCGTTGGCGTTGCTGTTGCCGGCGGCGACCACGACGGTCGTACCGCGGGCGACGGCCGCGTTGATGGCGTTCTGGTAGCTGGTGCCGCAGGCACCCGGGCCGCCGAGGCTCATGTTGATGACCTTGGCGGGGGTGGCGTTGGCCGGGACGCCCGCGACGGATCCGCCGGAGGCCCAGGTGATGGCGTCGACGATGTCCGAGGTGGCACCGCCGCACTTGCCGAGGACGCGGACGGGCTGGATCTTCGCGCCGTAGGCGATGCCGGCGACGCCCTTGGAGTTGTTGGTGGCCGCGGCGATGGTGCCCGCGACGTGGGTGCCGTGCCAGGAGGAGTTGCTGGCCTTGGAGCCGGTGCCGCACTCGCCGTCGGTGGCGTTCCAGTCGCCCTCGTCGGCCGGGTTGGCGTCACGGCCGTTGCCGTCGCGGGCCTCGGAAGCGGTCGAGATGAAGTCGTAGCCGGAGACGATGTTCGGCGCGACGTCCGAGTGGGCGACGTAGCCGGTGTCGATCACGGCGACGGTGACGCCGGAGCCCGTGGTCTTGTCCCAGGCACCGGGGACGTTCATGCCGGCGGTGGACTCGAAGAGGTCCCACTGCTTGGCGTACTCGGTGTCGTTCGGGGTGACGGCCTGGGCGTAGGCGCGGGTGTCCGGCTCGACGTAGGCGACGTCCGGGTCGGCGCGGAACTGGGCCATCACGTCCGCCGCGTCGGCCGGGGCGGTCGCACCACCCAGGCTGACGAGGGCGGCACCGGTGCCGAGGCGACGGTCGAACTTCGCCTTCTTGTTGCCGGCCTTCTTGCCCTTGGCGGTGGCGTCGTCGGCCGCCGCCGTGTTCGAGCTGGCCTCGGTGGCCGAGGACTTGTATCCGACGATGAGGTTCTCGACGGGCGCGGTGGGGGCGACCGTGGCGGCGGGGGCCGCTGCGGGGGTCTCGGCGGCCAGGGCCACGGAGGCTGTCGCGGAGCCGGCGAGCAGGGTGACGGACATGGCCACCACGGATATGAGCCGACGTCTGGAAGAGTGCACGTGTTCCCCTTCGAGGGCCGTTTCCGGGCGTGCCGGATCGGCCGGTCAGTGCAGTGTGGGAGGTTCCGGCGGCCGCGGGACCGGGAGCGAGTTGGTCGAGCTCGCCCCGGCTCCGCCGCGCGCCACGTCGCCCGAGCCGCAACAGCGGGGCTGGGCAACGGCGGTCCCGGCTCTCCCCCCGACCGGTACGGCCTTCACGCCATGTGGGGTTGGCGTGTGTGCCTTGGGGTCAGGGGAAGATCGCCGGTGGGCAGACAGTAGGCAACACGGGGATGAACTCGATACGGGGAAAACCCTTGTCCGCCCCCTGCCGATCCCGCCGGGGGTCCCTCGGTAGGGGCGCTGACCAGGCATGTTCGTCGTCCGCGCGATCGCCGCGCACCATCGGGGCCGAGACCGGGAACGGAACCGGAGCTGGCCCTACCGCGGCGGGAAGAGCGTGCGGAAGTACGTCCAGCTGGTCTCGTTCGGCTCGCTCCACTTCTCCGGCGCGTGGGCGAATTCGGGGTGGTGCTCGGCGACGTACGCGCGGGTGCGCTCCGGGACCTGCGCGTACGAGTCCAGCTTGCGGCCGCGGCAGTGGAAGGTGAGGCCGCCGGGGCGCTGCCCCTGTTCCATCCAGGGCAGCCACGGGGACATCCGGGTCCACGACATGGTGGCGGGGACGCTCACCGCGTCGGTGGTCAGGGTGGCCGCGCGCGCGAAGAACTGGAACAGCTCCAGGGCGCGGTAGGTGTCGTCGGCCGAGTGGGCCGGGTACTGCGCGACCGGCAGGGGCGAGGGGTAGGCCAGCGGGATCTCCAGGCTGAAGCAGACCTGGTCGCCCAGTTCCGTCAGGGGGATCGGGAAGGGCCGCCACTTCTGGTTCGCCGGATCGTTCCAGACGTGGATCACCTGCTTGTCCTGCCAGGTCTCCAGGATCTCCCGGGTCCCGGGGTCGAGGTAGAACGCGGCCTCCCTGGACAGGAGCTGGTAGCCGCCGAGCTCCTCGTCCGCCACGAGGCGCGCGACGTTGAGCCCCTCGAAGCCGAAGAGGCGCCGGTAGGGCTCGCCGGGGGCCCAGGAGTGGACGTCCCCGGTCCACCAGTAGGTGACCTCGGCGCCGTCGAGCGAGGCGCGGGTGCGGGCGAATGCGTGCAGGAGCTCGGCGGGTGTCAGCTCTGATGTCATACGCCCCACTGTGCGCGGTGGCCGCGCAGCTGGACAAGCGGCCCCACGGACAACCCCCGAGGGCCGTCGCGCCGGTGACGCTTCAGGCGGCTGCGCGACGCACGTGCAGATGGCCGTCGAGGGGGTAGGCGGGAGGCGCGGACACCAGCGTCCTGTCGTACGCGTAGCCGCATTTGACGGCGACGCGGCAGGATGCGGGGTTGTCCACCTGGTGGAGGAGTTCGAGGCGCTCGAGGCCGTCGGTCCGAAAGGCCTCCAAGGACCAGGCGGTGAGGGCTTCCAGGGCTCGCGGAGCCACGCCCCGGCCCCGTGCCTCCGCCGCCGTCCAGTAGCCGACCTCGGCGGAGGCCTTGCCGGGCGCGACCTCCTTGAGGACGACGTTGCCCACCAACCGCGCCGGCAACGCGCCCCGGGGCGCCTCCAGGACGGCGAATCCGAACCGGCCCCCTGCCGCCCAGCCCCGCTCCTGGGCCCGCACCCACCTCAGTCCGTCGTCCTCGCTCTCCAGCCCGGGATCCGGGGAGGCCTCGACCAGTGCGGCGACGTCCTCCACGCACCAGGGCCTGAGAAGGAGAGCGGGAGCGGTCGATGTGGCGGCGGCCCCGAGCGTGACGGAAGTGATCATCGGCCGATCGTACGCACGGCGTCCCGGGGTGCGCCGAAGGCTCACAATGGCGACATGGTGATGGTGCTCCCCCCGTATTCCTCGTCCCCCGTCGTGAACGGTCATCCGCTCCTGGACGAGCCGGGGTTCTGGCCGGCTCACCTGGCCGAGCTCTGCGAGGGGTTCGCGGCGGGTGCCTTCGGGGTGGACGCCTGGGATGC
The DNA here is from genome assembly GCF_036227605.1 of Streptomyces sp. NBC_01439. Taxonomy (GTDB): domain Bacteria; phylum Actinomycetota; class Actinomycetes; order Streptomycetales; family Streptomycetaceae; genus Streptomyces. The sequence continues at coordinate 8,617,598 of NZ_CP109487.1, read as the reverse complement.
CCAGGACATGTGGGAGCGGCTCCGGGACGAGTCGGCCTGGCCGGTCTTCTCCGTGCCGCTGAGCGGCGGCTTCGTCATCGTCGCGCACTACAACAGTGGCGAGGAGTTCACGACGACGGACTACTTCCTCACTCACCCGGACTGGTCCCGTGCCCTTCGGCTTGCCGCCGACGATCAGGACCGCATCGGCCCGGGGCCGTGCTGGCCCGAACTCGCCGCGCTGACGCGGTGCCTCACACCGGGCTGAGGCACGCACCGGAATCGGGGACCTCGGGGGCGCCGGAAACGGGGTCGTGCGCGGCCCCGGCGGGCCCGCGGCCGCGATTTCACCGTCGTGCGCGACCCCGGGGAGGCCCGGCTCCGGGCAGCCGCTCACCCACCCGTCCACACGCTCGACACACTGCCCCTGACCTGGCCTTTTCCTCCGATTCACCTAGCCTGGTGGCATCACCCGGACACCATCGGAGGGGGACTTCGTGAGTGACGAAGCGATCAAGTACGACGCCAGCCACATCAAGGTGCTGGAGTGGCCCGAAGCCGTGCGCAAGCGGCCCGGGATGTACATCGGCTCGACCGGCGAACGCGGCCTGCACCAGATGGTCTTCGAGGTCGCCGAACGGGCGGTGAACGAGGCCGTGGCCGGCCGCGCCAGCTCCGTCGGAGTGACCCTGATGGCCGACGGCGGCGTGCGGGTCGACGACGACGGGCCGGGCATCCCCTTCGGGGCGGCCGAGGACACCGACGGCCCCGGCCTCGAAGCCGTGCTGACCGAGCTGTCGGCCGGGGCGAGGCCCGTTGACCGCCGCACCGTGACCGTGGCCCTCGTCGGCTTGGGGCCCGCCGTCACCAACGCCCTGTCCAGCCGGCTGACGGCCGAGGTGCGGCGCGAGGGGGTCCGCTGGGTCCAGGAGTACGCGTGCGGCGTCGCCATCGCGCCGCCCACCGCCGCGGGTCCGGCGACGGGAAGCGGGACCACCATCACCTTCCGGCCCGACGCCACGCTCTTCGAGACGACGGAGTGCTCGTTCGCCGTGCTGGCGGAGTACTTCAGGGAGCTGGCCTTCCTCAACCGGGGCCTGGACATCTCATTGACCGATGAGCGCCCTCCGGGTGGTCCCCAGGCGGCGCGGTTCCGTTTCCTGGGCGGCGTACGGGACTTCGTCACGTCCCTCCGGGCGCGGTCGGGGGCGTACCTGCGCACGGACGTCGTCGCCTTCGAGCGGGAGGACCCGCGGATGGCGGGGACGATGGAGGTGGCCCTGGGGTGGTGCGGCTCCCGCGAGGAGCGGGTCCGCAGCTTCGCCAACAGCATGGCCACTCCCTACGGCGGCGCCCATGAGGTGGGCCTGCGCGACGGAGCGGCGGCCGCGCTCGACGCGTACGCGCGGGCGCGGGGGCTGTTGACGGCGGCGGACCCCGGTCTCGGCGCCGACCGCATCGGCCAAGGCCTGACGGCGGTCGTGTCGGTCAAGCTGGACCATCCCGAGTTCGTCGGCGCGGCACGCGGAGAACTGGGCAACGGCCCCGTACGCGCCTGTGTCGGGGAGGCCGTGCGGGAGCACCTCGGCGCCTGGCTGGAGCAGAACCCGGGGCAGGCGGAGGCCGTCATCACCGAGATCCTCCGGGCCGACGCCCTCGACTGAGTGCTCGCCGCGTCCCGGCCGGCATCGGCGAAGGCAGGCCGGGACAACGCGACGATTCAGGCATACCTCTCGAAGAGGGCGTGGATGTAATCCTCCAGTCGCTGCGTCAGGACACGTGCCGTCAGGTCGACCCGGCCCAGCTCACGCCAGGGCACGCCGACCTTCTCCGCGTCCGGAGCGAAGCCCAGCGCGTCCAGGAGGCGCCAGTAAAGGTGGGCGGCGTGGTCCTCGGTCAGGGTTCCTCCCGCGGCGACGTAGCGGTCCGCGAAGCCCATCCCCGCGGGGACCCCGTGCAGCAGGGCGAGGGCCGTCGAGCAGTGCGCCACGTCCAGGTCGGCGGGCCCCCAGGAGGTCTCCACCCAGTCCACGACGCCGCTGATCCGAAGGTCCTCGTCCGCGCCGGTGAAGAGGACGTTCCCCGGATGGAAGTCCCGGTGCAGGAAGCGGCCCCGGTACTCCGGGGGATCCTGGCGGATGACGTCGACCGCCCGCCGCCAGAGCTCGGGCCGCCGGGTGTCCGCGGGCGGGCTCACCCCTTCGGGAGAGGCCCAGGCCTGATACGTACGGGGCCGCTGGGCTGCGGCCACCGGCAGCTGATGGATGCGCACCAGTTGGCGGGCCAGCAGTTCGGCGCGCGCGGTGGCGTTCCGTTCGTCCAGGCGCACGGTTCCCGGCAGCAGGGACATCAGGAGCGAGGGGTGGTCGCAGTACTGCGCCGTCGCGTCCACCGCCACCAGCGTGGCCGCGGGCACGTCCGTGTCGCCGAGCAGGCGCAGGATCGCCGCTTCACGCGTCAGCAGGCCTTCCGCGTGCCGGACGTAGAAGGGCGTGACGAAGGACCGCAGGACGAGCGAGCGCCGTCCGTCCGGGCCGCCGAGGTCCAGCCGCCGCATCTGCGAGGTCCAGCCTCCGCGCAGCCGTACCACCTGCTCGATGCGTTCCGTCGCGGGCAACCCCTTCTCCACTCAGGAGCGCGTGGCACCCCAGTCCTCACCGGCTAACTCCGCAACCATGCCCACGGTCCTCTCGCCTTCGTTCATGGAGGCAGGCTATCCGTCCGAGTGAACCATCGGCCTCGCCTTCCCGGGCGGGCGAGCGGCCCACGGAACGTACGAATCACGGCGCCGCGCCCGTCATGCGGATGACCAGTTGACGGCGGGGGCGCCACCGGCAACCGTGACCGGCATGGGTAACGAACACCGGCTGCTCACTCTCGCCGTCTGCCTGGTCCTGGCCGGCGGACTGATCGCAGCGGTCCTGGGGGCGTCGCGGGCGGCCGGTCCGCACGCCGGGGCGGCGGACGGGCGGCCGGTCGCGTCCGACTACGTGGACATAGGCGACGTCCCGCGCCTCCCTGCAGCCGCTCCCGCCGCCGGGTCCGAAGGATCGGCCGGATCGATGGTGGTGGATTGCGGCCGCAACGAGCAGGGCCACTACAACGAGGACAACCTCGTGGTCTCGCCCGGCCTGCTGGGCGGCGCCCATCACACGCACGCCTACGTGGGCAACCTCTCCACCAACGCGCTGTCGACGGAGGCCTCGCTGGAGGCGGCCGCCACGAGCTGTGCGGGCGGCGACCGGTCCACGTACTACTGGCCGGTCCTGCGCCGCCCCGACCGCCCGGGCACGCGCCCGCACGAGGATTCGGCGGGGCACGGGAACGTCGGCGAGATCGTGCCGGAGACCTCGGTCCTGGTGGAGTTCCGCGGCAACCCGGTGAGCAAGGTGGTGCCGATGCCGCGCTTCCTGCGCGCGATGACCGGTGACGCCGTCGCGTACACGGCGGACACCGAGGCCGACGTCCGGGCCCGCTGGGGATGTTCGGGCTCCCCGGACCGGGCCACCACCCGATACCCGCGCTGTCCCGCGGGCGAGCGCGTCACCCGCACCCTGGTCTTCCCGAGCTGCTGGAACGGCCTCGACACCGTCGGCGTCACGCACCGCTCGCACTTGCTCTTCACCGCTGCGAACGGCGTCTGCCCGAAGGACACCTTCCCGGTGCCCGAACTGCGCGTCTCCCTCGCCTACGAGATCCCGCCGGGGCTGAACGTGGCCCTCGACTCCTTCCCCGAGCAGCGGCACAGCCCGAAGACCGATCACGCGATGTTCGTGAACGCGATGACCGACCGGCAGATGGCCGCGGTCGTGGACTGCCTCAACAAGGGCCGCGCCTGCCGGACCTGAGTGACGCAGGTCACGTGAACCGAATCCGCCCCGGTGGCGTGTTCCGACCGCACCACATATGCGAGGAAGACGGAGAGGGTGAGATGGCCGGACCACTGTGGCCCCGCACTCGGCGGGGCTCGACCGATGAGGCACTGATCAAGTCGGTGTACGAGGAGCACGGCCACGCCCTGCTCGCGTACGCCACCCGGCTGACCGGAGATCGGGCCGCCGCCGAGGACGTCGTACAGGAAACGCTGATCCGCGCCTGGCGCCACTCCGAGGTGCTGGTCAACGGAAAGGGCTCGGTGCGCGGCTGGCTGCTCACCGTGGCCCGCAACATCATCACCGACCGCTACCGGGCCAAGGCCGCCCGGCCGCCGGAGGTTTCGGGAGCCTCGTCCGCTCCCCCGGTGGAGGCGGACCACGCCGATTCCGTGGTGGACAGCATGACGGTCCTGGGGGCCCTCGATCAGCTGTCGCCGGAACACCGCGACGTCCTGAAGGAGTTGTACTACCGACAGCTCAGCGTCGCGGAGGCGGCCGACAGCCTCGGCATCCCGGCGGGTACGGTCAAATCTCGTTCGCACTACGCCCTCAAGGCGCTGCGCGACGTCTTCAAGAGCGACGGATTCAGGGACATCGGTTCCAGAGAAGGAAAGCGATCGGGCAGGCCGCCCCAGCAGCCCGCCGGACTGCGTGAGGTGGTGGCATGAACCGGCAGAGGCACGAGGAGGAACTGCTCGGCCCCTACGTACTCGGCGTCCTGGACCCCGAGGAGATCCGCCGGGTCGAGGAACACACGAGCGGATGCGGGCAGTGCCGGGAGGAGGTGGCCGCGTTGCGCGAGATGGAGGCGGCTCTGGGCGAGGTGCCCGACGAGGCGTTCCTCGACGGACCGCCGCACGGCGGTGACCTGCTGCTCCAGCGCACCCTGCGGCAGATGCGCGGGGAGCGGGCCGGTGATTCGCGGCGGCGCGCGGGCCTCGCGGGACTGGCGGTCGCCGCTTCGCTGGCCGCCGTGTTCTGGGCCGGTACCCAGCTGGGTACGGGCGATTTGGACACCGAGGCGCTGCCCGTGCCGCCGTCCCCGACGGCCACGGCCAACCCTTCCCCACCGCCTGCCGGGACCAAGGTGCTCTCCGCGACCGACAAGGCCACGGGTGCGCGGATGACCGTACAGATGACGCCCGCCACCAAGTGGGTGCGGGTGCACGCGGCGGTCACGGGCGTACCGCCGGGCGAGCGGTGCCGGCTGGTCGTGGTCTCCAAGAACGGCACGCGCACCACGGCCGCCGGCTGGGTCACGGGCAGCCAGGAGAACGGCGAGGCCAAGGGCGCGGCGCTGGACGGTTCGGCGGCCGTGGACCCGGCGGACGTCAAGGCGATCCTGGTGGAGAACGAGTCGGGCCGGACGTTCGTGTCCGTTCCGGTCTGACCGTTCCGGTCTGACCGGAACGGTCAGACCGGAACGCGGGCCGGAACGTGACGGAGCCCGGGAGCATATCCAGCTCCCGGGCTCCTGTGTGCCACCCAATTGCGCACACCGGCACGTTTAAGAGTCGCGGATCATTCTTAGATCGACGTGTTCTACCTTTGAACTACCGCGCCACGAGGAGAGGCGCAGAGGGGACTTGAACCCCTATCCATCGATGATCGTCCACGCTCGGTCGATCCGGTGTTCGGCGGCGAATACTGAGACTGGAGCGATAATCTGAGATTGAAGGGCCGCCTCTACCAGCTTGGGCCACCCCGGCTCGCAATGCCGGGGGAGGGATTCGAACCCCCAACTGACACCCTCGTTCAGCTTCAACATCAGTTTCAGCTTGCGCTCTCGCGCACCTCCCGCAGACATACGGGAGGGGTTCTGTGGGCTACCTGAACAGGTAGCCGAACACCGCGTCGCCGACCCGCTGGTCGGTGACCTCGGCGCTGTTGGCCTCCTCGCGGGCGAACTTGACGGCCTGCTGGAGCTTCTCCACGCGGTCGATCAGCTCGTTGACCCGCCGGGCGGGCAGCGCACCGGAGAACTTCACGGTCGTCCAGTACCCGACCGGCACGTCCTCGTAGTACACCTCGACCTGGGCCGGGTGCTTCTCGGTGGCCTCGGCCTTCACGTGGTTGCGCGGCACCTTCTTGGTGCGAATGGTGCGCACCGCGTCCGTCTTCCAAGAGTCCGTGGACGGGTCCAGGTTCCAGGATTCGGAGGCGTCCAGTACCGGCAGCTTCCGCACGAAGGTGTGCATGTCGGTGAGCTGCTTCTCCAGGAAGAGCAGGTACGGCACGGGCACTTGAGCCAGCAGGACCGTCCCGTCCACGACGACGTCGGCGGCCGCGGTGCGGTTGGCCCAGTCCTTGGTCGCCGTTACGTCGAACAGCCGCGTCAGGGTTCCCGCCGTCGCCCGCAGCACGTCCTCGGCCTTGACCTGCACCCGGGTGGACTCGGGCGGCAGCTGCTCGCCCTCCTCGTCCTTGGGCTGGTAGGTCCGGGAGATTCCGGCCAGCAGGGCGGGCTTCTGGACGTCGTGGTGAGCCTGGGTGAGCTCCTGGAGGGACTTGGACTTGACGCCCTTTTCCACTGCGATGATCTGATTCAGCTTCGGCACGTGATCAACCTAGCAGTCGATTGTCCGATCATTCACCGGGATTTCCGGCACGCCCGCCCGGTCCAGCAACCGGCGCATGTCCTCAGGCGGCAGCGCGGGGTTGGCGGCCGCGGCGGCCTCGGTGTCCGGATCGGCGAGCAGTTCGCGGATCCGGGCCACTGGGAGCCGGGGGTGCCGGGCGGCAGCTTTACGCGTATCGGGGTCCCGGCTGAGACGGTCGAGGAGTTCCGGTTCCAGACCGGGATCGCGCAGGGCCAGCCGCCGGCGTTCCGGATCGGGCGAGGCGCCGAAGCGGGCGGCGAGCCCGGCGGCGGGGAAGCCCGGCCGGGCGACGAGCATGAGTACGGCGCGGTGGGTGCCGTTCAGATAGAGGTCGAGGAGCAGCTCGGGGGGCGGTTCCGGGTGGAACTCGGCGAGCAGCAGGCGTACGGCGAAGTCCTCGTCCCCCGCAAGCAGTTCGACGGCATCGGCCGGCAGGCCGGGACAGACCGCGGCGCTGCGGCGCAGCCAGGTGTGCGCGGACCGGGCGCACCGGCGCAGGAACTCGGCGTCCTCGCGCCGCCCCCACACCCAGTCGAGCGTGCCCAGCCGGGCCTCGGGGTCCACGGTGTAGTCGATGGCGGCGCGCTCGGCCTCACTGAGCTCGGGGCGTGCGGAGACCGCCAGCCGGACCCACGGGTCGGGGTCGTCGGCGAGGCGCGCCACCAGGTCGGGCGCAAGGCTCGGGTTACCGGCGATCGCCGGGAGCCGTTCCCCCTCGACGACCACGCGTTCGGCGAGCTCCCGGCTGAGCCGGCCGTTCCGCAGGACGTCCGTCGCCCGCCAGTCGTCGCCCAGTTCCCCGACCAGCCAAGTAGTCCGTTCCTCGTCCTCGTGGCAGACCTGTTCGGCGGCCTCCCGCCGCACTTCGTGGTCGTCGTCGTGGAGGAGACGCTGCCGTGCGGCGTCCGGGAGCTCCCGCCAGGCACCTCGACAGGCAGCCCGACGGAACATCGGATCCACGTGGTCCGCAAGCCCCGCCAGGACGCGGGCGGGCGTCCCGCCCCACTCGACCAGTTCCCGGCGCACCAGGTCCCTGGGATGGTTCAGCAGCCGCTCGTAGGCCCAGTCGGGCAGGGGGGCCACCTGCTGCCGGTAGGTCAGGGGGCCGACCGCGAGCGCGAGGTGGACCCCCGGGCTCGGGTCTTCGACCAGCCGGGCGCGCTGTTCGGGTGCGGCGTTGCCGTTCTCGGCGAAGGCGATCCGTACGTGGCGGTCCGGGTGGACCAGAACGGCCTCGACCACCTCCTGCGGCAGCACGGCGCGCCGCGCAACCGCCCGTCGCACCCACTCGTCTTCGTGGCCGAGCAGGCGCACCAGCACATCCGCCGGTGCGGCCGTGTTCGCTACGAGCCCGTGCAGCAGCCCGGTCCACCGATCGCCCATGCCCTGTCCCTCCCCCTTGCCGAAGCGGGAGCGTAACAAGGAAGCCCACAGCCGGACCGATCATCACATTGCGGTCCATGACATCCTGTGACGTCATGACTCGCCGGACGTATCGGCGGACGTCCGGGGAATATGGGGAAGGTCCATGAGGCTCTGCTTCCTGGTGGAGGAGCACTACCGCCACGACGGCATGCCGAACGAGGTGATCCGGCAGCTGACCGCGTGGGGGCACCGGGTGGACGTCGTACGGCCCGGCGGCTCGCTCCTGCGCATGACCGAGGTGGTGGACGCGGGTGCCCACGACGCGTGGGTCCTCAAGACGGTCTCGGGCGGCCCGGGTCTGACGCTGCTCGAGGCGGCCGCCGCGGCCGGTACGACCACCGTCAACGACGCCCGGTCGATCCGGGGCGTACGGGACAAAGCGCTGGCCGCCGCCCTCGGGCGCGGCCGGGGGCTCCCGCTGCCGCCGACGTACGCCGTGGCCCGCCCCGAGTTGCTCAGGGAGGTCCCGGCCGCGGAGTACCCGCTCGTCGTCAAGCCCGCCGACGGCAGCTCCGGGCGGGCCGTGCACCTGGTGTCCTCGCCGGAGCGGCTGGAGTCGCTGCTGCCCGTGCTCGCGGGCGAGGGCCTGCTCATCGCCCAGCCGTACGTGCCCAACTCGGGCACGGACATCAAGGTGTACGCGGTCGGCGGGGAGCTGTTCGCGACCGAGCGGTGCTCGCCGCTGCACCCGGACCCCTCCGTGCGGGAGCGCCGCGTACCGCTGTCGGCCGAGGTGGCGGCGATCGCCGCACAGGTGGGGGCGGTCTACGGGCTGGACCTGTACGGCGTGGACGTGCTGCTGGGCCCGGACGGGCCGGTGGTCGTCGACGTGAACGACTTCCCGAGCTTCCGTCAGGTGCCGGACGCGGCCGCGCGGGTGGCCCGGGCGGTGCTGGAACTGGCGCGGGCGGGCGGCTGCGCGCAGCAGCCGGCGCCCGTGGCGCTGCCGTACCCGCTGCCCCTGTCGATCCCGGCGCAGATCTCGGCCGTGGGGGGCGACGGCGCGTGAAGATCGGCCTGATCACCCCGGAACCCGGGCATCCGCTGCTGGCGGACACCACGGCCCTGCTGGCCCCGGAACACGAGGTCGAAGCCCTCGATCCGGCCGCCCTCGAGGACGTGCCGCTGCCGCTCGCCGAGGTGTACCTGCTGAAGTCGCGGACGCCGCACGCGCTGGGTCTCGCGCGCGACCTGGAACGGCGGGGAGCGGCCGTGGTGAACTCCGTCTCGGCCACCGCGCTGTGCCAGGACCGTACGGCGATGGCCGAGCTCGCCCTGCGGGCCGGGCTCCCGTTCGCCGCGACCCGTACGCACGACTCCCTCGGGACGTGGGCGGCCGGGGCCCGACCGGACGCCCCCGTGGTGGTCAAGAGCCGGTACAGCCGCCGGGGCGACCTGGTGGCCCGCGTCGACGACGCGGCACGCCTGCGGGAGTTGGCGCGGGAGTGGCCGCACGAGCCGGTCGTGGTGCAGGAGTACGCGCCCAACAGCGGCTGGGACCACAAGCTGTGGGCCATCGGGGACCAGGTCTTCTCGGCCCTGCGCCGGTCCGAGCTCTCCCCCGGCGGCCGTGGCCCCACCCGTCCCCTGCCCCTGGCGGAACTGCCCTCCGGCTGGGCCGATCTGGTGCGCGAGGTGGGCGCGGTGTTCGCGCTGGACGTCTACGGCGTGGACGTCATCGACACCGGCGGCGGAACACCACTGATCGTGGACATCAACGCCTTCCCCGGCATCCGCGGCCAGGCCGGAGCCCCGGAGGCCCTCGCGGCGCTGGCCCTGCGCCGGGCCGCGGGGCGCCACCGGGGGAGACGTTCGGATCTCGCCTGACCCGCACGGAAGACTGCCGGCCGCGTGCCACGCGTCTTCTCTACTGCCCGCAGCGGAAGTCGTAGTAGCCCATGCCTGCGACGAGGACCGAGGTGAAGGAGACGGGCAGGCCCTGCCCGTCGCGCGGTACTTCCTGGGAGGTCTGGCGGGTGAAACCCAGCGAGACGCCCGGCACGAAGACGTTCCCCGGGTCCTCGTCGTCCACGGTCCACCCACGCTCGCGCAGCTCCGCGAGGACGGTGTCGGCCGGGGTGGTGAAGACGTCGTGCCCGTCCAGCAGGACCCGCGTGGTGCACTGCCGACCCTCTCCGGGCCACCACAGTTCCACGGCCGTCACACGGTCGACCGCATCGAAGAAGACCGTGTAGCCGACCCCGTCGAAGTCGCCCATCAGCCGACGCGCCCTCCGCGAGGTGGGGCCGACCACCCGCGGCTCGCCCCAGGGCCGGACCGCGGCCACGGCCTTCCCGTACGGACTTCCGAGGCGTACGGGCCCGGCGGCGGTCGGCGGTGCCAGGAGCAGATCCATGTCGTTTCTCCGATTGCCTACTTGAGCGCTTCGCAGCCCGTGGTCCGCTCCCGTTCTCCGGCGTCTGCCGGCCGCCGGGATCCGCGTTCGGCCCCTCACGGGCGCACCATCAGAATCGAGCGAGCTTACAGACCTTGAAGGTCGCCCCTCCAGCCCTGCTGGTGATCCGAAGGAACCGGCCCTGGTCCTGCCGGGCAGGTCCGGACGGGGGAATGCGCGGGGTCGGACGGCCGTGGCCCGGTGTCGTGACGCGGAGGGGCGGCGGACGCCGTGAGGATCGGCGCATGGGCGTCGTCCTGCCGGTCCTCTTCGCGCTGTTCGCGGCCTTCAGCAATGCGCTCGCCACGGTGCTCCAGCGGCGCGCCGCGCTCACCGTGCCGCAGAGCGACGGCTTCCGCCCCGGCCTGGTCCTCGATCTGCTGCGGCGTCCGTTGTGGATCGGCGGCATCCTGGCCGTGATCGCGGCCGGGGCGGGGCAGGCCCTGGCGCTGGCCACCGGCGCGCTGGCCCTCGTACAGCCGCTGTTCGTGCTGGAGCTGCCGCTCGCGCTGCTGATCGCCTCGCTGATGACGCGGCAGCGGCTGCCGCGGGCGCTGTGGCTGGCCGTGGCGGGGGTGGTGGCGGGGCTCGGGGTCGCGCTCGTGGCCGCCTCGCCCATGGGCAACCGGACCGACGTGCCGCCCGAGCGCTGGGTGGTGGCCCTGGCGGCGTGCGCGGTCGTCGTGGCCGCCCTGGCCGTGGCCGGACTGCGCCTGCCGCCCGGCCGGGCCAGGGCCGGCTGTCTCGGTGCGGCCACCGCCGTCTGCTACGCGCTCACCGCCGCACTGATGAAGTCCGCGGTGCACGTCCTCGACGACGACGGTTTCGTCGCCTTCCTGACGACCTGGGAGACGTACGCCTTCGGGGCGACCGGCATCTGTGCCCTGCTCCTGCTGGAACACGCCATGCAGGGCGGCCCGCTGGTCGCGTCGCAGCCCGCGCTGACCCTCGGCGACGCGAGCATCAGCATCGCGCTGGGGGTGGTGCTGTACGAGGAGCACCTGCGGTCGGGCTGGTGGCTGCTCCCCCAGCTGCTGGGCATCACCCTGATCTGTGCGGGCGTACTGGCGCTGGCCCGGGCCGGGGAGGGCGCGCCGTGAGCGGGCGGGAGCTGGTCCGGGCTCCGCGGGCGTCCCTGATGCGGGGTCAGGGTCGCTTCAGGGTCGGCGTAGGGGCGATCCCCGTCGAACACGGACGGGCCGGCGGACATACTCGCCGGGACATGATCATTACCTTCCGAGTGGAGTTACCCCCCATGCGCCGTTTCCCGGCCCTGTCCCTGACCACCGCCGCCCTGGTGCTCGGAGTCGTCGCCCCCGCGCAGGCCGCCACCGCCGGGCCCCCCGCGCCCCTGGACCGTGCCGCCCTGCGCGAGGCGATCGCCGTGCGCCCGGGCGACGGTGCCGCCGGGGTGGTGGCCGAGGTGCACAAGAACGGGCAGACCTGGCGGGGTGCGTCCGGGGACATCGTCACCGGTCGGCGCGTCAGCCCCGACGCCCACTTCCGGATCGGCAGCATATCCAAGCCCATGGAAGCGGTGATCCTGCTCCAGCTGTCGGCCGAGGGCCGCGTCGACCTGGACCGGAGCGTCCAGCACTACCTGCCCGGGCTGCTGCCGGAGGACCGGTTCGAGGAGCCGATCAGCGTACGGCAGTTGCTCAACCACACCAGCGGCCTGCCCCAGGACTTCGAGGGCGCCCCGCCCACCTCGCCGGACGAGGACATCGATCGGCGCCTCGACTACGTCACCTTCGACGAGGTGATCCGGCAGACGCTCCGCCCGGAAGGCAGGCCGGCACCCGGCCCGCGCTTCCACCCCGGTACGCGGCAGGAGTACAACTCCTTCGGCTACCGCGTCGCGGGCAAGCTCATCGAGGAGATCACCGGGCACTCCTACCAGTACGAGGTGACGGCCCGCATCCTGAAGCCGCTGAAGATGCGGGAGACCCGGGCCGCCGCGCCGGGCCGCAGCACGCCCGTGCCACGGCCCTACCTGCCCGGCTACCAGCCGAAGGGCAACGGCGAGCTGGTCGACGTCAACGTGCAGGGCGGGCTGCCCGCCAGCATGACGTCCACCACGGGTGACCTGGACCGCTTCATCTCCGGCCTGTTCGACGGCCGACTGCTGCGCCCGGCCCAGGCCGCGGAGCTGTTCACGGTGCCGAAGGGCATCGACGGCAAGCCGCTGCCGTACGCCAACGACGCGAACTGCAACACCGGTCCCGGCAGGGGTACGGCCTGCTTCAGCGTCGGACTGATGTCCGTACCGCTGCCCGACGGCTCGGTCCTGTGGGGCAAGACGGGGTCCGACCCGGGGTACAGGAGCGGTGTCTTCGCCTCCCGTGACCTCGACCGGCGCGCGGTCTACTCGGTGGGTACCTCGTCCTCCCTCAACAGCTTCCCGGCGGTGGCCCAGCGCCTGGCCCTGACCGCCTTCGGCAGCTGACGGGCCGTACCGGCTACCCCGGCAACGGGGCCCGCGCGTACGCGCCCGACAGCAGGTGGCCCGCCCCCGGTGCCACCGCGTCCAGGTCCAGGGACCGGAGCAGCTGGTGGGCCGTGCAGACGGCCGCGGACACCACCGGCTTGCCCAGGAGCTGCTCGGCCTCCTCGATGGCGCCGAGCGAGGGCATCTGTACGCACGCCGAGAGCACGACCGCGTCGGCATCGGCGTACTCCAGCGCCCGGGCGAGACCCGGCAGCCGGGCCGGGTCGTGGGCGGCGACGTCCAGGTTGTCGGGGATTTCGAGGGCCCGATGGTCCAGGACCTCGATGCCCTCGTGCGTCAGGTAGTCCACGACGGTCCGCGTGAGCGGGCGCATGTAGGGGGCCAACAGCACGATCTTCTCGGCGCCGATGGTGTGCAGCCCGTGGACGAGGGCTCCGGCACTGGTGACGACCGGGGCGGGCGCGCCGTTCTCGGCGGTCCGGGCGTGCAGGCGCTGCTCCGAGGTGCGGTGGTAGCCGAGGCCCATGCTCATGATGGCCACCAGGCAGGCGTAGCCCAGGACGTCGACCCGGGCGTCGGAGAGTTCCACGGCGCAGCGGTCGGAGTCGGCGTCCATGGCCCTCAGCTGTTCCGGGGTCACGTGGGTCATGCGCATCCGGCTGGAATGGAAGGTGAAGCGCTCGTCGGGCACGACGGCCTGGCGGGCCCGGAGGACGGCCGGGACCTCCGCCTCCATGGTGACGTTGGAACTCGGCACGATCTGGCCGATGCGGTAGGTGCGGGGTGACACGGGTGCTCCTTCTTGCCCGGGCGGGTCAGCGGGCGTCGACGACGGGGTTGGTCAGGGTTCCGATGCCTTCGACCGTGGCCTCGACGATGTCACCGGGGCACAAGAACTCGGGCGGGACCATGCCCGCGCCGACGCCGGACGGTGAGCCCGTCGCGATGACGTCGCCGGGCTCCAGGGTCATGCCGGAGCTGATGTCGGCGATGAGGCGGGCGATGGGGAAGAGTATGTGCCGGGTGTTCGACTTCTGCTTGGTGACGCCGTTGACGCGCAGCGAGAGGTCGAGGGCCATCGGGTCGGGGATCGCGTCGCGGGTGACGACCACCGGGCCGAAGGGGGCGTAGGAGTCCTGGCCCTTGGAGAAGAACCACTGGCCGGAGCGGCGCTGGTCGCGGGCGCTGATGTCGTTGACGATGCTGAAGCCGAAGACGTGCTCGTACGCGTCCTCCTCGCTCACCCGGAAGGCGGGGCGGCCGATGACGACGGCGAGTTCGCACTCCCAGTCCAGCTGGGTGGTCAGGTCGGCGTTGTGCAGGATCGGCTGTCCGGGGCCGGTGACGGCGGTGGCGGGCTTGCCGAAGAGGACGGGGCGCGGCGGCAGGTCCTTGTCGGTGTCGAGGCTGCGGCTGGACTCCTCGACGTGCTCGATGTAGTTGAGTCCGACGCCGATGATCTTGCCGGGGCGCAGGGGGGCCCGCAGGGACACGGCGTCGATCCGGTGGACGGCCTCGACGGGCCAGGCCTCGGGGCCCGCGGCCAAAAGTCCGCGTGCGGTCTCCTGGGCGGCCGCGCCGGCCCGGATGAATGACATCAGGTCCGGCGGCAGTTGCACGTCGGCCCGCCGGGCCAAAGTGGTGAGGTCCACGACGAGGTCGTCGACCTGCGCGCCGAGACGCACGACAGCATCGTCGAGGGTGTAGCTGACCAACCGCATGGGTGCTCCTTGCGTGATGAGGGGGAGGGTGCGCGGGGGTGGGTCGGCGGCGGCACTCGCCGGTGCTCCGCCGTGCCGGGGCCGGTGTCGGGGCCGGCGGCGTCCGGCACGGCGGAGCGGTTCAGGTGGTGGGCTGGTGGCCGCCGTTGTCGGCGTAGTCCTCTTCCCGGTGGAAGCCGAGCGAGCGCATGACGGGGAAGTCGTTGAAGGAGAAGAGGCAGGCGTCCTCGGCCGGGTCGAGGTTGTGGTGCTCGTGCCAGGCCCAGGACGGGACGCAGAAGATGTCGCCCTGCTTCCACTCGAAGCGCTGTACGGCGATCACCGAGACTCCGGAGCCCTTCGCCCGGATCCTTCGGGCTGATGGACCAGCTCGCGGCGCTGCGCTGGACCCGGGAGAACATCGGCGCGTTCGGCGGAGATCCGGGTCGCACGGTATCCGGTCGCGAAGTACGGTTCGCCGTACCTGGCGCTGTCCGCGGTCATGACGGACTCGACCTTCGCGTGCCACACCGCGTGGACGGCGCAGCTGTTCGCAGCCCAAGTGCCGACGTACGTCTACGAGTTCGACGACCCGGCCTCTCCGACGCTCGCGGGCGCACAGGTGCCGGGCCTGGACGAGTCGAACGCGCACAGTGCGGAGCTGGCCTATCTGTACGACTTCACGATGGGCGAGCGCCCGCTGACGCCGGTGCAGGTCGCGCTCGGGAACCGGATGAAGCGCTACTGGGCGGCGTTCGCCCGCTTCGGCGCGCCCGTGGTGGCGGGCCAGGCCCCGTGGCCGGCGGCCGGTCCCGGAGCAGCCACGGTGCTCACCCTCGGCCCGGTCGCGACGCGGCCGAGCACCTCCTTCGCAGCGGAGCACGGTTGCACGTTCTGGCGGACCCGGCCTCCCCGGCCGCTCTGACACCGCGATCCGGGATCCCCCACGAGGAGTTCCACCGCGAGACGGGCCTCCCGGTTGGACCCGCCCGCACCCCGGAATCCGTACGGGCGGTCTCCGGCGATCCGTCCGGGGCCGGACCGTGCCGGACGGTCCCGGAGGCGAGCAGCACCGTCCGATCAGGAGCGACCGGCCTGGCGTAGAAGGCGCCGTTCCCTCACCGGTGCCCGGGCGCGAGCGCCGGGTCCACCAGGGGATGGGCGGGTGGGACCCCACTGGCGACGGCCCACCCAGCCCTTCAGCGAAGCAGCTCGCACGAGGGCCGTTCCGGGGAACGTTCCCGGAACGGACGCGGCCCCGTGCGGCACGAGTCAGGGGGTGGTGAGCGTCGGGTTGTTGACGACCTTCGCGCAGATGGCGTAGACCTCCAGCGTGCCCGGGTTGGTGGTGTCGGTGTTCGTCGCGAACGCCCACCACCGCTCACCGGCGATCGGCGCGCTCGCGCTCAGGGCGTACCGCTCCGCGTGAGAGTTCCCGGCGGTCACGATGGCCCCGCCGCCCGTACGGGTCTCACCGGCCCGAGGCGCCCGGGGGACGGCCGCCGGATCCCGTCAGGCGGACGGGAGCCGGGGGCGTCGCTGCGCCCACGGCCGGACCTCCTCCAGTTGCGCCGCGACCCGCAGGACGGTCACCTCGTCGTCCCGGCGGCCCACCAGTTGCACGGCGAGCGGCAAACCGTCCTCGCCGAGGCCCGCCGGGACGGAGGCGGCCGGGTGCCCCGTGACGTTCCACAGCGCGGTGTAGGCGACCATCGGGCGCGAGCGCGCCAGCGCCGTCAGCAGCCCGGCGCCGTCCAGCGCACCCACCGGGCGCGGGCGCTCGGCGACGACCGGTGTCAGCAGCAGGTCCATGGTCGTGAACATGCGGTCGGCGCGTTCCGCCAGCCGCTCCCCCGCCCGGATCCCGCGCTCCACGGCGGATCCCGGCACCAGCCGGGCGAGCGCCAGGGTCCGTCGGGTGCGCCGTTCCAGCAGGTCGGGGCGCTCGACGGCATCGGCCTCCGCCCGCACTCCACCGCAGAACTGCGCGGCGAACGGCGCGGTCGCGTCGGGATAGCGGGGGTCGACCTCCCTTACGTCGTGGCCCAGTTCGCGCAGCGCCCGTACGGACTCCAGGACGGCCCCGACGTGTTCCGGATGCGGACGCACCCCGGGCACGGCCGGCTTGACCGAGTAGCCGATGCGCAGCCGGCCCGGCGGGCTCTCCAGGGCCGCCACCCAGCTGGTGGTCGAGGGGCCGGCGCTCCAGCGGTCGGCGGGGGTGGTGCCGGCGAGCACGTCGTAGAGCAGCGCGGCATCGCCCACGCTGCGGGTCAGCGGCCCGACGGTGCCGAGGGCGTACCAGAGGTGCGGGTTCGGGGCGGTGGAGACCCGGCCGCGCTGGGGCTTGAGGCCGAACAGACCGCAACAGGCGGCCGGGATGCGGATGGATCCGCCGCCGTCGCCGCCGAGGGCCGCCCCGACCAGTCCGGCCGCGACGGCGGCGGCGCTGCCGCCGCTGGAGCCGCCGGGGGTGCGGGTGGTGTCCCACGGGTTGCGGGTGTGACCGTGGGCGGCGGATTCGGTGAAGGGCCACTGGCCGAACTCGGGCATCGTCGTCTTGCCGATGACGACGGCGCCGGCGGCGCGCAGGCGGCGTACGGCTTCGGAATCGGCGGTGACGGGGGTCCGGTTGGCGGATCCGCCGAAGGTGGTGACCTGACCCGCGACGTCCAGTTCGTCCTTGACGGCGACCGGGACGCCGTGGAGCGGACCGGTCGGCTCTGCCGCGTCACGGGCATCGGCCTCGGCGAGGGCCTGCTCGGCGAGGACGATGCGGAAGGCCCCGAGCACGGGATCGGTCCGGGCCGTGCGGCGCAGCGCGGCCTCGACGAGGGCGCGCGAGGTGGTCTTGCCGGTGCGCACCAGCTCGGCCTGGCGCGCGACCCCCTGGAACATCAACTCCGCGTCGTCCCGGTCCTGTTCCCGCCGCCGTACGCCGTCCTCGTCCATGGACACCACCCTTTCCCCTTACCTTTCGGTAACTCCGGTGCAAGGCTGGTGTCCCACGGCTCGCGCGTCAACCCCGGCCGGGGTGGCGGCGGCGGACGCGGAGCACCGCGACGGACGTGGCCGTCAGGACCGCCACGGCGGCCGCCAGCGTCAGGAGCCAGACCGGGACGCCGCCCACCGTGAGGAGCTCGTCGTGGTAGATCGCCCTGCGGTACGGGGTGTCCTCGGCGGTGGCGCGCAGTTCGTGGTCGGCGTCGATCCGCCCAGGCTCCGGGAACCGCTGGTCGATGGCGGTGAGGAAGACGGACTCGGCGCCCGCCAGTTCGGCGAGCGGGCCGGTCCCGGGGCGGATGGTCCCGGCGAAGGTCACCTCGGGTGCGGAGCCGCCGATCGGAGAGGCCGGCTCCATGCGGTGGTCGGCGAGGACGTACAGGCCGAGGGACTGCGGTGTCCTGGCCATCCGGGAGAGCCGCATCGGATAGACCAGCCGGTCGCTGTCGAAGCGGATCCGCAGCGGGTCCAGGTCGCCGCGCAGCGGCTCGTCCCCCACGCGCGGGGCGAGCCGTACCGCCACGTACTCCCAGTGCTGGTCCACGTACGGCTTGACCTCGGTGGCGAGGCGGTCGGGGAGCTTGAAGCCGTTGGCCTCCAGCCAGTTCTTCAGGGCGTCCGGGTCGGTGGCGGTGAGCCGTGCGACGTCGAAGTCACCGAGCTGCTCGCGTCCGACGACGCCGACCGGTGGCGCTGCGGCGCCGGCCGCTGGGGCGCCGGCCCCGTCCCGCACGCCGCCCGAGGAGAAGGGCCAGTCGTGTTCGCGCGGCCAGAAGTAGCCGCGGTTCTTGTGCTCGGGCAGGGTGAGTCGGCCCAGTTCGTCGAACATCTTGCCGTCGCCCAGCTCCACCGCGGCCCGGCTCGGTACCGGCATGATCCAGGCGGCCCGGTGGGCGTCCCCGCCGACGGTGAACCGCATGACGATCTGCTCCGTGCGCCCGTCCCAGCGCACCACGGAGGTCTCGCGGTCGACGCCGATCCGGGACTGGCCGTCGGGAATCATGGCCCCGCACCCGCACGCGTAGGCGGGGTTGACCAGTGCGCCCAGCTGGGTCACGAGCAGGGCGCACAGCAGTGCCACAATTCTTCGTTTCATCCTCACGGCGTCTGTGACGAAGGCCCCCGCGATCCGGTTCCGACCCCCCTCGCCGACCACTGCGACCTGGCCTCATACTGTGCCCCATGACGGGGAGCGAGAAGCGGCAGCAGGCTCTGCTGCGCCGGTCCGCGGTGCTGCGCAGCCCGCTGGTTCCGGATGCCGTGGCGGCGGAGATCGCGCGGCACGACTGGGAGTCCATCGAGTGCGGCTGCGGCCGCTCGGCGGGCCATCTGGTGGACGCGGTGCGGGACGCCGCCGAGGGACATCCTTCCGCGTTCCACGCGCTGGAGGGGCACGTCTTCTTCGCCGAGCACCTGAAACCGCCCGCCCCGGCGGTGTGCGGTGTCCTGATGGCCGCCTGGGCCGCGCACCCGCCCCGGCGGGCGAGCCGCGAGGCCCTGCTGTGGACCCTGCTGGCCCTGCTGTGCACGGTGGACGACGGCGGCACCCACGAGGCCGGACTGCACGGGCAGTGCGCCGCCTTCATCCGTACGGGTATCGACGGCTTCCGCCGTGAGATCGCCGCCGACCCCGGCTCCGGGAGCGCCGCCTACGCGGAAGGCATCCTGGACATCCTCGGCCTGCCGACCTGAGTCCGGGGGTCAGCCGGCCGCCGTCACGCAGCGCCGTAGCCGCGCCACGGTGACCTCCTCCAGGGACTCGGCGAAGGTCCGCGGCGGTGACGCCGGAACCGCCAGTAGGGACGGGACCACGAGGACCGCGCAGCCGGCCGCCTCGGCGGAGGCGGCGCCGTCCGGCGAGTCCTCCACGGCGACACAGGCCCGCGGTGCGAGGCCGAGGCGCCCGGCGGCCGCCCGGTAGGGGTCCGGGTGCGGCTTCGTGCGGGCGGTGTCGTCGGCCGACAGGGTGAAGGCGAAGGGGACATGGGCCAGGGAGCCCCCGACCACCGAGTCGACGACCACCCTCGGTGACGCGCTGACCAGGGCGAAGGGCACGCCCTCCGCCTCCAGCGCGGTCAGCAGCCGCTGCGCGCCGGGCCGCATCGGCGCCCCGGCCTGCACCCCGCGGAAGAATCTCTCGGTGAGCGCCGCCGCGACCTCGGCCGGGTCTCCGCCTCCCGAGACCCGTACGAGGTGGGCGGCGGTGTCCTCCACCGCCCGGCCGACGACGTCCGGTGCGTCCGTGTCGGTGAGCCGGTGGCCGAGGCCGTCGGCTATCTCCTCGGTGGTGCGCCACCACAGCACCTCGGTGTCCACGAGGGTGCCGTCCATGTCGAACAGGACCGCGGCGAGGGTGCTCACGAGGAGCCCGCCACGACGAGCACCGGCCGCTCGGCCAGTCCCACGGCGGCGCGCCTTCCCGGCACCAGGGCTCCCGCGTCCCGCGAGGGGAGGTCCGCCTTGACGCTCACCCCGCCCGGCAGTTCCAGCTGGAGCCGGGTGACGGAGCCGAAGAAGGAGGCGGAGACCACGGTGGCCGTGCCCTCCGCGTCGGCGGTGACGGTGACGTTCTCGGGCCGTACGAGGACCTGCACCTGCGGCGTCGCGGGGACCGGGCCGTCGACGGGCAGGCGCACTCCCGCCACCTCCACCAGGCCGGTGTCGCCGAGCCGTCCGGGCAGCCGGTTCATCGTGCCGACGAACTCGGCGACGAAGGGGGTGGCCGGGCGGTCGTACAGCTCGGCCGGGGCGGCGCACTGCTCCAGCTTCCCGGCGTTCAGGACGGCGACCCGGTCGGCCATCGACAGGGCTTCCTCCTGGTCGTGGGTGACGAAGACGGTGGTGATGCCGAGGGAGAGCTGCAGGCGCCGGATCTCCTCGCGCAGGTTCGCCCGTACCTTGGCGTCGAGCGCGGAGAGCGGCTCGTCGAGCAGGAGTACGCGCGGGCGCAGGGCGAGGGCGCGGGCGAGGGCGACGCGCTGCTGCTGCCCGCCGGACATCTGGTGCGGGTAGCGGTCGCCGTGGTCGGGCAGGCCCACCAGGTCGAGGAGTTCGGCGGCGCGTTCGCGGCGCTCGGCCGCGCCGACCCCCCGTACCCGCAGGCCGAAGGCGACGTTGTCGCGGGCGCTCAGGTTCGGGAAGAGGCTGTACGACTGGAAGACCATGCCGGCGTCGCGGCGGTTGGCCGGGACCCGGGTGATGTCCTGTCCGTCGACGAGGACCTCTCCGGAGTCCGGCTGTTCGAAACCGGCGACGACGCGCAGCGCGGTGGTCTTCCCGCAGCCGGACGGACCGAGCAGGGCGAGGAGTTCACCGGGTTCGACGGTGAGGTCGAGCCCGTCCAGGGCGACGGCGGACCCGAACGCCCGGCGCAGGCCGCGGAACTCGACGCGCGCGCCCGCGGGCCGGTCGGTTTCCGCCGGCTTCCTGGCCGCGGGAAGGGTGGTGGGCGTGGTGGACATGGACTCAGGACTCCTTGCGGGAGGTGGTGGCGGGTGCGGCCGCGGCCGTGGAGGGGGTGGTCCCGGCCCGGGAGAGGACGATCAGCAGCAGCCAGGTGATCAGGAGGCTGAGGATGGAGACGGCCACCGACATCCGGGCCTGCGCTCCGGAGATCGAGACGATCCACACCGCGAAGGGCTGGAACCCGAGGAGGGAGGCGATGGTGAACTCGCCGAGCACCAGGGCCAGGGTGAGGAAGGCGGCGCCGGCGAGGGAGGCCCGCAGGTTCGGCAGCAGCACGCGCAGGACGACGTACGGCCAGCTCGCGCCGCAGCTGCGGGCGGCCTCGACCAGGGTCGGTACGTCGACGGCCCGCAGGCCGGCGTCGAGCGAGCGGTAGACGAAGGGCAGCGCCAGGACCGTGTAGGCGAGGACCAGGACGACGGGGAACTCCTCGTTCTGGACGGCGATGAAGGTCTGGTAGAGCGGGGTCCGCGACAGGTGTTCGGGGCCCCAGCGCAGCACGGTGCTGATGCCGGTGACCAGCGCGATCGGCGGCACCACCAGCGGCAGCATGCACATCACCTCGACGACCGGGCGCAGCCGCGGGGAGCCGAGGCGTACGGCCACCAGCGCGGGTACGGCGAGCAGCAACGACACTGCGATGGTCGCGGCGGCGAGGCCGAGGGAGAGCAGCAGGCTCTCGGTGAAGCCGTCCGCGGAGAGCAGTTCGGTGTACGCCTCGAAGGTGATGCCGTGGCCGGGCACGTGCACGGTGAAGACGAACGAGGCGACGAGCGGGACGAGGAAGTAGGCGCCGGCGAGGGCGAGGACGGCTCCGCGCCAGATCCTGGGGCGGGGCCGACGGGACCGGCGGGCCGGGGTCCGCTCCGGGCCACCGGTCTCCGATGCTTCCGTGTCCCGGGCGCCGTCGGAGTACCGGGCGGTCGGGGTGGTCGGGGTCATCGCAGCCATCGGGCGCTCCGTCGCTGGAGGGGCAGGTAGACGGCCATGACCAGGCCGGCGATCAGGATCATGTCGAGGCCGAGGGCCAGCGCCACGTTCTCCTGGCCGGTGAGCACGTTCCCCGACAGCGCGTCCGCGATCTTGAGCGTGACCAGCGGTACGGAGCCTCCGACGAGGGCCGCGGCCGTGGCGTGGGCGGCGAAGGCGGTGCCGAAGAGCAGCACGAACCCGCCGAGCAGGGAGGGCGCGAGCACGGGCAGGCCGACGTGGCGCCAGAACTGCAGTGCGGTGGCTCCGCTGCTCTGCGCGGCCTCGCGCCATTGCGGGCGCAGCCCGTCCAGCGCGGGGGCGATCACCAGCACCATCAAGGGAATCAGGAAGTACAGGTAGACCACGGTGAGGCCGGTGAAGGAGTACAGGTTCCAGCCGAGTTCGGTGAGGTCGGCGAGCTGGGTGACGACGCCGGAGATCCCGACGGTGGCGATGAAGGCGAACGCCAGCGGTACGCCGCCGAAGTTGGCGAGCACCCCGGAGGCGGTCAGCGCGGCGCCGCGCAGGCCCGCGGAGCGGGAGGTGACCACGGCCTGGGCGATCACCACGCCCAGGACGCCGCCGACGAGTGCGGTGAGGGCGGAGAGCTGGACGCTGCCGATGAGGGAGTCGAGGTAGGGGCCCTGGAGGGAGCGCGCGAGGTGCTCACCTGTCACCCGGGTGGCGCCGCCGGCCGGGTCGGTGCGGGTGACCGCGCCGTAGGCCATGGCGCCGAGCGGGATGCCGAAGCAGAGCCCGGTGAAGGTGAGCAGCGGGAGGGTCGCGAGCCAGGTGCGCGGGCCGCGCCGCCGGCGACGGGTGCCGCCGGCGACGCGGGGGTCGGTGGTGGAGGACATCAGGAGAGGGCCTTGTCCCACTTCTCGGCGAGGGTGGCCTTGGCCTTGTCGAGCTCCTCGGAGGCGGGGAACGTCGGGGTGCCCTGGACCTGCGGGAGCTTGGCGACGGCGGCCTGGTCGGCGGTGCCGTCCTGGGTCATGCCGGGGAGCAGGACCGGGCGGGCGTACCCCTTGAGCCAGAGGTTCTGGCCCTCGGCGCTGTAGAGGAACTCCAGCCACAGGCGGGCGGCCGCCGGGTTCGGGGCCTCCTTGTTGATGGCCTGCGAGTAGTACTGGGCGTAGACGCCGTCGGTGGGGACGGCGACCTTCCAGTCGACGCCCTTGCCCTTGAACTGGTCGGCGTAGCCGGCGTTCAGGTAGTCCCAGTCGATGGAGATGGGCGTCTCGCCCTTCTCGACGGTGGCCGGGGTGGACTCGACCGGGATGAAGTTCCCGTTCTTCTTCAGCTGCCCGAAGAAGTCGATGCCGGGCTGGATGTCGGTGAAGGAGCCCTTGTTGGCGAGGGCGGCCGCGTACACGCCGCCGAAGGCCGAACCGGACTTGGTGGGGTTGCCGTTGAGGGCGACCTTGCCCTTGTATTCGGGCTTGAGGAGGTCGGCGAAGGTCTGCGGGCAGGTGGGGATGCGGGCGGCGTCGCAGCCGATGGAGACGTAGCCGCCGTAGTCGTTGGTCCAGCGGCCCTCGGCGTCCTTCTGGGCGGCGGGGATCTTGTCCCAGCCGGTGACCTTGTACGGGGCGAAGAGGTTCTCGGCCGCGCCGCTGCGGGCGAAGGCGATGCCGAGGTCCAGGACGTCGGGGGCGCGCTTTTGGCCCTTGCGGGACTTGACGGCGGCGATCTCGTCGGAGCTGGAGGCGTCCGGGTTCTCGCTGTTCACCTTGATCTTGTACTTGGCCTCGAAGGCCTTGATGATCTCGCCGTAGTTCGCCCAGTCCGGCGGCAGCGCGATCACGTTGAGCTCGCCCTCCTTCTGCGCGGCGGCGGCGAGGGCCTCCAAGGAGCCGAAGTCGGCGACCGAGGTCGCGGCGCCCGGCTGCACGCCGTTCTTGGCGCCGTCGGCGCCGCCGGACTTCTGGTCGGGTGCGGCACCACAAGCGCTGAGCGTGGTGAGTACGGCGGCGCTGAGCAGAACGGCCGCACCGCGACGGGCGGAGGAACTGAGCACGGTCTCTCCCGGAGACGAAGGTGGGTTCACTTGTCTGAACAAGTTGGCTCTAGTTCGCCCGGGCCCGCTGTACGGACGGTGAACGGCGCCTGTCGCCCGGAGCACGTCTCGAGGAAGAGAGAAGAATGACCGAAAGGAGCCGTGACAGAACCTGTTGGAATGATCATGGGAGACCGGTGCACGGCTATTCCGACACGGCACCGCCGGAACACGGCCAGCAGGGGGCGAAGGGCATGAGCACGAGCGCGGGCACGGCCAGGTACCTGGAGATCGCCGAGGCGCTGCGGCGGGAGATCCTCTCGGGCGAGCTCCCCGTGGGGGCGCACCTGCCCTCGGAGAGCGACCTGGCGGCGCACTGGTCCGCGTCGCGCGGGACGGTCCGCCAGGCGGTCGCCACCCTCGCGGCGGAGGGGCTGATCGGCTCCCGCCAGGGCGCGCGGCGCATCGTCCTGCGCCGGGAGCGCCGGCACAGCTTCGGCGAGCTGAACAGCTTCGCCCAGTGGGCCGAGGGACTCGGGCACCGGGCCGCCAGCCGCTTCCTGTCGCGCACCCGCAGGCCCGCCACGGCCGAGGAGGCGGACCGGCTCGCGCTGGCCCCCGGCACGGAGGTCCTGGCCGTACTGCGGCTGCGGCTGCTCGACGGGGAGCCCACGATGGTGGAGCGGACCGCCTACGCCGACTGGGTCGCGGCGGCCGTCGAGGCGCTGCCGGTGGACTGCCGTTCCGTCATGGACAGCCTGGCCGAGGGGTCGGGGGTCACCGCCCACTACGGCGAGCACCTCATCGACGCGCTTCCGGCCGGAAGCGAGGACGCCCGGCTGCTGGAGATCCGGCGCGGCAGCCCGCTCCTGCGCCAGCGGCACGTCTCGGCGACGGCGACCGGCCGCCCGATCGAGTGGTCCGACGACCGGTACCGGGCCGGCAGCGTGACCTTCAGTGTGAGCAACTCATCGGTAGCAACTCCCTTGGAGCGGCGGGTCGGAGACCAGTGACCGCGTCAGCCGGCGGCGCGCGGGGTCTCGGCGATCGCCCCCGGCAGCCAGTCGACGACGCGACCGAAGCCGAAGCCCAGGGCCGAGGCCCGGCCGTTGTCCATGGCGTAGGCGCGGTCGAAGGAGAAGGGCGAGGCTGCGACTCCCGCCCCGACCACCCGGTACCGGGGCCGTCGCCCCACCTGCGCCGCGACCGCCTCGCAGAGGGCGAGCACGTCGGGCGCGCCGTGCGAGGCCGCGTTGACGGGCCCGGTAAAGGTCTGCGCGGTCGTCCAGTGCAGGAATTCGGCCATCTCGTGGTGATGGATGAACGAGGTGGCGTACGGGGCTTCGTGGACGTCGACGGGGGTTCCGGCCGCGATCCGCTCCACGTAGTGCGCGAGCCGGCCGGTGAACTCCGCCGGGCCCCCGCCGAGGACGTGCGCGGCGCGCACGCTGACGTACGGGAAGGTCGGGCCCCGTAGGAAGACGGCCTCGGCCTGCCGCTTCCCCTCGGCGTAGACGTACGCGGGCCAGGGCCCGGTGGCGCGGCCCGCAGCCCCTGCGAGCGGCAACCGCGCGGGGTCGAGCGTCGCCTCGGTGACCTGGACGGGGCCGGGGCCGGAGGCCCGGACGGGGACGGAGGTGGTGCCGGGCGCGGGGTCGGGGTCGGGAAGGCCGGCGGGAAGGCCGGCGGGAAGGCCGGCGGGAAGGCCGGCGGGGAGCGTGGCCGGGTCGTAGACCTCCATCGTCGAGGTCATGATGTAGCGCCCGGTCCGCCCGGCGAACACCCTTCGGGCGACGGCGGCCTGGAGCGGTGTGTAGCAGACCTGGTCCACGACCACGTCGAACTCGCGCGGGCCCAGAGCCGCCCGCAGTGCTTCCTCGTCGTCGCGGTCGGCGACCAGGCGGTCCACGCCGTGCGGTGGTGCGCCGGAGCCCCGGTTGAGGACGGTGACCTCGTCTCCCGCTTCGCGCGCCCGGGTGACCAGGGTCTTTCCGAAGTACCTACTGCCGCCGATGACAAGAATTCGCTTCATGCGTTCGACTGTGCCGCTGTATGGTCCCCCAGCGGAACCGACCAGCCGCTGAACGCATCGTAAGGAAAACTGATGATCGATGTGCACCGGCTGCGGGTCCTGCGGGCGGTGGCCGAGCACGGCAGCTTCAACCGGGCCGCCGGCGCCCTGCTGTTGACCCCTTCGGCCGTCTCGCAGCACATCGCGGCGCTGGAACGCACGATCGGCCACCCGGTGGCGGTGCGGAGCACGCGCGGGGTCACCCTCACCGAGCCCGGCCGGCTGCTGGTGGAGGCCGCCGAGTCGATCTCCGCCGAGCTGGACCAGGTCCGCCACGCCATCGACCGTCTCACGGCGGAGCGGCCTCGGCTCACCGTCGCCACCTTCACCAGCGGGGGCCGGCACCTGCTCCCCGCGGCGCTGCCCCGGTTCGTGGCGGCGCACCCGGAGGTGGAGCTGACGGTGCTGGAGAGCGAGCCGGAGGGCGCGGCGGCGATGGTGCGCACCGGGGACGCCGATCTCGCGCTGGCCTACCACTTCGACGGGCCGCCGCCCGTCCGCCCGGGTGAGCGCCCGGGGCTCGACTGGGTTCCGCTGATGGAGGATCCGCTGTGGATGGTGCTGCCGCCCGGCCACCGCCTCGCGGACCGGCCGTCGGTGGACCTCGCCGAACTGGGCGCCGACCGCTGGGTACTGGGCTGCCTGAGGACGGAGGCCTACCTGCGCCGGTACGCGGAGCTCGCCGGCTTCGACCTCCGGGTGGCGGCCTCCACCACCGACTACTTCTTCGCACAGACCCTGGTCGCGGCCGGGGTCGGGGTCTCCCTCATCCCGGACGTCTCGCTCACCAGGGCCGGGGAGTCGACCGCGGTCCGCGTCGACCCCCCGCGGCCGGCCCGACACATCGGGCTGGTCCTGCCCCGGCGCAGACGCCCGCACCCCCACACCAAGGCTTTGGCCACCGCCCTGACCGCTGCTGCCGCCGCCCCGACCCACACACCGACCGGAGAGCGCCCTTGAACCACCTCCTGTGCGGACTTGCCGCCAATCCGGCGCTGCCGCCGGAACTCGTCGACCGCCTGCTGACGCGCGCGCTGAAGGAGGCGGGCACCCAGCCCGATGCCCCCCGGGACTACGCCGACGAGTTGCTCTACGATCTGGCCGGGCGCACCGATCTGCGCCGCGACCAGGTGCTGGCGCTGGCCGCATACGCGAGGAGCACCGCCACGTACCTCGCGTACCACGGGACGCTCACCGCCGACGACGTGGATCCCCTGTGCTGGCCGTACGCGGCCGTCGCCCTGATCGACGAGGGCCGCGGGCACCCCGAGTGGCCCCTCCTCCTCGCGGCGCACCCGGACGCCGAGATCCGCTGGAAGCTGGCCTCCTGCCCGGGCCTGCCGCCCGATGCGGTGGACCTGCTCGCCGCCGACCCGGACGTGGAGATCGTGCAGGAACTGGCCCACTGGACGGACTCGCCCGTGACCGCCCGCCTCGCCCTCCACCCGGATCCCCAGGTCCGCCTCGCGGTATCGGCCAACCCATCCACCCCGCTCGAAGTCGTCCTCGCCCTGGCCGAGGACCCCGAACTCGCCCTGGGATGGGCGCTGCACGAGCGCCCCGATCTGCCGCAGGCGCTCTACGCCCGGCTCGTCGCCGAGGCGCATCCCGGTCTCCGTGCCACGTACGCGAGCAACCCCGGGATCGGCCAGGAGCTGATCCGCCTCCTGGCCGCCGATCCGGAGATCCAGGTACGGCGCGCCGTCGCGGAGCATCCGCACGTACCGCTCGACCTGCTGGTCGAGCTCGTCGTGGGCGACCGGGCGGCGTGGAACGTGCTGCCGCGGATCGCCGCCGCCACACCCGCCGAACTCGCCGAGCTGGCCGGCTCCCGCCACGGCCCCGTACGGATGCTCGTGGGGCAGCGGCGCGACCTGCCCCCGGAGCTGCGCGACGCGCTGGCGGTCGATCCGGACGCGTCCGTGGTCAGGGCCGTCGCGCGGCACCCCGGCCTGTCCGAGGAGCTGCTGCGCGCCATGATCGCGCGGCACGGCGAACAGGTCCTCGCCGCGGTGGCCGCCAACCCGGACGCGTCCGGTCCGCTGCTGGAGCACGTGACGCAGCACCGACCGGGTGTGCGCAAGGCGCTCAAGGAGGTCGCCAAGCACCCCAACGCGACCGGCCCGGCCCTGCTCCCCTGCCTGGCGCACCGAACGTCCCGGCCACTGGCCGCCGCCCACCCGGCGCTGCCGCCCGAGGCCATCACCGAGCTGCTCGCCGACGAGGACCACCGGGTGGCGAGCGAGGCGGCGGGCAACCCCTCGCTACCGCGCGCCGTGATGGTGGAGCTGATGCCCTGACGGCGGCTCGGTCCCGATGGGCCGGCCGGCGGACGTACGGCCCACTGCGCGGCGCCGCCAACCGTCGGGTGCCCGCACGGCGGCCCCGGAGGGCCTGTCACCCCGCGGGCGCCGGAGGGTGTCCCGGACGGGGAGCGGTGACCGAGCCGGGGGTCACCAGGCCCGTCTCGTAGGCGAGGACCACGGCCTGGGCCCGGTCGCGCAACGACGACTTCGCGAAGATGCGGGCCACATGGGTCTTCACCGTGGCCTCGCTCAGCGTCAACTCGCGGGCCAGCTCGGCGTTGGAGAGCCCGTGCCCCATCAGGGTCAGCACCTCGCGTTCGCGCGGGGTCAGCCCGGCCAGCTCCTGCCGGACGGCGTCCGCCGCGGCGGGGTCCGACGCGGCCGCGCCCGGGCCGCAGCGCTCCACGAGGCGGCGGGTGATCGACGGGGCGAGCAGCGCGTCACCCGTGCTGACCAGCCGGACGGCGGCGGCGAGGTGTTCGGGGGTGACGTCCTTGAGCAGGAAGCCGCTGGCCCCGGCCGCGAGGGCGGCGTACACGTACGCGTCGAGGTCGAAGGTGGTCAACATGATCACCCGGCAGTCCGGGGCTTCGGCGAGGATGCGCCGGGCGGCCTCCAGGCCGTCCATGTTCGGCATCCGGATGTCGAGCAGCACGACGTCGGGGCGCAGCCGGCGCACCGCGGCGACGGCCTCCACGCCGTCGGCGGCCACCCCGACCACGTCGATCCCGCGGGCGGTCAGGATCAGCCGGAAGCCGGTGCGGACCAGGTCCTGGTCGTCGGCGATCACCACCCGCGGCGCGGGCCCGTCGGGCACCTCGGGCACGTCCGGCACGGCGGGCCCGTCCGGGGTGGTCACGACCGCTCCAGCGGGAGCCGGGCGCGCACCCGGTAGCCGCCGCCGAGGCGGCGGCGGGCATCGAGGTCGCCGCCGTAGACGGCGACGCGCTCGCGCAGGCCGAGCAGCCCGCGACCGGCACCCTCGGCCTTCGGCCCGGTCCGGCCGCCGGCCGGTCCCGGCCCGGGCGCACGTCCCGTCAGCACGCTGGGGCCGCCGCCCAGCACTTCCACGCGCAGCGCGTGCTCCTGGTACCGCACGGTCACCTCGGTCCTGCCCCCGTCCCCGTGTTTGAGCGCGTTCGTGAGCGCCTCCTGGATGATCCGGTACGCCGTGACGTCGATCCCGGCCGGGATCGGGCGCGGCTCCCCGGATATCCGCACCTCCACCTGCAGCCCGGCGAAGGCGAACCGGTCGATCAGCGGGCTGAGCCGGGCGAGGCTCGGCTGCGGCGCCAACCGGGTGGCGCCCGGGGCCCCGTACGGTTCGTCCGCGCCGTCCTGGGCGGGGGCGAGCAGGCCCAGCAGGTGCCGCAGTTCGGTCATCGTGTCCCGCCCGGCCCGCTCCACGGCGCCCATCGCCGCCGCGGCCTCCTCGGGCAGGGTGGCGAGCACCTCGCGGGCGGCCCCGGCCTGGACCACCATCAGGCTCACATTGTGGCTGACGACGTCGTGGAGCTCCGCCGCGATCCTGGCCCGTTCGGCGTCGACGGCGCTGCGGGCCGCGCCCTCGCGCTCCCGCTCCAGCAGCCAGCCTCGCTCCTCGAGCGCCACGCGGTGGCTGCGCCGCGCGCGCAGCAGGGCCACGCCGAGCGCACCGGCCGCCGCCGCGGACACGCAGGCCGCGACCGCGGCGATGACCGTCCCCACCTCGAACTCCCCGCCCCGTAAGCCTCGACGCCATTGTGCCGGACGGCCGCCGTACATCCCCAGGATGACCTGCTCGTACGGTTACATCCGCGGGCCGACGCCGTGACCGCGGGCTCCGCCTTAGTTTCGGGTCATGAAAAGTGATCATGACACCACGCGGTAGGTCGTCGTACGGCTGGACGGCGTGCACAAGGAGTACGGCGACGCGAAGGCCCTGGACGGACTGTCGCTGGAGATCCGCGCCGGGGACGCGGTGGCCGTGATGGGTCCGTCCGGCTGCGGCAAGTCCACGCTGCTCAACATGGTGGCAGGGCTCGACCGGCCGACCTCGGGCACCGTAGAGGTGCAGGGCCAGGACCTCGGCGGGCTGAACGAGACCGGGCTGGCGCTCTTCCGGCGCCGGCACATCGGCATGATCTTCCAGTTCTTCAACCTGATCGACGACCTGCCGGTCCTGGACAACGTGGCGCTGGCCGCCCAGTTGACGGGCGCCCCGGCCCGGCAGGCGCGCCGCCGGGCCCTGGAGCTCCTCGACGAGCTCGGTGTGGCCGACCGCCGCAACAACTATCCGGCGACGCTCAGCGGCGGTGAGCGCCAACGGGTCGCCGTGGCACGCGCCCTGATGAACCGTCCGGCCCTGCTGCTGGCGGACGAGCCGACCGGTGCCCTGGACAGCCGTTCGGGCGAGCAGGTGATGGACCTGCTGATCGACCTCAACCAGATCGGCCAGACCCTCCTGATCGTCACGCACGACCCGCAGTTGGCCACCCGCTGCGCGAGCCGCCTGGTCGAGGTCGCCGACGGCCGGGTCGCCCGGCAGAGCGCACTGGAGGCGACCGCGTGAGCGCCGTGTGGCGGGCCTCGCGCGCAGCCGTGCGGCGCCGCAGGCTCCAGACCTTCGTCATCGGGCTCGTCGTGCTCTGCTCGACCACCACCGTCCTCCTCGCACTGGGGCTGCTCGACGCCGCTTCCAGCCCCTTCGACAGGGCGTACGCCGCCCAGCGCGGCCCGCACACCGTGGCGACCTTCGACACGGCGAAGGCCTCTCCGGAGCAACTCGCGCGGACCGCCGACCGGCCCGGGGTGGAGGCCGCGGCCGGGCCGTTCGAGCAGACCGTCCTGGACGTCCCTGCGGGCTGGCTGTGGATGGCGGGCGGCTCCCTCACGGTGGTGGGTCGGGCCGACCCGGGGGGCCCGGTGGACCGGATCGAGCTCCTGGAGGGCCACTGGGCGACCGCGCCCGGCGAGATCGTCGTCGGCTGGAACTCGTACGGCTCCCCAGGACCTCGGCCGCTGGGAACCAGACTGGACGTCCCCGGATCCGCCCCGCTGACCGTCGTCGGGGTCGCGGCCGGCGTGAGCAGGTCGGCCGGGGCCTGGGTCTCGCCCGAGCAGATGACCGCACTGCGACCGTCCGCCGCGCAGATGCTGTACCGCTTCACGCGCTCCACCACGGACGCCGAGCTGTCCGCCGCGCTGGCCGGGGCGACCGCCGGACTGCCCGAAGGGTCACTGACCGGCACACAGACCCATCTCGCCCTCCAGCAGGCCTTCTCGGCCCTGGCCGGCGCCTACCTCCCCTTCATGACGCTGTTCGGTGTGCTCGGCCTCCTCGTGTCCGCCCTGATCGTCGGGAACGTCGTCAGCGGGGCGGTGGTGTCCGGGTACCGCCACATCGGGGTGCTCAAGGCCCTGGGCTTCACCCCGAACCAGGTCGTCACCGTGTACCTGGCAATGATGGCCGTGCCCGCGGTCGTCGGCGCCGTCCTCGGCACCCTGCTCGGCAACGCACTGGCCGTGCCCGTCCTCCGGGTCGCGTTCTCCGGCATCGAGATGGGCCGGGCCACCGTCGGCGACGTCGGTGCGTGGGTGTCCGTCGTCTGCCTGCTGGGGATGCCCGCCCTCGTGCTGCTCACCGCCCTGGTTCCCGCGCTGCGGGCGCACCGGCTGCCGGCGGCCCGTGCGATCAGTGCGGGCGGCGCCCCCCGGACCGGGCGGGGCCTGCGCGTGCAGCGCCTGCTCGGCGGCACCCGGCTGCCGCGTCCGGTCAGCCTGGGCCTCGGCCAGCCGTTCGCCCGGCCCGGACGCACCCTGATGACCATGGCGGCCATCGTCCTCGGGGTCACCACGGTGACCTTGGCGACCGGCCTGACCAGCACGATGCTCGCGTTCGGCGAGGCCGGCCGGGGCGGCGGCGCCCGGATCCACGTGGAGGCGGGCGGGCCGCTGAACGACCGGCCCGCTCCCGTACTCGGTGACGGCCCGACCGAGGAGCGGCTGCGGTCCCTGCCCGGGGCGACGGGGGTACGGGCCCGCGGGCTGGCCCAGGTGAGCCTGGTCGGGCAGATCCGGCCCGTCTACGCCAACTTCTACCGCGGGGACGACCCCGCGGCCGCGGGCCGGATCGCCAGGGGACGGGAGGCACGGGCGGCCGGCGAGATCACGGCCGGGCCCGCCTTCCTGACCCAGAACGGGCTGAAGGTCGGCGACCGGGTCACCCTGGCGATGAACGGCAGACAGGTGGCGGCGACCGTCGTCGGCGAGCTCGTGGAGGGCAACGCGCAGGCCCTGGACGCCACCTGGCAGACCTTCCTCCGGCTGTCGCCGGAGGCACGCGCCGTCGAGTACGAGGTGCGCCTCGCGGTCGGGGCCGACGTGCCGGCGTACGTGGAAGCGGCCGAGGCGGTCGATCCCGACCTGCGCGTATCGGTGCTGGACGGCCGGAACGCCGCCACCGTCACCGTCGTCGCCTTCTCGTCGGTGTTCACCGTCCTGCTGAGCACCGTGGCGGCGCTCGGCGTCTTCAACACGGTCCTCCTGAGCATCCGGGAGCGCCGCCGGGACCTCGGCATGCTCAAGTCGATCGGGATGACCCCGCGGCAGGTCGTGGCGATGACCGTGACCTCGGTGGCGGGCGTGGGCGCGGTCGGCGGGCTGCTCGGTGTCCCGCTCGGATTGATCGCGCACCGGCTGGTCGTGGACCACGTCGGGGTGGTCAGCTTCCCGGAGTCGATGAAGGACGTCTGGGACGCCCCGCTCGTGGCCGGCCTGCTGCTGGCGGGGGTCGCGATCGCCGTCCTCGGCGCGCTGGTGCCGGCCCGGTCGGCGGCCCGGATGACGATCGCGTCGGCCCTGCACACCGAATAGGGCCGTGCTCCGGGGCGGTCTATCCGTTCGCGTCCCCGGTGACCGCGCGGGTAGTTTCCGAAGCCGTGCGAACACGTCCGATCGACACCCTGTCCCCGACGTCTCCCCCAGGGGTGTCCTGATGCCCCGTCCTCGTGCCAAGGCCCGACGTCTCGTGGTGGGCGGGGACGCGTACACGTGGTCGGTGCGGCACGCCCACCACCGGCCGGCCACCGGCCCGGCCGAGGACTGCCGCGAGACCGTCACCGTCCACCTGGCCGGGGCCCCGGGGTGCCTGCGCGTCGTCTTCCGGAAGAGGGAGACCGGGAGGTTCTCCCCGAGCGGCTATCTGGGGCAGTCCGGAGAGGTCGCCCAGATCGACGGGGGGAGCCTGAACCTGTACGAGCCCGGAACCGCCCTGGCCCTGATGGCAGCGGCCCGGGCCCAGGGGTGGCAGCCCGGCGGCGCCTCAAAGGAGTTCGACGGCTGGACCCTCTTCGACGCCGCGGTCGCGGCACGGCCGCCGGGCTGAGGAGGCGGTGGCCGGCGCCGCCGGACCGAACTTCCCGTGAACTCCCGCTGAAGCCCCGCCCCGTCCCGCTCCGTCCCGCCCGGCCCGAGGGAATTCGTCACTTCCCCGGGCCGGGGGTCGTTAGGGCCTGGGGGTTGACTCGGGGGCGAAGGGATGACGGAATGCGGCAGTTTCCTCTGGAGATGCACCACATGGCACCCGGCCGGGTGGTCGAGTGGCGGCTCAGGTCCACGGCGGCGGAGGCCGCCGACACGGGTGATCCGGTGGGCAGGAAGGCGTCCTTCAACCAGGACAAGCACTTCACCGTCGCCGAGGAGAGCAGGGCCGCCGACGACCCGGTCGCGTCGTGGGTCGCGGTGACCTTCGAAGTGACCGGGCGGCTGGACGAGCAGGCCCTGGCGCAGTCCCTGCTCTCCTTCGTGCAGCGGCACGAGGTCCTGCGGTGTGCGTTCCGCCGGTTGGCGGGCGAAGTGGCCTGCGAGCCGTTCGACCCGGCCGGACTGACCCTCGAACCCCGGCAGATGGGCGCGTTCGAGACCTCCGACCTGCTGCGGGACTTCCTCGTCGAGCGGTTCAAGCGGAGCATCGACACCCTCTCCTGGCCGCTGTTCATCATGGGTGCGGTGGAACGCGAGGACTCCGCGACGGTCTACCTCGCCTTCGACCACATCGTCTGCGACGGCATGTCGATGCCGATCGTGGCCCGCGAGGTGTCCATGGGCTACGAGGCCCTGTGCCGCGGCGAAGACGTCGAACTGCCGCCCGCCCCCAGCTACCTCGACTTCGCCGAGGAGCAGCGCCGCCGCTACCTGTCCATCGACGACCGTGACGAACGCCTGGACTACTGGAAGGCGTTCATGGGGGAAGCCGGCGAGTTCTTCCCGCGCTTCCCGCTCGACCTCGGGGTCGAGCCGGGCCGGATGTACCCGATCGTCAACGAGTCCTCCACCCTCCTGGACGCCGCCGAGGCCGAGGTGTTCGAGAAGACGTGCCTGGCGGCCGGCGGCAAGCCGTTCATGGGGGTGCTCGCCTCGGTCGCCGTCTGCCTGCGCGAGGCCGGCGGCCCGGGCGTCTACCGCGGCTTCATGCCGGTCAGCGAGCGCGGCCGGGACACCTGGGCGCATTCGGTGGGCTGGTTCGTCAACACCCTGCCCATCGAGTTCGACGCCTCGCCCGGCCGGGACTTCACCCAGGTCATGGCCTCCGTCCGGGCCGGCTTCAGCGAGATGATGAGCCATCTCGACGTGCCGTTCGTCCGGGCGTGGCAGCTGCTGGCGCCCGAGGAGTTCGCCGCCCGCTCCTGGCCGTACCCGGTGAACTTCTTCTCGTACATCGACATGCGCAAGTGCCCCGGGGCCGAGCGCCACGACGAGTGGCGGCCCACCACACACGTGTGGTCGGCGCGGGCCAACGGGGCCTGTTCGTGGTTCCAACGGGACACGGAGGGGATGCACATGAACTCGATCTACGTCGACACCCCGGCGGCCCGCCGGACCATGGGCGACTTCCAGGAAGGACTGCGCTTGACCGTGCAGGAGATCGCCCGGTCCGGCGGGTTCCGTCGGCCCATCGCGCTGACCACCCCGCGGCGGCCCCTGGGAACCCCGCTGGACGTCGCAGCGGTCGCCCGCCGCGGCTGAGCCTCGGCCGCCTCAGGCCGGTCGGGCCGCCGCACGCCCACCGGCCGGCGAGGTGCGCCGCAGCAGGGCGATCCCGACGGCGAAGGCCCAGTAGACGAGCAGGGCGGCCGTCAGTGCCGTGTTGCCCCAGCCCACGGCGCTGTAGAAGCGGGCGGCGTCCGTCCCGAAGAACAGGGAGGGGACGAAGGCGAGGTTGACCGCGGCGACGGCGTGGGCCGTGTACCCGGTCCAGCGCGGCAGGACCCCGGCGCGCAGGATCGCGGACCCGGCGGCGGCGAGGAGCACCGCCGTCAACAGCCGGGCTGCCGAGCCGTGCAGCAGCATGTTGGCGTGGGCCAGCGGGCCGTCCACGGTCGGGTCGAGTCGCCCGCCGGGGTTCTCCAGGACGATGCCCGCCTCGACGGACGCGGCGACCAGGGTGACGGTCACGTAGGCCAGTCCGGCGCCGAAGACCACGCTGGCCGGCCAGGCGAAGGCGGGGCCCGCGCTGCGGATGACGTGACGCAGGCCCGCGAGGAAGACGAGCAGGGCCGCGCAGGTCAGGAGGTTGAGGAGGATCCGGGCCAGGACGTTGCCGGCGGGCGGCGGTCCGGAGTGGACGAAGTACAGCGGTACGGCGACGGCGGCGAGTGCGCCCGCCGCGATGCCGCAGATGCCCGTGAGGCGTAAGACGTGGTTCTCGTTCATCGGTTTCCCTTTTCGTCGGTTGTGGAGGGGGCCTTCTCGATGCCGTCGAGCAGGCGGGCGATGCCGCAGGCCACGATCGGGGCGACCGCGCCGTCCTCTTCCTCGTCCAGACCCGGCTCGCCCGCGAGCGCGCAGAGCGTGGGGAAGTTACCCGGGTCGAGGCGCTCGGCGAGGACCCGTCCGTACGAGGCGGCGCCGGCCGGGTCGAGTTCGGTGGCGATCCGGGCCAGGTCGCGCACGGCGCCGGAGACGAAGGTCGCGAGCGGGATCAGCTCGCCGCGGGCGGCGCCGGAGCAGGCGAGCGGACTCAGCAGTGCCTCGAACCAAGCGAGTTCGTTCGGTCCGACCGGGGCGCTGACCGTCGGGACCCGCACCATCCACGGATGGCTGCAGTACCTCGACCAGAGCGCGTCGACCCAGGCCTCCACCTCGGCGCGCCAGCCCGCCCCGGTCGCCGCGGGCGGGCGGCCGCAGGCGGCGTCGACCATGGCCGCGAGCAGGTGCTCGCGACCCGGCACGTGCCGGTAGAGGGCCATGGCCGTACAGCCCAGCTCGGTGGCCACGCGCTGCATCGACAGTGCGTCCAGCCCGTCGGTGTCGACGACGGCCACGGCCGCGTCGACGATCCGGCGGGGGGTGAGGCGCGGTCGGCCCTCGATGGTCCGCTCGGCGTCGACCCGCCACAACAGGTCGGCGACGGCGGCGAGATCGGGCGGGGCGGCGGATCCGCCCGGCCCCCGGGGCTCACGGGGCATCGGGCCCCTCCTTTCCGACTGCTCGCCGCGCGAGCGGTGCCGCATCGCGCCCCAGCAGATGTTTACGTGATACACAAAGTATAGGACGTAAACATCCTCGGCAAGGGTGTCGCACGACTGGCCCCTCCTCGGACGGCCGCGCCGCTCAGAGGCGGGCCGCGCGGGCCAGGAGCAGGGTGCGTTCCTGTGCGTTGCGGGTGAGGGAGGCCGCCCGCTCGAACTCCGCGCGGGCCTCCTCGGTCCGACCCAGCCGCTCCAGCAGGTCTCCGCGTACGCTCGGCAGCAAGTGGTAGGCGCGCAGGGCCGGTTCCCGGGCCAGGCCGTCGACCAGCGGCAGGGCCGCCGCCGGCCCCTCGGCCATCGAGACGGCCACCGCCCGGTTGAGCTCCACGACCGGGGACGGGACCAGTTGGACGAGCCGCCCGTACAGGGTGGCGATACTCGACCAGTCCGTGTCCTCGTAACGGACCGCCGCCGCGTGGCAGCCGGCGATCGCGGCCTGGACGGAGTACGGTCCGCTGCCCGCCCGGCCCAGCGCCCGGGCGCCCCGGTGGATGAGCAGGCGGTTCCACCGGGCCCGGTTCTGGTCGGCGAGCAGCACCGGTTCCCCGGCGGGGCCGGTGCGGGTGGCGATCCGGGAGGCCTGGAACTCCAGCAGCGCGGCCAGCCCGTGCGCCTCGGGCTCCTCGGGCATCAGGGCGGCCAGTACCCGGGCCAGGCGCAGGGCGTCCTCGCACAGGGCGGGGCGGACGAGGTCGTCCCCGGCGGTGGCCGCGTACCCCTCGTTGAAGACGAGGTAGATGACCTCCAGGACCGAGGAGAGCCGTGCGTCGCGGTCGGCGCCGTACGGAACCTCGAAGGGCACCCCCGCCTTGGCCAGGGCCCGCTTCGCCCGGACGATGCGCTGGGCGACGGTGGCCTCGGAGGTGAGGAACGCGCGGGCGATCTCCTGGGTGGTCAGCCCTCCCACCAGGCGCAGGGTGAGCGCGATCCGGGACTCGGTGGCGAGGACGGAGTGGCAGGAGGTGAAGATCAGGCGCAACAGGTCGTCGTCGATGTCCTCGGGGTCCGCAGGCTCGGCGGGCGGTGGCACGTCCTGCAGGCTCCGGCCGACCTCCGCGAGCTTGCGCGCGTAGGTCTCCTTGCGGCGGACGAGGTCGATCGCGCGGTGCTTGGCGGTGGTCATGAGCCAGGCGCCCGGCCGGTCCGGAACCCCCGTCCGGGGCCACTGCTCCAGCGCCGCGACGAGGGCGTCCTGGGCGATCTCCTCGGCGATGCCGACGTCCCGCACGACGCGGGCGACACTGGCGATGATCCGCGCGGACTCGATCCTGAACACCGCTTCGACCGCCTGGGCCGCACTCACTGCCGTCCACCCATCAGAGCAGCCGTGACGGGGCAGGGCAAACGCGGCGCGGGCGCGCCGGGATCACATCTCCTGGATCTCCCGGACCTCGGCGCTCACCTTCCATTCCACCGGGTGGATCTCAAGGAACCGCCGGGTCCACTCGATGGCCTCGGCCTTGTCCTTGCACTGGGTGAGGGAGTAGCCGCCGACGACCTCCTTGGTCTCGGTGAAGGGTCCGTCGGTGTAGCTGATCTTCCCGCCGGACCAGCTGAGGCGGGTCCCCGCGGAGGTGGGGAGCAGCCCGGCGGTGTCGAGCATGACCCC
Source organism: Streptomyces sp. NBC_01439 (assembly GCF_036227605.1). Taxonomy (GTDB): domain Bacteria; phylum Actinomycetota; class Actinomycetes; order Streptomycetales; family Streptomycetaceae; genus Streptomyces. The sequence goes on along the minus strand of NZ_CP109487.1, from coordinate 8,579,240 downwards.
GGCCTTGGTGATCTCCTCCAGCAGCGCGCCCATGCGCTGCTCGAACTCGGGCGGGAACTCATCGCTGGGCAGGTCCTGCTCGTCGATGCGGATCATCGTCAGGAAGCGCGGCATGGTGACTCCTCGGTCAGGAGGGCGGGGAACCTCCCCGCCTCTCACTCCTGCGTCGAACGGGAGACGCCCGGATCGACAGCCTCCGGGAAATTCTTCGAAGAATGTCCCGACACGGCCACCGCGGTCCCCCGTCCGGCCGCCGCACGGGGGCACGGGCGGCCGGACGGGATCGTGCGGCCGGACCGCACGGAGCTCACCCACGTCCGACTACCGGCGAGTAGGATCGCGGGCCCGGACACCCTCGAGAGGATCCCCCGATGCCACGCGCCTCCTCCCCCGTCCTACTGGCCGGTCTCCTGGCCACTGCGGCGGTCGCCCACGCGGCCGTACCCGGGAAGTTCGACGCGATCGTGCCCCGTTCACTGCCGGGCAGTCCGCGCGCGTGGACGTACGGCAGCGGGGTGGCCGAACTCGCCCTTGCCGCCGGCGTCGCCCATCCGCGCACCCGCCGGGTGGCCGCGCTGGCCACGGCGGCGTTCTTCGTCGGCGTGTTCCCGGCGCACGTGAAGATGGCCGCCGATGCGCGCCACGCTTCCCCCGCCGTCCGGGCCGCGACGTTGGTCCGGATGCCCCTGCAGGTGCCGCTGGTGCTCTGGGCCCGCAAGGTGAGCCGGGAGGCCTGAGGGCGCGGAACCGGCGGCCGGTCCGGCCGCCGGGGCGGGCCCCGCCGTCAGCGGCTGTCTCCCGTCCAGTCCCAGTGGCCCGGGTCCCCCGTACGGCGGCGGTAGTGGGCGCGGCCGCCCGCTCCGTAGCGCCCTATCTCCGTGGGGAGCCTGGCCTCTTCGGCCAGTTGGGGGCCGCTCCAGCCGGTGGTGTCCAGGAGGAGCCCGTCGAGCGGCCCGCCGACCAGCTCGCCGTAGGTGTGTCCGGGTCGCGGTCCGGGGTCGGGGTCCTCGTGGTCGGCGCCGTAGACCCGGCGTCGGAGCATCCTGTCGTCCATACCGCTCAGCTTCACAGCCACCACTGACAACGGCCCCGGCGGTCGCGGTCCGCCGGGGCGGCGATGATGGGGGCCGCCCTCCCGGTCCGGGGAGGCGTACGAGCGAGGAGCGACACGCATGGCACGTCGGGTGCACCAGCCACTGGAGGACCAGGAGTTCGACTTCATCCTCTCGATGACGACCGGGCCCGTGCTCGCGTACTTCTGCGGCTCCTGGCCCAAGGCCGTCGAGGCGTGCCGCGCGATGGACGCCGTCGTCGGGGAACTGACCGAGGAGTACGGGACGCGCTTCACCCCCGTCCGCACCGACATGACCCGCTGCCCCGGGCCGACCAGGCGTTACGGGGTGACGGGCGCGCCGACCGCCGTGCTCATCAAGGACGGTGAGGCGGTCGCGAGTCAGGCGGGGCCGATGACGCGCGAGGAGTTCCGGGCGTTCCTGGACGCCCACCTCTGAGCGCCGTCCGCCAGGCCGGCCAGCTCGTCGAAGAGGGCCCGCCGCCCCGGTGCGTCCGTGTCCGGGCCGGCCGCCCGCGCCGGTTCCGCGACCCGGGACCGGTTGTCGGCCGAGTCGCGGAAGAGAGCGGCCGCCCTCCGGCCGTCCCGCAAGGTCGAGGAAGTCCGCGTAGAGCGGGCGGGTGGCGCCGGGGGCGGTCCGTTCCTCCTCCGGGCACGCGTAAAATTTCCTGTACAGTTGTCCAGGAAATACCGGCCCGCACCACCGCCCGCACCACCGCCCGTACGTCGACCCCGAGAAGTGGAGGCGGCCATGCACACGGTCGCATCGGTCCTGATCGGCCTCGTGGCCGCGCTGCACGCGTACTTCATGGTCCTGGAGATGTTCCTGTGGCAGCGGCCCCCCGGCCGCGCACTGTCCGGCTTCGACGCGGACACCGCCCGCCTCACGGCTCCGCTCGCCGCCAACCAGGGCCTCTACAACGGCTTCCTCGCCGCCGGACTGGTCTGGTCGCTCGTGATCGACTCGCTCGCCACCCAGATCTTCTTCCTCATCTGCGTGGTCGTCGCCGGGATCTACGGGGCCGCGACCGCCAACCGCCGGATCCTCGTGGCCCAGGCCCTGCCCGGCGCCCTCGCCCTCGGCGCCGCGCTGCTGGCCGCGTGAGCCCGCAGGACCGGCGCGCCGAGGACCCGCGCACGGCCCGGACGAAGGGGCGGCTGCGGACGAGCCTGCTGGCCGAATGCGCGGTCCGGCCGCTCGCCGAGGTCAGCGTCTCGGCGGTGGTGCGCCGGGCCGGCATCGGCCGCGCCACCTTCTACCTGCACTACGAGGACCTCACCGCGCTCGCCGTGGACGCCTGTGCGGACGTGGTGCACGCGGCGGTCGACGCCCTGCACGCCTGGCAGACCGGCCCGCCGCCGCTCCCCCCGACCCGGCCGCCCGCCGCGCTGGCCGCGTTCCTGACGGAGGTGGCCGACCGGGCACCGCTCTACCGGACCCTGCTCCTCCCGGGCGGCGACGGCCCGCTCGGCCGACGCCTCCACCGGGAGCTGCGCGCCCGGGCCCGGGCGGAACGGGCGGCGGTGGGCGCCCCCCACCCCGAGCTGGTCGCGTCGGCGGTCGCAGCCGCGTTCACCGGCGTACTCGCGGACTGGCTGCACGAGGACATCCGGGCGGATCCCGAAGCCCTGGCGGACCACCTTTGGCAGCTGCTCCTGGCCCTCCACCGCGCGATCGGGCCCGACGGCGGGCCGAACGCGACCCGGACCCGGTAGCGGGACCGCCCGGAACGTGCGAAGCCCCGCCGGGCGGACCGGCGGGGCTTGGCGCCACGGGCCGGGCCCGTGAAGCGGACTACCTGAGGGGAACCACCTTCTCAGCCTGCGGACCCTTGGGGCCCTGCGAGACGGAGTACTCGACGCGCGCGTTCTCCTCCAGCGACTTGAACCCGGTGGTCTCGATCGCGGAGAAGTGCACGAACACATCGGGGCCGCCGTCGTCCTGCTGGATGAAGCCGAACCCCTTCTCCGAGTTGAACCACTTCACGATGCCTGTTGCCATCTGGCTGATCCTTCACAACGTTCCACTGCGGGCCGCACGCGCGGCCGTCTCGATCCTGCCCAACCGTCCCCCGGAGCACACGCTGAACGCGGCCAACCGGGGCGCGGCGTGCATTCGAACTTACGGCCGACTTGTCCGTGAAAAGAGGGAGGGGCCCCGCGCAGAGCGCTTCGAGGGGCGCTCGGGCCGGGCCGCCGCGGCCATACCCGGGCGCCGGTCACGCGTTGCCGTCCCCAGCGGGCAGCGACGCGGTGGATCGGGGCCGAGCGGCCGCCGCAAGGGCCCTCCGCGGCCCGCCGGCGCGGCAGCCGAGGCAGTCGGCGTGCCCCGCGTGCGCGCCGGCGTCCCGGGTGCGCCAGTCCCAGTCGGCCTCCGGCCGGGGGCCGCTCGGCTTGCCCCACCCGGCGAGGTGCAGCAGCCAGGTGACGATCCCGGCCGCGGCGACGACGCCGAGGCCGATCCAGATCCCGGGGATCCAGGACGCGCACAGGGCGCCGCCCGCTCCCGCGAAGCCCAGCAGGGCCAGGCCGGTCCCGGTCCAGCCGGCCACCGTGTGGCCGAGGTCTACGTGGCCGTGCGCGCTCATGGTTCTCCCTGGTCGGACCGGCAGCAGTCAGCAGTACGCTCGGAAGCGGGAAGCTTATTTCGCGAGGTAAGCATCTCACTTGCTAAGTAACTTAGATACTAAGGAGAAATTGGGTGCAGGGCAAGACCCGCCCCCCGGCCACGGCCGGCGAGGCGATTGCGCGCATGGACCAGTACGTCGCCCTGGGCATCGTCGGCCAGCAGGAGGTGGCGCAGTTGCTCGGGCTCAACGTCACCGATCTGACCTGCCTGGGGCACATCCTGGGCGCCGGGGACGCCCCGCTCGCCGCCGGTGACCTGGCCGGACTGCTGGACCTCACCACCGGAGCCGTCACGGGTGTGCTCAACCGCCTCGAACGCGCCGGATACGCGCGGCGCGTCCCCGACCCGGCCGACCGGCGCCGGGTCCGGGTCGTGGCCGACCCCACGGCCGCCGCGCGGGTCGTCGCCGTGTACCAGCCGATGTACGACCGGCTGGCCACCCTCTTCGCCGACTACACCCCCGACGAGGTCGCCGTGATCGCCGACTGGTTCGGCCGCGCGGCGGTCGAGATCCGCGCGCACTGTGCGCAGGTGCGGTCCGGGGAACTGACCGGGGAACCGACCGCCGGGGAGGCTTAGCCCCCGCTGGTACCATGGGCGGTTGACCATCTCCTTCTTTCTCCCCCTCCTTCTCTCTGCTTCGAAAGGTCCTGCATGAGGAACCCGTCAGCTCATGGGCGCTTCGGTGTGAAGGGCGGTGCCAAGGCCGGTGCCCGGACCCCCGCCAAGGCCCCCCGGACCCTCGGCCCGCAGGGTGAGTTCACGATGCACGCGCCGAAGGAGCCGGCGCTGGCGCCGGTGGAGTCCTTCGCCGAGCTCGACCTGCCCCATGAGCTGGTGGAGACCATGGCCTCGCTGGCCGTGACGGAGCCGTTCCCGATCCAGGCCGCGACCCTCCCGAACGCGCTGGCCGGTCGGGACGTCCTCGGTCGCGGCCGGACCGGCTCGGGCAAGACCCTCGCCTTCGGCCTGGCTCTGCTGGCCCGTACGGCGGGCCAGCAGGCGGACCCGAAGCGCCCGCTGGCGCTGGTCCTCGTACCGACGCGTGAGCTGGCACAGCAGGTGACCGAGGCGCTGGAGCCGTACGCCGCGGCCCTGAAGCTGCGGATGGCCACCGTGGTCGGCGGGCTGTCCATCGGCCGCCAGGTGAGCTCCCTGCGCACCGGGGCCGAGGTCGTCGTGGCCACCCCCGGCCGGCTCAGCGACCTGGTGGGGCGGCGGGACGTACACCTGGAGCGCGTGAAGATCACCGTGCTCGACGAGGCCGACCAGATGTGCGACATGGGCTTCATGCCGCAGGTCACCGAGATCCTGGACCAGGTGCACCACGCGGGACAGCGGATGCTGTTCTCGGCGACCCTGGACCGCAACGTCGACCAGCTCGTCCGGAAGTACCTGAAGGACCCGGTCTCGCACTCCGTCGACCCGCAGGCGGGGGCGGTGTCCACGATGGACCACCACGTGCTGCACATCCACGCGGCCGACAAGGTCTCGGCGGCGACCGAGATCGCGGCCCGGGACAACCGGGTGCTGATGTTCCTCGACACCAAGCACGGGGTCGACCAGTTCGTGAAGCACCTGCGGGCGATGGGCGTGCGGGCGGAGGGCCTGCACAGCGGCAAGTCGCAGCCGCAGCGCACCCGGACCCTGGCCCAGTTCAAGAGCGGGGCCGTCACCGTCCTCGTCGCGACGAACGTCGCCGCGCGCGGCATCCACATCGACGACCTCGACCTCGTCGTCAACGTCGACCCGCCCGCCGACCACAAGGACTACCTGCACCGGGGTGGCCGCACTGCGCGGGCCGGCGAGAGCGGCCGGGTCGTCACCCTCGTCACCCCGAACCAGCGCCGGGACATGGTCCGCCTGCTCTCCGACGCCCGGATCCGTCCGACGATCACGCAGGTGCGCTCCGGCGAGGCGGCACTGACCCGCATCACCGGCGCCAAGGCCCCCTCCGGGGTCCCGCTGGCGGGCTCCGCACCCACCGACGCCAAGGGCAAGCCCTCGGGCTCTGACCTGGCCTTCCGCGGCATGGGCACCCGCCCGGGCCGTGGCAAGGAGTCCCGCAAGACGATCGAGGCCCGCCAGCAGGCCGAGGCCCGCCGCGCGGCCCGGGTACGCCGGGGCGTCTGACACGCGTGCGCAGCACCACGCCCCCGTACCGGACCCGGTACGGGGGCGTGGTGTCAGGCCGTTCGGCGTCAGCGCCTGCGACGGCGGTTGCGAGCCACGATCGCGCGGGTGACCACGGGCGGGAGCAGGTCCTTGGCCAGCTTCCGCCAGCGGACGCCCGGCCTGCGCACGGCGGCGGGGGCGGGGACCGGCGCAGGTGCGGCCGGCGGCGCGGGGTGCAGCGGCTGCGGGGGCACCGGCACGACCACGCCCTGGTCCGTGGTGCGCACCAGCGGGCGGCCTTCGATCATGTCCACGTCGTACCGGAGGTCGGTGCGCCCCTTCAGCCACGCGAGCAGCGCCGCCTGGTGGGGCTCCGGGTCGCCCCAGGTCGCGTAGAGCTTCATGTTCGAAACGCAGATCGGGCGCAGTTCGCCCGTAACCACCGCGGTCCACACGGAGGCCGCGACGCCGGGGGTGTGCTCGGAGCGGTAGTCGTCGAAGACGACCACGGCGTCCGGGGCCGCGACGAGACGCGAGGACGCGATGTCCGTGACGACGTGCTCGTAGAGGTGCGAGGCATCGATGTGCACGAATCGGCAGCTCGCGGGCTTGACCTGGTCGGCGACGACCGAGGTGGGGGCCTGGATCAGCGTCGGCAGCGCCTCGTGGAAGGCCAGGTAGTTCGTCTCGAAGCCGCGCCGCGTGAGCGTGGGGTAGGACTCGCGGTTCTCGGCGACGTTGAAGTCGTCCGTCGCGGGCGAGTCGAAGAGGTCGCAGACGGTGAATTCCTCACCGGGCTGGAGGTACCCGCCGAGAAAGATCGCGCTCTTCCCCATGAAGGCACCGAGCTCCAGCAGGTCGCCCGGCTGCCCCTCGCCGCTGTTCTGACGCGTCAGGAACCAGTCGAAGAGCACCTGGTCGTGCGCTGAGAACCAGCCTCTGACCTCGTCGTACGTGGTGGGGACGAGCGGGGCTGGCTCACCGTCGGGGGTCGTGACGGAAACTTGTGGAACGTGCGACACGGAGAGTCATCCTCCAGCGAAGTGGCATCGGTCTTCACGCTGATACCCGGCCGGGTAACGGCACCCTAAGCCCTGAATCGACGCGTGACGAGATGTGAGCAAGATCTTCCGGTTATTCCTATCCGGCGGCCCCTGGCGCTCCGCGGGTGATGACCTTGAGCGGAACGCCCGACCCGCTGGCACGACGGCCCCGGCTTCGGCGCGCTCGCCCGGCGGGACGCCGAGGGTCTCCAGGTGGCGGCTGCGGTGCCGGTGCTCGGGTGGTGCGGCGCGGCCGGCGTGACGCGGCCGGCGTGACGCGGCCGGAAATGGAACCCTTCACGGGTCGAGCGGCAACTCCACCGGTTCTTCCGGTGGCTGGAAACCGGAGCGCCGGTAGAGCGGGCTGCTGCGATCCGACGGCCAGACGATCGGGGTGTCGAACTCGGCGCTGCGCGCGTGCAGTTCGAGTGCTTCGAGGAGCACCGCACCGATTCCCCCGTTCCGTTGGCGCGGCGTGACCCGACCTCGGGTGGTGGCAGTGGTGTGCGTCGTCGCAGCAGGCCCGCGGCCCTCCTCGGTCAGCCGCGCCGCCCCGGCCCCGTCGATGTCGAGGTACCCGTCGAGCAGCAGCTCGGCGGCGGCCGCGGTGAACGCGGATACCGCGAGGACGAGTTGGAGCACGCCCCGGGACTACGGGCGCGCACACCGGGGCGGACACGCAATGTCCGGCACACCGGCCGGGGCCGGGGCTCCCCCGATGCGTACGGTGGCCGGGTCAGGCCGGTTCCTCGACCAGCCCGAAGTCTTCGGGGAACTCCCGCAGGAACGCGCGGCGCGCGGGATCGCCCTCTTCCTCCGCCATCTGCCCGAGCAGGTCGACGAACTCGCTGCGCTGGTCGTCCGGCAGCCGGTTCAGCAGGTGGCCCACCCACTCCAGCATCTTGACGGCGTCGTCCTGATCCATCTGCTCGTCCTCGCTGCCGTCGATGAACCGGAGGACGTCGACCAGGGCCTCCGTCAGAGCAAGGGTCAGCGACGGGTGCACGGGCATGGATACGGTCTCCCAGCAGGCGGACTAGAGTGTGAGGCCATCTGACCACACCCCACCGACAGCGCCCCCGGCTGGTCCGGGCGCGGGTGGGACCACGGCTCCGTGGTGACAGATGCGCAGTGGGCGCGGATTCGGGGAGGGCTGGCCTTCGGGCGGGTATACGAAGGCACGGTCTCCGACGCGCGATGCACCGCGCGTTCTGTCGGTCGCGGTGCACCACCGCCCGTACCTCGCGGTGCGGCAGCTCGCCCGCTGAAACGTACGGGGCTTCCTCATGGAGCCGTCTCCCGCAGGTCGGGGCGGTTCCTCGGCAGGCCGAAGCCCGCCATCTCCTTTTCCTCGTAGGACAGGAAACCCAGACTCCGGTAGAAGGCGTGGTTGCGCTCGCCCTCTGGTGACGACTCGTGGTCCGTCGACAGGAGGAAGAAGCGGCAGTGGGAGTAGCGCCGCTTCAGGTGTTCGACCAAGGCCCTGCCAACTCCCTGCCGGTGGCTCGCCGGATTGACCACGACGTCCTGGACGTAACAGACGTGCTCGTCGTCGGAGATGGTCCGGGCCAGTCCGAGGAGCGTTCCTGAACCGTCTCGCGCCGTGACGACGAGGTGGGAGTTGGCGAGACCGCGACAGAGTCTGCCGACGTCGCTGGTGTAGCCCTCCCAGCCGACCGAGCCGTACAGGATCAGCATCTCGTCGGCGTCGAAATCGACCTCTTCCGCTAGGAACACGCTGACCTCCGGTGTAGGGGTGCCGCTTCTCGTCGTCAACTCGCCTCCGGTTCAGAACGTGGTGCCGCGGCGCAGGCGTTCGACGGCCGCGTTGCGAACGCGGCGGGTGCGGGCCTCGGTGGCCAGCAGGGTCAGGGCCTCGTACGAGGTCAGCACCCGGACGGCGGTGCGCTGGCACCAGTCGGAGGCTGCGGTGAGCTCCTCGGCGGACCAGGGCCTGCCCCGGGTGACGGCCTCGAGCAGGCTCCACTCCCGCAGCCGGCGCTCGGGGAAGGCCCGCCCGGCGAGGACGCCCGCCATGGCCCGGGCCCAGGCGGGGAACTCCTCGTCGGCGAGCAGGTACACGGCGCGCCGGTCGAGGTGGGTGACCACCGCGCTCTCGGCCATCACCCGGTCGGGATCGGACAGCACCGCGGCCACGACCTCCGCCTCGGCCTCCGCGCCCGCGCCCGAGTCCGGCACCGCGGCCAGGGACTCCAGGTGGCGGGCGTAGCGCCAGTGCTCGGGGGGCTCGTCGGGGTCGGGGCCGCTCACGGGGGCCCGAGCCGGTATGCCCGTGGCGGGTCGCTGCTGATCGTTCACTGGCGCCATGGCCCCCATTCCACACGACCTCGATGTGCAGCCGGCGATCAGGGTGCCGTCAGCGCCTGTTCAGCGGTGCGGAGCCAGCATCAGGGACTCCGCACCGACCGGTCGGTAGCCCGCGGCCTGGAAGGCTCGGATGCTGCGCGCGTTGCCGGTGGCCTGCTGGGACCAGACCGGCTGCCCGTCGGGGACGAGGTGGCGGGCGGCGCGGGCCAGTTCCCGGCCCAGTCCGCGGTGGCGCACGCCCTCGTCGACCTCGACCGCTGCTTCCCAGCGGCCCGCGACGCCGCGGCCGAGGACGAGGACTCCCCCTGCGGCCGACCAGACCCGTACGTCGTGGCGGCGGCGCAGGGCCCTGCGCACGCGCGGGTGGTCGGGGTCGGTCGTCTCCACGAGCTCCAGTGCCGGTGCGCCGGGCAGCGGACCGGCGACGGTGAGCAGGTCGATCGTGTCGGTGGCGCGTCCCGTGCGGTCGAGCAGCGCGGCCAGGAACCGCGGGTTCATGGTGGCGGCCAGCGCGTCGCAGTCGAGGGCGTCGAGGGTCGCGCGGACCCAGTCCGGGTCCTCGTCCGTGAACACCACGGAGTGTGCGGTGAAGGCGATGACGCCCGCGTCGCGCCGGTGTTCCTGCGGGACCACGGTCGTGGCGCCGTCAGGTGGCGGGAACCGCCCCTCGGCGGCGGCGTCCAGGATCTCCGCCAGTGTCCGTCCCACGGCCGTCAGACCTGCTCGAAGTGGAAGGACTTGATGAAACAGTCGCGGGGCTGGCCGATCGCGAAGAAGATGCAGTCCACGAGCGACTGCGACGTGAGCGGGTCCTTCGCCGTGCGCGACGCGCCCTCCCAGGACTCCGAGAGCGGGTCGTGGTTGTCGAAGTCCGGCGGGTAGAGGGAGATGACGCGGACGCCCTGGTCGCGCAGCCTGCGGGAGAGGATCTCGGTGAAACCGGCCTGGGCGCTCTTGGCCGCGTAGAAGGCGGCGTGGGCGTCGGACCGGTGGTGGCCGGTCTCCCCGCAGCCGGAGACCATGGTGACGACGTCCGGCTTCGCCGACTTCAGGAGCAGCGGCAGGAAGGCCCTGGTGGCCAGGACGGTGCCGGTGGCGCCGGAGGCGAGGGTGTCCGTCACGTCCTCGTCGGAGGCGGACAGCAGGTCCGTGCCGTGCTGGTAGCGGGAGCCGTTGTTGACGAGGACGTCCACGTGGTCGGTGCGGGCTGCGACCGCGGCGGCGAACTCCCGCACGGACGAAGGATCGGTGAGGTCACACGGGTAGGCGTGGACCCGGTCCGCGTCGTGCCCCTGCCCGCGGATCTCCTCGCGGACGCGCTCGGCGGCTTCGAGGGTGCGTGCGGAGAGGTGGACTTCGGCGCCCCTGCTGGCGAAACGGAGGGCGAGGGTGCGCCCGAAGTCGCGGCCGGCGGCGGTGATGACGACGCGGTGGTGCTCCAGTGCCATGTCTGCGCTCCTGATTCGTGGTCTATACACATGATCTCAGGTGCGGTGCGGGTCGGTTGGGCCGGGAGGGGGACCGCGGAGAGCCGGGCCGTACGGGACGACCGGGGGCGCGATCGCGGACGCGTACCGGCCCTCCGCGTCGCGCCTCAGACCTCGCCCGCCTCCTGCTCCGCTTCCGGCAGCGGAGCGCCGGTCTCCAGCAGGGTCTTGAGGCTGGACGCGAGCATCGGCCAGGCCCGTCCGCACATGCCGATCAGCGTTCCGCCGGGTTCGAAGTCCTCGTGCCGGATGGTCAGTCGTGCGAGGGTGTCGCCGACGGGCTCGATCTCGTACGTCACCTTCGTGCGGCGCTCCTTGGCCAGTTCGGCCCGCAGTTCCTCGCCGATCCCGACCGAGGCCGCCCACTGGGGGGTGAAGGTGTGCCAGGTGTAGGAGAGCAGGCGGTCCGGGACGCAGTCGAGGACCACCTGCTCGGGGTCGCTGGTACGAGCCCCCCGCTCGACCCAGTCCATCGGCGAGCCCACCGCCCAGTCGGTCTCGAAGCTCAGCCCCCAGTACCGGCGGGTGAAGGCGGGCTCGGTGAGGGCCTGCCAGACCCTGGCGGGATCTGTCTGGATGTACAGGGTGTAGGTGATCGCGCTGTCGCTCATGGCCCCATGCTGCGGGACCGCGGACCGCGGACGCCGGATTTCCCGATCATGGCGGTGACCAAACGGGGCGGGTCAGTACACGTGGAAAGCCAGCCCGCACAGCCCGAGGCCGGCCCGCACCGCGGCCCGCCAGACACGCAGCGGGCCGTCCAGGACGCTTTCGCGGGGCTCGGGGTCCAGCCAGACCTGCTCCTGCGCCCGCGCCCGCTCCGCCGGGCCGAATCCGAAGGCCCGCTCCACGGCGGGCAGGGCCCGCCGCGCTTCGGCGGCGGTCAGCAGGAAGTTCCCGCACCAGCCGGGCAGCAGGACCGCGCGCTCGGGGCCGACGGCGTGGAACAGTGCGCTGACCGGGTGCGCCTTGCTGTGCACCGACACGAACATGAGCTCCTGGTCCGGTTGTCGCTCCCAGACGTCGTCCACGAACGGGAACTCGCACAGGTCGTCGACGTGGCGGCCGGGGCGGGTCAGGTCCTGGAAGGAGCGGATCGCCTCGTCCTCGGCCGGGGTGCAGGTCCACCAGGTGCGGTGGTCGGGGAGCGGGGCACGCTGCCAGGCGGCCAGGCGGCGGCGGGCGTGCGGGCAGCTGCGGTCGGCCTCGATGGCCGCCGCCGTCCGCGGCGCGAGGTCCGCGATCACGGAGTCCTCGTGGCAGCTGATCGACCAGGCGCTGGTGAAACCCATGCGGTCGACGGTAGGGGGCGCCACTGACAACGCCGCGGACACCACCGCCGTCACCAGGGACACCTCAGCGACGGACGTCCTCCCCGGGAAGTTCGGTGGGTGGGGTGCGGGCGGGGACGGGGAGGCCGAAACGGGCGCGGGCGGCGTGGACCGCCGTGAGCTCGTCGTCGCCCGCCCGTCCCCAGTCGCTCAGTTCGCGGACCTGTTCGGGGGTGGCCAGCAGGCGCGCGTACGCCGCGTCCGTGCCCGGGGGGAGGACGGTGAGGCGGGCCGCGGTGCGGGCGTGGGCGCCCTGCTCGCCGTCCCGGTAGCCGAGCGGGACGGCGTCCTCGGTGGCTGCGGCCGTCGGGGGCGGGAGGTGGACGGCGCCGGTGGCCCGGGAGATCAGCACCAGGGCCCGGCCGTCGGGGGCGAACAGCCAGGCCGACAGGTCCCGCACGGGCAGCCGCTCCGGAACCGGGCCCGGGTGCCAGGCGCCGTGCTGCGGGATCCGCCGGGTGCGCAGGACCCCGAGCCGGTCGAGGGCGGTCGGCGCGGTGGGACGGCCGTCCTCGAGCAGGACTGCGCCGGAGCCGTTGATGCGGGCGCGCAGGGCGGACAGTGCGCGGCGGGCGTCGCCCGGGTCCATCAGGGCGGGCAGGTCGGCCGGTTCGGCGAAGTGGATGGCGGTGATCTCCTGGGCCGGGAGGCGGACGGCTTCGATCCGGTCGGGGGTCCAGGTGCCGCCGTCGTAGACGTGCAGGATCTCGCCGGGGAAGCGCATCTCGGGCGGGAAGCCCGGGGTGTCGGCCGGGATCCAGTCCACGGCGAGGCCGCGCGGGTAGCGGCCGTCGACGCCGAGTTCCTCGCGCAGCTCCCGGGCGGCCGCCGCGGACGGTGCCTCGCCGGCGTCCACGGCTCCGCCGGGAAGCAGCCGGTCGGCGCGGTAGTCGACGCTCTGGACGAGGATCCGGCCGTGGGTGTCGGTGACGAGGACGACGGCCGCGGTCCACACGGCGGCCCGCGAGGCCCCGTACTCCGCCGGGGTCATCCAGGTCCCCGTCCGCTCCCGCTCGTGTTCGTCGATCGCGTCGTGTTCGTCGATCGCGCCCTGGTCGGTCAGCTGCGGCATCGGACTCCGTTCACCGTGGGTGGACCTGCCGGACTGTGCAACAGCGGGCACGGCTCCCGGGTTACGGCGCCCGGCCCGCCCTCTCCGACGCCCCTCGCCTTTACCGCCCCTATACCTCCTTATTACTTGGTTATGTACTCCCTGGTACCTTCCGGATGCGGACTGGCGGCGTGAAAGCCGTCGGTCCGACCAGCTTTCAGGCACCGGACGGACCCGACGGACCCAGGAGGGACCCCCACATGCGACGCGCCTCCCCCACGGGCACCGGCACCCCGGCGGAACCCGGCAGGAGGTGGACCGCGACGGGGATCGCCGGTGCGGCCGCGGTGCCGCGGCCGTCGGCTTCGGCGGGCCGCTTCGGACGGGAGACGATGAAGACCCGTTGCACCCCGCGCGACCGCGTGACGTGCGGCGCGTGACGGGCCCGGGCGCGGGAGCGGCGGCGCCGCCGTCCGCGGGGTCCGGCGGCCGGCTGGCCGGGGTCGACGCCGTACGCGGACTGGCCGTCCTCGGCATGTTCGCCGTGCACGTCGGCCCCAGCCCGGAGCCGGAGGGCGCCGGATACCTCCTCGTCGCGGCCGACGGGCGCGCCCCGGCCCTCTTCACCCTGCTCGCCGGTTTCTCCCTGGTCCTCGCCCAGCGCGGGCTGGACCCGGCGCAGCGCCCGCAGGGCTGGGCGGACCGCTGGCGACCCCTACTGGTCCGCTGCGCGCTGCTGGCCGTACTCGGCGTGTGGCTGGCCTCGTTGTGGCCCGGGATCCTGGTCATCCTGGCCTTCTTCGCCGTGTACTTCCTGGCGGCCGAGCCCTTCACCCGGCTGTCGACTCCGGTGCTCACCGTCGTGGCGGGCGTCTCGGTGGTGGCGGGGCCGCTGCTGTCGTTCCTGCTGGGCCCGGTGTTCGGGTACGAGGCGTCCGGGCGCGGGCTGGTACCCGAGGTCGCCGATCTGGCCAGTTGGTCCGGGCTGGGTGCGGTGGTGCTGGAGCTGCTGCTCACCGGGGCCTATCCGCTGGCCACCTACTTCCCGTACGTCCTGGCCGGAATGGCGCTCGCCCGGCTGTGCGAGGTGCGGGAGCGGTCGGTGGCCCGGCGGATGGCGGTGTGGGGCACGGTGGCCGCCTTCGCCGGATACGGCTCCGCGTGGCTCGCGAGCCACGTGTTCGGCGCCCGGCAGCGGTTGCTGGAGGCGATCGCCGTGCACCATCCGGAGGCCCTGGCCGCGGCCGATCCCGTACGGGAGGTGTTGCAAGGCCAGTACGGCGCCGTGCCCAGCACCTCCTGGGACTGGCTGCTGGTGGCCGATCCCTACAGCCAGACCCCGCTCGAGACCCTGGGCAACGCGGGGGTGGGCTGCGCCCTCATCGGCCTGTGCGCGCTCGCCGCACGGCACGGGGTGGGTGCGCGCCTGCTGCGGCCGCTCACGGTGCTCGGGGCGATGGCGCTGAGCGCGTACGTCGTCCACGCGCTGGTGTTGGCCGGTCCGGCGCACGGCGCCGCGTCCTGGTCCGCCTGGCTGGCCTTCAGCGGCGCGGCCCTGGCCCTGACCTGGTCCTGGCAGCTGGTCTGGGCCGAAAGCCCGCTGCGCCGCGGCCCGGTGGAGCACGTGCTCCGGCTGGCCACGCGGGGGCGCAGCCGGGCCTGAACGCGCGCCGTCACCCGTCCGTGTGAGGGGGTTCGGCTCGCGCGGTGCCGGTACGGCAGGGTGGGCGGATGCAGCTGCGCCTCGCCCTGCCCGTGACCCTTGCCGCTCTCGTGTTGGCCACCGGGTGCCTGACGGTGCGTCCCACCGCTCCGCCGGCCGCGCCGCGACCGGCGGAGCCTGCGGCGGCCCGTACGCCGGTCCGGCAACCGGCACCCCTCGCGCTGCCGTTGAGCCCGCTCCCGGTATCGCCGGACACCTCCTTGCCCGTCCCACCGGCACCGCCCGCACCGCCCGCACCGCCCGCACCGCGCGTGCTCCGGGAGGCCGGGCCGGCTCCGGCTCCGGCTCTGGCACCGGCACCGGCGGCGGTCGAACGGCCGCATCGCCCCCACCGGGTCGACACGAAGCCCCCGCGCCCCCGGCGGCCCGCCAAGCGGGTGAAGACCGCGGCTCCGGCAAAGCCCCGCAAGCGGCCGCCGACACTGGTCAAGCCCCGGCCGGCGCCGCAGCGTCCGTACGACATGGCCTCCCTGTGCGAGGCGGCCAAGGGCACGGTGCATCCGTCCATCGTCGCCCTCTGCCGCTGAGTGCGCCCGGGGGCCGCCGCGGCCGCAGTCGCGGGGATACCCTCAAAGCCGCGGAACGGACGACACGGGGAGCCAAGAAGATGTACGAGGCGGGGCCGTCGGCGGTGGATGCCGTGCGGGCGCTCAGGGAACTGGCGCGGGAGCGACCGGACGAGCTGGAGCTGTTCGAAGGGTTCACGGACGCGGAGTTGGACGGTTGGGCCGTGGCGGTGCCCGAGGAGGTGCGGGGGGTCCTGCGGGAGATCGGCGGCTTGGAGACCGAGGACCACGAGTACCGCTTCGGACCGCGCGGCCGTGAGGTGTTCGCCGACGGCTGCTGGACCCTGGGGGAAACCGACTTCGGTGAAGGCTCGCTGATCGTGGGGGTCGGGGGCACCGGCTGGGGGCCCGTCGTGGCCGTCAATCCGTGGGGGTCCGACCCCGATGTCACCGTCGAGGCACCGGACTTCACCGCATGGCTCGCCGGGTTCGCCGAACGGTTCGCGGACGGGGTGGCGGACCGGCCGCGGGGGAGGTTCTCCGTGCCGGCCACCTCCACCGTCGAACTCGCCGAGGGAGCGGAAGGGGGCGAGGGGGACGAGGGGGGCGAGGGGCTCGACGGCGAGCTCGTCGCGCTCGTCGGCCGCGGTGACCCGCTCACCGATCTCGTCGATCTGCACGGCCTGCCGGGCTATCCGTGCGCCGTGGACTGGGAGCCGTACTTCTCGACCTTCCACGACACGGCCGACACCGGAAGCAGCGAGATCCAGTTCCAGATCGTGGGTGAGGGCAGGGCCCTCCTGTTGCGCAGCGTGGTCAGCGGGGACTTCCTCGGCCGGGCCGTGCGCCGCCACCGCGTGCCGGCCGATGCCGCTCGGCGTGCGGTGGCCGAGCTGCGGGAACTGGCCGACGAACGGCCCGGCTTCGTCGTGCTCGATGCGGGGTGCGCCGACTCCGTCATGGACGGCTGGGCGGTACCGGTCCCCGAGGAGGTCCGGACCGTGCTCCGGGAGATCGGCGGGGTGGCGATCGCGGGACTTCCGGCCCTGCGGCTGCTGCCCGGGGCGCCCGAGCACGCGGTGGACCCCGAACTGCACCGCATGCTGGGCGGCGACGGTTCGTACTGGCCGCTCGCCCGGATCGACCACGGGCGCGACCACGCCCTGGCGCAGATCCGCATCGACCCGGCGACCGGCCGGTGGGGGTACGTGGTGTCCGTGCCCGGCAACGGCGAGAGCCTGCGGGAGTACCCGGAGCTGGCCCTGCTCGCCGAGTCCCTGCCGGACCTGCTGCTGACCTTCGCACGGCTGGCCCGGCGGGCCGCGGCGGGCCCTGACTTCGCCGCGCGGATGGCCCGGGACACCCGGTGGTTGTTCCCCAACACCGGGGAGCCGTGGCCGCGGCCCGCCCCGGTTGGTGAGTGGGCCGGTTCGGCGGACCCGCTGCTCGCGGCGGCCACCGAGCTCCCGGACGGAACGCACGCCGCCGACCTGCGGGCCGTACCGATCCCGAGCGACCTGTGCTTCTACCGGGCGGCCGGCTGGCCGTACGCGGCCCGGCTGGAGCGGCTGCACTTCGCGGCGGCCGGCCAACTCGCCGCAGCCGTGCCGGTGCCGCCACCGGTATCGGTACCGGGCTGACAGGATGGCCTGCGGCTGGTGATATCGGGTGGATGCGTCCGGTCGGGTTACCTACAGTGACGAGGTACCCGATGTCGAGCAGGAGCGGACCATGCGCATCCACTATCCCCGTACGCCGCACCTCCCCTGGTCCCCCGGGGCGGCGGCGGACGACGTCCGGGCCGTCGGACTGGCGGGGTTGGTCGGGCGCGAGGTCGTGGTGACCGAGAAGCTCGACGGGGAGAACACGACCCTGTACGCGGACGGGCTGCACGCCCGCTCGCTCGACTCGGCGCACCACCCCTCGCGCGCCTGGGTCAAGGGCCTCCAGGGCCGTATCGGCCCCGGGATCCCGGCCGGGTGGCGGGTGTGCGGGGAGAACCTCTACGCCCGGCATTCGATCCCGTACGAGGACCTGGACAGCTGGTTCTACGGGTTCTCCGTGTGGGACGGGGAGCACTGCCTGGACTGGGACCGGACCGTACGGTTCCTGCACGGTTTGGGCGTGCCCACCCCGCGCGTCCTGTGGCGGGGCACCTTCGACGAGCGCGCGCTGCGCAAGCTGAAGCTCGACACGACGCGTCAGGAGGGGTACGTCGTACGGACGGCGGCCGGTTTCGCGCGCGAGGACTTCGGCCGGTGCGTGGCCAAGTGGGTGCGGGGCGGCCACGTGCAGACCAGTACGCACTGGATGTTCGCGCAGGTCGTGCCGAACGGGCTGGGACCGACGGCCGCGTTGTGGGCGGTGCGCTCGGGGGCCGAGGCCGATGTGCCCGGGCTGTCCGCCGCTCTCGGGATGCCCGGGACCGGCACCACCGGAGCCGCCGGCAGCACCGGGGCCGCCGCCGCGGACGAGGTGGCCGAGGTCGTGGCCCGGATCGACGGGGCGGGGCGGACCGGGGAGGACCGGCTGGCCGGGGTCCTGGCGGCCGTGCTCCACCGCGAGCCGCGGGCCACGATCGCGGCACGGATCGCGGCGGG
Source organism: Streptomyces sp. NBC_01439 (assembly GCF_036227605.1). Lineage (GTDB taxonomy): Bacteria > Actinomycetota > Actinomycetes > Streptomycetales > Streptomycetaceae > Streptomyces. The sequence continues at coordinate 8,561,355 of NZ_CP109487.1, read as the reverse complement.
CCCGGCCGGTATGCGGCTCGCGCGACGGGTCGCCGATCTGGTGGGGCTGTACCCGTACCTGCAGCGGCCGTTCCCGGACGAGGACCGGCGGGCCGGGCTGGTCCGGATGGCCGCCGCGGCCGATCTCGGCGTGCTGCACGCGCTGGCCGGGGCGCTGGCGGACGGGCCGGAGGCGCGGGAGTGCGCGCAATGGTCGGAGCTGTGCGCCGAGGAGGCCGGGCTGCTCGGCCCGGATCCGCTGGAGGCCCTGCGCGCCGGGCTGCGCGAGGCGCTCGCTGGGCTGGGCACGGAGGCTGCGGACCGCTGCTGGGCCGAGGCCCGGCGGGCCTTCGCGCGGGGCGCGATCTCGGGGTCGGCGGTGGAGGAAGCGGTGGCGGCGACGTGGCAGTGGCGTGACGGAACGTTTCCGCGACTAGTGCAGTTGTGCGGGCCCTCGGGCAGCGGGAAGAGCACGTTCGGCCGCGAACTGCCCGGGGTGGACGCGTACATCGGTCTGGACGATCTGCGCACGGCCCGAGGTGCCCGTGCGGACCAGGGGGCCAACGCCGAGGTGTTGAGCGAGGGCCTGGACCGGCTGGACGCGGCCCTGGCCCGCGGCGGGACGGTGGTGTGGGACGCCACCTCGCTCACCGACCAGCAGCGCGGCCTGGCGGGTTCGGTCGCACGGCGCCGCAACGCGCTGGTCACCCACGCCGTGGTGCTCGTGGAGAAGGCGGAGTTGGTGCGGCGCAACGGGGTGCGCCCGCATCCGGTGCCGCCGCAGGTGCTCACCTCGCAGGTGCACCGGTTCAACCCGCCGTACGCCGGTCAGGCGCACCGTACGTGGTACATCGGTGCGGCCGGGGTCGTGGAGGACACGGCGGGCGGCCTCGCGGCCGCGCCTGCGGACACGAAACCGGGACAGGGACAGGGACAGGGACAGGGGCCGTACTGATGCGTACCAGCGAGGAGCTCTACCACCAGGTCCGCTGGGACTCCCGGTTCGATCCGGCCCGGTTCGTGCTCGGCCTGCTCCAGCGCGGGGCCGCGCCGAAGCGGGTCCCGCTGCCCTCCTTCGTGCCCGGCGGCGACATCCCCTGGCACCGGGTGCTGTTCGTCGAGGCGGACGGTGAGCTGGTGTGGGACCGCGCCACCGGCGTGGACCGGATCGATGTCACCGCGGCGGGCCGGGTTCGCGATCCGCGGCTGCTGCGGGCTCCGTTCTTCACCGCCCGGACCCCGCACGCGTGGGACCCGGCGGGCGGCGGCGCCTGGCGGCCCGCCGAGCCGGTGCCCGGGGGCGGGACGGCCGTCGCGCCCGCCTCGGTGCGGCTGCTGACCTGGAACACGCTCTGGGACCGGTACGACGCCCCGCGCATCTCGACCGCCCGGCGCAGGCCGCTGCTGCTGGCCGATCTCGCGGCCGCGGATGCCGATGTCATCGCGCTGCAGGAGGTCGAACCCGAGCTGCTCGGCATGCTGCTGGCGGCGCCGTGGGTGCGGGCCTCGTACACCCTCGGTACGGATCCGGGCGGCCCGGACGTCGCCGAGTGCGGGCTGCTGCTGCTCAGCCGGCTGCCGGTGCGGGAGGCGGGGATGCACGCCCTCCGCCCGCACAAGGCGCTCACCGCCGTCACGGTGGACACCGCGGCCGGCCCGCTGGTCGTCTCGAACACCCACCTGACCAGCGACCACACCGAGAACGGCGATGTCCGGCGGGAGGCCGAACTGGCCCGGCTCGCCGAGGGACTGGGCGGCATCGGGGCCGGGGTGGCGCTGCTGGGCGACTTCAACGACGGCCGCCACGGCGCCTGGGGGCCCGCGGCCGCGCTCGGGATGCGGGACGCCTGGAGCGACGTGCACGGGCCGGCGGACGACACGCCGACCTTCGACCCGGTGGCCAATCCGCTGGCCGCGGTGGGCTCGCTGTCGGGGCGGGCGGCCCGGCTGGACCGGATCCTGCTGCGGTCCACCCCGGCACGGGTGACCCGGGCCGCGCTCCGCGGCGACTCCCCGGCATCCGAGGGGCTGTTCATCTCCGACCACTTCGGGGTCGAGGCGACGGTGGAGTTCGGGGAGCGGGGCGGTGCTCCCGCGCGCCTGGACGTACCGGCGACGGCACGGACGGCCGTGGCATGGCTCGCACCGCCCCTGCCGGAGGCGGTTCGGGAGCTGCGCCGCGAACTCGACCCGCAGGCCGGGCGCTGGCCCGCGCACGTGAACCTGCTCTTCGGCTTCGTCCCGGAGTCCTCCTTCGCCGAGGCGGTGCCGCTCCTCGCGGAGGCGGCCGCCGCGACCGGGCCGTTCCCCGTCCGGTTGAAGGGCGTGCACAGCTTTGGACACCGTGAGGACGCCACCGTCTGGCTGGACCCGGCAGCGGCCGGTGAGGCGCCGTGGCAGGAGCTCCGGAGCGCCCTGGCGGAGCGGTTCCCGGGCTGCCGGGGGCGTACGGGCGATCACCACGGCTACACCCCTCATCTGACGCTGGGGCGCAGCCGGGACCCGCAGCGCGCGGTCGCGGCCTTCGCGGCGCGGCTCGGCGGCCCGGTGGCCGCGCGGGTCGGGGAGCTGGCCGTCCTCTCGCAGCGCGGGGACGGGCCGATGCGGGTCCGGGCGACGGTGGCACTGGGTACGGGCGAGGTCCGCCTGGAGCCGGAGACCGCGGGCCGGCCCGGGACCGCGGTCCCGGAGGAGGCCGCCGGGGCGGTCACCGCGCGCGTCCGGGCGGCCCTGGGCGGCGCACAGGTGCACGTGACCGGGTCCCGCCGCATGGGCTGCGCGCTGCCGGAGGCCGACCTGGACCTGGTGGCGGTGCTGCCCGGGCCGGGCGATGTGGCCCTCGTACGGGACCGGGTGGCGGCGGCGCTGCCCGAGGCGGGGCGGCTGCGGGAGGTGACGGGAGCGCGGGTGCCGGGGCTGCGGTTCCGCGTCGGCGGGCTGTCGGTGGACCTGGTCGCGGTGGCCACCGGCGGGCTGGATCCGGCGCAGGCAGTGGCACGGCGGGCGGAGCTGGGCGAGGCGGCCGCGCTCGCGCTGAGCGCGGTCAGCGACGCCGATGCCGTACGGGAACGGGTGGGAACGGAGCGGCACGCCGCGTTCGCCGGGCTGGCACGGCGGGTGAAGGCGTGGGCGCGGGCCCGCGGGCTGGACTCGGCGCCGTTCGGCGGGCTGCCCGGGCTGGCCTGGGCGGTGCTCGCGGCGCGCACGGTGGAGGAGGTCGGAGTGCTGCCGCCCGACGCCCTGCTGCGCGAGTTCTTCGGCAGGTGGGCCGCCTGGGACTGGCGGGTGCCCGTCTCGCTGTCGGCGGCGGGCCCGGGCGCGGCGGAGGGCGGGCCGGACGCGGTCACGGTCCTCACCCCTTCGGAGCCGGTGCGCAGTTGCACGGCCCAGGTCGGGCCGGGCCTGCGCGACCTGCTGGTCCAGGAGTTGTACGCGGCCTGGGAGCTGCTGGAAGCCGGCCCCGTGGACGCCGTGTGGGCCCCGGGGCCACCGCCGCTGCACCGTCGGCACGCCGCCTGGGCGGTGGTGACCGTACGGACGGCCTCCGAGGCGGAGTTCGAGGAGACCTTGGGCCGGGTGCGCGGACGGCTGCGGGCCCTGCTCGGCGCGCTGGAGGAGGCCGGTGCCGCGGATGCGCACGCCTGGCCCCGGCCCTTCGAGTCGGGCCCGGCCCTGGCCTGCTACGCGATCGGCCTCGGCGCGGCTCCGCCGGACGCGGCGCGCCTGGCCTCCCTGGCCGGCCCCTGGCGGACCGGCCTGGCGGGGGTCGAGGTCTCCTGGGCGGCCGGCGGCGAGGTGCCGGACCTGGTGTGAGGAGTGAGCGCGCAGGGGTCCGGGGTCACGGGTCCGGGGTCACGGGTCCGGGGTCACGGGTCCGGGGTCACGGGGCCGGGGTCACGGGTCCGGGGTCACGGGTCCGGGGTCACGGGTCCGGGGTCACGTGGATCAGATCTCGATGATGATCTTCCCTGCCGTGTGACCTCCCTGGCTCAGCTCGAAGGCGGCCGCCAGCTCGCCCAGCGGGAAGGTCGTCGCGACCGGCACCTTCAGCTGTCCGCTGTCGGCGAGCCGCCCCAGTTCGGCCAGGTCGCTACCGACCGGGCGGACCCACATCCACTCGCCGCCCGCACCGAGCACACTGGGGTCGGCGATGGATGCGTGCCGGCCGTCGTCGTGCAGCACCTCCCGGGTGACGGCGCCGACGCCGCCGACGAAGTCCGCGACGACCGTGGGGCCGTCGGGTACGAGGGCCCGTACGCGCGCGGCGAGCCCGTCCCCGTACTCGACGGGTTCGGCGCCGAGTTCGCGTACCCGGTCGTGGTTGCGCGGGGAGGCGGTGCCGATGACCCGGGCGCCCAGTGCGCGGGCGATCTGCACGCCGAAGGAGCCGACGCCGCCCGCCGCGCCGTGGATGAGGACGGTGTCGTCCTTGCCGGTGCCCAGGCGGGTGAGCAGCTGGTAGGCGGTGAGCCCGGCGAGCGGGAGTCCGGCGGCCTCGGCCCAGGTGAGGGAGGTGGGCTTGTGCGCGAGGGCGCGCACGGGGACGGTGACGAACTCGGCGAAGGTCCCGCCGTGCACGTAGTCCTTGCGGGCGTACGCGATGACCTCGTCGCCCTCGGCGTATTCGGGGGTGTCGATGCCGACCCGCTCGACGGTGCCGGACACGTCCCAGCCGGGGACCACCGGGTAGACCACGTCCATCAGGGGGTCGAGCCCGCCCGCCATGATCTTCCAGTCGACGGGGTTGACCGCGGCGCACTTGACCCGGACGAGGACCTCACCGGGTCCGACCTTGGGCATCGGCAGCCGGGTCTCGGAGAGCACCTCCGTCCCGCCGTACGTCTCGTACGCCATCGCCCGCATGGTTTCCTGGCTGCTGCCGCCCGACTGGGACATGTACCCGGCCTCTCCGTGTGCTGGTGGAACCCGCCCCTGGCCCATCCCACCATGCACGAAGCGCCCGCCCCACGAAGCGGGGCGGGCGCGGCGCGGCGCGGCGCGGCGCGGCAGAGCGCGGCAGGGCGCGGGGGCTCACTCGTACTCGGTGCCGCCCTTGCGGGTCAGGTACGCCGGGCTAACCGCCTTGGCGATGGCGCGGCCGCCCGTGACCGGGCTGTACCGTTCCGCCGACGGCCGGATGACGACACCCTCCCGCAGGTGCACGGCCTTGCCGGAGACGGTCTCGCGGCCGCTCGCCAGTTCCAGCACCGTGTCGAGGTCGTACGGGCCCTCGTACAGCCGTGGTACCAGCGGAAGCTCACCGTCCGTCAGGACGGCGGCCGGGTCCAGCCAGCACGTCTGCCCGTCGATCTCGGCGGAGACGTCGAAGACGGCGTATCCGGGTGGCGCGTCGGCGGTACGGACGTCGGTCCCGTACGACAGGTCCTGGACGCCCTTGCCGTACACCTCGCCGAAGATCCCGACCCGGGTCGCGCCGAGGCGGTGGGCCAGGGCGGCCGCGACGGCCGCCACGCCGTGCCCGCGTACGGCCCGCCAATAGAGGTTGCGCTCGTCCTCCTTGAGCGCCAGGCCCTTCGAGCCGAACCCCTTGGAGGAGACGAAGGACCGCTCGCCCTCGGCCACGTACGTGAACAGGCAGGCGGTGCCGTGCAGTTTCTCGGTGAGGACGACCGGCTCGCCGGGCTCGAAGATATGCGGGTAGCGCTGGAGGTTCTCGATGTCGACCCACGGCATCAGGTCGGCGGCGGCTTCGACGTCACCGTTCATGGTCGTGGGTATGGGCGGGGCCCATTTGGTGATGCCGAGCAGTTCCGCGAAGTCCGTCCCTTCCTCGGCCGCCTGCGCCAGGTCCACGTCGGCGAGCGCGCGCGGCCGGCACACCAGTCCTTGCGAGAGTTCGCCGCGCAGCCGTACCGCCTTGACCCGGTCGGCGGAGCCGCCCGCGAGCCGCCCGGTGAGGCCGAGCTCCTCGATCAGATCCGCCGGCAGCACCGCCTGTTCGGGGATGTAGACCGCGTACTCACCCGTGCGGTAGGCGTCCTTGGCGATCACGGCGCGATACAGGCCCACCTGGGCCAGTTCCAGCGCATCCGCGTTCGGGTGCTCGTGGACGGTCAGTTCTTCGGCGGTGACGCGCAGGGTCGACATGGGACGGCTCCAACAGTGATCGGGGACACGGACGACGCCCGGTGGTGCGGTGCGTCGGTGACGACCACTCTGCTTCTGGCCATTTCCGCTGGTCCAGCGAATATCACGGTGTTAGCCTGCCCGCCCCGGCGCGCCGCTGGCGCCCCTGGCGTCGCTGCGCCCCTGGCGTCGCTAGTGCTGTGACCGGAAAGGTTCACCGGCTCACGACGCCCGGTACGGCGCCTCGCCGCGTTGTCGGACCGCGCAAGTACGTCCAGTACGAGCCGCTGTCCTCCGCCTTGCGATGCACCGCACCGAACGCCGCGAACCGGCAAACCTTTCCGGCCACAGCACTAGGGCGCCGCTGTCCCAGGTTCCGTGTCCCGCAGGAGGCCCCATGTCAGCTCGTCCGGTCACCGTCGTCACCGGCGGCAGCAGGGGCATCGGTGCGGCGACCTGTCTGCGGCTGGCCGCCGACGGGCACGATCTGGCGCTCGGTTACACCCGCGACGCGGCGGCGGCCGGGGCCGTCGCCGAGCAGGTGCGGGCCGCCGGGGCACGCTGTGTGACCGTGCGCGGTGACATTTCCGAGGAGTGCGCCGTCGAGCGGCTCTTCGACATCGCCGGCGCCGAACTCGGCCGGGTGACCGGGCTGGTGAACAACGCCGGGGTGACGGGCCCGCTGGGCCGGCTCGCCGATGCCCGCACCGAGGACCTGCGGCGGGTCGTCGAGGTGAACCTCCTCGGGTATCTGCTGTGCTGCCGCCGGGCCGCCCGGGACATGGCGGAGGGCGACGGCGGGGCGATCGTGAACGTCTCCTCCACGGCCGCCACCCTCGGCAGTCCCGGGGAGTACGTGCACTACGCAGCGACCAAGGCGGCCGTCGACGCGCTCACCGTGGGGCTCGCCAAAGAGCTCGGCCCGGACGGGATCCGGGTCAACGCCGTGGCTCCGGGCATCATCGAGACCGACATGCACGCGGCCATGGGCGATCCCGACCGTCCGGCGAAGGCCGCGGCGGGGATCCCGCTCGGCCGGCCCGGCCGGCCCGAAGAGATCGCCGGGGCGGTCGCCTGGCTGCTCTCCGCGGACGCCTCGTACACGACGGGCACGGTGCTGCGGGTCTCCGGCGGCCGCTGATCCCGCGGGGGCCGACGGTTCCAGGGTTCAGATCCACCCTCCCAGGCTGAACAGCGCCATCAAGAGCAGCAGCACGACGACGACGGCGGTGAAGCAGGACATTGCGAATGCCTTCGCCACCCTGTGCTCGTCCGGCGGGGGCGGGGGTGCGGGCACCGGTCGGGGGTGCGGGGGCGGCGGCGGGCCGGGCGGTGGGACCGGGACGGACAAGGAAACCCCCTTGGGCACGGGTACGGATGGCACGGGAACGAAGCGCTCGAAAGCGCCCGTTCTGCGTTCACCAGTAGCCTGACACGAGATTTGAACGCGTTCAATCCTCACGGGGTCGGAGGGTGCGGCGGTCGGTCAGCCCATCGCCGCCTGGGTGGCCGGACCGTAGACGCCCGGAGGGTCGCCCTTGATGGAGCGGTCGCGCTGCAGCTGGCCGACGCCGCGCTTGGTCTGGCTGTCGTAGACCCCGGTGACGGAGACGTACGTGAACCCCTGCCCGTGGAGCAGCTCCTGAAGGGCGCGCACCTCGGGGCCGCTGTCGCCCATCCGCAGCGTTCCGGGAGAGCTCGGCGGGCTAGGGACCGAAGCGCTGGGCGACGAGGGCGGTTTCGGGCCCCGGCTCGCGGCGGCGCCCGGTTCTCGGGAGGGAGCCGGCGAGCCGGCGGCAGAGGTGGAGGCGGACGGTGCGGACGCGGTCGGGCCGGGCCCGCCGGTCTCGGGGACGGAGTCCGGACCGTGCCCCGGGAGCCTCGGTACGGACAGCTCGGCGGGCGCCCCGGCCCGGGGCGGCTGCGGGTCGGGGCCGCCCAGCAGGAGCGCCAGGGCGCCCACCGCGGCGAGCGCCAGCAGGGTCAGGACGGCGAACGGGAGCCGGCTGCGACGACCCCGGCCGGCACTGCGGCCCGCAGTCGGGTCGGGAGCGGAACCGGGCGCGGGAACGGGCGCGGGAACGGGAACGGAAGCGGCGACAGGAACGCCGGGTTCCTGGACGTGCGCGGGGCCGGGGAAGGCGAGGGGGCCGGTCTGCGGCCAGGCGGGCGCGCTCGATCGGGGCGGTGGGCCCGAGGGGGCGACGTACGGGCGTACGAACAGGTGGTCGTCGGGGACGATCCCGCTCTCATCAGGGTCCTGGCGCATGGTGGTTTCCCGGCGGGAACGGGGGCCGGCGCGGCGGTGCGGCGCCGGCCCCCGCCCGGTCGGTCAGGCTCCGTGCCGCCGGGCGGCGGGAGACGGGGCCGCACCGGCGGCGGGGGCGCCGGGCGTCCCGAGTACGTCGTCTGCGTTGCGCGCCGGAGGACCGTCGATTTCGGCCGGGTCGATCGACGGGCGAACGGATATGGGCATCTGACGTCTCTCCGAAGTGCGGCTCACGCTGTGGTCCTCGATCGGCGCACTCTTGCCCTCCGGCGGGGGCCGGGTCAAGCCGGGTGTCCGATCCGCCCCCGTCCATCCGATCTGTCGCGCATGCCGCTCCCGCAGCGCCCGCCCGCCCGCCCCACACGGTGACGGCCGCCGCGAGCGTCCCCACACACCCCGTTCCATTCCCGCCGGACGGGTTTCACCCGCACGCGTGAGAGGGAAACCGGTCCGGCCCGACCGTACGGCAAGGTGGTCGGATGCAGTTGCGCCGGGCCGTGCCCCTCTCCCTCGTCGTGCTCCTCGCCAGCACCGGCTGCGTCTCCGTCGGGCCCCGGGATCCGGATCCTGCTCCCGTGCGCGGATCCGTACCGCCGGCCGAGGCACCCGAGGTCCCGACGCCCCGGGCCCTGCCGTTGGGGGCCCTGCCCGAGGCCACCGCGCCCGCTCCGGACGCGGCCCGGGAGCCGGGCGCGGGCCCGGGGCAGGTCCCGAAGTCGGCTCCGGAGCCGGAGCCCCCGCGCGAGCGGGCCGCGAAGGCGGCGCCGCCCCGGCGCAAGCGGACGCCCGGGTCGGCAACGGCTCATCCGCGGCGGCGGCCGGTCCCGCCGCCCCGCCTGGACCAGTTGTGCGCGGCCGCGGAGGGCGCGGTACCGCCGTCCATCGTCGACCTCTGTCTGCGGCAGTACGGCCGCTGACCGCCGCGTCCGTCGCCGGTGCGAAGCTTGACCCTCCCCCTGTGTCAGACCTTGTAGTGGAGAGCGTCATGTTCACCATCGGAGACTTCGCCAAGCACGGCCGGGTGTCGGTCCGCATGCTGCGTCACTACGACGCTCTCGGACTGCTGCGCCCGGCGCGTGTCGACCCCTTCACCGGCTACCGCTCCTACGAGGCCGGGCAGCTCGCCCGCCTCAACCGGATCATCGCGCTCAAGGAACTCGGCTTCTCCCTCGACCAGGTGGGGACGATCCTCGGCGAGCGGGTGGGTGCGGAGGAACTGCGCGGCATGCTGCGGCTGCGGCAGGCCGAGTTGGAGACCGCCATGGCCGCCGCGGCGGCCCGGCTGGTCCAGGTCGAGGCGAGGCTCCGGACCATTGAGGAAGAGGGAACCATGCCCGCTGACGACATCGTCGTGAAGAGCCTTCCGGCCGTGCGGCTCGCCGAGCTGATCGGCACGGCCGCGAGTTACGAACCGCAGGACATCGGGCCGGTCATCGGGCCGCTCTACGCGGAGCTGTGCCGCCGGATCGAGGAGGCCGGGGTCGTCCCGACCGGCCCCGGCACCGCCTACTACGAGGATGCGGCCGCCGGTGGACCCACGGGGGCGGTCCTCGTCCATGCCGGCCTGCCGGTGGCGCCTTCGGTCCGCGCCGAGGACCTCGGGGGTGAGGTACGGATCGTCACGCTGCCGGCGGTGGAGCGGGCCGCCACCGTGGTGCACCGCGGCTCGATGGACGGCGTGCTGCCGACGTCGCAGGCCCTGGCACGGTGGGTCGACGGGCACGGGCACCGCTCGGCCGGGTACGCGCGCGAGCTGACCCTGGCCTGCCCCGAGGACCCGGACCGGTGGGTCACCGAACTCCAGGAGCCCCTGGCCGCCGCGTCCTGAAACCCACGCCCCACGCCCCGCGCACCCCCGGCGAGCCCCGGACCCTCAGGGGCGGCGTCCGCAAGCGCGGGCGCACCGCCGGGCCGTGTCGCGCCGGGCCGTGCGCAGCCTGCGCACGGTGTTGTGGCCGCGCCGCTTCCATTCACCCCGGGGCAGCGCGGCCCGCTGGCCGCCGCCCGCAATCAGGGCGTTGACCGGGGTCATCGGGTCGGCGGCCATCGCCTTGGCGAACAGGACGCCCACGACGAGCGGGACCAGGGCCACGGCCAGGGCCGAGCCGGCGGTGGTCACGTGCTGCATGCGCGGGCTGGCGGCCCGGCCGCTCGGGGCGTCTGAAGTCATGTCCCCATTCGACCAGCGGAGCGCCTTCGGGGAATCGGGGTGGATACTCAGGTCGTTGGGTGCGAGGTACTCAGACGGGCGGGACGGGTGGTGGGTGATGGCGGTACCCGGGCGGGGTTTCGAGCCCGCGACCGGCGACGGCCCGGCAGCCGCGCCCGGTGGGCGTGCGGCGGAGCTGCGCACCGCGTACGAGGGGTTGCTGCAGATCCGCCGTCTGGTGAACGGGCCGGCGGGCGCGGCGGTTCCCGCGCCGTGGGAGGTACGGCAGCTGCCGCGCGCGGTGGCCCTCGCGCTGGAGGCGGCGGGGATCGCGCCGTCGGCGCTGGACGCGCAGGGGAGGCGCACGCGGACGGGCTATCGCGTGGCGGCCGCGGCGGAACCCGGGCGGGTGGAGGTGACCTGGCTGGGCCCGGCGGGCGGCGGCGCGGCCGGTGAGGAGCAGGAGCGGCTGACGGCCTGCGCGGCCGTGCTGGAACGGCTGGGCTGGGTGTGCCTGCTGTACCGGGGCCCTCGGCGGCGCCGCTTCCTGGAAGTGGAGCCCCCGGGAGGGCCGGGAGCGCCCGAAGGCTCCTGAGGACCGGGAGGACAGGGAGGCTCCTGAGGACCGGGCGGGAGACCGCTCAGCTGAGGGTGAGTAGGACCACGTCCACCTCCTGGCCGCGGGCCATCGCGAAATCGCGGGTGCGGCCGGTGACGGTGAATCCGCACTTCTCCAGCACCCGGATCGAGCCCGTGTTGTCGGCCACCGCCCCGGCGTGCAGGGGGCGGGTGCCCTCCAGCCGGATCAGCTGGGCCAGCGCCCGGGTGGCGATGCCCCGTCCCCAGTGCTCCGGGCCGATCACGTACGTCACTTCGCGCTCCTCCGGCGGCCCGAACACGGCGGCGTGACCGACCACGACCCGGTCGGCCAGCACGGTGCGCAGGAGCAAGGCGGGGTCGTTGCGCACCTTCGCCCAGTGCGTGTCGAAGTGGCCCCGGTCGTAGTGGTACTTCCGGGTGATCGCCGCCATGTGTTGGAGGCCCGGGTCCGTCAACTGCTCCCAGAAGAGAGCCAGGTCGTCGTCGCTCGTCTCGCGCAGCTCGATCTCCACGTACGCGCTCCCTCTCCCCGGTGTTCGATCTTGACGGCCCACCCTACGAGGTGCGCGGGGCGGACGGGGTCCCGTGTCAGGCGTAGCGTCCGGCCAGCGCGGTCACCGTCTCGGCGAGGGCTAGGCGCAGCTCGGGCGGGCCGAGCACCTCGGCCTCCGTGCCGAGGCGCAGCAGGTCGCCGACGGCGACGACCTGGGACTCGACGGCGATGCTCAGCCGGACCCAACCGTCCGCGTCGGCGGGGCCTGCGGCGGCGAGCGCCCGGGTACCGGCCGCCCCGAACTGCATCGGCAGCAGCCGCTGTCCGCGCGGGGACAGCCGTAGTTCGGCGGTCTGCTGGTGGAGCACGGCGTCCAGGCGACTGGTGGACTCCTGCCAGTACGCGGCCAGTTCGAACCCGGCGGGCCGTTCGAAGCGCTCCGCCGCGGTGTCCACGGAAAGGAACCGGGAGACCCGGTAGGTCCGGACGGCGGCGTCGACATCGGCGACGAGGTACCAGATGCCGCCCTTGAGGACGAGGCCGAGCGGATGCAGCTCGCGCCGTACCTCGCCGCGCCAGCGGCGGTAGTGGGTGCGCAGCACGTGCTGGTCCCAGACGGCCTGGGCGATCTGCGCGAGGTGCGGGACGGGGTCGGCCTCCCGGAACCAGGCGGGCGCGTCGAGGTGGAAGCGGTCCTGGATCCGGCGGGCCCGTGCGGCGAGCGCGGCCGGCAGCGCGGCCTGGAGTTTGAGCTGGGCGGCCGCCAGGTCGGCACCGAGGCCGAGCTCCTGTGCGGGTCCGGGGGCGCCGGCGAGGAAGAGGGAGCCGGCCTGGGTGTCGGTGAGGCCGGTGAGGCGCGTGCGGTAGCCGTCGGCGAGCCGGTAGCCGCCGGCCGGGCCGCGGTCGGCGAGCACGGGGACGCCCGAGGCGCCGAGGGCGTCGATGTCGCGGTGGATCGTGCGCACCGACACCTCCAGCTCGGCAGCGAGTTCGGGGGCGGTCATCCGGCCGCGGTTCTGCAGCAGCAGGAGCAGGGAGAGGAGCCGGTCGGCGCGCATGGCGCCATTGTCGCCCGTACCTGACAGAAGGTGTCAGGTACGGCTGCCAGCCTGGGGGAACGCCGGGCGGAGATGCCGTCAGGCCGGCCGAAAGGACTGTCATGCCCACGCCCGTAGAGACCGGTGGCCGCTTCACCTTCGCCAACTGGCAGGAGAGCCCCGTCGGCGCCGTGGACACCGTGGACGCCGTCCCGCGGCTCGCCCACGCCCATGTCAACAACGCCTTCACCGGTGGGATCGCGGCCGCCGAGACCGCCTGCGACTACACGATCGCCTACACCGGGGAGAACCTCGGCTCCTACAGCGGGATGGAGTTGGTCCGCGGCAGCGTCGACGGCCGCAAGGGCAGTTTCGTACTGGAAGAGCGCGGCAGCTTCGACGCCGGCGGGACGGTCTGTCGTTTCGAGGTGGTTCCCGGCTCCGGCACCGGGGACCTCGCGGGACTGACGGGCTCCGGAGGGTTCACCTACCGGCACGGCGACACCTCCGTCGCCTACACCTTCACCTACGAGGTGGGGGAAGACCCGGCCCGCTGAGGGACCTGAACCGGCGCTCCCGGCCGGAGGCGAGGACGGCGGTGTCGTCGCACCATCGCGCTCCGGCCCGGAGGACGGTTCGTGAGCCCCTCGCACCGCGCGCGTGGCGGCGCTCCTCGAGGCATCGCCGCCCACCCGTCCGCCGTCTCGACGGGCTCGTTGCCGACCGGCGTCCGCTCCTTGCTCCCGGGGCCTCCCGGCGGCGGGGGAACGGCATTGTCAGTGGAGCCCCCTAGCGTCTCGGACATGACGCGGACCGCACATACCTTCGCCTACGCACGCCCTTCCTCACTGACCGCCTCCGACGCGGGTAGGACCCTCGGCCTGGAGACGGCGGGTGGTCTGACCCCGGCCGGGGCGGACCTCCATCCCCGGTTCTTCGCAGGTTTCCTGAGCGCCCCTCAGGCGGCCGCGCGGGCCCTGCTCGCCGTCGCGGACGTGGCCGCGGCCCGCTACTACCGGCGCACCCTGCCCGCCTCGCTCGACCCGGTCGTCACGGGCAACGGCGACCGGCTGCGCTTCGAGTCCTTCTCCGGGTGCTGCGGGGTGTACGCCCGGCTCGACGTCTTGCCGGACGGGCTGCGGGGCGCCGACACCGGCCACGGCACCACCAACGTCGACGTCAACAACCCGCTGCGCGAAGCGTTGTCCCGGCTGAGCGGCGACGACCCGCTGCACCTGCGGGTCGGCCCCGACGAGATGGCGGTGACGACGCTCGACGGTCCGGTCGTGGAGAAGAAGGTTCCGCTGCCGGAGCGCTGGCTGCGCGGCTTCGCCGAGTCCCAGGCCATCACCACCGGCTTCGACCTGCGGGCCGAACTGACCGCCGCCGAGGCGACGCGCTTCCTGCGTTCGCTGCCCCGTACCGCGGTGGGCGGCGGAGCCGTGAGCGCCGCCCTGTGGGTGGTTCCCGCCGGTCGTACGCTGCGCCCCACCACCCGGCCGGTGCCCGGCGCGGTCTGCCTGCCCGGCCCCGAGCGCCTCGCCGCCCTCCAGCGGGTGCTGCGGCACGCCACGGGCCTGCGCGTGTACGGTCCCGCGCCGGCCGGGGCGGAGCCCACCGCCTCCGCCTGGGAGGTCGCCCTGCCCGGAATGCGGCTCACGCTCACCCTCTCCCCGGAGGCCTCCCGCGGGTTCTCCGGCGAGGGCGGCGTCCTGGAGGCCCTGGCCACCGACGCAGCGGCCGAGGACGCCGAGCTGATCTCCGTACTGCTCGCCTGGGAGCCGCGCATCGATCCGGCCGACCTGGCCGAACAGTCGGGGCTCCCGGTGGACCGCGTCCGGGCGGCCCTGACCCGCCTCGGCACGGCCGGCCGGGTCGGCTACGACATCGCCGAAGCCGCCTACTTCCACCGCGAACTCCCCTACGACGCCCGCCGCGCCGAGCGGCACAACCCGCGGCTGGTCGCCGCCCGCGCCCTGCTGGCGGCCGGAGCGGTCACCCTGGCGGGGGCCGGTACCGCCCTGGTGGCCTCCGGTGAACGCCGCTACCAGGTGCGCGAATCCGGCGGAGCGCTCAGCTGCACCTGCCAGTGGTGGGCCGACCACCGGGGCCGCCGCGGCCCCTGCAAGCACGCGCTGGCCACCCGGATGGCCCTGCGGGCCGCCGTCTCCGCCACCTCTTCCGTCTCCCCCGCCCCTTCCGGAGCCGCACGATGACCCCCACCGCGACCCCCACCGCGACCCCAAGCGTGAACATCACCGAAGACACCACCGAGGACGTCCTCGCAGCCGTACGGGCGGGCCGCACCGCCGAGCTGCCCGGTCTCCTGAAGCCCCTGGAACCCGCACAAGGCCGGGCGCTGCTCACCGGGCTGAAGGAGCTGCGCCGCGAACTGCGTTCCTCGCGGTGGGAGCGCTGGGAGGACCGCAACCGGACGAGCCCGGCCCTCGTGGTCGCCGGAGCCGGCTGCCTCACGGGGGCGGCGGCCGCGGCCGCCTGGATCGGCGCCGCCGATCTGCGCCGCTGGAGGCCGCGGCCGCCCGTCGCCGCGCTGCTCGACGTACTGTCCGGCCGGGATCCGAAGTGGCTCGGCGACCTCGCCCACCGGCTGGCCGCCCGGTCCGCCACCGCCGAACAGGACTACCCGCTGATACGCGAGTTCGTCCGGCTCGCCGGTTGTCCGATGCCCACCACCGACGGCTGCGTCGAGGGCTGGGCGACGGCCGTGGGCGCGTCCCGCTCCCCTCTCGTGGTCACCCTGCGCCACGACCCGTACCTCACCGCCCTCGCCCCGCGGCTCTTCGAGACCGCCGAACCGGTCGGTGTCCTCACCTGGCACCGGGAGCCGGACGGCCCCGACAACTGGCCGACCGCGCTGGCCGCCCTGGCCGACGAGGGGTGCCTGGACCGCCGCGTCCTGCTGGACGGGTGCACCGCACGGTTGCTGCGCGGCGGCAAGCCCGCCCAGCTGAAGCCCTACCAGGAGATCCTGGAAGCCTTGCGTCCGACCCTCGAGGAGGAGCGGGAGCGCGCCGCCGACTGGGTCGCGCTGGCCGCCGACGCCCCTTCCGCCGTCGCCGGGAGCGCCCAGCAGACCCTCGCCCGGCTCGCCGCGGCGGGTGAGCTGGCCCCCCGCCTGCTCGCCGAAATGTCGGCCGCCGTCCTCTTCCGCCCCGAGAAGAAGCTGGTCCGCTCGCAACTCGTGCTGATCGGCAGGGAACTCACCCGCAACCCGGCCGCCGCCCCCGAACTGTTGCCGGAGCTCGCCGAGGCGTTCGGGCACGCGGACACCGGCATCCAGGAGCGGGCGCTCAAGCTGGTCGCCGCCCACCTCACCGACGATCCCGGGCTGCGCTCCGAACTCGCCCACCGGGCACACTTGTTGAGCCCGTCCCACCGGGCCCGGGCGGTGGAGGTCCTGGGACCGGACGCCGCTCCCACCGAGGAGTGCGGCCCCTACCAGGAGATCCTGCCGCCGTTCCCGGTCCCGGCCCCGCTCGCACCGGCCCCGGAGACGGTCGCCGAAACCGTGGAGTTGGTCGCCGCGGTGATCAACGCGCGCACCGCCACCGTCGAGGAGTTCGAGCGCGCCCTGGACGGGCTGGTACGGCACGCGTACCGGGACCGCGCGGCCCTCGCCGAGGCACTGCGTCCCGCACTGGCGGACCGCTGGTTGCTGGACCCCGAGCAGTCCCGTTACTCCACGCACGAGTTGCCCGGTCTGGAGCACATGGCCGCGTGCGTCCTGGACGCGTCGCCGACGGGCACGCCGCAGCCGGCCCCCGGGTCCTGGCGCATCGACTGTCACCACACCGCGACCGGCGCCGCCACCCGTGCGCGCGTGGTCGAGGCCGCGCGGCGCATCGGGTCCCGGCCGGCGCCCTTCCTCCTCGCCACGCCCACCGTGGAGACGGGTTCGCTGGACCCCCGCGTGCTGGTCGCCCGCCTGGTCGAGTACGGGCGCCTCGGTGCGGAGCCCGGGCCCGCGGACTTCGCGCAGGCCCTGCTGCGGGTCCGCCGCGACGCCTCCGTTGTCCCCGAGGCCGCCGCGCTCGGCACGCCCGCCGGCGACCGGCTGGCCGCCTGGCTCGGCGACGCCGGCCGGCCCGTGGCCGTCACCCGGCGTACCGCGCCGACGGTGTGGCACCGGTGGGGCGGCGAAACGCCGGCGCGCCTCGTACTGGACACGGAGCAGCGCATCACCGTGGTGCGCGAGTTCCCGCACCCGTTCCACGAACTGGCGAGGGAGCGCAAGGCGGCCGACCGCTGCTGGGACGGCCGCGCCGACGCGTCGCTGATCGCGGTCCTGCCCGAGGACCGGGAGGCCCTGGCCGCCTGGTGCCTCCCGGCGGTCACGGCCGGTGCCGTCAGCGAAGCGCGGGAGGCGACCACCGCGCTGCCCCTGCTCGCCGCGGCCGGTGGACCGGCCGGCCCGGCCCTGCACCTGGCGGTGGCCAGCGGGCTCGGCGCCCGGCACCCCGAGGACCGGCTGCGGGCCGTGGACGCGCTCCTCACCCTCACCGCCCGGGGCGAGCTGGACACCGTACGTCTCGGGTGCGACCTGGCCGAACTGATCACCCTGGGGACGGTCAAGCCCACCCGGCTCGCCGACTCGCTGCGCACCCTCGCCGCGACGGGCGCGTACGCGACGACCTGGGCCGTACTGGACCACTCGCTGCCCGCGCTGCTCACCAGGACGGCCGATCCCCGTGGTGCCGGGGACCTGCTGTCGACGGCCGCCGAGTGCGCGGAACGGTGTGGGGCGGCGGCGCCCGAACCGGCCGGGCTCGCCGCCGTCGCGGCCCGGGGCGGCACCTCGCGCCTGGTCACCCAGGCCGTCCGGCTGCGCGACGCCCTCCGCCGCAACGAGGGGGCTCCCGCCACGGGCAACTGAACGGGTCCACCGGCGGGGGAGGGGCTCCTCGCCGTGGTGGACGCGCGCGGCTGATGCGGGAGGGGGCGCGGGACGGCCCGAAGGCCGCCTCGCGCCCCCTGGTTCACGGGACGGTCAGGTCACGGTGCGCCGAAGGTCAGCGTCAGCTGCGGCGTCCCTTCGTTCGCCTGCGCCTCGGAGGACCACAACCACAGGGCGTCCGTACCGGTGCTGCTGAGCGCCAGGCCGTAGCTGCTGCCGAGCGCCGCCGCGACGCCCGCGGTGGTCAGCCCGGTGGTGTGCACCGCCGAACCGTCCGGAATCGCGGCGAAGGTGCCGAGCGCCGGACCGCCCAGCGCGGGACGGTTGTTGTACGTCGTCCCGGCTTCGCTCCAGGAACCGGTGACCGGGAGGACCGAGACGGTGTCCGTGGTGCCGGCGCCGCTCTGCGTGCTCGTCTTCACGCTGAGCACGGCCGACTTCAGCACCGTGCCGGCGGGTGCGGCGGGCAGGTCGAAGCGCAGGTAGCTCGCGTAGAAGGAGGTGCCGCGCACCGCGAGCGATCCCGAGGTGCCGTAGTTGGTGGCGGGCGCACCCGCGTTGGCGTAGGTGTCCTCCGTGGCGGGCACCTGGACCACCGAGTCGGCCGGGGCGGTGGCGAGGGCGTAGTGGTTCTGGACCTGCGCCGCGCTGAGGACCGTGGGGTAGACGGCGGTCTCGTCGAGCCGGCCCGCCCAGTACTCGCTCGTGGGACGGTCGGGCCAGCCGCCGAGGCTGTCGCCGCCGGCGTGCCAGTAGCCCGAGAAGTTCTCGTGGGTGGTGACGGCGAGGGTGCCCCTCTGGACGCCGTCCACGTAGAGGGTCATCCCGCCGGGACCCTGGGTGGCGACAACGTGGTGCCACTGGTTGTCGTTGTAGGAGCCCGGGGTGGTGATGGTGCGGGTGGCTCCGGTGTAGACGCCGTAGACCAGCCGGCCATTGTTTGTCATGTAGATGTGCTTGTCGTACTGATTGCTGCCGCGGTTCTGGTTGTTCCCGAAGCCGACGAGCTTGCCGCCCCGGGTGGTGTCGGTCTTGAACCAGGTCTCGATGGTGTAGGTGCTGCCCACGCTCTGCCGCACGTCCCCGTACACCTGGGTGTCCGTGCCGTTGAAGCCGATCGCCGTGCTCGCGCCGGAGACCGCGCCGGGCGTCTGCCGCAGCGCGGGGGCGTTCAGGTGCGTGCCGCTCCGGTTGCCGCCGGCCGAGGAATCGGCGACGAAGGGCAGGGCCGACTCGTCGTAGCGCCAGTACTGCTGGGCGCCGTCGGTGCGGACCTGGTTCGGGTAGCCCTCCACCGAGGTCGGTACGGTCACGCTCGCCGTGGCGGACGGGGCGCTGGTGTTGCCGGCCGCGTCGGTGGCCGTCACCCGGTAGGTGTACAACTGGCCCGCCGCCGCGGTGGTGTCGGTCCAGGAGGCCTGCGGCCGCTTGAAGAACAGCGAGTCGGCGGTCACCGTGGCGAGGGGGGTGGCGGCCCCGTTGCGGTAGATCCGGTAGGTCAGCGCGCTGTCGTCGAGGTCGAGGCTGGTGCGCCAGCGCACCTGGACCTCACCGGGCCGGAAGCTGACCGCGCTGGCCACGGGCACGGTGGGTGCGCCGGTGTCCCCGGTGGAGGCGAACCGGGTCAGGCTCTGCTGCGGCGCACCGTTGACGGTGGTGAACTCCCCGCCGACCCACAGGTACTGGACGCCGCCCTTGGAGCCCACGGTCATCACGCGCGGCCCGATGCCCTCGCCGATGCCGTCGTTGGTGTCGGGGGCCCAGCCGAGCTTGCCGGTCCCGGTGGTGGGCTGGGCGAGCAGGTGGTGGCGCTGCCCGTCGGGGAACTCGCCGACGCTGGAGCAGTCGTGCGCGTGCGAGGCGCTGTAGAGCACGCTCTGGTACGGCAGGACGGCCTGGGTGGCGCCGAGGCAGGTGTCGCGCCAGCGCTGGCCGAAGTCGCCTAGGTTGAGGGCGATCCGGCCGTCGAAGACCCCGCCGCCCGTGCCCTCGTTGGCGGTGTAGAAGCCGGTGGCGTCGGTCGCGATGTCCTTGACCACGGAGTTGGTCTCGATGAATCCGGCGTAGGACTTGGTGAGCGCGCCGCTCGTCGCGTCGACGACGGCCAGCGCGTGGGTGTTCGTACCGTTGACGGTGAAGAAGTCGCCGCCGAGGATCACGTGGTCGCCGTCCGGGGTGACCTCGACGGCGCGGCCGGGTTCGTCGGCGTCGGCGGTGAAGGGCTTCAGCGCGCCGTCGGCCGCGCCGACGGCGGCGAAGCGCTGGCGCGGCTGGCCGGCGACGCTGAGGAAGTCGCCGCCCGCGTAGACGGTGTCGCCGGTGACGGCGAGGGCGCGCACGGTGGCCGCGAAGGCCGGCCGGAAGCCCTGTTTCACCGTGCAGCTCGCCACGTCGACGGCGGCGAGGCTGGAGACGGGGGTGCCGTTGACGGCCCCGAAGTAGCCGCCGACGTACAGGGTCGTCTTGTCCGGCGAGAGGGTGAGCGCGCGGACCGTGGCGCTGCCCGAGGCGACGGTGAAGGACAGCTCGCAGGAGGTCGGGGCGCCGGTCGCGGCGTCGAGCGCGACGAAGTTCACGGCCGACTTCTCGTTTCCGGATCCTCCCTCGGGCGGACGCACGGTGGAGAAGGTGCCGCCGACGAAGACCTGGCCGGCCGCTTCGGCGAGGGCCCAGACGACCCCGTCGGGCTGCCAGGTGGCCAGCGGGTCGGCGGTGAACGCGACGGGCGGGGTGACCGCGGCCGCCTGCGGGGCGAGGCCGAGGCCCACCCCCAGGGCGGTGGTGGCCAGGGACAGGGCGAGCGCGGCCGCCGCCCCTCGGGATCTACGCATGAATCCCCCAGTTCGGTGTGCGGTACGGCCGTAGGGTGCGGCCGGATGAGCCATGGCCGAAAACCACCGAACAGCAGTCCACGACCGTGCCTAAGGGCGCACCCTAGAGCGATTCACGGCTCGATTCATCCCACTTGACGTATCGGATGCGAAAGTGCGCCGGCCCGCACACCTGCCCCTGCCGTCACGCGCGGGGCTTCGCCCGGACGTGCATCCGCTCGCCCTGCCGCCCGAACAGGCTGAGGATCTCCACCGGCCGCCCGTCCGCGCTGCTGAACCAGTGGGGCAGCCGGGTGTCGAACTCGGCGGCCTCACCGGGACCGAGGACCAGGTCGTGCTCGGCGAGGACGAGGCGCAGCCGGCCCTCCAGCACGTACAGCCACTCGTAGCCCTCGTGCGTCCGCGGATCCGGCTCGCCGCCCCGGTCCGGGATGAGCATCTTGTAGGCCTGGAGGGGGCCGGGGCCCCGGGTCAGCGGGACGGCCGTGCCGCCGTTCGGGAGGGTGCGAGGGGTCAGCCGGACCCGGGGATCCCCCACTTCGGGAGCGCCCACCAGGCCGTCCAGGGGCACTTGGTACGCGGCCGCGAGCGGCAGCAGCAGTTCCAGGCTGGGGCGGCGCTGCCCCGACTCCAGCCGGGACAGGGTGCTCTTCGAGATGCCGGTCGTCTCGGAGAGCGCGGCCAGGGTGAGACCGCGCCGGGCGCGCAGCCGTCTGAGCCGGGGGGCGACCTCGTCGAGGACCGCCTGGTGGGGGGTTGGCTTGTCGTCCATCCGGACATTGCACCCGGCCGTCCCGGAAACGGCAACAAGGTTTGCCGTCCACCACCCGGCGCCCGCACCCTCCCCGGCATGAGCCCACACACTGATTCCGCGACCGGACCCCGACAGCGCCGCACCACCACCGCCGGCGACGATGACGGCGCTGACGCCGGCGCGCACCGGCCCGCGGCCCGGTGGGCGCTCGCCGCCCTCTCCCTCTGCGTGCTGCTGTCCTCGCTCGGCACCGGCATCGCCCACGTCGGCCTGCCGACCCTGGCACAGGTCTTCTCCGCGTCGTTCCAGGAGGTCCAGTGGATCGTCCTGGCCTACCTCCTCGCCGTCACCACCCTGGTCGTGGGTGCCGGACGCCTCGGCGACCTCGTCGGCCGCCGGCGGCTGCTCCTGGCGGGAATCCTCCTGTTCACCGCGGCCTCGGTGCTGTGCGCCGCCTCGCCCACGCTCTGGCTGCTGGTCGGTGCCCGGGCGGCCCAGGGCCTGGGAGCCGCCGTGTTGACGGCCCTCACCCTGGCGTTCGTGGGTGAGACGGTCCCCGAGGGGCGGACGGGCAGTGCCATGGGGTTGCTCGCCTCGATGTCCGCGGTGGGCACCGCCCTCGGTCCGTCGCTGGGCGGGGTCCTGCTCGCCGGGGCCGGCTGGCGGGCGCTCTTCCTCGTCAACGTGCCGCTGGGCCTGGCGGCGTTCCTGCTCGCCCACCGCCATCTGCCCGCCGACCGGCCGGAACGCGGGGGCGACCGGCCCCCCTTCGACCACCTGGGGACGCTGTTGCTCGCGCTGACGCTCGCCGCTTACGCCCTCGCGATGACCCGCGGTGGCGTCCTTTCCGGCACGCTCGGCACCGCCCTCCTGCTGGCTGCCGTCTGCGGGGTCGTCCTCTTCGTGCACGTGGAGTCGCGGGCGGCCGCCCCCTTGGTCCAACGGACGCTCCTGCGCGCTCCGGTGATCGGTGCGGGCCTCGCCTCGAGCGCGCTCGTGTCGACGGTGATGATGGCGACACTGGTGGTCGGGCCGTTCTACCTCTCCCGGGCGCTCGGGCTCGGCGAGGCCCCGGTGGGACTCGTCCTGTCGGCCGGTCCGCTGGTCGCCGCGGTGACCGGGATGCCCGCGGGACGCCTCGCGGACCGCTTCGGCGCGCAGCGCACGACCCTGCTCGGTCTCCTGGCAATGACGGCCGGCGCCGTCGCCCTCTCCCTGACGCCGGCTTCGCTCGGTGTCCCCGGGTACGTCGCCCCGCTC
Source organism: Streptomyces sp. NBC_01439 (assembly GCF_036227605.1). Lineage (GTDB taxonomy): Bacteria > Actinomycetota > Actinomycetes > Streptomycetales > Streptomycetaceae > Streptomyces. The sequence goes on along the minus strand of NZ_CP109487.1, from coordinate 8,538,981 downwards.
GCGGTCGTGACGGCGGGCTACGCGGTGTTCCAGACGGCCAACAACACCGCCGTCATGGCGGACGTCGGCCCCGACCGGCGGGGCGTCGTCTCCGGCATGCTCGGTCTGTCGCGCAATCTCGGCCTCATCAGCGGTGCGTCGCTCATGGGCACGGTGTTCGCGCACGGGTCGGCGACGGCCGACATCGCCTCGGCGCCCGCGGGGGCCGTGGCCACCGGGATGCGGTTCACCTTCCTGGTCGCGGCGGCCTTGATCCTCGTCGCGCTCGCCGCCGTCGCCGCGGCGGGCCGGTCAGCGGGCGCCCGGACCCGGCAGGGGACGGCACAGCAGCGCGGCCGGGGAGGGGCGGGTGGCGGCGCGGGTGGTGAAGGCGATGCCCGCCGCGTACTCGGTGGGCAGGCACTGGCCCTTGTAGTTCCCGTAGGCGAACTCGCCGCCGGGGCCGCCCGCCGGGCGGTCGTCGCCCCGGTCGAACCACACCGTCCGGCCGCCCCCGGGAAGCGCCGTACGGGCCGGGGCGCACAACGCCGCCGAGACCCGCTCGCCGCGCAGGCTGTAGCCGATCAGGAACTGGCCGGCCGGGCACTGGAACTTGGTGTATCCGGTGGCCCAGTCGCCGCCCGCCGGGACGTACCGCTCGTCGCGGACCACGGTGTGCCCGCCCGTCGGGGCGCGCAGGTCGGAGCTGGTGCACAGGCCCCGGCCACCGGTGTGGGCGAGCCCGCTGAGACGGGCGCCGTCGGGACAGACCGCCTTGCGGGCCCCGCTGTCCCAGTCCCCGGCGGCCCGGGTGCGCAGCGAGGCGTTGTGGTCGCGGTGGTCCGTGGTCAGTTGGTACCAGGCGGTGGTGGCGGGGACCGGTCCGGTGCGGCCGGGGGTGGCGGCGAGCGGGGACCACCGGGCGGTGCGCCAGTCCCCCGGGTCCAGGACGCCGGAGCGGCGGCCGGTCGCGTCGTAGCGCAGGAGCGCCCAGCTGTCGCCGCCGGGGGCGCCCTGGGCGGTGGTGCTCCAGCCGACGAGGGGCCAGTACGCGAAGTCGGCGTCGGAGCGCGTCAGGTAACCGGTGAGGCGGTCGAACCAGGCGCGCGGGGCGGCGCCGCCCTCGTCGGCCCCGATTCCGAACTCGCTGATCCAAACGGGGGCGGTGAAGTGCGTGCCGGTCTCCGCGGACACGAAGAAGGCCTGGTCGTAGAGGGTCTGTTCGAGCTCCGCGGCGGTCATGTCCTGGTAGCGGAGGTCATGGGTCTCGCCGATGCCGGTCGCGCCGCTGTGCCGGGGGCCGGTGTACCCGTAGAAGTGGGCCGAGTAGACCAGCTTGTTCGAGGTGACCAGGGTGTGGGACAGGGTGCGTACGGGGGTGAGGGTGGGGCGGCCGTGCGGGAAGCCGTCCACGGGCAGGCCGAACCAGTTGATGCCCTCGACGACGATCAGCAGGTTCGGGTTGGCCTCGGTGAGGATGCGGTCGGCGGCCTCCTGGGCGGCCGCGTGCCAGTCGTGGTCGTCGCCGAGGCCCCAGTTGGGGTCGTCGAAGAAGTCGCGGCGGACCTCGTTGTAGAGGTCGGCGCCGACCACGCGCGGGTTGTCGCGGTAGCGGCGGGTGAGGAAGACCCAGTCGTCGGCCCACTGGGCGGTGGAGCGACCGCTGTTCCAGCGCTCGTTGCCGTCGAGGCCGCAGCACCAACGGGTGCTGACGGTGTGGTTGTTGAGGATGACGGCGAAGCCGGCGTCGGTGAGGGCGGCGACCACGGCGTCGTAGACCTGGAGGGGCGTGCGACCGCGCAGGGCAGGGTTGGCCGCGACGGCGGAGTCCGGGACGGGGGTGGTGTCGCGCAGCATCTCGTTGGAGAAGGGCAGCCGGATGCTGTTGAGCCCCGCGGCCCGGAAGTCGGCGAGCAGGGTGGGCAGGGGGACGCGGTCCAGGCCGATCGGGATTCCGTGGGCGTTCTGCCCGCTGTGGTGCGTGGCGGGGTCGTTGCGGTCGCCCGAGCCGTTCCAGGACCCTTGGGCTCCGTCCCAGTTCCCGGAGCGCAGGCGGAAGCGGTTGCCCTGTGCGTCGACGACGTACCGGCCCCGGGTGGACAGCGGCGGGGTCCAGGCCTCGGTGGTGCCCGGGGCGGCCTCGGGGTGGGGGGCGGCGGCGCGGGCGGGCTGCGCGGGCGGCGTCGACAGGACGCCGACCACCAGCAGGAGGGCGCAGAGGATCGCGCGTAAGAGGTTCTTCATCTCGCTCCTGCCGGAAATTCGGCCGTCCCGGCGGGCGGCTGCCGCGGGCAGGTTACCGGCGGGTCGCTTCCGGGGGAAGTCGAATGCGCGGACGCTTTCCGGCCCGGATGACCCGCGGCCTGCCCGGACGGCACCGGACGGCACCCACCAGATTCAGCCGGTGGACCCCCAGTGACGCACCGTCACCCTGCCGAAACGGCCCCGCGCGGGGCCGCGCCCCTCTACCGTGCCCTGAGGTGATGTGGCACGGCACCGGAGGACGGGGCGGATGGACGACGACGAAGACATGCGGCTGGCGGGAATGACGCCGGAGATCTCCCGCCGCACCCTCACCCTGCTGCGTGGCCTGGCGGGCCTCGAGCCGCCCGAGCAGGTCCCCGAGGAGGCCATGGTGGTCGCCGACGCGGTCCTGGCCGAGCACGGCACCGACGGGCTCCGGGTGCTGGTGATGACCCTGGCGGCCTGGGCGACGGCCCAGATCGAGAACGTCGCCGAGCTGAGCGGGCGCAGCCACGAGGCCGTCCTCGACGCGATGGAGCTGGCCTGCTTGGAGGCGAACGCCGAGGACACCCCCTAGCGCCCGGCGGGGTGCCGGACGAAGGCTTCGACGTCGCTCCCGCGGCGCGGTGAGGTGCGGTGCCCGGGAGCCCGCTGCGCGGCCGGCGAGGGCCCGGTGCCCCCGCAGGGCGGCGGCACCGGGCGGGCGGGGCCCGCGTCAGGTGGCGAGGGTGGCCACCGGCTCCAGGCCGTAGGTGCGGGCGTAACCGTTCTCGGTGCCCACGAGCAGGTCCACCACCTCGAAGTACCGGTCCCAGAAGGGGGTTTCGCGCAACGCGTCGATCAGCAGCCGGTAGGCGTCGTGGTCGTCCGCCTCCCAGACCCAGATGTCGGTGACCCGCGCCGAGTAGAACTCCGTGTCGTAGAAGCGGGAGCGGACGCCGCGGGTGCGGGCCTCGATCACCGGGACGACACCGGTGGTGAAGGCGTGGACGCGTTCGGCCAAGGTCATCGCCAGCCACTCGGGCGTGGTCTTGACCAGCATGAACGCGGTGACCGGCGGCTCGGTTCGGTCAGTGGGCATCGACTGCCTCCGAGGTGGCGAGGACGGCGGGCCCCAGGGTCTGCGCGCACCACTGGGCGAAGCCGGTGGCCGGGCCAGGGCCCGTCTGTGGCCCGCGGGCGACGCCCGAGTCCAGGCCCTGGTCCTTGGCGCGCTTCATGTCGACCATGCCCTCGACGAACGCCGCATGGAGGCCGTGGGCGAGCATGGCGGACCGCATCTCGTCGAGCGACTCGCGCCGGTAGCGGACCGGACGGCCCAGTTCCGCGGTCATGATGCGGGCCAGGTCGTTGGGCGACAGGTCCTGCGGGCCGAGCACCGGCACACTGTCGACGCCGGTCCAGGAACGGTCCAGCAGCAGTCCGGCCGCCGTCGCTGCGATGTCGGCGACGGCCACCAGCGGGGCCGGACGGTCGGCCGCGACGGTGTCGGTGAAGACACCGTTCTCGCGGATCGAGTCGACCTCCTCCAACAGGTTCTCGAAGAAGGACGGATTGGCCAGTGCGCGGTAGGCGACACCGGAAGCGGCGATCAGGTCGTCCATGGCCAGGGAGGCGGTGACCAGCCCGGCCCGGCCGGCCAGGGGGGTGCCGCGGCCGAGCGCCGAGACGCCGACGACACGGCCGACCCCGTGGGCGGCGAACGCCCGCGCGGCCGGGCGGGTGAAGCCGCTGTACGCCTCCTCGGGCGTGAGCGAGGCGTCCGGTGGCACCAGCCAGAAGACGGCATCGGCCCCGGTGAAGGCGCGCTCGACGGTCGCGGCGTCGCCGTGCGAGCCGGTGACCACCTGGACCCGTCCGCGTACGGCTTCGGGGAGCCGGGCGGGATCGCGGACGACGACGCGCAACTCCTCTCCGTGCGCGGGCGCGGCTTCGACCAGCAGCGACAGCAGCCGCCGGCCGATGTTTCCGGTGGGGGCAGTAATGACGATCATGAAAACCTCGGAGTCGTGTCGAAGCGGTAAGGCCTCCTCATCGTGCAAACGCCCACCGCATTGCCACAATGGGAACTTCAGCATCCAATCCTTGCCAGAATTGGAATAACGCCGTTGACCAGCATCGTTCCCCACCTCGACGCCAATCTCGCCGTCGCCCTCGACGCCCTCCTGACCGAGCAGAGCGTCACCCGCGCCGCCGCACGGCTGCGCACCTCGCCCGCGGCGATGAGCCGCACGTTGGCCCGGCTGCGCCGGGTGCTCCAGGATCCGCTGCTCGTACGGGCGGGCCAGGCGATGGTGCCTACGCCCCGCGCCGAGGCGCTGCGGGACGAGGCCGCCGCGGTGGTGCGCCGGCTGGAGGCACTGCTCACCCCGAGCGGCGGGATCGACCCCGCCGCACTGCGGCGCACGTTCACCGTCCAGGCCTCGGACCTGGTCGGCGCCGCGCTGGCGCCGGGGCTGCTCGCGCTGGCCCGGCGCCGGGCGCCGGGGGTCTCGCTACGGGTGCTGGCCGAGGAGTGGGAGGCGGGCCCCGCGCTGCGCGAAGGTCGGGTCGACCTGGAGATCGGGGCCATCGACCACGTCGACCCGGAGACCCGGGTCGAAGAGCTGGTCACGCTGCGGATGGCGGCCGGTGTCAGAGCCGGGCACCCGCTCACCGAAGGGACCCTGACCCCTGCTCGGCTGGCCGCGGCCGAGCACGTGGCGGTCAGCCGCCGGGGCCGCTTCACCGGTCCGCTGGACGCGGCCCTGGCCGAGCAGGGCCTCAGCCGGCAGGTGAGCGCCGTCCTGCCCGGGCATCTGGCGGCGATGGCACTGGCCGCGGTCGGCGACGTGGTCTGCCTGGTACCGACCGCGCTGCCGGGCGAGCCGCCTTCGCCACTCGGCGACGCGGCACGCGCGATGGGGCTGCGCCTGCTGGACATCCCGCTGCTGCTGCCACCTCTGACGATCGGCATGGCCTGGCACCCGCGGCACAGCGCCGACGGGGCCCACCAGTGGCTGCGCAACGCCGTACGACGGACCCTCCGCCCGACCCCCTGACTGGCGTGGAAGGCCGCCGGGGCCCGTTCCCGGACCGGCCCCGGAAGAAACCGCGTCCCGTCCGGCCGCGATATGGCGGGCTTCGGCGACACTGGGAGAGCAGGAGCGTCGTGGGGGGTCGTGATCGGAGGCCGTCGTGAGCACACCTTCCCCCATCCGGATCGCCGCCGTCCTGTCCACCGAGCACCGTGGACGGCTGATGTCCCAGGCCCGTGAGGTCAATTTCCCGGAGAGCGCGCGCATCTTCGACGAGGGCACCCGGGCGGATTCCTTCTGGATCGTGCGTTCCGGCACCGTGACCTTGGAAATCCCCGTCGCCGGCCGCCGGCCCGCGCCCGTGGAGAGCCTCGGCCCCGGTGAGCTGGTGGGGTGGTCCTGGCTGTTCCCGCCGTACGTGTGGCAGCTCGGCGCGGAGGCGATGACACCGGTACGGGCGTACGAGTTCGACGCCGCGACCGTGCGGATGTTGATGGACGCCGATCCCACCTTCGGCTCCGCGATCGGACACTGGGTCGGGCGCGTCCTCGCGATGCGCCTCCAGCAGACCCGCACCCGCCTGCTGGAGCTGTACGCCCCCCGCCTCAGCAGCACCGCATGATGAGCTAGTGCTGGCCCGCCGTCTCGACCGCCCTGCGCCGTAGGCACAGCCCGGCCGGGACGACCGCGGAGACCACCGCCACGGCCGCGCAGGCGCCGGACGTCGCCCCGAGGGCGGCCCACGGGATCACCAGGGCGCCCCTGACGTCCAAGAGGCCCAGTGCCGCCCCGACACCGGCCAGGTTCAGGGCGGCGACCAGGGTGCCGGTGACCGTGCCGACGAGCACGACCAGCAGGGACTCCCCCGCCACTAGCCGCAGGACCTGCCACCGGGTGGCTCCGGCCAGGCGCAGCACCGCGAGCTCGCGGGCCCGGTCGGAGGTGGCCGTGACCAGGGTGCCCGCGAGCGCGATCCCCGTGTAGAGCAGGGCGATGCCGAGGACCAGCAGGAAGCCCGTCCGGGTGGTGCGTCGGGTCCCGGGCCGGTTTTCGGACAACCACCGGTCCTTGGTGAGGGCGCGGCCCCCGGCCTGCCGTGCGGCCTCGGCCAGCGCGGCGCCGACCGCCGCGCCGTCCGCGCCCGGGGCGAGGCGTACGTCGATCCGGTCCACCGTCGCGCCGGGGGCGTTGGCGGGGGTGACGTAGGCGCCGTTGCCCCCGGTGCCGGTGCTCATCACGGCCGCGATCCGCAGGGCCTTGCGGGTGCCGTCACCGAGCCACACCTCGACGGTGGATCCGACGGTGTGCCGTTCCCATTCCGCGGTGACGATGACGGAGTCGTCGTCGAGGTCGGTGACCGATCCTGCCGTCAGGGGCAGTCGGGCGGTCCGGGCGAGGGCCGCGGGATCCGCGGCGCGGGCGTCGGAGCGGATCAGCGCCCTGCCCTCCTCCAGCACGTGGACGGCGGTCGCGGCGGTGGCGGAGATCTCCGTTCCAGGTACGGCCCGGATCCGCTCGACCGCGGCCGGATCGAACCCGCCCGGGCCGGCCGTGACGACGTGGTCGGCGGTGGTCCGCTGCCGGATCTCGGCGGCCTTGGCCTCGTTCAGAGTGGCGGTGGTGCCCAGCAGGGATCCGGCGAGGGCCACGGTGACCAGGACGGGGGCGGCGACGGCCGCCGTACGCCGGGTGCCGGCCGCCGCGTTCTCCCGGATCAGCATCCCGCCGGCGCCCGGCAGCCGGGCGGGGAGCCAGGCGAGCAGCCGGACCAACGGGCGCACCAGCACCGGCGACAGCAGCGCGAAGGCGACGATGAACAGCATCGGACGGCTGGTGTACGTCTTGCGGTGGAGCAGGTCCGCGGGGTCGGTGAGCAGGGCGTGGGCGAGGGTGCCGAGGCCCGTCAGCAGCAGTCCGGCGCCGAAGATCCAGCGGCCCGGGGTCATGGTCCGCGTCTCGTACGCGGCTTCGCGCAGTGCCTCGGAGGGGGCGACCCGGCCCGCCCGCCAGGAGGCGGCGACGACTCCCGCGAGCGCGACGGGCAGGCCGGCCCAGAAGGCCGCGTGGAAGGGCCAGGTGGCGTCGCCGACGGCGAACCAGCGGGGTGCGAGGCCCTCGTCCACCAGGTGCGAGACGAACACGGGCGCTCCGTACGCCCCGAGCAGACAGCCCGCTGCGGAGGCGACCACGCCGAGCATCAACGCCTCGGCGACCACCGTGCGCCGGATTTGGCCCGGGGTGGCGCCGGCCGTGCGCAGCAGCGCGAACTCCTTGCGGCGTTGGGCGACGGCGAAGGCGAAGGTGGAGGCGACGACGAACACCGCGACGAAGCAGGTGATGCCGCCCGCGGTGCCGAGTACGGCGTTCACGGCGACCAGGGCCTCGCGCTCGCGTTCGGGGTCGGGGTCGGCGTGGCGGCGGTCCGGGCCGGTCAGGACCCGTACGTCGGTGTCCCGGCCCGGGAACGCCCGGACGGCATCGCGTACGGCGTCCCGTACGGCGGTCGGGTCGGCGGCGACGACGAGTTGGTCGACGGCGGGCGAGAGCCGGGCGGCGCGGGCATCGGTCCAGAAGACGGCGTCCTCGAAGCCGCGGTCGGCGACGGTGCCGACCACGGTCACGGGGCCGTGGTCGGTGCCGATCCGGGCCCCGGGCCGGGACCAGCCGGTGGTGACGACCTCGTCGTCGGAGCGCGGGGACCGGCCCGCGTCGAGGGCGTACGGGGCGAAGGCGGCAACGGACCAGGGATGGCCGACCAGGTGCTCCGGCCCGCCCTCGGCTCGGACGGGGAAGGACCGGTCCTCGGTGGTCGGGCCGAGGGCGGCCAGCCGCCGGGCGAGTTCGGAGGGGACGGGCCGGGGGTGGGCGAGCTTGGCGGTGCGTTCCCCGCCCGGGACGGGGACGCGCAGCACGTCGTCGCCCCTGACGACGACGGGGGCCTGGGCGAACCGCTCCGGGAGGCGCTGCGGGGCGTCCAGGGTGGCGGCGAGCCCGAGGCCCATGGTGGCGATGAGGCCGACGCCGAGGGCCAGGGCCACGAAGCTCCCGAGGAGGGTGACCCAGCGGTGGCGCGCGGTGCGCAGGGCGATGGTCAGCACGGCGCTCCCTCCAGCGCGGTCATGCGGGCGGCGATGTCCTGGGCGCGTGCGCCCAGGACATCGCCGTTCACCCGGCCGTCGGCGAGGAAGACCACGCGGTCCGCGTAGGAGGCGGCCACGGGGTCGTGGGTGACCATGACGACGGTCTGGCGTTCGGTGTCGACCATGGTCCGGAGCAGGGTGAGCACCCCGCGGCCGGTCTGCGAGTCCAGGGCGCCGGTGGGTTCGTCGCCGAAGAGCACCTCGGGGCGGGTGATCAGGGCGCGGGCCAGGGCCACGCGCTGCTGCTGCCCGCCGGACAGCTGCGCGGGCCGGTGCCGGGCCCGGTCGCCGAGGCCCACCCGAGCCAGCGCCTCGCGGACCTCGGCCCTGGCGGGGCGGCGGCCGGCCAGGCGCAGGGGCAGGGCGACGTTCTGTTCGGCGGTCAGGGCGGGCAGCAGGTTGAAGGCCTGGAAGACGAAGCCGATGCGGTCGCGACGCAGCAGGGTCAGCCGGGTCTCGCCGAGCCGGCCGAGTTCGGTGCCGCCCACGCTCACCCGACCGGAGGTGGGCCGGTCGAGTCCCGCCGCGCATTGCAGCAGGGTGGACTTTCCGGAGCCGGAGGGGCCCATGACGGCGGTGAAGGTGCCCCGGGGAACGTCGAGGGAGACCCGGTCGAGGGCGGTGACCGCCCGGTCGCCAGCGCCGAAGACCCGGGTGACGTCGTCGAGTTGGATCGCATCGTTTTCCATGCCTGAAGCCAACCGTCGCGGGCGGCGCCGCACAGCGGGCCCAGGCCGTGTCTCCGGGGTGGGGCCGGCCCTACCCCCGGAGGGGCCCCAGACCCCGTCCGGGCAGATCACAGGCGTGGTGCGGCAGGTTTCGGGGAGGTGTCCCGGTCGGTGTTCGGCCGATTCGGCGGCCCGCTCCCGCACAGGTCAGCCCGATCGCACGGCTGCTGTCTGCAGTCATTCGTACACGATCGGTGACGGAAAAAGGAGGTCCGAACGGGCGTTCATGGCTCGGGTCGGCAAGACTGCGTCCGCTATCCGAAACACCAACCCAAGGGAGTGTTCGAAATGCGGTCCATCGCAAGGGGTCTCGGGCTCGGTTCCGCCGCCATGGCGCTCACCGCGCTCACCGCGCTGGTCTGGCCGGGTACGGCCGGAGCCGCACCGACCGGTACCCAGAGCCTGTACGCGCCGTCCGCGCTGGTGCTCAGCGTGACGGCCGGGCCCGATGCCAAAACGGGCACGGTCCTGCGCGCGGTGACCCTCGTCTGCTCGCCGACGCCCGGCGGGACGCACCCGAACCCGGCTGCGGCGTGCGCCGAGTTACGTGCCAACGGCTCACGGCTCGACCCGCTGGCCGCACCGGCCGCCGGCGCCGTCTGTACCAGGGAGTGGAACCCGATGACGGTGACGGCCGTCGGCGTGTGGCAGGGCCGTCGGCTCAGCTACACGTACACCTTCGCCAATCCGTGCGGCCTGCGGAACACCTCCGGCGTACTGTTCGGCTTCTGACCCCGCGTGAGGCGGTGGGCCGGGCGGCGCCGTGCGACCGCCGTCCGGCCCGGCTCACCGGGGCGCAGCCGCCGATGCCGTCAACAGCTCCGGCTCCTCATCCCAGTTCGAGACTGGTCACCCCGAAGAGTTCCGACAGGGCGAGGTCCGGCGCCGGGCCGGTGTACATCCGGGCGGTCTCGAAGGCCGGGGCCAGACCGAGGCGTTCGAAGAGCGCGGCGGCCGCCGGGTTGGCGTCCGGTACGTCCACGGACACCAGGCCGTCGGGAGCCTGCCGGGACAACTCCCGCAGCAGGGCCGCCGCCACCGCCGGGGTGGCCGCATAGAGCGGGCCGATCCGATGGGCGGCGCTGGAGGGGCGGATCACGCCGAGACCCTCGATCCGGCCGTCCCGGACGGCGGCCAGGGCGGTGCGGCCGGGCAGTCCGGTCCATGCGGACAGGAAGGCGCCCCGCGCCGCGGGGAAGAACCGCCGGTCATAGGCGGCGAGCCGACCGAAGGGCAGGGTGCCCGCGTCCACGACCTCGACCCCGCCGTCGTCGCCCCCCTGTGGGGCGCCTTCGTAGCGGAAGTTGTTCCAGGCCGGGCGGAAGCCCGACTTGCGGTAGTTGGCCTGCTGGTCGACGACCCCGTCCAGACCCACGAGGCGCCCGTCGAGCCGTTCCATCCCGGCGCGCCACAGCCGCATGCCGTACCCCTGGCCGCGGACGGCCGGCCGGGCGATGTAGAAGCCGATGAAACCGAAGCCCCCGCCGTACCGCACGGCGGAGATGCAGGCCACCGGCTCGCCGTCCAGCCGCCCCATGAGGAACCCCTCCGGGTCGGCGACCGCGAAGGCGAACCGGTCCGAGTCCCCCGGATTCCAGCCCTCCTCGTCGGCCCAGTCGCGCATCAGCCTCATGTCGGCGGCGCTCGCGCCGCCGATCTCGAATCCCGTCATGCGGGTGTTGTACCAGATGGGGCCGGTGTGCGCAGGAGTGCCTGATGCGTCGTCAAAAGACTTACGAACGCGGCCTGATCGGCCTCCCGGTGGAGGTCACTGACCTGACCGTCCCCTACTTCGACGACGCGCCACACCCCGTCCGCGCGCAGTGCGAGGTCGGTGGTCACGAAGGGGCAGCCCAGCGCCTCGACTGCCGCCCGGACCGGTTCGAGGGCCGACGCGAGGGCCGGTCCCGGGACCTCGCCGACCGGGCTGTCGGGGTGGGCGGTGACCAGTCGCGGCGCCCCGTCCCGCCACCACACCCGCACCTCCGCGGCCGCCCCCTCCGGCGTGACGAAGTGCTCGAAGGCCCGCACCACCACCCCGCCCGCCAAGAACTCGCCCTGCAGTTCGACGAAGCGGGCGACGACGCGGTGCAGCGCGGCCCGGTCGGCGAGGTCGGGCACGTAACAGGCCTCGTCCCACTCGTGCTTGCGGGACTTCACGTAGTCCTTGATGACGGCGGGTCCCGGCGGCAGGCCCACCGTGAGGGCCGCGAGGCCCTCCGGATCCGGGACCGTCCCAGGCCCCGCCGGCAACCAACTGCTGACCGGGGTCAGACCCGCGAAGGTCTCGTACCAGCCGGGGAGTTCGTGCGCCCTGCGGTACGCCTCCGGGGTGACGACCAGCTCACCACCGCGTCGGCGCAGGACCGCGTCCAGTGCGGCGTAGTGGCCCGAGGGGATCATCCAGCCGCGGTACCAGACGGCTCCGGGCCCGTCCGGCACGCGCGCGACGGCCCGTTCGGCGTCCCCGGCCAGCAGCGCGTCGTGGTCGATGAGCAGGGCGGTGCCCCCGGTGTCGCGCAACTGTCGGGCCTCCGCCGCGAAGTGGGCGTCGACCCGGCGCTCGTTCAGGGGGTCGCGGCAGTAGAGGACGGTGGCGGTCGTGGTTGTCGTAGCCATGCACCCACCCTATGGACGGCCCCGTCGATCACCGTACGGATTTCAGCCCGCGCAGATCACGTCGTCGAGCCGGATGGGGTTGGAGTCCAGACGTACGTAAGCGGTGAAGGTGTCGGTGTTGCCGGAGGCCCAATGGGTGGTCACGGTGGCCCATCCCACCGAGGCGGTCTTCGCGACGGTGACCGGGCCGACGCTGATGTCCTGCGGCTCCTCTTGGGAGCAGAGCAGGACGTCGACCTCTTCGTTGACCTGCTGTCTCTCCTTGAGGATCTGCGAGACCTGGTTCTCCCGGTCCTGCTCGGAGGGGCCGTGGTCACCGTAGAAGCCGATGAGGAACTCGCTGATCTGGGCCGCGGTGTGTCCCCTCCCCACGACGGCGGCGGGCGCGGCGAGGGCGGGGACGGACGGCACGACCGGGAGCGCGAGCAGGGTCAGCAGCAGGGCACCGAGGCGGTACGGCGTGAGCATCATGTCCGGTCTTGTACCCGCCGGGCCGGCGGATCGGGAGGGCGGGGCCCGGATCTCACTCCTGTGGGGGTCGGGATTCACCGCAGAAACGACCCGCCGGCGGGTACGCGGAAATGGGCTCGCGGGCCGCCCGTACCCGTGCATAGGGTCGGTGCATGGGGAAGCCACTTGTCGCAGTGTTCAGCGGGGCCGGAATGTCCACCGACTCCGGAATTCCGGACTACCGAGGGCCCCGGGGCCTGTGGCGGCAGGATCCCGATGCCGAAAAGCTCGTGACCTACGCGTACTACATGGCCGATCCGGAGATCCGGCGCCGCTCCTGGCTGATGCGCGCCGAGATCGGCGCGCTCGGAGCACGGCCGAACGCCGCGCACCTGGCCGTGGCGGAGTTGGAGCGCGGCGGCACCCCGGTGCGGGTGATCACCCAGAACGTGGACGGACTGCACCAACTCGCCGGAATGCCCGACCGCAAGGTCTTCGAGTTGCACGGCAGCGCACGATCGGTGGTGTGCACGGCCTGTCACGCCCGGTCGGACATGGACGGGGCGCTGGCCCGGGTGGCCGCCGGGGAACCGGATCCCGCCTGCCTGGTGTGCGGCGGGATCCTCAAATCGGCGACCGTGATGTTCGGCCAGCGGCTCGACCCCGAGGTGCTGGGGCAGGCGATGGCCGTGGCCAAGGGGTGCCAGGTCTTCATCGCCGTCGGGTCGACCCTGCAAGTACAACCCGCCGCGTCGCTCGCCGGCATGGCCGCGGAGGCCGGGGCCCGACTGATCATCGTGAACGCGGAGGAGACCCCGTACGACCCGCTGGCCGACGAGATCGTCCGCGAGCCGATCGGCACCGCCCTGCCGGCCCTGCTGGCCAGGTTCGCCGTCTCCTAGTCCCCGTCGCCCACGCCCCGGCCTAGCTCTGGCCCGCGTCCGCCGCCCGGCGCATTTCCGTCACGTCCAGCTTCTTCATCTGCATCATGGCGGCGGTGGCCCGGGCGGCCCGCCCGGGGTCCGGGTCGGCGATCAGGTCGATGGCGCCCGGCGGGATGACCTGCCAGGACACGCCGAACCTGTCCTTGACCCAGCCGCAGACGCCCTCCTCGCCGCCGTCGCCGGTCAGCGCGTCCCAGTAGTAGTCCGCCTCCGACTCGTCGGCGCAGCGGATCTGGAAGGAGATCGCCTCGGTGAAGGGGAACTGCGGACCGCCGTTGAGGCCGATGAACTGCTGGCCGTTGATCTCGAACTCCACGACCATGACGGAGTCGGCCCGGCCGGGGCCCGCCTCCGTGTACCGACCGATCCGGCCGAGCTTGCCGTCCTTGAAGACGGACAGGTAGTAGTCGGCGGCCGCTTCCGCATTGCCGTCGAACCACAGACACGTGGTGAATCCCTTGCCGCTCATCTCTGCCTCCGGGCCGGTCGCTGGACGATGGATGCCGTCCCTCACATACAGACCGGCCCCGGACCCGAAATTCATCGGTGGGTCCGGGGCCGGTCCGCATTCGGCCGGTAATTCGCCCGTTCGGCTTACTTGGCGGGCTCCGCGCCCATCGCGAGCATGCGCTCGACGACGCGCTCGGTGGCGTTGCCGTCGTTCAGGTCGCAGAACTCGGCGCGGAACGCCGCTCGTGCCTCGGCGTACTGCGCCCCGACCGCGTCCGCGTTGCGCACGGCCTCGATCAGGCTCGCCGAGTCCGCCAGCAGCGGTCCGGGGGCCTTCTCCTCCAGGTCGAAGTTGAAGCCGCGCAGCGTGCCGCGGTAGTGCTCCAGGTCGTACGTGAAGAGCAGGATCGGCCGGTCCGTGAGCGCGAAGTCGAACATCGCGGAGGAGTAGTCCGAGATCAGCACGTCGGCGACCAGCAGCAGGTCGGCCGCGTCGGGCCAGCGGGACACGTCGATGACGAACCCGTCGCGGACACCGTCACGGACCTGCTCCGTCACGTGGTGGTGGCTACGGATCAGCAGGACGTGGTCCTCGCCCAGCTCACGGCGGGCCTGGTCCAGGTCGATCCGCAGGTCGAGCTTGTAGCCGCCCGAGAAGCCCTCGTTGTTCTCGCGCCACGTGGGCATGTAGAGGACGACCTTCTTGCCCTCGGGCAGGCCGAGCCGGCGGCGGACCTCGGCGATCCGCTGCGCGTCGGGCCGTACCAGGGCGTCCGCACGCGGGCTGCCCGCCTCGATGACCTCGCCGTCGTAGCCGAGGGCGCGCTTGAGGATGGGCGTGGCGAAGGAGCTCGGGGAGGCCAGCAGGGTCCACTGGGCGCTGTCGTGCTCCAGCCCTTCCAGGATCTCCGGGCTCGTGTAGTAGTCGTGCACGAAGTCGTGACCGATCTCCTTGATCGGCGTACCGTGCCACGTCTGTACGACGACCTGGCCGGCGCGGCGCTGGAAGCGCCCCGGCACGGTGTCGTTGGTCACGAAGTAACGGGCGCGGGCCAGCACCTCCCACGACTCCACGCTCTGGTACTGGACGGCGCGGGCGGTCTCCGGGACCTCGGTCTGGCCGTCGCGGACCAGCCAGACGTGTTCCAGCTTCTCGCCGCGGCGCACCAGTTCCTCGTGGATGGCGCGCGGCGAGTCGCCGGAGCCCTGCCCGTGGTGGGTGTCGTAGACGACGATGTCCTTGACCGGCAGGGCGCGCTGCGCCGGGTAGGTCTCGAACCGGGCCACGCGCTGTGCGTAGTGGGAGCGGTCGTGCGGGCTGATGAGCGGGTCCGCGACCAGCACCATGCGGTCGTGGAAGCGGGTCTCGACCCGCATCCGGCGGCCCTGCACGGTGAGCGGGTGCGGCCCGGCGAAGAGCAGGCCCGGACCCATCTGTACGGGGGCGCCGCGGTCGACGCCGAGGAGTCCGGCGGTGGTTCCGCCCTGGGCGACCGGGCGCATCGTCGGCCACCAGCGGCCTTCGGGGAGCGTGGTGCGGCCGGCGTACGCCTCGGGGAGCACGGGCCGGAAGACGGCCTCGAAGGCGTCCCCGTCACGGGTGACGGGGTAGCTGAACTCCACGCCGTTGGCGTTGTGCAGGACCAACTCGTACGGCTCGTCGGTCGGCGCGACGAAGCGGCCGCGCAGGGTGAGGGTGCCGTCTTCGGCGGTGACCCCGTCGACCAGCGGCGGGGAGGGCTGCACGGAGAGGGTCAGGTGCCCGGTGTTTCCGCGCTTGGCGAAGAGGGAGCGTCCCCCGTCCTCACCGGGCAGGGGCAGGACCAGGCCACCGAATCCACCGCGCTCGTCGTGCACCACGCGGTGCTCGGTGCCGTCGGGGCCGATGACGGAGAGGCTCCAGGGCTCGGGGGCCCACTCGCCGGGCTCGCACTCGGCGTCCGGCACGGCGGCCAGGTCGGCCAGCGGTACGCGGACGGTGAACGAGGCCCGGTCGGCGCCGGACGCCGCGCTCTCCAGCGGGAAGGAGAGGACCGTACCCGTGGTGACGTGGACGGCCTGCAGCGTGGTGGATCCGACCGCCTCGGCGGAGAGTTCGCCGGTGATCTCGACGGCGTCGTCACCCGCGGCGTGGACGTCCAGGGCGCGGGCCCGGGCGATCTCCACCTGGATGGTGAGGGCACCGGAAACCGTCGGGACGATCCGGACGTCGGGAGCCACCCAGTGCGGGGGCGGGTTCTGGCCGGTGTCGTTCTCCCCGCCGCGCAGGCGGGCGCGGTGCAGCCCGCCCGCGCCGGTGACGGCGATGGACGTGGTCCACGTGCCCTGGTTCCACTTGCCGCCCGACTGGAAGATCGAGGGGTCGACGACGGCCGTGAAGCCGGCCCAGTCGGCGTGCCGCAGAGCGAGGTGCGGGGACTTCACCGTGGCCATCGGGGAGGCGACGGTACGGGTGCTCACGACGGAGCGACGACGCTTGTTCCCCTCGCGGAAGACCAGCATCTTGCGGGAACCGAGGCGGCTCTCCGCACCGAGGTGGCCGGGCAGGGCGTAGCCGCGCAGCAGCAGCTTGCCGTCGGCCCAGGCGGCCTGCTCCAGGCGGCTGACGACGCGGCGCTCGCGCGGACCGAGGGTGAGGATCTTGGCCGGAACCGGCGGACGGCCGTGCAGGAAGGGGTAGTCCGCCTGCGGGCGGGCGAGGCCCTTGACCGGCACGCTGTAGCTGTAGTCGCGCTGGTGGTGCTGGAGCGCGATGAAGTCCTCGACGCGGCCTTCGCCGGCCAGGTACGCCTTGAGCCGGTCAGCGACGGTCAGGTCGGACCAGGGACCGGTGCCGATCTCGCGGACGAGACCGCCGACCTCCTTGACGAACGCGGCGCGGAAGTCGGGGCCGCCCTCGCCGACGTACTTGTAGATGAGCGGGAGTTCCTCGCTCAGCACGTTGTGGTCGTAGTCGCGCAGGTAACGGTCGTACTTGGCGCCCTGCTTGGCCTTGAGGGACTCGCGGACCAGGCGTACGGACTTCACGCGGTCGATGAGGGAGATCGGGTCGGTGGAGCGCTGGGTGATGGAGCGCTCACCGGTCTCGCGGACGCGCCAGTGGTAGACGCAGTCGCTGATGATGTCGACGCTGGAGGCGAAGTAGTGCGCGGGGATGCTGACCGGGGCGTCCTCGTAGAGGATGCCCTCCGGGTACTGGAAGCCGTGTCGGTCCCAGAAGCTGCGCCGGTAGACCTTGTTCCACGCGGTGCGGTCGGTGACCAGCGCCGGGAACTTCGAGATGTGGGTCTTCAGCTGGGTGCGGGCGAAGGCGGCCCGGTGTCCCCAGGACTGCTGCATGCCGACGGAGCGGAAACGCTTCACGTTGCCGCCCGCGAAGTCCGAACCCGTCTCGTCGAGCGCCTCGATGAGACGCTGGTACGCGTAGTCGGGCATCGTGTCGTCACTGTCGACGAAGGCCAGGTACTCACTGTCCTTGTCGGCGTGACGGGCGCCCACGTTGCGGGCCGCACCGAGGCCTGCATTGTCCTGCATCACGACGCGGAAGCGCTTGTCCTTGGCGGCGAACGCCTTGGCTATGACGGCGCTCGTGTCCGTGGACCCGTCGTCCACGAGAATGACTTCGAAGTCTTCGAAGGTCTGGGATGCGATGGATTCCAGGCACTCGTCGAGGTAGAGCTCGACGTTGTAGACGGGGACGACGATGCTCAGGCGCGGCGGCATGGGTGGCGGTTTCTCCAGCGTTTTATGCTTTGTCGATGATCAGCTGCTCACAGCATCCTACTCTGTAACAGAGTCATAAACTCCACCCATATGGGGCATACGAAGCCAACCGTCGGAGCGGACGGCAAAGAATTCAGCCGTCCGCCACTTCGGCGATGCGGTTGGAGGCGGCCTGACCCTGCCCGGTGGGGCCGGTCAGACCTCCAGGTCTGCTTCGATCTTCTTCAGTTGATGCCGGGCCATCGCGAGGTTGGCCCGCCCCTTATCGAGGGCCAGGTAGAGGAAGAAGCCCGTGGAGCCGCGGGCCTTCATCAGCCGGATCAGGTGGTACTGGCTGCCGAGGGTGATGAGGATGTCCTCGATCTCGTCCTTGAGGCCGAGCATCTCCATCGTGCGGACCTTGGCGCGCACCACGTCCGTGTTGCCCGCCGCCGCGACCGCGAGGTCGAGGTCCTTGCCGCCCCCGATCGTGCCGAGGGCCATGCCGCTGCCGTAGTCGACGAGCGCGGCACCGATCGCGCCTTCGATCGTGGTGGTCGCTTCCTTGAGTGCGGTCTCCACATTGACCATGAGAGGGTCCTCTTTCTCGTTTCTCTGTAACTGGGACGTGAGGGAGGGATGACTGGCTGTAGCTGGATGCGGCTGTGGCGGCACGCGCTGGACGTGTCAGGCCCGGCCGCCGACCGGAAGGCGCATCACCCGGGTGGGAATCCGGGACCCCGTCGCCCGAGGGTGTGGTCGATCAGTTCGGCTATCCGGAGGCTTGAGCGCCGGGCTTCCAGGTGGAGGCGTCCGACGTTGACCTTCGGCTCGGCGGTCAGGGTGAGGACCGCCGCCAGGCCCGCCGCGTAGGTGGCGACGTAGCCGTCCTCACCGCGCACGAGCAGTTCGCGGAAGGCTCCCTGGCCGGTGCAGTCGCTGAGGCGCTGGGCCACGCCGAGGGCGGCGGCGGTCAGCGCCGCGACGGACTCGGCCTCAGCGGCGGCGCTGTCCTGGGCGAGTACGAAACCGTCGGCGCTCGCGGCGAGGGCACCGGTGAGCTGGGGTACCCGGGCCCGCAGCCTGCGGAGCTCGGCGAGTATCTCGGCCTCCGTCTCGGGGGGCACCGTACTCATGTCGGCCTTACTCCTTTCGGGCTGCCTACGCTCGGAGCGGTCGGCGCGCAGGGCCGGTCGCAGCGGGAGCCTCACAGACTTGCCTCCAGTGCGTCGCGTAACCGGCGGAGCAGCGCCACGTCCGGGGATTGGGCCTCGGTCATCCAGTCGGGCAAGGGCGCCACGGCCGGTGGCGGGGCCGGGGTGTGCGGGGTCTCGACCAGTCCGGCCGCCGCGAGGCGCCGTACGTCGAGCAGGGTGTGGAAGGCGGGCCTGCCCAGGACCCACGCGAGGTCGGCCGGGGTGCGCAAGCCGTCGGCCCGGCCCAGCAGGGTCCGCTGCCGGGAGGTGATCGTCTGGCCCGGCGCGGCCGCCCGGGGGACGACCGGGGAGGTGTCCAGCAGGGGGTACGGCCAGACCGCGTCGAGCAGGTCCCGGCGGCGCCGGGTCTCGCGTTCGACGGCGGCGGCGGGAACGGAACGGACGGAGCCGATCCAGTGGGTGGCCCCGCGGCGGAAGCGGGAGGGCCCGCTGCCCGGGGAGAGTGCGAAGAAGGCGGCGTCGAATATGGCGGCGAGGTGGCATATCTCCAGCTCTCCGTCTGCGAGCCCGCCGCTGTCCACGAGGAAGCGGGCGACCTGGCGGCGGGCACCGGCCCGGTCCACGGCCTCGCGCCAGCGCTCGGGGGCGAGGCCGCCGCCGGTGGTGAGCAGTACGTCGAGACCGGGGGTGGCCGGGCTTTCGGCGTGCACGATGCGGCCGTCCTCCAAGAAGAGGGTGCCGCGGTCGCGGAGCAGGGCGCCGGTGGCGCGCTCCGCTGCGAGTCGGGTGAGAAGGGGGGAGACAGCGGCGAAGGCGTTCGCGGCCGTGGCGGTGGCCGGGGTGGTCATCTGAGTACCAGCCCCTCCGCCAGGGCACGGAGCCTGTGGCGCGCGAGGGCGAGATTGCCGTCGACGCGGTCGAGCCACAGGTGCAGGAATACGCTGCTGTCGAAGCTCGTCTCGACGAAGCGCAGTACGTGGTATCCAGTGCGGGTGGTGACGATCAGATCCTCGACAGGCGGGCCGGCCGGTAGGCCGGCGGACGAACCGGCGGAGGGAACGGCTCCGCCACCGTGTGCCGGGTCGACTTCCGCCGGGGCGAAGGACTCGTACTCGGCTGCCGCCCGAGCCAGTTCGGCGGTCTCGGCGGCGGTGGTCTCGTGGTCGCCCACGGGCGACTCCCCCGCGGTGCCGAGGGCCAGTCCGCTGCTCCAGTCGACCAGCGCGGCCCCCCGCGCACCAGGCAGGGCCATGGCTTCGAGCAGGCATTCGTCGATCCCGGGCACGCGGGCTCCCCTCCCGGCCGGACGTGCTGAGTGCACGGTCGTACGGCGCGACAGGAGGGAACTTACTCAAGTTCCACTGTACGAAAGGGCGTTCTGGCATTTTCCGCTGGAACATGCCAGGAAGGGTGCGAGAGCTTGGCCAGAACGCGTCGATATTTGATCACGAAGCGAGCGGAAGATCGTCCGCGAGGCGGAACGACCCTCCCTCGCGCTGCACGTAACCCTCATGGGTGAGGGTGCGCAGCAGGTGGTAGACGGTGGGCAGGGGGATGCCGGTGAGCCGGGCGAGCCGCTTGGCCGTCACCCCGCCTTCCGCGGACATCGCTTCCAGGAGGCGCAGTGCGCGCTGCACCGAGCCGATCAGGGTGGGTGTGCTGTCCTTCTGGCTGTGGTCGGTGCCCATGACTAGTCCCCCTGCTCCGGTACGAGGCCTGGCAAACCCATCAAAGTGGCTCACCCGGCGCAAAACCAGCGGACTCGCGTAAACCTGAGCATAAGATCACCGCATCCCGGCCCCGGCGCGGACGCTAGCGCGTGCAGGTCACGTACGCCGGGAGCGGGGCGTCCGCGATCAGGTGACGCGGCAGGGACAGCCCGAAGCGGCGTTCCACGACGTCGAGGGTGTGGCGGTCGCGGTCCGCGTCCGCCTCGTCGGCCGGGCGGGCGCACGCGCCCTCCGGGGTGAGGATCCCGGCCGCGATCAGCTCCGGGAGCAGGAAGTCCGGCCGGTGGCCGCCGCGCCAGCACTCCTCGCCGAGGGCGAAGCAGCACACCAGCTCGCCGTCCCGGGCGTACGCGAACTGCTTGGGCGGGTGATCGGGCTGCGGGTCGAGGTGGACGGCCTCCACGCCGCCCCGGGAGACCTCGGCGAGCCGTTCCGCTCCGGCCGGCTGACCGTGTTCGACGGCGAAGGACCAGCCGCCCCACCTGCCGACCCGGGCCACGCCGTCGCCGTCCACGGTCTCGGTGACCATGCTCCAGGCGTCGAGCGCGCCCAGCGGCCCGGGGTGCAGGCCCGGCAGCGCGCCGAGGCGTGCGGCGAGTTCGTCGGGGGCTATCCCCCGCGCGAAGGTCAGACCGGCGAACCACTGGTCCCAGTCGGCCAGCCACCGGATCCCGTCCGTCACGCCTTCTACTGTGTCCGCCATGTCCGCACTCCCCACGGTTTGCCCACCCCGCCGGTGCTTGTTCACCGGCACGATAGTCAGACCGCGGGCTCTTCCGGGAGGAGGCGCTCGACCATCGTCCGAATGAGCCCGTGCGCCGGGTGCGCCTCCAGCATGGCGGGCGCGGTCAGGTCGTCCACGATCAGACCGAGCATCGCCAGGTACATCAGGACCACGCCCTGTCGGTCCCCGGGCAGGCCCGCGTCCAGGTGCCACCTGACGTTGGCCTCCAGTTCCAGGCCCTGGAAGGCCGCGAGCTCCGTCTGGAGTTCGGGACGCCGGGTGCCCTCCAGTCGCAGCTCCAGCATGGCGATGTGCACACTGCGCTCGCGCCGCATCCGGTCGAGGAGCCGCGTGAGCAGGACCTCGGTGTCCAGCGGGCCGGCGAGGTCCGCCGGGTCCGGGACCAGCCGCTCCCGGGTGCGGTGCAGGATCTGCACGAGCAGCTGCGAGCGGTTGGCGAAGTAGTTCGAGGCGGTGCCCGTGGGCACGCCCGCCTCCGCGTCAACCGCGCGCAGGGTCAGGCCGCGCGAACCCTCGCGCGCCAGGACTTCGATGGCGGCGTCGAGCAGTGCGGCGCGGCGCTGCGGGTTCTGGCGCAAGGGCGGGTCCCTGGGGGTGGAAGGGGCGCATCGGGTGATCACTGCAGGTGCAGTGATTCGCACACGGTAGCGGACGTGCCCGGTCCGGCCTCTCCCCACGGCCCCCTCCTCCGTGTCAGGCTGCGCGTCATGGAGCGGATCATCGAGGAGATACGCGAGGACCTGTCCCGCCGGATCGCCGTGGTGGCGGACCGGCTCACGGACCGGACGCTGGCCGAGGACCCCGCCTACGCCGCCCTGCTGGGCCGGGCCGAGCTGCGCGAGCGGATCCACCGCACCCTCGGCCAGGCCGTCGAGGGGCTGCTCCGCAGTTCCCGGGGCCTGCCGGTGGAGCTCGCCGACGCCCGGGCCGTCGGCGCGCTCCGCGCCGAACAGGGGCTGCCGCTCGCCTCCCTACTGCGCACCCACCGCCGCGGCGGCCGGCTGCTCTGGCAGAGCCTCACGGAGGCCGTGACCGCGCACGACCGGGCGGCGCTGCCCCGGCTGCTCCCCGGCGCGACCGAATTGTGGGACGTACTGGAGCAGATGACGGACGCCATGACGGAGTCGTACCGCCGGGCGGAGGCCGCGCACGGCGACCGGGACCGGGAGCACCGAGCAGCCCTGCTGGACGTGCTGCTCGACGGCGGGGACGGGCCGTCGGCCCCGGCAGCGGAAGTCTCGGCCCCGGAGGTCTCGGCCGTGGAAGCGGCCGCCGCACGGCTGGGGCTGCCGGAGCGGGGCCGTTTCACGGTGGTCGTGCTGGCCGCCGATCCGTCCGGCGCCCCGGTCGCTCCGGTCGCCCAGGTCGCCCCGGCCGGAGGGCCCGGAGCCGCCTCAGCTCCGCGCGTCCTGTGGCGCATCCGCGCCGACGGGGAGATCGGCCTGGTGGAGCTGGGCCACCATCCGCTGGAGTCCGTACGGGAACTGCTCGCACCCCTCGGGGTGCGCGCCGGGGTCGGCCCGGTCGTCGCGGCGCCGGCGGAGGTGGCCCGGGCGCGCCGGCTGGCCGCCCTCGCGCTGCGCACCGCCCCCGAGTCCGAGGGCCCGCGCACCGCACTGCTGGACGAACGGCTGCCGGCGGCGCTGGTCGCGGCGCAGGCCGAACTCGCCGGGCGGCTGCGCCAGGTGGTGCTCGGCCCGGTGCTCGCGCTGCCCGCGCAGGACCGGCGGACGCTCCTGACCACCTTGGGCACCTGGCTGGCCTGCCAGGGTTCGACCACGGACGCCGCGCAGCGGCTGTACTGCCACCGCAACACGGTCTCCAACCGGCTGCGGCGCCTGGAGCAGCTCACCGGCCGCTCCCTGGCCGACCCCCGGCAGGTGGTGGAACTGGCGCTGGCGCACTCGGCCGTGTTGCAGCGCGTCGAAACGGAACCCGCTAACCGTCCCGCCGTGCCGGATCGGCGGGCCTCGCGGACTCCAGGAGGTACGGCACGTCGATCACCGCGACGCCCGGCGTGAAGAGCAGTCGCGCCTTCAGCCGCAGGGCGTTCTGGTTGTGCAGGGGCTGCTCCCACCAGCGGCCGACCACGTACTCGGGGATGACCACCGACAGCATGTCCGCCCGGGAGCCGGCGGCCAGTTCCTCGACGTGGGCCAGGATCGGGCCCACCACCTCCCGGTACGGCGAGTGCAGGATCTTCAGCGGCAGGCCGGTGTCGTGCTCGGCCCACGCCTCGCGCAGCCGGATCGCCTCCTGTTCGTCCGCCGCGACGGTGACCGCCGTCAGGGTGTCGGGGCGCAGGCCCTGCGCGTAGCCGATGGCCTTGAGCGTCGGGGCCTGTACGGCGGCGACCAAGACCAGTACGTGGTGGCGTGCGGGCCTGCGCGGGCTGGCGTCGGGGGCGATGGCGACCTGTCGGGCGACCTGGTCGTAGTGGCGGCGGACGCCCTTCATGCCGAGGAAGAGCAGCGGCATCGCGATGACGACCAGCCAGGCGCCGTGGGTGAACTTGGTGAGCAGGACGATGACCAGGACCAGTGCGGTCAAGGTGGCGCCGACGGCGTTGATGGCGAGCCTGCGGTGGATGTGGATCCGCTCCTCGCGCGGGGTGGCGGGCGAGGCGAGCGCCTTGCGCCAGTGCCGGACCATGCCCGACTGGGAGAGGGTGAAGGAGACGAAGACGCCGATGATGTAGAGCTGGATGAGGCGGGTCAGTTCGGCGTCGAAGGCCACGATGAGGGCGATGGCGGTGAGGGCGAGGAGCACGACGCCGTTGGAGTAGACGAGCCGGTCGCCGCGGTTGAAGAGCTGGCGGGGCGCGTACCGGTCCTTGGCCAGGATCGAGGCGAGCATCGGGAAGCCGTTGAAGGCGGTGTTCGCGGCGAGGATCAGGACGCCCGCGGTGACGGCCTGGAGCAGGTAGAAGAGGAAGTCCCAGCTGCCGAAGGTGGCGCGCCCGATCTGGGCGAGGGCCGTGGAGGTCGCGGTGCCCGGGGGCAGGCCCAGTTCGGTGGGGTCGGCGGCGACGTGCACCTGGTACGACATGGCCAGGGCGGTGATGCCGCCGAACATCGTCACGGAGAGCACGCCCATCGCGGCGAGCGTGGTCGCGGCGTTGTCCGCCTTGGGCTTGCGGAAGGCGGGAACACCGTTGCTGATGGCCTCGACGCCGGTGAGGGCGGTGCATCCGGAGGCGAAGGCCCGCATCGTGAGGAAGACCAGGGCGAGTCCGGTGTAGGTGTCGACCGGGGTGATGGGGAGGCCGGCGGACTCGGCGCGGATGGTGTCGCCGGTCCCGAGCCGTACGGCGGCGACGGCGAACATGAGGTAGATGACGAGGACGAAGCCGTAGGTGGGGATGGCGAAGATGCGGCCCGACTCCCGTACGCCGCGCAGGTTCATGAGGGTCAGCAGCACCACGAAGGCAACGGACAGGACCACTTCGTGGTCGCTGAGCGAGGGGATGGCCGAGGTGATGGCGTTGACGCCGGAGACGACGGAGACCGCGACGGTCATCACGTAGTCGACGAGCAGGGCGCTGGCGGCGGTGAGCGCGGCGGTCTGCCCGAGGTTCTCCGAGCTGACGACGTAAGCGCCGCCCCCGCCCGGGTAGGCGTGGCAGGTCTGCCGGTACGAGGCGACGACGACGATGAGCAGGAAGACGATGGCGGCGGCCGCGTACCAGGTGAGGTGCAGCAGTGCGACGCCGCCGAGGGCGAGGATCAGCAGGATCTCTTCGGTGGCGTAGGCCACGGAGGAGAGCGGGTCGCTGCAGAAGATCGGCAGGGCGAGTCTCTTGGGCAGCAGGGTCTCGCCCAGGCGGGCGGTGTCAAGGGGTTCGCCGACCAGCATGCGTTTCACATTGATACGCCTCATTCGGGCATGATCGTGCATTTGGTTCATTCATCATCACTTTTGGGGCTTGTGTCATCCGGCAGGGCCTTCGGTCCCCGCCTTGACCCTCACGCGGCGTCAGGCCGCACAGTTGGCGCCATGGAAGATCACTGGACCGTGGGACGCGTGGCCGAGTTGGCCGGCGTGAGCGTCCGCACGCTGCACCACTACGACGAGATCGGGCTCGTTCGGCCCTCGGCGCGGACCCCGTCCGGGTACCGGGCCTACGCGGCGGACGACATGGAGCGGCTCCGCGAGGTGCTGGCCTATCGGCGGCTGGGCTTCGGGCTGCGGGAGGTCGCCGAACTGGTCGACGACCCGTCCACCGACGCGGTCGCGCACCTGCGCCGACTGCGCGGCCTGCTGCTGGAGCGGCGCGATCGCGCCGAGGCCATGGTGGTGGCCATCGACAAGGAACTCGAGGCACGGGCGAAGGGACTGAAGGTGACACCGGAGAGGCAACTGGAAATGCTGGGTGCACGGCTGTACGAGGAGATCGGCGGCGCCTACACCGCGACACGGCGTACCGAGCCGCGGTTCGCCGCCCAGATCCGGGAGGCGCTCGGGGACGCCCGGACGGTACTGAACGTCGGGGCCGGCACCGGCTCCTACGAGCCGGCCGATCGCCACGTGACCGCGGTGGAGCCATCGGCGGTGATGCGCAGGCAGCGGCCCGCCGGCTCGGCGCCGTGCGTGGCCGCCGCCGCGGAGAGCCTGCCGTTCGAAGACCGGTCCTTCGACGTCGCGATGGCCGTCTCCACCGTTCACCACTGGGGGGACCCGATGGCGGGGCTGCGCGAGATGCGGCGCGTGGCCCACCGCGTGGTGGTGCTCACCTTCGACACCGACGAGCCCGGATGGCAGGACCGGTTCTGGCTCACCCGCGACTACCTGCCCGAGTTCACCGGCGCTCTCGCCGGTTTCCCCTCGCTCGCCGGGATGGCCGACGCGATCGGCGCCCGAGCCGAGCCGGTGCCCGTCCCGTGGGACTGCTCCGATGGCCTGTTCGAGGCGTACTGGCGCCGGCCGGAGGCGTATCTGGAGGATCGCGTGCGGCGGGCGGTGTCGGTGTGGACCAGGGTCGGACCGGAGGCCGAGCAGCGGGCGGTACGAAGGCTGCGCGAGGACCTCGCATCCGGCCGGTGGGCCGAGCGCAACGGCGAGCTCGCCGACCTCGACACGGCCGACCTCGGCCTGCGCCTACTCGTCGCGTGACCCGCGCCGCTCACATCTTGCGCGCCGCGCTGCGGATGGCCTCCCGGATGCGGAAGTAGGTGCCGCAGCGACAGATGTTGGCGATGGCGTCGATGTCCTCGTCCGTGGGCTCGCCCGTGCGCTTCAGCAGGGCGACGGCGGCCATGATCTGGCCGGGCTGGCAAAAGCCGCACTGGGCGACGTCCTGTTCGAGCCAGGCCTCCTGCACGGGGTGCAGGTCGTCGCCGTTCGCCAGGCCCTCGATGGTGGTCACCGCCTTGCCGGCGCACGCGGAGACGGGCACCACGCAGGGACGGATGTCGGCGCCGTCCAGGTGGCTGGTGCAGGCCTTGCAGACGTCCACCCCGCAACCGTACTTGGGGCCGCGGACGCCCAGCATGTCGCGGAGCACCCACAGCAGGGGCAGGTCGTCGGGCGCGTCCACGGTGACGCTGCGCCCGTTGACGATGAAGGTGTGCGAGGGCACGGGGTACTCCTGGCTCGGGCTAGTAGGGCTTGGTCAGGTTGGGGTTGGTGTGGGTATGCCGCGGTGGCAGGTGGGGCATGCGCCGGTCCATGTCGCGAGGAGGGTTTGTAGCTCGCGGACGACTTGGTAGAGGCTCAGGCCGGCGCCATGTCTTTTGGGGCTCTGGCCAGTCGTTGCAGGGTGCAGAAGGCGTGGGCGACGGATACGAGGGTGACGTGGTGGTGCCATCCGTTCCAGGTGCGTCCCTCGAAGTGGGCAAGTCCCAGGGCCTGTTTCATCTCGCGGTAGTCGTGCTCGATGCGCCAGCGGAGCTTGGCCAGGCGGACCAGGGTGGTCAGCGGGGTGTCGGCGGGCAGGTCGGAGAGCCAGAACTGAACGGGTTCGCCCTGGTCGGCCGGCCACTCGGCCAGCAGCCAGCATGCGGGCAGTTCCGGGCCCTCGACCGTGTGGCGGACCTCGCGACCGGCAGGCCGGATCCGCAAGGCCACGAACCGCGAGTACATCCGCTTGAAGCCGCTGCGGCCGGTGCCGGGCCGGGAGCCCTCACGCCATTGCACTGGCTTCGCCGTCTTCCGGCCGGCCGCGATGACCAGCTGTTTCACCGACTGCGGCTTGTCCGGGTACTTCGCCACGGGTGGCCGTCCGTTCCCGGAGTAGGGCTCGGTCACCGGCACGGCTTCGCCGGGCTGGGCCGAGAGGGTGGTGGAGATCCCCACCATGTAGTTGAGGCCGCGGGCCTGCAGGCCGTGCCGGAATGCCGCCGCGTCTCCGTATCCGGCGTCCGCGACGGCCAGCGGCACCTCGATGCCCCACGAGCGGGTCTCATCCAGCATGTCCAGGGCCAGCTGCCATTTCTCCACATGCCCGGTGTCGTCGGGAATGCCGCAGGCGGTGCGGCGGGCGACCTTGGCCGGGTCCGCCTTCGGCGAGGCGGGGTCCCAGGCCTCGGGCTGGAACAGCCGCCAGTTGACCGCCACCGAGGCGTGGTCCGAGGCCAGGTGCAGGGAGACGCCCACCTGGCAGTTGGTGACCTTGCCCGCAGTGCCGGTGTACTGCCGCGAGACACACGCCGAGGCATTGCCGTCCTTGAGGAAGCCGGTGTCATCGAAGATCAGCACGGTGGGCCGGATCGCCTTCTCCATGCTCCAGGCCAGCCGGGCCCGCACATGCGCGGGGTCCCACGGGCTGGTGGTGATGAAGTGGGCCAGGGCCTGACGGTTCCCGTCCTCGCCCAGCCGGGCGGCCATCGGCTCGACCGACTTGCGCTGCCCGTCCGTGAGCAGGCCCCGCAGGTAAACCCGCCCCCACCGACGCTGATCCTTACGCGCGAACGGCTCGAAAACCTCCGCCGCGAAGTCCTCCAACTCGCCACGTACAGCTGCAATTTCCTCCGGCGTCACACGTCTTGAACGACTCACCGAGCCCTTAGGACACGCAACACCAGCCCCAACCTGACCAAGCCCTACTAGTGCTGTGGCCGGAAAGGTTTGCCGGTTCGCGGCGTTCGGTGCGGTGCATCTCCCCCAGCTACCGCTGGGAGGGGCCCCCGGGCGGAGGACCGCGGCTCGTACTGGACGTACTTGCGCGGTCCGACAACGCGGCGAGGTGCCGTACCGGGCGTCGTGAGCCGGTGAAGCCTTCCGGTCACAGCACTAGCGGGGGTAGGGGGTGAAGTCGACGTCGAAGTCGAGGGGGAAGCTGCGCGGCTTGGAACCGGTGGCCCTGGCCCAGGCGTTGGCGATCGCACCGACGGCGGCGGGCACGCCGAGCTCGCCCGCGCCGCCCGGCTCCTCGCCGGTGGCCGGCAGCACGAAGACCCGTACGTCGTGCGGTGTGTCGCGCTGCTTGGCCCAGTGGAACTGGCTGTAGCTGCCCTCCAGCGGAAGCCCCTTGTCGAGGTGCAGCCCGGCGCGCAGGGTGGTGGAGATCGCGTCGGTGAGGCCGCCGATCATCTGGGCCTCCAGTCCGCGCGGGTTGACCGGCAGGCCCACGTCCACGGCGATCACGGCCTTGGTGACGCGGAGGTGGTCGGGGTTCCGGGTGTCGATCTCGACGAGGCACGCGGTGCGGGACTTGTACTCCTCGTGGAAGGCGATGCCCTGCGCGCAGCCGGCCTCCATCGGCCGTCCCCAGTTCCCCTCCGCGGCCACCTTGTCGAGCACGGCGCGCTGGGCGTCGGTCTTCAGGAAGGTCCGCCGGAACCGGTACGGGTCCCGGCCCGTCCGGGCGGCGAGTTCGTCGACCACGATCTCCTCGGCCCCGCGCGTGTTGGCGGAGTAAACCGAGCGCCAGGAGGCGGTGGGGATCCCGGTGGGCACTTCGGTGAGGGCCTGGGTGGTGCGTCCGAAGTGGTACGGGGACTTCACCGTGGTCAGGAAGAGGGTCTGGGCGAGGGTGGCGTTGCCGATGCCGAGCGGCAGACTGGCCGCGGTGGCGGTGATGATCTCGCCCAGGCCGTGCCGGAAGTCGGTCTCGGCGGCGGCGACGCGGTGCTCGAAGCTGAGCACCTCGCCCAGCAGGTGGGTGGCACGGATCTTGTGGTGGGTCGCGGGGCGCATCCGGCCGTGCCGGGTGTCGTCCACACGGGTCCACATGAGCCGGACCGGACGACGGCAGGCCTTGGAGATCCGAGCGGCTTCCAGGGCCGCGTCGAAGAAGAGCCGCCGGCCGAAGGAGCCACCGGCCTGGACCACGTGCACGGTGACCTTGGACAGCGGCAGGCCGAGTTCGGCGGCGATGGTCTCGCGGGCCACGATCGGGGACTTGAGGCCGGACCAGATCTCTGCCCGGTCCTCGCGCACGTCGGCGATGGCGGAGTTGGTCTCCATCGGGGCGTGGCTGACGAAGGCGAAGTCGAACTCGGCGTCGACGTACGGGGTCAGCAGGGGCGGGACCAGCAACGGCGGCGTGGCAGCGCGCAGTTTGGCGCGGACCTGGT
Organism: Streptomyces sp. NBC_01439; assembly: GCF_036227605.1. Lineage (GTDB taxonomy): Bacteria > Actinomycetota > Actinomycetes > Streptomycetales > Streptomycetaceae > Streptomyces. The sequence goes on along the minus strand of NZ_CP109487.1, from coordinate 8,509,560 downwards.
CGTCGGACAGCTGGTCGGCGGGTCCGGGTCCCCAGGTGACCTGGAGGGCCGTCTTGGCGTCGATGGCCTGCCCGAAGGTCTCGGCGACGACGGCGACCCCGGTCGGGACGGTCACCACGTGCAGGACGCCGGGCATGGCCCGGACGGCGGCGAGGTTGGTGACGGTGCGGACCGTGCCGCCGAGGGTGGGCGGCCGGCGCACGACGCAGGGCTTGGCGCCGGGCACGTCGAGGTCGAGGGTGTACTGCAGGGCGCCGGTGACCATGGCGCGGGCGTCGACGCGGCCGGTCGGCTTGCCCACGAGGGTGTGCCCGGCCCGCTTCTTGGGGGTGGCGCCGAGGACGACCAGGGCCGGGTCGGCGGCGGCCGCGGCGAGATCGCCGTAGTCGGCGGTGCGGCCGTCGGGGGCGCGGACGGTGCCGCCGGAGGTGGTCAGCGCGGCGGGGCTCAGGTTCCAGCGGTGGGCGGCGGCCGCGACGAGACGGGCCCGGGCGGTGGCGGCGCACTGGCGGACCGGCCCGTAGAGCGAGCGGACGGAGTTGGAGGATCCGGTGAGCTGGTTGAAGAGCAGCTCGGGCCGGGCGTCGTCCAGTTCCACCCGTACGTGGGCCAGGGGCGCGTCGAGCTCCTCCGCGACCAGCATGGCCACGGCGGTGGTGAGGCCCTGGCCGACCTCCTCGCGCGGCAGCCGGAAGCGGATGGTGCCGTCCGCCTCGACGGCGAGCGCCAGCAGGGCCGAGGTGGGTGCCCCGGCCAGGATGAACAGGTCGCCCAGGTCGACCAGGTCGGCGATGGCGGGCAGGGAGGGCACCACGGCGTGGGCGGGCTGCGGGTTCAGCGCGTCGGCGCCCGCCCGGGTGACCAGGGCCAGGGTCGGCGCGGCCACGAGGTGGGTGAGGAAGGAACGGCGGCTCTGCCCCGTGGCGTGGTTCTGCCCGGTCATGTCGTTGTGTGCCCCCACGCTGCGCGGGCCCGCCCGCGCAGACCTCCCCGGCTTATTACCGGCACGTAGGGTAGCGACCCGGCAGCGCGATGGGAAGTCTCGATCACGCCGCGTCATCTACGGTGACATCACCCCTTCGGGGGTATCTCGGCGGCCCGCCTTGATCCGTTCCTTACGCGATTCCCCCGTCGGGCCGGGCTCGTACATCTCGGCCGTACGATCGAGCGACGGTCACCGGATGGCCTGATTCCGGCCGCTGTTCGCACGACGTCACGAGCCCCACCGGCTGGTCCCGCCGCGATGCCCCGGAATTTGCCTGACCGGATTCGTTCGCACGCCACGAGCGGGACGGCAGTCCTGCGGCATATACCAGAAGCAAGAACATAGCGGATGTTGCCAAACGTCTTACACACCGTCGCGCCCTGTGCAACAGTCGTTACCGGTCCTTCCTTCAGACTTGGCCGTGCCGCGCCTGTATCGGAGTTCTCATGCCGTCCCACCTGTTCGCGGACCGTCCCGCGCAGCCGCCCGAGCCGGGGTCGGTGGACGCGCTGATCTCGCAGACCCGACGGCTGCGCGGGGAAGTGGACGCGGTCCGCCGCGACACCGTCGTCGACGACGACGACGCCCAGGGCCGCTGGCAGCGCGCACTGTGCGATCTCGCCGTCCACCACCTCGACGACCTCCGCGAGCACCTCGGCCAGCTCAAGGAGGGCCTGCCGGCGGCCCCCGACATCGTCGAGGTAGAGCAGCCGCAGGCGGCGTCCGAGGCCGGCCCCGAGGCCCTGATCCGCGTCGGCAGCGCCGAGTGGAACCTGCTCACCGACGAAGTCAGTTGGTCCGACGAACTGTTCCAGATCTTCGGCCGTTCGCCCGAGTCCGGCGCGCTCCCCCTCGACGAACTGGGCTCGACCCTCTTCTCCGAGGACCAGCCGCTGCTCACCGCGTGGGTCACCGCCTGCCTCGTGGACGGCAGGCCGATCGACGGCGAGTTCCGCATCGTCCGGGCCGACGGCCGGGTCCGGACCTTACACATGAGGGCCGAGCCGGTACTCGACCCCGACGGTTGTACGGCCTCGATGTGGGCCGTCCTGCGGGACGTGAGCGAACTGCGCCGGAGCCAGCGCGCGGTGCGCGAGTCGCGTGACTCGCTACAGCGCCAGCGGGAGATCGCGCAGACCGAGCGCCGGCTGGCGGTCGAGCTGCAGGAAGCCGTGCTCCCCCCGTGGCGCGGCTCCCTGCGGTTCCCGTACGGCAGCGCGAGCACGCTGGACGTGGCCGCGCACTACCTGCCCTCCGCGACCAGCGCGCTGATCGGCGGGGACTGGTACGACGCGCTCGAACTCCCCGACGGTTGCTCCATGCTGACGGTCGGCGACCTGACCGGCCACGGGGTGACCGCCACCTCCGGGATGGCGATGATGCTCGGCGCGCTGCGCGGCATGGCTATGGCGGGCATCGAGCCCGGCCCGCTGATGGGCTGGCTCAACCAGCTCCTGGAGACCTCCGTACAGCCGGCGCTCGGCTCGGCCGTGTGCTGCCGCTACGATCCCGCGCGCCGGGTCCTGTCCTGGGCGCAGGCGGGTCACCCCGCACCCCTGTTGTTCCGCCACGGGTCGGGACGCTCCCTGCTGCCGCCGGAGGGCGTCCTGCTCGGCGCGACCTCCGGAGCCTCGTACGACCAGGCCGAGGAACACCTCGAGGTGGGCGACCTGTTGGTCCTACACACGGACGGACTCACGTCGCGCAGCATCCAGTTCAGCCGGGCGGACGGGACCGAGCGGCTGCTGGCGCTCGCGCCGCGGTTCTCGGCGGCACGGTCGGCGCAGGAGTGCGTGCGCATGGTGATCGAGGAGTTCGGCGAGAGCGAGCGCGAGGACGACGCCTGCGTGCTGGTCGCCCGGGTCGGCGGGTAACCGCCTTCGAGCTTTCGAACTGCAGGACCGTCAGGCTCCAGCCGTGGGGCTTCAGGGCCGCGCCACGAGGCGCGGCCGTTCTCGTCTCCGTACGGGGCTTCGTGCAGGGTGGCTTTGTGCAGGGTGTGGGCCGGACCGTGCGGGGGCGGGCGTGGGACTACACCCCCGTACCGCGCGGGCCGCGCGGCGCCGGGGTGTCGGGCAGGGCCAGTTTGATCTCCTGGCGCAGGTCCTCGATGCGCGCGTACCCGGCGTACTGAGCGGTGAGCCGGTACATCTCCCGCAGCCGGTCCCAGGTCCGGTGCGAGGAGGTCTCGTTCATCGAGACCAGGGCGAGGCGCGCGTACCGGTCGGCCTGCTCCGGCTCGTCGGCGATGAAGCAGGCCGAGGCCATGGAGATGTAGTCGAAGATCTGCGAGCGCTGGTAGCCCTCGCCGCGCAGCCGCAGGGCCTCCTTGGCGTGGCGCGCGGCGATCGGCGCCGCGGCGGCGTCGTGGTCCGCGAGGGTCCGGTAGGCGAGGGCCTGCATGCCGTGCAGGTCGGCCTCGTCGAAGTGCTGCATCCAACTCGGGGGCGGCACGTCGCCCTTGTCGGAGACGAAGAGTTCCTCCGCCTCGCCCAGGGTGCGGCGCATGGCCTGACCCTTGCCCATGGCGGCCTGCGCCCAGGCCTCGATGGTGTGCAGCATGGCGCGCGTGCGCGGGAGGGTCTGTTCGCCCGAGCCGGACTGGGCGAGCTTCATCAGGTCCAGGGCTTCGTTCGGCTTGCCCAGGTGGACCATCTGCCGGGCCGCACGGGAGAGCGCCTCGCCCGCGCGCGGCCGGTCGCCGCCCTCGCGGGCCGCGTGCGCGGCGATGACGAAGTACTTCTGCGCCGTGGGTTCGAGACCCACGTCGTGGGACATCCAGCCGGCGAGGACCGCCAGGTTGGCCGCCACCCCCCAGAGCCTGCGCTGGAGGTGGTCGGGGTGGTGGTAGGCGAGCATGCCGCCCACCTCGTTGAGCTGGCCGACGACGGCCTTGCGCTGGAGTCCGCCGCCTCTGGACGCGTCCCAGGCACGGAACACCTCCACGGAGCGCTCCAGGGCCTCGATCTCCTGGGAGCCGATCGGAGCGGCCTCGTAGCGGTCGTAGCCCGCTGGGTCGGCCTGGAAGGTTTCCCCGAAGTTCCGGGCTTCCTTGGCCAGGGCGGGGTCGGTGTGCAGCCAGTCGTACATGGCGTTGCTGAGGGCGGAGCCGGCGGTGAGCACCGCTCCCGCGCCCATCAGACCGCGACGGTTGAGCATGAGGTCCATTCCCGTGAATTCGGTGAGGACCGCGGCTGTGCGTTCGGGCGCCCATGGCATGCCGTCGGGGTTCTCACGAGCCCCGTCCGGCTGCCGTCTGGAGGTGCGCCGCTGCCGTACGAACCCGAGGTCCTCGATGGTCACGACACGACCGAGCCGCTCGGTGAACAGTGCTGCCAGTACCGTGGGCACCGGTTCGCGGGGGGCCTCCCCCATGTCGATCCAGCGCCGCACCCGCGAGGTGTCGGTGGCCAGTTGCGGGTGGCCCATGGCCGCCGCCTGCCTGTTCACCATCCTCGCCAGTTCGCCCTTCGACCAGCCGGCCAGGCCGAACAGGTCGTTCAAGCGGGTGTTTGGACCTTTGCTCACGTCAAGCCCCCAGGTTCTCGGCTGAGTTGACAGTAGCCCGCTGGTAGGTGCCCAGCGACTATTCGCCAGGCTTCGCCAGGGCACGCCCGATGGTTCGCCACCTTGCCCCGGGTGTCAGGTAGGAATGCGCCTCCCCGACCCGGTTCACCGGCGGAACTCCCCAGGGTGAAGTACGGGATCCGGCGGGGCGGCGTACGCAACTCGTCGGCGCACGAAGGGATCCGTATCACCATGTACGCAGCAACGTCCTCCGTGTCCGCACCGGTCCGGTCGCACCGCACGCTCCCGGCTGGCGGCGGCCCCTACCTCGAACCCGGCCGCCCGGCGGCTCCGACACAGGGCGCCGTCCGGGCGCGGCGAATGCCGAGTACCGGATCACTGCCCGTCAGCGGAAGAATCGACCTCTCGGGGCCGCAGGGGGCGCAACTGCGCACCGCGCTCGCCTCGGTGCAGCGGATCTGTCCGGAGTTCGCCCCGGTGCAGGTACTGCGGCGCAGCGGCCGCTCGGTCCTCCTGGTCGGTACCACCGGACGGATGACCGCCGTGGCGAAGGTTTTACTGGACCACTCGCCCGAGTGGCGTGAGCGCTACCGGCACGAAATAGCTGCATACCGGACCTTCGTCCGGCACCGCCCGCCGGTCCGGGTGCCCCGGCTGATCGCCGCCGACCCCGATAACTGCACGCTCGTGGTGGAGCGGATGGCCGGCCGGGTCGCGGCGCTGCAGCGGCACCCGGTGGAGCCGCCGCCGCGCGTGGACCTCCGGGCGGCCCTGGGCGCGGTGTCCCGGGTCAACCAGTGGCGGCCGCCGGCGGAGTTGTTCGGCACCCCGATGAACTACGCCCGGCGGATCGCCCGCGACTACGAGTTGGGCCTGCTGACCGACCGGGACCTCGGTGACCTGCAGAAGCTGCTGCACGGCGTGAAGCTGTCGGGCACGGCGCTGCAGTTCAACCACGGTGACGCCCTGCTGTCGAACCTGCTGCTGTCGCCGGCGGGTCCGGTCCTGCTCGACTGGGAGCACTCGGGTTGGTACCTACCGGGGTACGACCTGGCCACGCTGTGGACGGTACTGGGCGACGCCCCGGCCGCCCGCGCCCAGATCAGCCGGCTCGCCCAATCGGCCGGTCCGGCCGCGCGGGACGCCTTCCTGGTCAATCTGATGCTGGTGCTGACCCGGGAGATCCGGATGTCCGAGACGGCGGTGCAGCGCTCGATGCTGGCGACCGCCCCGACCCAGGCGCTTCCGGTGGGCTCCCTGTCCTCCGGTGAGGAGCAGCGGCTGCTGCTCCGCCGCCTGCACGACGATGCGGGGATGGCGCGCCGTGCCGTCCGCGCGGCGGTGGGCACGCGCTGACCGCCCCCCGAACGCGAAGCCCCGTGGCCCCCCACCGCCACGGGGCTTCGCCGGTTCACGGGTGCGCGGGTACGGGAATGCCCGGGCGGGCTCCGTTAGCGTGGGGAGACGATCGACGGGAGGCTCTGATGAAGTCCGGAGTGCGCAAGTGGGAGGCGGTCCGGGAGTTCGCCCTCGGCCTTCCGGAGGCCGTGGAGGACCATCCCTGGGGTCCCGAGGACTGCGTGGTGAAGGTGAACAAGAAGATCTTCGTCTTCCTGGGGAACATCGACGGGCCGCAGCCGCCCGGCCTGTCCGTCAAGCTCAAGGACGAGGCGCTGCACGGGCACGCGATGACCGCGCCGGGAGCGGAGCCCACCGGCTACGGCCTGGGCCGCTCCGGCTGGGTGTCCCTGCCGCTGGCCGGGCAGGGGGCGCCCTCCGTGCAGGTGCTGTGCGAGTGGGTGGAGGAGAGCTACCGGACCGTGGCCCTCAAGCGGCACGTGAAGGAACTGGGCGCCCGGATGCGGGCGGAGGGCTGACCGCCCGGCGTTGTCCCGGGGCGCCGGATGTCTTGACATCACATGATCCCCCGAACACCTTTTCTGACTTAGCATCAGAAATGCTGGAGGCACTTCCCCTCCTCCCCACACCGCTGGAGCCTGCCCATGTCCGCAAGCGCTTCACGCACCACCGCCCCCGCCACCCTCCCGTCCAGACGTGCGGTCCTCGCCGGTACGGGGGCCGGGGTGCTCGCCGCCACCGTGCTGCCGTCCGCCACCGCCCGGGCCGACGGCGCCCAGGACGGGCCGCCGCTCGGCGAGTACGACGTCGTCGTGGTCGGCTCCGGGGCCGCCGGGATGACCGCCGCGCTCACCGCCGCCAGGCGGGGGCTGAGCGTGCTGGTGGTGGAGAAGGCCCCGACCTTCGGCGGATCGGCCGCCCGCTCCGGAGCCGGTATCTGGCTGCCCAACAATTCGGTGATCCTGGGGGCGGGGGTACCGGACACCCCGCAGAAGGCGGCGACGTACCTGGCCGCCGTCGTCGGGCCCGAGGTACCGGCCGACCGGCAGGCCGCGTTCCTCGCCAACGGGCCGCGGATGCTGGACTTCGTGATGGCCAACAGCCCGCTGAGGTTCCGCTTCATGGAGGGGTACAGCGACTACTACCCCGACCTGCCGGGCGGACTGCCGAACGGCCGCTCCATCGAGCCGGACCAGATCGACGGGAACGTCCTGGGCGCCGAACTGGCCCGCCTGAATCCGGCGTACATGCCGGTCCCGGCCGGGATGGTGGTCTTCAGCCAGGACTACAAGTGGCTGAACCTGGCCGCGGTGAGCGCCAAGGGGCTCGCCGTGTCCACCGAGTGCCTGGCGCGCGGCACGAAGGCGGCGCTGCGCGGCGAGAAGCCGCTGACGATGGGCCAGGCCCTGGCGGCGGGGCTGCGCGCGGGGCTCCAACGGGCCGGGGTGCCGGTGTGGCTGAACAGCCCGCTGGTGGACCTGGTCCAGGAGGGCGGCGCGGTCACCGGCGTGGTGGTGGAGAAGGAGGGCGTACGGGGCACCGTACGGGCCCGGCGCGGAGTGGTCATCGGCTCGGGCGGTTTCGAGCACAACGCGCAGATGCGGGCGCAGTACCAGCAGCAGCCGATCGGCACCCAGTGGTCGGTGGGCGCGAAGGAGAACACCGGGGACGGGATCCGGGCGGGGCAGCGGGCCGGTGCCTCGCTCGCGCTGATGGACGACGCGTGGTGGGGGCCTTCGATCCCGCTGCCCGGGGAGCCGTACTTCTGCCTCGCCGAACGGACCCTGCCGGGCGGGCTGATGGTGAACGCGAACGGCGCGCGGTTCGTCAACGAGGCGGCGCCGTACAGCGATGTGGTGCACGTGATGTACGAGAGGGACCGCGGCGCGGTCGGCTCGCACATCCCGGCATGGCTGATCGTGGATCAGAACTACCGCAACAGGTACCTGTTCAAGGACGTCCTGCCGACGCTCCCCTTCCCGGACTCGTGGTACCGGGCGGGCGCGGCGAAAAAGGCGTGGACCTGGGACGCGCTGGCGGGTCAGATCGGGGTTCCGGCGGCGGCGCTGCGGGCGACGCTGGGCCGGTTCAACGCGCAGGCCTGGAGCGGCGACGACGCCGACTTCCACCGGGGCGACACGGCGTACGACCACTACTACACGGATCCGGGCGTGCACCCGAACTCGTGCCTGGCACCCGTCTGGGTCCCGCCGTTCTACGCGTTCAAGATCGTGCCCGGGGACCTCGGTACGAAGGGCGGCATCGTGACGGACGCCCGGGCGCGGGCCCTGCGCCCGGACGGCTCGGTGATCCCAGGCCTGTACGCGGCCGGCAACGCGAGCGCGGCGGTGATGGGCCACAGCTACGCGGGGGCCGGGTCGACGATCGGCCCCGCGATGACCTTCGGTTACGTGGCGGCGAACGCCATCGCGGACGCGTGACGCCCGCGATGGGGGATGCGGACGGTCAGCCCTGCTGGAAGAGCTCGGCGGGGAGCGGCTTCAGGAGGGCGTAGAGGTCATCGGTGATCGGGCGGTCCCAGCTGGCGATGGTGACCAGCACGTTGTCGCTGCGGTCGAACTGGACGCAGGAGATGCGGGACTCCGACAGCTTGACCTTCCGGACGATGAGGAGGTTGTCGCCCTGCATGACGGGGCAGTCCTCGACGCCGGTGACCTCGACGTCCTCGTCGTTCTCCAGTGCGTCGAGGAGCTGGGCCACCTCGAAGGGGATCTGGTCGTCGGTGAGGTCGCGGGCCGGGGATCCCTCCGGGAGGTTCCCGATGATCATTGCGGGGCCGCGTCCGCCGAAGAGGTCGTAGCGGAGGAAGACACCCTGGCAGCTGCCGTCGGGCGCGGGCAGCAGCCCGGCCCCGAGATTGCCCGGCCAGTCCCCCGGGTCCATGGCCAGGACGTCGAAGTCCGGGCCGGCGGGAGTGGCGGCGCGGTGGCGGCGGAGGAAGGACATGCCGCCATGGTACGTGGCCGCGCGGGTTTTCCGGCCCGGGGGCCCGCATCCGGTGACCCGTCCGGGCCGGGCCCGCCGGCCCGGCCGTCAGATCGGCCCGTCAGATCGGCGGGACGAGCGTGAACCAGTGCGGGAGCAGGGCGGCGTCGCCGGTGACCTGCAGGGCGGTGGGCGGCATCCGGCGCCACAGGAACAGGGCGAGGTCGGAGGCGGTGCCGGAGGCCTCGACGTCCGCCGGGGCGGTGGAACCGGGCTCCAGCAGGACCTGGTCCCCCGAGAAGAGGACCGTCCAGGATTCCGGACCGTCGGTACGCCGGAAGCGGTACCTCTCCCCCGTGCCCGGCGGCGCCTGCTGCCAGCCGCGGCGGGCCGGGGCCATCACCTCGATCGTCTGGGTCACGGCGTCCGCGGCCACGTCCGGGGCGAGGCGGCCCGCGGTGCCGGTCGCGGATTCGGCGTCCCAGCGGTGCACGGCCAGTTCGATCAGCTGCATCCGGAGCCAGAACCCCGAGGTCTGCTCGACGGACCAGGTCCAGACGGCGGTGTCCGGCCCGAGCTCGTGGAAGAGCTCCGCAAGCTCCCGGGCGCCCTGCGCGAACCAGTCGGTCAGCCCCTCCGGGTCGCCGGGGGCGTCGGGGAGGCCGAGGCCGGCGGGGTCGGGCGGGGCCGTGAGCCGCTCGCGCAGGACGTGCGCGAGGTAGCGGTGCACTCCGCCCAGGTGCTGGACGAGGTCGGTGACCGTCCAGCCCGGGCACGAGGGGACTGCGGGCACCGGCTCGCCGAGGTCGAACGCCCGACGCACTGCCTTCTCGAACGCCGCCGCTTCGGTCCGGAAGGGGGCGAGTCTTTCGTCATGATCCATACGAGCATGCTTGCCCGCCGGGCGGCGGCTCCGATCACGTTGAGCTACGGGCGAACGACTCCAGTGCGTCCCTCAGCCCGGTCCGGTCGGTGCCCAGCTTGCGGCAGGCCGCCGACAGGGCCCAGTCCGGCGCGGGCAGCACCACGGCTTCCGGCACGGTCTCCTCCTCGGTGCGCACCGCGAGGTCCGCCGCCTGCCGCTCCTCCTCCGTGAGCCCGTCCTCCCAGGCCAGCCCGCACGGCAGGGCGCCGCCCAGTCCCAGCAGGGTGCCGGTGGTCTCCGCGGCCAGACCGTCCGCACCGCATTCCCGCGCCGTCACCACGGCCTGCATCAGCACGTCCGCGTCCCGCAGCTCGCTGCCGAGCGCGGCCAGGGCGCAGGCCAGTTCGTACCCCGCCGGTGAGGCCGAGAGCAGGGTGACCGCCTCCTGGAGGAGCCCGGCCCGTTCCTCGGGGGCGGCGACCTGCGCCGCCACCCGCAGCGCCTGGCCGATGCCCGAGGCGGCGCCGAAGGCGCGGGCCCGCCGGACGGCGTCGTCGGCCAGGGCGCGGGCCCGCTCCGGATCGTCCGCGGCTACCGCCCGGGCGAGGTGCAGCTGCCACGGACACCAGGCCGGATTCTGGATGCCGCGCGGGGTCAGCCGCCGGTCGACCGCCTCCAGTTCGACGATCGCGGCCTGCACCTCGCCCCGGGACAGCAGCAGTTCGGCGTACACGGTCTGTGAGTCGGGAAAGACCACGGCCGCCGGGAAGGGGCTGCCGTACTCGTGCTCCCGGGCCAGCTCCCAGGCCTCCTCGGGCCGGCCCCGAGCGAGGAGGGTGGTGAGGAGGATGGCTATGGCGTACCAGTGCACGGGGGTGCGTCGGCCGACGCGTTCGGCGAGGTGCAGGCCGGCCCGGGCCAGTTTCTCGGCCTCGACGAGCCGCCCGCGCCGGTAGCGGACGTAGGCCCGCAGGCTGTACGCGAAGGAGAGGTGCGCCCCGCGCCAGCCGTGCCGCTCGAACTCGGCGGTGCCCGCTTCGAAGAGTTCCTCGGCGCGTCCGGGCCGGTCGGTGTACATGTGGACCATCGCGACCAGGACCGGGACCTCGAAGCCGCGGTCCTCGTGGGCCCAGCTGAAGGGCTGCTCCAGCACCCGTCCGGCGTGGTGCAGCACGACGTCGACCGGCTCGCCCCGTAGGCAGGCGTCCCAGGCGCGGAGTCCGATGATGTACCGCTCGGTGAGGTCGCGACCGGTCAGCCGGTCGGCGAGGCGGGTGAGCCGCCGGGAGCGGGCCGGGGAGTCGGTCTCGGCGGCGTTGAAGGCGTCCCACATGAACTGCTCGGACTGCAGGCGCAGCCGGGCGCGTACGTCCTGGGTGTACGGGATCTCCCGCGCGAGCGATTCCGAGGCCTCGGCGAGCCGGTCGCTGTGCGCGAGGACCTGGGCGAGCCGGATGACGATGCCCTGGCGCAGGGCCGGGTCGTCGGAGGGCTCCGCGAGGGCGGCCCGCAGGTGGTTGACCGTGTTGGCGGGCTCGGTGAGCAGGGAGGCGCAGCCCAGTTCGTAGAGGACGGCGGCGCGTTCGTCGAAGTTCGGGGGTTCGAGCAGCGCGCGGGCGAGCTGGCGGCGGGCGGCCTCGGGGGCGCCGGCCCGGAGGTTCTCGCCGGCGGCCTCGCGCAGGGTGCGCACCACCCAGGGGTCGTTCTCGGGGTGGGTCTCCAGCAGGTGGCGGGCGGCCGCGGAGGAGCCGAGTCCGGCGTCGACGACGGCCGCCGCGGCCTTGCCGTGGAGGGCGACGCGGAGCGCGTCGGGGATGGCGCGGTAGATGGCGGTGGCGATGAGGGGGTGGACGAACTCCAGCCCGACTTCGGCATCGGGTTCCTCGGCGGCGGCCGCCGAGAGGATGCGGGCGTCGCGCAGCCGCCGGGTGGCGTCCACGGCCTCTTCGGCGCCGAGTGCGGCGACCCGGGCGGCGATGTCCTGCGGGATGGCGGTGCCGAGGACGGCGCAGGCCCAGGCGAAGCGGACGGTGGAGGGGCCGAGGCGTTCGAGGCGGGCGACGAGGCCGCTGCCGCGCTGGGCGGCGGCGAGGTCGCGCAGCTGTGGGGCGTTCGCCTCGACCGGGGTCAGGCCCTTGCCGCGGACCTTGGCGGTGAGTTCGACGGCTTCGAAGGGGTTGCCGGTGGTGACGGCCCAGGCCTCCTGGCAGAAGGCGTCGTCGGCGTGCGGGCCGACGGCCTCGCGGACCAGGGTGGCGACGGCGGCCGGGGTGAGCGGGGCCAGGGGCAGCGGGCGCTGTCCCGCCCGGCCGGGGAGCGTACGGAAGGCGTCGGCGTGCTCGGGCAGTTCGTCGGGGCGGTAGGCGACGACGAGGAGCAGCGGGAGGTGTTCGGCGCGCGGGGCGAAGGCGGCGAGCCAGCCGAGGGACTCGGGGTCGGCCCAGTGGGCGTCGTCGAGGACGAGGACGACGGGGGCGCGCTTGACGACGAGGTGGGTGAGCACCCAGTCGAGCCCGTCGCGCAGGCCTTGGGGGTCGGGCGGGACGCCCTGTTCGGGGGCGCAGAGTCCGAGGGCCGGGCCGACGATGGAGTACCAGCCCCCGAGGGCGGCGCGCAGCTCCTGCTCGGAGGTACCGGCGAGCTGGGGCTGGATGAGCTGGCGGGCGACGTGGAAGGGCTGGCTCTGCTCCTGTTCGCCACCCCGGGCGGCGAGGACGGTGCAGGTGCGGGCGAGGGCGCGGCGGCGCAGTTCGGCGAGCAGGGTGGTCTTGCCGAGGCCGGCGGGGCCGGAGAAGGCGAGCAGCGCGCCGCCCGCGTCCGGCCCGGGACCGGTGAGCTGGTCCAGGGCTTCGTCGACGATCGCGAGTTCGGCATCGCGTTCGACCATCGTGCGCCGTGTGCGGGTCCGGCGGTCCGTCATGGCTGGTACCCCCCAGGCCTGTTCGGGGGTTCAGCGTACGCCCGCGCGCAGCGCGAGGGATCCCAGTGCGGAAAAGAATCCGATCTTCTTTTCAGGGGAGCGTCAGTCGTGTAGGGAACGGGTCGCGAGGTCCTCCAGGACGGCCACGGCTTCGGCGGCCCGGTCGGCGGCGACGAAGAGGTGGTCGTGGTGGTAGCCGGCGATGACGTTGCAGCTCAGACCGTGTGCGCCGAGTTCGGTGGCGAAGGCGGCGGTGAGGCCGACGGCGTCGAGGGCGGAGTGGATCCGCAGGGTGATCCAGCCTGCGGTGTAGTCGTAGGCGAGGCCGGCCGCGTCGGCGTCCTCCTGGCGCAGCACCAGGGTGAGGCCCTCGGGTTCGAGGACGGTGGCGACGGGGGTGGTTCCGGCGGGAACGGTGGCGCCGTCGACGGTGCAGAAGACGTACCGCCCCTCGTTCAACTCGGGCCGCATGCCGCTCAGGAGTTTCCGCAGGTCGTGCTCTCCGCTCATGTGGCCACCCTACCGATCGCCCCGGCGGGTGGTCGGTTCATCGGGAGGCGGGCGACGCGGCGGGTGTCCTGCCCCCTCGCTCGCCTCTCGTCAGTCCTCGTACAGCCGCCGGTGCCACCACGGGCGCGGACTGCCCGACCGGTCCGTGGTGGCCGCGTCCCGGTCGAAGACGGTCCGCCTGCGGAACTCCGCGTCCAAGGGACGCAGTACGTCGCCGAGCGCGCGTCGGGCCACGGGCGGCAGGGTCCGGTAGGCGTCGGCCAGTTCGTCGCGGACCGTTGCGACGTCGTCGATGGCGCAGGACGGGGCCGGGCAGACGGCGTAGGTCAGCCGCAGGCGCGGGCCGGGGCTGCGCAGGAAGACGCGGTAGCGGCGCAGGAGGTCGCCGAGAGGATGGAGGCGGGCGCCGGCCGTCCGGTGGACCTCCGCGCTCGCGGCGGGTGACAGTCGGTCCACGAGGGGCAGTTCACGCGCCCAGGCGGGTGCCCGGCGGCCGGCGTGGGTTCCTCGTGCGGCGCGCAACGCCCCCGGCCGGCTACGCGGCATCGGCCCTTCGGCGGGTGAAGGTCATGCGCCCCATCCTGCCCGGCGCCCCGGGCCGACATCCAGGGGATTTCGGCGGCCACCGGGCCGGCGGCTCCGCGCCCGGTGGTGCGCCGCGTACGTACGGTGCCCGGTCAGGTCAGGTCGAACTCACCGCCCCGGGCGTTCAGCACGAACTTGTGCCACTCGTCCGGCGAGAAGATCAGCGAAGGGCTCTCGGGGCGCTCGCTGTTGCGCATCGCGATGAAGCCCTCGACGAAGGCGATCTGGACGTCGCCCACTCCCCGGCTGCTCGACTGCCAGTCCGCCCCGGTGAGATCGAGGTCCGGCTTCCCCCAACCAGCGAGGGGCTGTGAAGTCATGCTCTCGGCCACGTGCGTGCTCCTCCCGGTACGTCGTCCGGGGGCAAGGTTAACCACCGCGGCGGGTGCCGGACAGGCCACGGTGAGTCACCCGTGGCCGGTCCGACTCCCCGGCCGGCCCCTCCGTCGTCGGCCGGGCCCGTGTTCAGGAGGTCGGCTCTTCTGCCCCCACCAGCCACATCGCGAAGAACTGCGCGCCGCCGCCGTACGCGTGGCCGAGCGCCCGACGGGCTCCCGGAACCTGGTGTTCCCCGGCCTGGCCGCGGACCTGGAGGGCCGCCTCCGCGAAGCGGATCATGCCGGAGGCGCCGATCGGGTTGGTGGACAGCACACCGCCCGACGGATTGACCGGAAGGTCCCCGTCGAGTTCGGTGACACCGGCCTCCGTGAGCTTCCAGCCCTCGCCCTCCGCCGCGAAGCCGAGGTTCTCCAGCCACATCGGCTCGTACCAGGAGAACGGCACGTACATCTCGACCGCATCGATCTCCCGGCGCGGGTCGGTGATGCCGGCCTGGTGGTAGACGTCGGCCGCGCAGTCCTTGCCGGCCTGCGGCGATACGAAGTCCTTGCCCGCGAAGAGGGTGGGTTCGCTGCGCATCGCCCCGCCGTGCACCCAGGCCGCCGGCTTCGGCGAACGGGCCGCGCCCGCCCGGTCGGTGAGGACCATCGCGCACGCCCCGTCGGAGGAGGGGCAGGTCTCCGAGTAGCGGATCGGGTCCCACAGCATTGGTGACGCCTGGACCTTCTCCAGGGTGATGTCGTGCTCGTGCAGGTGCGCGTACGGGTTCTTCAGCGCGTTGCGCCGGTCCTTGTACGCCACCAGCGAGCCCACCGTGTCCGGCGCGCCGGTGCGCCGCATGTACGCGCGTACGTGCGGGGCGAAGAAGCCGCCCGCGCCGGCGAGCAGCGGCTGCTGGAAGGGGACGGGGAGCGACAGGCCCCACATGGCGTTGGATTCGGACTGTTTCTCGAAGGCGAGGGTGAGGACGGTGCGGTGGACGCGGGCCGCCACCAGGTTGGAGGCGACCAGGGCGGTGGACCCGCCGACCGAACCGGCCGTGTGCACGCGCAGCATCGGCTTGCCGACGGCGCCGAGGGCGTCCGCCAGGTACAGCTCGGGCATCATCACCCCCTCGAAGAAGTCGGGGGCCTTGCCGATGACGACCGCGTCGATGTCCGCCCAGGTCAGTTCGGCGTCCGCGAGGGCGCGCGCCGCCGCCTCGCGGACCAGTCCGGCGATGGACACGTCGTGGCGGGCCGCCACGTGCTTGGTCTGGCCGATCCCGACGATGGCCACGGGCTCTTTGCTCACCTTGCGTCCCCTTCCAGGACGGCGACCAGGTTCTGCTGGAGGCAGGGGCCGGAGGTGGCGTGGGCGACGGCCCGCCGCGATGCGCCCCGGTGGATCCGGGCGGCCGCCTCGCCGATGCGGATCAGGCCGGCGGCCATCATCGGATGGGCGGCGAGCGCTCCCCCGGAGGGGTTGACGGTCACGTCGTCGGCGAGTCCGAGGGCCTTGCGGAGGACGACCTCCTGGGAGGAGAACGGCGCGTGCAGTTCGGCCGTGTCCACCGGGGCTTCGAAGACGCCGGCGTGTTCGGCGGCGAGCCGGGTGGACGGGGAGTCGGTGAGGTCGCGCAGGCCCAGGCTATGGGCCTCGATGCGGTGGTCGATGCCGGTGATCCAGGCGGGGCGTTCGCACAGCTGCCGCGCGAGGTCGCCGGCGGCCAGGACGACGGCGGCCACGCCGTCGCCCACGGGCGGGCAGTCTCCGGTGCGCAGCGGCCTGACCTGGTAATCCCCCTGCGGGACGGGCCCGCGGAGCTGGGCGTGCGGGTTGCCCTCCGCATCGGCCCGGCTGCGGGCGCCGACGGCGGCCAGGGCGCTCTCGTCGGTCTCGCCCGCGTCGATCAAGGCCTGGGCCTGGAGGGCGGCCAGGGCCACCGCGTCGGGCCAGAGCGGGGCGACGTAGTACGGGTCCAGCTGGCGGGTCAGCACGTCGCGCACCGACCCCGGTGAGGACTTCCCGTACGAGTACACGAGCGCGGTGTCGGCCTCGCCGGTCTGGATCTTGACCCAGGCCTCGTAGAGGGCCCAGGCCCCGTCCATCTCGACGTGCGACTCGGAGATCGGCGGCCAGGCGCCGACCCCGTCGAGGGTCATGGTGAAGGAGAAGGCGCGGCCGGCCAGGTAGTCACTGGAGCCGGAGCAGGTGAAGCCGATCTCGCCGGCCTTGAGGCCGGTGGCGGCCAGCACCTGGTGCAGGACCGGCATGACCATCTCGACTTCGCTGAGCTCGTCGGTGCGGCGCAGGTGGTCGCTCTGCGCGAAGGCGACCACCGCGACCTCGCGGGCGTATCGGGCCATCAGATGAGCTCCTTGTACGCGTCGTACTCGGCGTCCGGTTCGCCGGTGGGGCGGTAGTGGTCGGGGTAGCGGCCGCCCTCGGTCCACACGGGCTCGACGCGCAGGCCCATGCGGACCTGGTCGTAGGGGATGCCGCCGATCCGGCCGTGAAGGGCGAGGTCGGCGCCGTCGAGGGCGATGTGGGCGTAGACGTACGGGACTTCGATGTCCAGGTTCTTGGCTTTGATGTTGACGATGCAGTAGGTGGTGACCGTGCCGGCCGGGCCGACCTCGACGCGGTCGGTGGTGGCGACCCCGCAGGTGGGGCAGGCGCCGCGCGGGGGGACGTACACCTTGTGGCAGGAGGGGCAGCGCTCGCCGACGGTCCGCCAGTCGGAGAGGGCCTCGATGTACGCGGTCTGGGCCCGGCCCGGGCTGTAGACGTAGTCGAGGCGGGCCTCGGCGACGATGCCAGTGACGGCGCCGGCGCCGGCGAAGCCCCCGTCGTGCGGGACGGCCTCCTTGCCGGCGGGGCCGTCGTACGGTTCGAAGCAGGCAATGTCGGTGATCGCTCCGGTGCGATGGGCGGCCCACCGGACCCGTACGCGCACGCCGGTGCGGACGCTGTCTGGGCCGGGCGCATCGAGGGCGTGCAGGAGTGCGGTGTCGGCGCCGTCGAGCTTGACCAGCACCCAGGCGAAGGGGGTGGCCAGGGGCTGTTGGGGGCGGGGGCGGTCGTTCCACGCCCAGGTGGTGACGGTGCCGGTGGCGGCGACCTCGACGAGCTCGCGGATCTCCTCCGCGGTGACGGGGTCGTACTCGACGGGCGGGACCATCACCTTGCCGCCCGAGGTCTTCACACCGAGGACGACGCCCTCCCGCAGCCCGGTGAGGAAGGCGCTCTGGACGGGCCCGAGGGACCGGGTGAAGGGGAACTCGACGATGAGGGGCGCGCGGAGCACCTCCGGTGGGGAGGCAGCTGTCATGACGGTTCTCCGATGCGATCGTTTCCAGTACGGACGGTGGGCACGAGCCGTTTCGACCCGCCTGCGGTAGCTGGGGGAGTTCGAGGCGCCGGGGGCAGCGCCCCCTCTTTCAGCCTCGCCGGCGTTTGAGGCGCGGGGGTCCGGGGGCAGCGCCCCCGCAACGGCGCCGCACCCGGGGCACGGGCACAGGCGGCAGCCACGGGCGGCCCGGCCGGCCCCGACTACTCGCGCCGATACACCGCGGGCCGCTTCTCCGCAAAGGCCCGCGCCCCCTCCTTCGCATCGGCGGTGTCGAAGATCGGCCACCCGCGCAGGAGTTCCGAGGCCAGTCCCTCCCGCTCCGTCAGCTCGGCGGTCTCGTAGACCGACGCCTTGACCGCCTCCACCGCCAGCGGCCCGCACGCATTGATCCGCTCCGCGATCTCCAGGGCCGCCGCCAGCGCCGTACCATCCGGCACCACCCGCCCGACCAGCCCGATCCGCTCGGCCTCGGTGGCGGAGTACGGGCGGCCGGTCAGCAGCATCTCCAGGGCGTGCGTACGCGGGATCTGGCGCGGCAACCGCACCGTGGAGCCGCCGATCGGGAACAGCCCGCGTTTGACCTCGAACAGCCCGAAGGTCGCGCCCTCGGCCGCCACCCGGATGTCCGTGCCCTGCAAGATCTCGGTGCCGCCGGCCACGCAGTAACCCTCTACCGCCGCGATCACCGGCTTGCGCGGCCGGTGGTGGCGCAGCATCGCCTTCCAGTGCAGGTCGGGATCGGCCTTGAGGCGGTCCCGGTACTGGTCTCCCGCCATTCCCTTCCCGGCCAGGGCCTTGAGGTCCATTCCGGCGCAGAAGTCCCCGCCGGCGCCGGTGAGGACCACCGAGCGGATCCCGTCGTCGGCGTCCGCCTCCAGCCAGCCGTCGTACAGGCCCACCAGCAGCGGCAGCGAGAGCGCGTTCTTCGCCTCGGGCCTGTTCATGGTGAGCACCAGCGTGGCGCCGCGGCGATCCACGGTCAGGTGTTCAGTCCCACCCATTGCCGTCCTCCCGTCTCAAGACCTAGAACAGGTTGCAGTAGGGGAGGGTGCAGTTCAATAGTTTTCTGACACCCAGTCAGATTTCTTGGATGGTGCCCTTCCCAGTTGCCGTCTCCGACGCTCTAATGACCGCCGGAGCAGACCAGTCACGGGGGTCAGGAGGAACGGTGGAGTACAACCTTGCCGACCTGTTCGAGTCGGTCGTGGACGTGGTCCCGGACCGCGAGGCCCTCGTGTACGTGGACCACCCCGGGACCGGCGCCGAGCGCCGCCTGACGTACGCGGAGCTCGACGCGGCGGCGAACCGGATCGCGCACCACCTGCTCAACAGCGGGCTGACGGCCGGCGAGCACCTGGGACTTCACCTCTACAACGGGATCGAGTACCTACAGACGGTGCTGGCCTGCCTGAAGGCCCGGCTGGTCCCGGTGAACGTCAACTACCGGTACGTGGAGGAAGAGCTGGTCTACCTCTACGACGACGCCGACCTCGCGGCCCTCGTCTTCGAGGGCGAGTTCACCGAGCGGGTCGCGGCCGCACTGCCGCAGACGACGAAGCTCCGGCACCTGATCCGGGTCGGCGAGGCTCCCGAGGGCGCCCCGGAGCCCTCGATCGCGCCGGTCCCGTACGCGGACGCCGAGGCGGCCGGCTCGCCCGGGCGCGGGTTCCCGCCGCGCAGCCCCGACGACCTGTTCATCATCTACACCGGCGGCACGACGGGCATGCCCAAGGGCGTGATGTGGCGGGCCGAGGACCTCTTCTTCGCAGGGCTCTTCGGTGGCGAGCCCTCGGGCGAACCGGTGAAGCGGCCCGAGGAACTGGCCGAACGGGTCGCGGCGCGCGGCGCCGGGCTCACCTTCTTCCCGGCGCCCCCGCTGATGCACGGCACGTCGACGCTGACCTCGTTCATCGCCTTCAACTACGGCCAGCGGGTGGTTATCCACCGGAAGTACGCGCCCGAGGAAGTGCTCCGTACGATCGAGAAGGAGAAGGTCTCCAGTGTGTCGCTGGTCGGCGACGCGATGCTGCGGCCGCTGATCGACGCCCTGAACGGCCCGCTCAAGGGCACGGACCTGTCTTCGTTGTTCAGCGTCTCCTCGTCCGGGGCGATCATGTCGGAGACGGTGCGCGCCGAGTTCCAGCGGCTGGTGCCCAACGTGCTGCTGCTGAACAACTTCGGGTCGTCCGAGTCGGGGTCCAACGGCCGGGCGACGGACGACTCCGGCCCGGAGAGGGGTTTCCGCCTGGAGGTCAACGACCGTACGCAGGTGGTGGACCCGGTGACGCACGAGCCGGTGGCGGTGGGCGAGCCGGGTCGCCTCGCCCAGCGCGGGCACGTCCCGCTCGGCTACTACAACGACCCGGGGAAGACCGCCGAGACCTTCTTCCAGAAGGGCGCGGAGCGCTGGGTGCTGCTCGGTGACATGGCGACCGTCGACGAGCAGGGCATCGTCACGGTGCTCGGCCGTGGCTCGCAGTGCATCAACACGGGCGGCGAGAAGGTGTATCCCGAGGAGGTCGAGCAGGCCCTGAAGTCCCACCCCGACGTGTACGACGCCCTGGTGGCGGGCGTCCCGGACCCGACCTGGGGCAGCCACGTGGCCGCGGTGGTCCAGGTGCGGGAGGGCGCCGAGGCGCCCTCCCTGGAGCAGATCCAGAGCCACTGCCGCACCAGGCTGGCGGGCTACAAGATCCCGCGGCAACTGGTCATCGCGCCCGCCATCCAGCGGTCCCCGAGCGGCAAGGCGGACTACCGCTGGGCGAAGGCGGTGGCGACGGAGGCGGACACGGAGTGACCGTCCGCGCCCCTCCGCCCCTCAGCCCCTCCGCCCCGCCGCCCCTCCGCCCCGCCGCCCCTCCGCCCCGCCGCCCCGCCGCCGGGACCCGCCTCAAGGGATGACGACCTGGTGAGCCGTGGAGCAGCAGTGCCGCTTCGACTGCTCGACGATCGAGGGGGCGCCGCTCGCGCAGCTGAAGCGCGGGCTTCGGGCAGAGGTGACCGATGGCCGTCCGGCCAGCCGCCGACTTGGAGGAGCCGAGCGGCGGAGCGGGCGGACGCACGGGCGCTCGCTCAGGACGACGCGGGTGCAGGTGTGAGGGCCGGGGCGGACGGTGTCGTGGGGGCGGTGGAGGTGTCGTCACCTTCCACGCAGGTCAGCGACATGGCGACCGGTGCCTGCAGACCGGGTACCGGGTCACCCGCGAAGCTGGTCGTGACCGTCCAGTTGCTCTTCGTCAGGGTCACGAACTCCCCGCCCAGGTCGGGGCCCGGCTGCCAGCCGTACTCGGAGCGGGCCCGCACGACGGCCGCTTTCAGGGCGGCCTCCACCTTCTCCGGCGCATGCCGTCCTGAGAGCCGTTCGTGGCACGTGCGCCGAACCCCCGAGGGTTCCCTCTCCACCGTTATGCCTTCCGCCGCCAGGATGGAGGTCATCTCCGACACCACCGCGTCGGCAGGCAGCGGCGGACCCGAGAACCGCGGGGGCAGCGGGCCGAGGTCCCGCAGTGGGAACGCGCAGCCGGTCGCCGCCGCCGCCGTCAGTGCCGCCAACGCCATGGCCGCCAGGGCTGTGCGCGCCCGTGCCTGTCGCACGATGATCCCGGTCCTCTCGGTTCGCGGTGGGGCCCGCCAGTCTGCCACCCCGCCGATCTTGAAGGTCCACCGCCCGCCGGGTCCCGGCCCCGCCGCATCGCGTGGTCACGCACCCGCCGTGGGCGCCCGCACTGACATCGCCGGTCCGTGCAGGCACAGGGCGTACCGGGCCGCCGGGGCGGGGCGGGAGGTGCCGTCCGGTTCCGCGGCCGGGTCCCGGTCCTCCTCCCCGTGGGCGGTGTCGACTCGTCCGCCGGTCTCCCGGAGTCGCCCGTGCCGCGCGGATCGCACAGGATGGGACGGCGCTCGGCGTATGGGGTGGAGGTGGGTGTGCGAGCCACCAGAACGGGCGATCACTCGTTCGAGTCATTGATTTAGCCTGCGGATTCCTGGCAATCTACCGAATGATCGGTCGGTTCTCACGATGAGGTGACGGCATGGCGGTGTACACGGATCTCCACGACACGGGCGAGCGGCTGGGCCGCGACGAGCTGGCCGCCCTCCAGCTCACCCGGCTGCGCGCGACCCTGCACCGCGCCTACGAGAAGGTTCCCTTCTACCGGCAGGCCTTCGACAAGGCCGGCGTACATCCCGACGACTGCAGGTCACTCGCCGACCTCTCCCTGTTCCCCTTGACCACCAAGGCCGATCTGCGGGACCAGTACCCCTTCGGGATGTTCGCCGTGCCGCGCTCGCAGGTGCGCCGCATCCACGCCTCCAGCGGCACCACCGGGCGGCCGACCGTCGTCGGATACACCGACGGGGACCTCGCCACCTGGGCGGACGTCGTCGCCCGGTCCATACGCGCGGCGGGCGGACGGCCCGGCCAGATCATCCACATCGCCTACGGGTACGGGCTGTTCACCGGCGGCCTGGGCGCGCACTACGGGGCCGAGCGCCTCGGCTGTACGGTCGTGCCCGCGTCGGGCGGGATGACGGACCGGCAGGTCCGGCTCATCGAGGACTTCCGGCCGGAGGTCATCATGGTGACCCCTTCCTACATGCTGACCCTGCTGGACGAGATGGAGCGCCAGGGGATCGACCCGCGCGCCACCTCGCTGCGGACGGGGATCTTCGGCGCGGAGCCGTGGACCGAGGAGATGCGCCGGGAGATCGAGGAACGGCTCGACATCGACGCGGTGGACATATACGGCCTGTCCGAGGTCATCGGACCGGGCGTGGCGCAGGAGTTCGCGGAGACCAAGGACGGCCTGCACATCTGGGAGGACCACTTCTACCCCGAGGTGGTCGATCCGCTGACCGGCGCGGTGCTGCCGGAGGGCGAGCCGGGCGAGCTGGTGTTCACCTCCCTCACCAAGGAGGCCATGCCCGTCATCCGCTACCGCACCCGGGACTTGACGCGGCTACTGCCCGGAACGGCCCGGCCGGCCTTCCGCCGGATGGAGAAGATCACCGGGCGTAGTGACGACATGATCATCCTGCGCGGGGTGAACGTGTACCCGACCCAGATCGAAGAGGTTCTGCTGCGGACGCCGGGCCTGGCTCCCCACTTCCAGCTGCGACTGACCCGGGAGGGCCGGATGGACGCCCTGACGGTACGGGTGGAGGCACGTCGGGAGACGGACGCCGAGCGGCGGCAGGACGCTGCCGCCGCCGTGGTCCGGGCCGTCAAGGAGGGGGTAGGGGTCTCCGTCCGGGTCGAGGTGGTCGACCCGGAGACGCTGGAACGTTCGGTGGGGAAGATCAAGAGACTGGTCGACCTCCGCGGAGCCGAGGAGGTCAGGGACACGCGCCCGGGCGGCTGAAACCACCCCTTCGGACTCACTTCGGGGTGGCTCCCGGGAGCGGGGCGGCGCTCGGGGGTAGTGCATGAGGTGTGATCTCCACCCTCCGGCAGCTCTACGACCGGCTCCAGGGCTCCCAGATCGGGCTGGCCTGGAGCCGCGGCCGGGAGATGGAGCTGATGCACCGGGCGATGGGCTTCGCGGCCCTAGGCTTCCTCACCCTGGTGCCGCTGCTGGTGGTCGTAGCGGCCGCCGCACCCGGGAGCGGCTCGGGCTTCGGCCGGTGGCTCGGGCAGGCCCTGGGAGTGACCGAGGCCTCGCGGGTCCGGGTCGAGATGCTGTTCGGCGCCGCGGACCTGGCGCTGGAGCGGACCACCGCGTTCGGTCTGGCCGCCCTCGCGGTGTTCGGCCTGACCTTCGGGTCGGCCGTGCAGACCGGCTACGAAAAGGTCTGGGACCTGCCGAACGCGCGCTGGCACACCATGTGGCTGCACGTCGTCTGGCTCGCCCTGCTGGTCTGCTACCTCGCCCTGCTCGTGGGGATCCCGTCTCCGTCGAACAACGCCATCGGCACGGTGCTCGGCGCCCTGGGGGACCTCGTCGGCACCTGTCTGTTCTTCATCGTCTCCCAGCGCCTGCTGCTCGGCGGCCGGGTCCGCTGGCGCGCCCTGGTGCCGGGAGCGGTCGCGACCAGCCTGGGGCTGCTGGGGCTGCGGATTTTCTCGCAGCTGGTGTTCTCCCCGCTCATCGCCTCCAACGCGGTGATCTACGGCCCCTTCGGCACCCTGCTCGTCGTCCAGTCCTGGCTGGTCGGCGTCGGCTTCGTGGTCTACGGCGGCGCGCTCGTCGGCCGGCTCGTGCACGAGCACCTCACCCGGCGGCGACTGCGGCGCGGTGGGCTCTACGCTCCCGAGGACCCCGCCGCGCCCCCGCCGCGCCCGGACTGACCGGGCTCCCCCGGTAGGGCGTCAGTGGCCGGGGTTCGCGAAGCGGTCGCGCAGTTCGCGCTTGAGGATCTTGCCGCTGGCGTTGCGCGGGAGGGCGTCCACGAAGAGCACCCGCTTCGGGGCCTTGAAATGGGCGAGCTTCTCCCTCGCGTAGGCCATCAGCTCCGCCTCCGTCACCTCCCCCGCCTCCCCGCGCGGAACCACCACTGCGGTGACCGCCTCGATCCAGCGCTCGTCGGGCAGCCCCACCACCGCCGCCTCCGCCACGCCCGGATGGGCGTAGAGAACGTCCTCCACCTGCCGCGAGGCGACCAGCACCCCGCCCGAGTTGATGACGTCCTTCACCCGGTCCACGACCGTGAAGTACCCCTGTGCGTCGCGCACCGCGAGGTCGCCCGAGCGGAACCAGCCGTCGCGGAAGGCCTTCTCCGTGGCGTCCGGGTCGTTCCAGTACCCCAGGCAGAGCTGTGGCGAGCGGTAGACCACCTCGCCCGCCGTTCCGTCCGGCACGTCCTTGCCGTCCTCGTCGACGACCTTCGCCTCCACGTGGCGCACCGGCCGCCCGCAGGAGTCCATCCGCCCCTCGTGCTCCAGCGGTCCGAGGACGGTGGCCAACGGGCCGATCTCGCTCTGTCCGAAGCAGTTGTAGAAGCCGAGCCCCGGCAGCCGCTCGCGCAGGCGTTCCAGGACCGGGACCGGCATGATCGAGGCCCCGTAGTACGCCTTGCGCAGCGCGCCCAGTTCACGCGCCACGAAATCCGGGTGGTTCGCCAGGCCGATCCACACCGTCGGCGGGGCGAAGAGGCTGTCGGCCTGCCCGGCCTCGACCAGGTCGAAGATCTGCTCCGCGACCGGCGCGTCCACGATCGTGTTCCGTGCTCCCACCGCCAGGTACGGCAGCAGGAAGACGTGCATCTGGGCCGAGTGGTAGAGGGGCAGTGAGTGCACGGGCCGGTCGTCCTCGGCCAGGTCCAGCGCCTCGATCGCGCTCTCGTACTCGTGGGCGAGGGACCGGTGGGTCATCATCGCGCCCTTGGGCAGCGCGGTGGTCCCCGAGGTGTAGAGGAGCTGCGCCAGCGTGCCCGGCTCCCGGTCGGCCTCAAAGGGCAGCGGCTCGGCCAGCTCCGCCAGGAAGGAGTCGGGAGCATCGCGCAGCGCCCGTACCGGGTACCCGTCGGGAATCCGTCCGGACAGGTCGGGATCGGCGAGGACCAGGGCGCTCGCGGAGTCGTCCAGGATGTGCGCGAGGTCCTCGCCGGTGAGGTTCTGGTTGACCGGGACGTGGGTGAGTCCGGCCCGGGCACAGGCCAGGTAGGCGAGGAGGTAGGCGTCGCAGTTGTGGGCGAAGGTGGCGACCCGGTCCCCGGCGGCCAGCCCGTACCGCTCCCGCAGCACGGCGGCGCCGGTGGTGACGGCCGCGTCGAGTTCCGCGTACGTCCAGCTCCGCTCGCCGTAGCGCACGGCCGGGCGGTCGGGGACCCGCCGCGCACTGTCGCGCACCAGTCCGTCGACCGTGTTGTCCCGCACTGCCCGCAGTGCCCGCGCTGCCGTCATGGCGCGATCCTCGTCCTCCCGTACGCCCGGGGTCAACCACCCAATACCAAACGGGATGTTGACAGATCATCGGAACCTCGTCCGTCACACGTGTATCAACACCGGCGTTTCGGCCACCCCACCCCGAAGAGGAAGCCGCGCCCCTGAAGGGTGGATGCACCCTGCACGAGGAGCCTTCCGTGCCCCTGTACGGAATCCGCTTCGTCTCGAACACGTGTGTTCGACCACGCCTCCGTCTCGTTGATCCCGACAGCGCCGACTGAGCGCAACCCGACTCGCGAGAAGGGGAGTTCACCTCAGCGGGCCTCGCAGAACGCCCCACAAGCAGCAGCGGTCTGCCACCGATCACCTGCGGCCGAAGCGGCCGGTCCCACCAACGCCCGTTCCCACGTCGAGAGGTACAGACATGACAGACATGCCGCCCGCCCGCTCCGAGATCCGCCACCTCCTGGCCGCATACCTGGAACGGCATCCCACTGAGCACGGTCACCTGGAGCCCCTGTCGAAGGCCCTTGACGAACCCGACGAGCCGACGAGCCGCACGACCGTACCCGGACACATCACGTGCAGCGCCGTCGTGATCGACCGCCACCGGCGTGTTCTCCACGTTCACCACAGGGCCAGCGGCCTGGCCCTCCCTCCTGGCGGCCACGTCGACGCAGCCGATCGCACGCTGCTCGCCGCAGCGCTGCGCGAAGTCCACGAGGAGGTGGGAATCGCGCCCGGCAACCTGTGTCTGACCCACCAGCTCCTCGACGGCCCGATCGACATCGGCATCCACGACATCGCTGCCCGGCCGGCCAAGGGCGAAACGGAACATCAGCACTACGATGTCCAATTCGTCTTCAACCTTGCCCACGGCGTTGCCCCGATCGTCTTGCAGGACGACGAGGTCTCCGGTGCGCAATGGCTCCCCTTCGAGCAGGTCACCTCGCCCACTCTGCGCGCCAAGCTCCTGGCGTCCGCTCTCGACGGCCGGCCCGAGCCGGTGAACGCGTCCGCACTGCTGCACGACGGCGCGGGTCGGTACCTGCTGCATTTGCGCGACAACGATCCGGATACCTGGGAGCCGGGATCGTTCGCGCTCTTGGGAGGGGGCCGCGAACCCGGTGACCGGTCACTTGAGGACACCGTCCGCCGCGAGCTCGCCGAACAGGCACCCGGCCTTAAGTTCGGGGAGCTGGAGCCGTACGCGGTGGAGGTCGCGACCGGAGTCGACGGACTCGCCGTCCCCGTCCAGGTCTTCGCCGGCCAGTGGCGCGGCGACCCTGACGTCCTCGATCTCCAGGAAGGCGTCCTGCTCCGCTGGTTCAGCCCGGACGAACTACCCCGGCTGCGGCTGAGCCCGTCCACGAGCGCGCTCATCCTCCGCCACGCGGCCCGCGAGGCAGCCGCCGGCCCGTGCCCGGCGCCCGCTTCGCACGGGGCTGTTCCGATCGTCCTGGGCGTCCATCTCTACCTGGAGGACGATCAGGGCCGCGTCCTGCTCGGGCTGCGCCATCCGGGCTCCGCCTTCGCCGGGGACACATGGCACTTTCCCGCAAGCCATTGTGCGCAGGAGCCGGCGATCGCGTGCCTCCTCCGGGAGACCCTCGAAGAGACCGGTCTGGTCATCGACCCCGTGGACGTCGAGTACGCGCATACGGTCCACCTGGTCGATCCGCCCGGTGCCGGGCCGCGCATCGGCCTCGTGTTCCGGGCTCGCCGGTGGACGGGCGTCCCGGAG
The DNA here is from genome assembly GCF_036227605.1 of Streptomyces sp. NBC_01439. Lineage (GTDB taxonomy): Bacteria > Actinomycetota > Actinomycetes > Streptomycetales > Streptomycetaceae > Streptomyces. The sequence goes on along the minus strand of NZ_CP109487.1, from coordinate 8,482,623 downwards.
GTCCGCGAGCCCGAGAAGTGCCTGGCCTGGCAGTGGTGGCATCCGGACGAGCTTCCTGAGCCGATCGCCGCCTACGCCCGGGCAGCCATCGAGGGGATCGCGGCCGGGCGTCCGTATACGGAGATGGGCTGGTGAGGGCGGCCACCACACCCGGCGCATCCGTTCGGCTGGTGAGGCCCATTACCAGCCCGTGAAGATCAACTACCTGACTTTGGGCAACAAGATCCCGAACCTGCACAGCCACGTGTTCGCTCGGCGGAGGCGGGAGCCGAATCGGCCCCGGGCGAACCCCTCCCCTTCACGGTCCTCGACGAAGGCCGTGAAGGACGAGGACCAGCTCCAGCGCGACGCCGCCCCGCCTCCGCCTGCTTCTCGCCGGCCCGGCCACCCGACCACGCCGGCCCCCGCCCGATCAGCCCAGCGCTCGACACGAGGAGTTGCCCCATGGCCACGTCATCCAGCACCACGTCACGTACGGGACGCTGTCAGTGCGGGGAGGCCCGGTTCGAGGTCAGTGGCGAAGCCGACTACCCCCATCTGTGCAGCTGTGGGCACTGCCAGGCTTTGTCCGGCGGCCCGGTGATGTCCTGGGTCTCCTTCCCCCTGGACACGTTGAGGTGGACGGGCGCCGGAGGCGAGCCGCGCTGGCACTACACGTGGCCGGACTCCCGCCGGGGCTTCTGTCCGAAATGCGGGAGCCAGCTGTGCGCGCTGGACGACGGGGCGGACAGCATCGCGATCACCCTGTCGGCCCTGGGGAATCCGGCCGACCTGATCCCTGTCAACCAGAGCTACCGCGAGAGCGCGGTGCCCTGGCTGCCCTGCGTGCCCGACACCGGCACCCGCACCGACACCCGCACCCGCTGACACCCGGCCCGGCAGCGTCCGCCCCCGCATTCCGCACGCCCTGTCGATCGGAAAGACACGTTGGTACTGGTCGAACACGGCCTGCGGACGCCGGCCCGGCTGCGCGCCGAGCACGACGCGCTCCCCTCATCGACAGGAGAAGCCCGGTGAACCCCGACACCACACCGATCCGAATCGCCGAACCGCCCGACACCGCCGCACGGCCGGCGGTCCGCGCGGCCACACCCGCCGACGCCGAAGCGATCACCCGAATGCGCTCCGAGCACGTCCTGTCGCGGCCACTGACCGAGGAGTGGGTCCGACGGACCACGGACGAGCTGGTTCCCCGGCTGACGCCTGCGGGAGACGCACGCGCGTTCGTCATCGATGCGCCGGACGGCACGATGGCCGCCTGCGCCCTCGGCCTGATCGCCCCCGTGCTCCCGGCACCGTCGTACCCCCACGGCCTGGCCGCCCGCGTCCACGTGGTCGCCACCCACCCGGACCACCGGCGCCGTGGCTACGCCCGGGCCGTGGTCGGCGCCCTGCTCGACCACCTCGCCGACACCGAGGAAGTCACCCTGTTCGAGCTGCACACCAGCTCGCAGGCCGCACCCCTGTACCGGGAGTTCGGCTTCGCCGGCAGTCCGGCGCTCATGCGGATGACCCGCCACGGCCGATCCACCGCAGCGGCCGGTGCGCAGCCCGATTCGACGTGGGTGCCGCCGCGGCAGTACGCCGACTCGCTGCCGCGGGCGACCGCCTACGTGTGCCTCTACGTCACCGACGAGGACGACCAGCCGCTGCAACTGCACTCCGTTTACTCCCCGAGCCACCCCTGGCACATGATCGGCGGCGCTCTGGAGTTCGGCGAGCGTCCCTGGGACGGCCTGCTGCGCGAGTGCCGGGAGGAGACCGGGATGACCGCCGCGGGTCCGCCCCGGCTGCTGGCCACGGTGTACGGGCAGCCCCGGGCCCAGCGTCCGTACAGCACCCTGCAGCTCGTCTTCGACGGGGGGCGCCTCACCGGCGCCCAGATCCGCGGCCTCACCCTCAACCCGCACGAGCACGACGAGGCCCGCGTCCTGCCGCTTGCGCAGTGGCGGGCGCTGATGCCGGCCCGCGATTTCGTACGGCTGAGCGCCGTGGCGGAGGCCCGCCGGACCGGGGTGGCCGCGTACGTCGACACCTGGGGGGACGCATGACCGCCAGCAGCATCGTCTTGTCGTCCGACCGGAGGGTCGCCGCGATCCCCGTCCACGAGTGCGGCGAGGCCACTCCGCCGACGCGGCCGTCGACGTGACACCGATCGACCGCCTCGGCCACGAGCTCGACATGGGCACCCGTGTCGACGCCAGCCCCGAGGAATCCGGCGGCGCCCGTTACACCGATGCACCCGACCTCGGCGACCGAGCCCGCACGAACCGCGCCACCTTCAGCGGCGCCCCGTCCGCAGCGGGCTTGATCGACTCCGGGACCGAGTGGTGGCACCGGTCTCACGGGGATCGCTCCTGGGCGCTGCAGACCGGGCAGCCGGCCGACCTGTACCGACCCGTCGAACTGACCTGAACACCGGCCACCCGGCCTTTCACGAACGAGGAGCGATCTGTGGGATTCACCCGGACCGACTGGTCCGAGCACTACGGCGGCGGACAGAACTTCCGGCGACTCGGGGAGGAGGAGAAGGTCCTGCTCGCCGAACACGCCCCGGCACCCGACGGCGGACGCGCGCTCGACGTCGGCTGCGGCACCGGCGAGATGGCCGTCCACCTCACCGGCCTCGGATACGCCGTCGACGCGGTGGACTACGCCGAGGGTGCGCTGGAGCGGGCCCGTGCGGAGCACCCCGATGCGAAGAAGGTGCGCTGGCTGTGCCTGGACGTCGAGCACGACGACCTCGCCGACCTGGCCGAGGACGGCTACGACCTGGTCGTGCTGCGTCTGTCGATCGCCTTCATCCGGGACCGGGCCCGGGTCCTTCGTCTGCTGTGCGCGCGCCTGCGCGAGGGCGGGCGGCTCATCGTGATCACCCCGCACGCCGAGCACTCCGGTGTCGAGCGGCGCCACGTCGCCCTGGACGACGCCGAGCTCGACGCGCTCACCGCCGGGTTCGAGGAGGTGACGCGTTCCGACACGGAGGGTCTCGCAGTGGTGGTGCTGCGCGGGCCGGGGGTGTTCCGGTCGGAGGAGAAGGGTCGGCCGGAGCCGCAGGCCGTGTTCGGGGCGGCGGCGGTGGTCACCGACCCGTCGGGCCGGGTGCTGCTGGGCCGCTCCACACGCGGTATGTGGGAGCTACCCGGAGGCCGGATCGACAGCGGCGAATCCGCACCCGCCGCGGCCGTGCGCGAGCTCGAGGAGGAAAGCGGGCTCACGGCACGGGTGGAGGACGCCCACCTCCTCACCATCCTCCACGACGACCGCGCGGACGTGCGCCGCGTCACCGCCGTTGTCCGCATCACCTCCTGGGACGGTGAACTCGGCCTCCCCGAACCCGACCGCTTCGTCCGCTGGGAGTTCCATGACCTGCACCAACTGGCCAGCCTCGGGACCGTCTTCGCTCCGACGGCTGCCGCCCTGGTCGCGGTATGGCCGGGGGTCCTGCCGGACCTCGCGCCGGTCCACTCCTACCCGGGTGCGGACCTTGCCGGGCCGGTTGCCGGTGAGCCGGCCGAGGCGGTGCGGCTGCGCGAGCGGATGGCCGACACCGTGATCGCGCAGGGCTGGACCCACTCCCCGCAGGTGCGGGCCGCGCTGCGGGAGGTACCGCGCCACCGGTTCCTGCCCGAGGTGCCCCCGGCCACCGCGTACCACGCCGACTTGGCCGTGGTCACGGTCCGCGAGGAGTCCCGGACCGCGGTCAGCTCCGTCTCTGCGGCCTGGCTGCAGGCCGACATGATCGAACGACTCCGCCTCCAGCAGACGCCAACGGCCCCGGCCGGGAGCCGGACGACGGTGCTGGAAGTCGGGTCGGGCGGCTACAACGCGGAACTCATCGCCCACGTCTTGGGCCCCCGGGGGCGCGTGGTCACGGTGGACGTGGACCCGTACGTGGTCCACCGCACCCGGCGCCTGGGGGCCGAGGCCGGCAGCGGCCGCGTCACGGCGATCCTGGGTGACGGCGGCCTCGGCGCCCCGGACCACGTTCCCGCCCGCGGATTCGACGGCATCATGATCACCCACAACGCCTCCGACATCGCCCCCGCCTGGCGGGAGCAACTCGCCCAAGGTGCCCGGCTCGTGGTGCCGCTGGAAATCGGCGGCTACACCCGCTCCCTGGCCCTGGAGCGTCGTGGCGACGTCCTGCACTGCGAGCACTGGACGCATTGCGGTTTCGTCCGGGACCGCGGGGCCGCCGGCCGCACCACCCCGCGCATCGCTCTGGCCGACGGCGAGGTCACCGTTCGGTGGGAGGACGGCGGACCCGGCGACGCCGACGGCCTCGACGAGGCCCTGCGCGGCCCCCGGCACGAGCGGCCCACCGGCCTCGTCGTCCGGGGGAACTTCAACTTCGAGACCCTGCAGATCTACGCCGCGACCGTGCTGACCGGATTCTGCCGTCTGTCCGCACGGAGGGGATCCGCCCTGGTCACGCAGCCGGACGCGGCCGCGATCGTGGCGGACAGGTCCCTGGCCTACCTGACCTACCGCACCGTCAAGGACGCCCCGACGGCCGCCGACCGTCGCAGCGAGTTCTTCATCCACGCCTACGGGCCGTCCGCCGACGAACTCGCCGGGCGGTTCGCCGACTGCGTGCGCACGTGGGACACCGAGGTCCGCGAGAGCGGCTACCCGTCGATGACCGTCCACCCGGCCGGCACCCCTGACGATCTCCTGCCGGACGGTGCCGTACTCGACAAGCCCTCGGCGAGGCTGGTCTTCGCCTGGCCCGGACACGAAACCGTCCGCCCGCCGGTGATCGCCTCCGTGCTCGAGGAGCCGCGGTGATCATCTGGATCAACGGCCCGTTCGGGGCCGGGAAAGTCGACCCTGACCCCGGTCAGACCTTCCAGGCCGCTCTCGCCCTCCTCGTCGGCCGCGTCTCAGCGACCATCGCCTGCGCCAAGGACCTGCCCGGCGCGCACGACCGGGCACCGGGCATCACCGTCGGCGCCGTCCTGCCCCGCGAGGACGCCCGCGACGTCCTCGTCCTACCGGCCGGCCATCCGCCCGCCACCCTCACCGACCTGCCGCCCGGCACCAGGGTCGGCACCGGCGCACCCCGCCGTACGGCACTCCTGCGCGCCCTGTACCCGAAGCTGACGCCGGTGCCGATCCGCGGGAACGCCGACTCCCGCCTCGTCCGTCTGGACGCGGGCGAGCTCGGGGCCGACGTGATGATCGCGGCGCTCGCGGGCCCACAACGCCTCGGCTTCACCGACCGGGCCTCCGAGGTCCTCGACCCCGCCGGCGGCCCCGAATAGGCCGCGTACGAGCAGGCGAGGGATGCGTTCCTCCGGGCTCCGCCCCTACTTGCTTTCCCTCTTTCCCGATGGAGAAGGTGATGGATCAACTCTTCTCGCCGCCCCGCACGCCGGTGGAGCAGCAGCGGATGAGGCAGGCGCACCAGGCCGCCGCGCGGGCGCTCCTGCTGCCCGCAGCCCAAGGGCCCGAGTCCTGGGGGTGGCAGGGACGCACCCTCGGCCGCCGCGTCGGCAACCGGTGGCTGCGCGTGGTCTCCCAGCCCTCGGCCAAACCCGTCAGCAGGTTGTGGGACGGCGCGGCGGCCGCCGACGCGGCCCTCCCACGGGCGATCCCCCGCCCGCGACTTGTGGACGTGATGGACTGGAATGCGGGCGAACACCGCTACCGGGCCGAGGTGTCCGAACTCGTCCCCTGGCCGGTCCTCCAGCACGGCGGCCCCGTCCTGGAACACGAAGCCGGCCTCCCCGACGTGTGGTGGGCCGAGCTGCGAGGCGCCCTGACCGCCCTGGCAGGTGTCTCCACCCACCGCGTCGCGGTCCGCCAGGACTGGATCGACCGGAACTTCCCCACCTACCTCGGCATTCCCCCCGTCCGGATCACCGCATGGGTGACCGGCCACGCGGACCTCCACTGGGCAAACCTGTCCGCCGACCACCTGGTGATCTTCGACTGGGAGTCCTGGTTGCGACACGAGGTCGCACAATATGAGCGGATCACGGGAGAGGAGGGTGGGCGTATGCCTGCTCCGTGATCTCGGGCTAGTACTCGATGCCCGTCCCCGCCCTGACGTGCGCTGGGAGTAATCCCGGGGTTCGAAGCTCAGGGAACATGCGAACCGTGCCTCGATCCATCCGCGGCGCGGAGTAGGGGAAGGCCGGGTGGGTGAACACCAGTGAACCCTCGATGATGCCTCGTTACCCAGAAACCTCGGATGGATGGAAGTGATTCCGGGGTGCAGGGTCTATGCCGTGGAGGAGCGGCAGGCGGCGACCGGTGACCATTTGCCGGTTGCGAGAGTACCGCTGACCTCGGGGTACAGAGGGCACCCGAACCCGGTCGCATCTCATGTGTGCGGAACGTGGAAACCCCATCCGGGTCCGTCGCTGATGGCTAGCGGCGGTAGGCCGACCGCGAGGAGAGCTGAACTCCCGGGTGGGAACAGGATGTCCAAGAAGCGAATGCCGACTGCCGAAAGGAGACGGGAAACTGCGGCAATAGAGTCGGTCCTCCGCCGGCTGCCGTGGATAACCGGTCGGATACCGGGCCTGGCGCCCGGACGTGAAAGCGGGCTGACGTGGACAGGTGAGCCTTTGATGATTTTGTGTCATGGCACTGGAACTGAGGGACAAGTTAGGCACCTATGGTGAACGGACCCGAGGACGATGGGATCGACTGGGACGCGATGGATTGGCGTGCCTGCGAGCTCAAAGTACAGCGACTGCGGCAGAGGATCTTCAAGGCGACTCAGGAGCAGGACTGGGCGCGAGTCCGGAACCTGCAAAGGTTGATGCTGCGGAGTCGGTCGAACACGTTGTTGAGTGTGCGGCAGGCGACGCAGCGTAATGCTGGCCGCGTCACGGCCGGGGTGGACGGGGTGGTTGCTCTGACCTCCGAGGATCGGGCCAAGGTCGCGGTGCAGGTGCACCAAGGCCGTGGCACCTGGAAGCCCCTGCCTGTGAAGCGGGTGTATATCCCCAAGGCCAACGGAAAGCAGCGCCCACTGGGAATTCCAGTCATTGTCGACCGGTGCCATCAGGGCCGGGTACGCAATGCCCTGGAGCCCGAGTGGGAGGCCAGGTTCGAATCCCGTTCCTACGGGTTTCGTCCGGGCCGAGGCTGCCAGGACGCGATCGAGATGCTCTTCACCACGCTCCGCAAGGGCTCAACGCGGGTGTGGATTCTGGATGCAGACCTGTCTGCGGCGTTCGACAGGATCGACCATGACCGGTTGCTCTCCGCGCTTGGGATGTTCCCGGGCCGGAGGCAGATCGGGCAATGGTTGAGGGCCGGGGTGTTCGAGCCCGGTATGGGGTTCTCTCCGACGAAGGAGGGCACCCCGCAGGGGGGTGTGATCAGTCCTCTGCTGTTGAACGTCGCGCTGAACGGCTTGGAGGAGGCGGCTGGAGTCCGACTCGCAACTGCCCCGTCCCACAAGGCGACGGGAAAGACGCGCCCGGATTCTGCGGTGCTGGTCAGATACGCAGACGACTTCGTCGTGTGCTGCTTCACCGAGCAGCAGGTGCACGAGGTCAAGGCACAGCTTGCCGAGTGGCTGAAGCCGAGGGGCCTGGCCTTCAACGAGGAGAAGACGCGGGTTGTCCACCTCGAAGACGGCTTTGACTTTCTGGGCTTCAACATCCGCCGCTATCCGGTGGGCAAGCTGCTGATTAAGCCGAGCAAGGCCGCCGTCAAGCGGCATCGGGAACGGCTCTCGGAAGTGATGCGCGACTTGCGCGGATCCAACGAGAAGGCGGTCATCGTCAAACTCAACCCCATCATCCGGGGCTGGGCTGCCTACTACCGAGGGGTGGTGGCTGCCGAGGTCTTCAAGGACATCGACATCCACATGTGGAAGCTGACCTACAAGTGGGCCTGCTACCAGCACCCCAAGAAGTCGAAGCACTGGATCTCCGGACGGTACTTCGGCAAGTACAACAAGTTCAGGAACGACCACTGGGTCTTCGGTGACCGCGACAGCGGCACCTTCCTGGTCAAGTCGTCCTGGACGCAGATCGTCCGACACACCCTGGTCAAGGGCGCGGCGTCACCAGACGACCCCGCCCTGACTGAGTACTGGGTCAAGCGTCGTCGCAGGGTCAAGCCCGCACTCGACAGCTACAACCTCCGCCTGCTCGACCGGCAGGAGGGACGCTGCCCGCTGTGCGGGGAAAATGTCCTGACTCCCCACCAGCCACCGCAATCCCCGTTGGAATGGGAACGCTGGTGGAAAGTGATCGCCCGCAAGGCGATCTCTGTCGATTACCTTCGGCACACGGGGAGGATGACGCCGCAAGGCGATCAAACCCGCTTGGTACACGCTGAATGCGCACGGCGACACGCCGCTCGTATTCGGAACAGCACCACCTGAACGCCCTCGTGGCTTGCTTGAGCCGTGTGCATCGACGAGGTGCACGCACGGTTCTGAGGGGACCCCGGCGCAGCAATGCGCCGGGGTTACCCGGCGGCGCCGTTCCCCGCGGCTACGACGAGGGGCTCCTCCACGCCTACGGCCTGGCCGCACCACGCACGGCCGCACGGATCCGGAAGGAGTTCGCTCACGTCCTCGACACCCCCCACGGCCGGATCGGTGAACTCGTCGCGCTCGCGCAGTTGCTCCAAGTCGCCGCCCGCGGCCACCATCCCGAGCTGAGGAGCGACCTCGAACTGCGGGCCCAGCACCTCATTCGACAGCTGGCCCGATCTAGGACCTGCGGATCGATGCGCCATGTCTGCGAATGATGCGCAGTGATTGCGCAAACCAGGCTTCGGTGTGCAACGGCTCCGCCCCGCAATCGTGCGCGCTGCGCCCCGCCCTCGCGCGGTCCCCCTCCCGGCGGGAAGCTCACCAGTCTCGGAGTGCTGGCCTCCGAAGATGATTGATCGGCTCGCCTCTGACTCGGGCTCAGGTGACGCGTCTCCTCAGCTCGTGCTCATGTGCGCAGCTGTTGCGAGTCTGATCGCGGCTGGTGGAGTGCATGGTAGGCGCCCTCGCCTGATGGCACTTCTGGTGGAAGCGCTGTCGGTGAACAGCGTGTAGCGCTACGGTCACGACTGTCACGCGTCTGACGAACGGGGCAGTGAATGCTGGGAGAAGCACTTACGGCGTTGGCAGCGGCCGGCGGAACCGCCGTGGTGCAAGCTGCGGGAAGCAGCTTGTGGCAGGGCCTTCAGCAGGAAGTCGCTCGCTGGTTCGGCCGCGGGCAAGAGTCACGAGAACGCGCCGTGCTGGAACGCCTGGGGCAGAGCGCGGCAGCGCTCGATGCCGCAGGTGACGAAGACATCGCGCGGGTCCGGCTCGGTGAGCAGGCTGTTTGGCAAGCACGGTTCGAAACGGCACTTGAGAGCCTTGATGACCAGGAGCGGGAGGTGGCAGCCCGTGCTCTGCGGGCCATCCTGAATGCACGAGACGCTCCCCGCACGGTATCTGCGGGAGACGGCGGCCTTGCTGTTGGCGGCGATGTGAGTATCCATGTCGACCATGGAGTGGCGGCGTTACAGATGAGGGATGTGACTCTGGGTAACCCTCCGTTGCCGGGCCCGCATCAGGGCTGAGCGCGTCCGGCGACACCCACGCCCCTCACATCCATTCCCGCACTGCCATCACTGCCACTCACGGTGGGCTTGCTGTCGGCCAGGCCGCCAGCGTGGCTTACTACGCCGAGCCGGCAGCAGTGGCGCTGATGAGGCAAGCGACCCGGCTCTCCCAGAAGGTCGTGGTGGTGGAACGCACCGCGCGCAGCAGCTTGCTGGGACCTGCAGCGACCGCAGCGGACGTTCCGTTTACCGTCAGGGTGACTCTCCTTCGAGGTCCTGGCGATCCGGTGACAGGAACGCTGAACGAACTGGTCAACGCTTATGCGGCCCTGCCTGAGGGACGGCTGGTCATCACAGGGGCCGCTGGCGCAGGAAAGACCGTACTGGCACTCGAACTCGTGCTGTTGCTACTTGAGCGGCGACGCCCTGAACAACCGGTCCCCGTTCGGCTCTCCCTCGCCGAGTGGGACCCTGACACACCGCTGGAACACTGGCTGGTGCGGCAGATCAGCGACACGTACAGCGTCCGCCCGCGCCTGGCAGAGGCGTTGGTGGCCCAACGTCTGATTCTGCCCGTCCTCGACGGCCTCGATGAGATGGATGGCGAGGCCGGCTCCTCCATGCGAGCGGCGCGCGGCCTGGATCAGATCAACCGCTACCACGGTCCGCGAGGCGTTGCGCCACTCGTGGTGACCTGCCGCCCCACGACATACGAGCGGCTAAGCCGCGATCACGGAGGACTTGCCTCAGCAGCCGTGGCCAAAGTCGAAGAACTCGACACCGAGCAGGTCCGCTGTTACCTCGAGCAGGCCCTCGCCGCACGCTCCGAGGGTGAAAGACGCGCGTGGGCTGAGGTCATCGACAATCTGCACCAGCTCCCTGCCGGGGCCCTGTGCACTCCGTGGCAGCTCTATTTGGCCACGACCGTCTATTCCGGAGGGCGAGACCCACGAGACTTGCTGACTCTCACTGCTCCGGGAGACATCGACCGCCTCCTCCTGGAGAGGCTCATACCCGTCGCCGTCGGTACCTCACCGCACCCGCGCTACGATGCCGTCCGGACGAAACGGTGGCTCACTTCGTTCGCCGTCCACGCAGCGCACCCGAACAACAATGACCGCAGCGGCCCCGCCGTAGACATCATGCTGCATCGGCTTGAGTCCGTCGTCGGGCGTAAGCGCGTGGTGGCGCTTCACGGGGTCGTATTTTTTCTGGTTTTCAGCGGGCTGCTCCCCCTCACGTCACCCGAAGATTTCTCCCGCCTGGCCTGGATCCTGGGACTCGCGCTTGCGGGCATAGGGCATTCCAGCGAGCCGATCCGACTCATCCGCCTGAGGCCAAGAAAACACCACGCAGGCGAACCCTTCTGGGATGTCATGCATCGAGTCGATCGGGAGGGTTGGAAGTTCCAGCTGAAGGGTTCATTAAGTCGACAGATCCTGCCCTGGGTCGGATGGGGAGCGCTTGCCATTCTGGTTGGCGCTACGTTGCTCCACAAATTGCTGTTCCCGTCCCGCAGCTGGGGCCAAGCAGCATTGGTCAGTCTGGGAATGAACGCGCTCATCCTGGTCGGCTACCTGTTGGTGGCGGCCTCCGCGGTGGCAATTCAGTTCATTCCGACCCCCATCGTCGAGGCTGACACGGAGCCGGTACTGAGGCCGAGCGCCCCACTGCGGCAGGACGCGCTCGTCAGCGTGCTGATCATCAGCGTTGTCGGCTCGTGTGCGCTGCTCTGGGTCGAAGTCGCCTGGATTTTGGCCCTGGCGGTACTGCCGTACGTTGTCGGCCGGGCATGGATGCGGTACTTGGCATCCATTGCTGTAGGCGTTCATCGGGGCATGGTGCCCCTCCGCCTGGCTCACTTCCTTGCTTGGGCCCATCGCGCAGGGCTGCTGCGCACGACAGGACGCACCTACCAGTTTCGGCACCGGGCGCTCCAACAGTGGCTACTCAACGAAGCGCAGGATCGCGAGCAGATCCAACATCTGAACGGCCGCGTCAGAGATCGTTCGCTTGATGATGGCGAGCGTCTGACCGCAGCCCGCGCCCTGGTCCGACTGGGCACCCCTGACGGCACGGTGGCGCTGTACCACCTGGCCACAGACCGCAAGGCCGAGTTCGGTGCACGAGTCCAGGCCATGGAAGCGCTGGCCAACGTGGACGAGCTGCGAGGTGTCGCCGTCAGAATGCTGGAAGCCTTCTCCGAAATGGCGTCGACCGCGAAGTACACCCCTGTAGAGTTCACGACAGCAATCCAAGCTCTCGGGCATCTGGATCCCGATGTTACATTCGAACTCCTACAGCGAATATCCCAGTCCGGGAAAGCGCGGCATGACGCCCAAGAGTTCGCATCCTCGATTGCCCAAAGGGTAGCCAAGCTAACCCAGGCCACCACGGAGAGCCGGCTCAATGTTCCCGTAAGCGGTTTAGTCGAAGCGCCGGCGAATCAGGTCTTTGCACCGATAGATTCACAGCAAGCAGTAGACCGGGGGGAGGGCGCGCGCAATCCACTCACTGAAGCCTCGAATGTTCACTTGCCGGAAAAAGGGTGGGACGCGGCCATGCTGGCTGCACTGACGCGGAAGTACTGGAGCCAGCCGGGCGAATAGACCGGGTCGGCGGTTCTTCTTGTGCCACCCAACACGAGCGGTGCGGGACGAAGTGTCCGGGCTGGAGGTCGTGGTGGAGCAGCCGTGGTTCAGTATTGAGGTTCACTCGGTCGAGGTCTCGGCGGAGGGCTGCTGCGGGGGCAGCGAGATGGGTGCTGGGGCCGTGTAGAGGTTCAGGCGGTCGTGGAGGTAGCCGCGCCGGGTGGGGTGGCGCCTTCGGGGACGCGGCCGTCGATACTCCCCATGGCGTCAGGCGATGTCGCCGAGGTAGCGGGTGGGGGACTCGCCGCGGGCGGCCTGCAAGAGCAGCAGTTCGGGAACCAGGTGCCGGCCGGTGATCTGGCAGCGGCCGACCCCGTACGCACCCCCCGTACCCTCAACCGGACGGCGCCCGGCATCGGGCGGGCACTCGCGGACGCGGTGGCGGAGTTGAAGGCGGCCGGGATCGCGCCGGACGCCCCGCTGGGCGAGCACCAGTTCGTGGTCCGGGGCGAACACGAGCTCCCGGTGGGCGACGGTACAAAGGCGCTCGGCGTCCGGAACTGGATCGAGGCGCCGTGGAGCGCGGCGGCCTGCGGCCACCCGGAAGTCACGCACGGGTCCAGCCGCATCCAGGCGGTCGGCTGGGACGGCGGCCGCTGTCCCGTGGCCCGCACCCTGCTGACGTACAGCCGGTCCTCGGACCCGCCCTCGCCCTACTGCGCCGACCGAACCCGGATGTACTCCGAGGAGCGCTGGGACACGGCACGCTTCTGCGAGCGGGACGTCCTCGCGTCGCCGAAGCTGAAGGTGCTCCTGGCCAGCGAACGGCGGTGATGCGCGGCCCGCGTTCCTCCCCCCGGCCCGGTCCCGGTCCCGGTCCCCTCATGGGCTGACGGCCAGGAAGAGGTACGCGGCCAACAGCACGATGTGTACGCCGCCCTGGAGGAGCGTGGCGCGCCCGGGGACGATGGTGAGGGCGCTGACCACGACGGTCAGCGCGAGCAGCACCATGTGGATCGGGCCGAGGCCGAGCAGGAGCGGGCCGGAGAGCCAGATCGAGGCGAGTGCGATGGCCGGGATGGTCAGGCCGATGCTGGCGATGGCGGATCCGTAGGCGAGGTTGAGGCTGGTCTGCACGCGGTCGCGGCGGGCGGCGCGAACGGCGGCGAGGGTCTCGGGCAGCAGGACGAGAAGAGCGATGATCACACCGACGACCGCCTGCGGCAGGCCGGCGGCCGCGACGGCCCGCTCGATGGTCGGGGAGACGGCCTTGGCGTCGCCGACGACCGCGACCAGCGCGACCAGTAGGAGGCCGAGGCTGATGAGGGCGGTGCGGAGGGTGGGCGGCTCGGCGTGACCGTCGGCATCGCCGGAACCCGATCCGGTGTCCACGGGCAGGAAGTAGCTGCGGTGGCGGACCGTCTGGACGGCGACGAAGAGTCCGTACAGGGCGAGCGAGGCGACGGCGGCGAAGATGAGCTGTGCGGCCGAGAACTCGGGGCCGGGCTTGCTGGTGGTGAAGGTCGGCAGGACCAGGCTGAGGGTGGCGAGCGTTGCGACGGTGGCGAGGGCGGCGCCGGACCCTTCGGGGTTGAAGACGGCGATCCGGTTGCGCAGGGCACCGACGAGCAGCGACAGGCCGACGATCCCGTTGCACGTGATCATGACGGCGGCGAAGACCGTGTCCCGGGCGAGCGAGGCGGTCTTGTCGCCGCCGTCGACCATCAGGGTGACGATGAGCGCCACTTCGATGACGGTGACCGCCACGGCGAGGACGAGGGAGCCGAAGGGTTCGCCGACCCGGTGGGCGACGACCTCGGCATGGTGCACCGCGGCGAGGACCGCGCCGGCCAGGCAGAGGGCGACGAGCGCCACCAGGAAACCGGGCAGGTCCCGCCCCCAGCTGAAGACGAGCGCGACCAGCGCCACCACGGGGACCACGACGGTCCAGTCGGTCAGGAAGGATCTGCGCTTAGTCGTACCCATATATTCCAACTTGCCAGATGCGTCCCCCAAGTGCGTGGCAAGGCGCGCCTCCGGGGCCCTGACGTGGCTTTTCTCGCGGATTCTCCTGGCGTGGCGGGTTCCGATCGCCCGGGCCGGATGATGGGGAGCCCGAGGACGGGGCGCGACCTCGGCGGACGCGCGGTCGAACTGGACCGAGGACGAACTGACCGACCTGCACCGCGCCGTGCCGTGGGCGTTGCCGCGCCGCGTCTCCCCCGCCCCTCGGGGGGCGGGCGGCCGGGCGCGGGACGGCCGGTGCGCGGGGTGCTGCAACCGCCCGGCCGGGGCTCACCCGTGTGGTCCTGCGGGACGGCCGCGATCTGGACACGTCGGTCGCCTACGACCTGCCCCTGGTCGATGCGTACGCGCCGAGGTCCCGTGTCCGGCGTTCGAGGGGGGCTGCGGCGGCTCGCCGCCGGGCCGGGACCGGAGCCGGCCTTCCGGGACGGGCCCGGGCATCCCCGTCGTCGACGCCGGCGCCGAAGCCGTGCGCTTCGGGGAGGATCCCGCGTACGGCCGCAGCAGCGCGCTGCACGTCGCCGTCTCCGTATGGAGCCCGTGCTCCGTGCCCCCGGAGTCCGGACCGCAGCACGAGCTGCTCACATCGCGCGCTCGTGACCCTCCCAGTACGGATCGCGCAGCCGCCGCTTGTAGAGCTTGCCGTTCGGGTCGCGCGGCATCGTCTCGATGAAGTCGACCGTCTTGGGGCGCTTGTAGCTGGCGAGCTGCCCCTCGCAGTGGTGCAGGATCTCCGCGGCCAGGGCGTCGCCCGCGACGAAGCCCTCGGCCGGTTCGACCACCGCCTTGACCTGCTCGCCCCAGTCGGCGTGCGGGATGCCGAAGGCGGCGGCGTCCGCCACGGCCGGGTGGGTGAGCAGGGCCGATTCGATCTCGGCCGGATAAATGTTGACCCCGCCCGAGATGATCATGTCGATCTTGCGGTCGCGGAGGAAGAGGTAGCCCTCCTCGTCCATCAGCCCGAGGTCGCCGACCGTGAAGAAGTCGCCGATCCGGTTCTTCCTCGTCTTGCCCTCGTCCTTGTGGTAGCTGAAGCCGCCGGTGTTCATCTTGAGGTAGACGGTGCCCAGTTCCCCGGGGGGCAGCCGGTTGCCGTCGTCGTCGAAGATGGCGAGTTCGCTGATCGGCCAGGCCTTGCCGACGGTTCCCGGCTTCTTCAGCCAGTCCTCGGCGGTCGCGAAGGCGCCCCCGCCCTCGCTGGCCGCGTAGTACTCCTCCACGCAGCCGCCCCACCAGTCGATCATCGCCCGCTTGACGTGGTCGGGGCAGGGCGCGGCGCCGTGTATGGCGTGCCGCATCGAGGAGACGTCGTACGCATCCTTCGTCTCCTGCGGGAGCGCGAGGAGGCGGTGGAACTGGGTCGGCACCATGTGGGTGTGCGTACAGGCGCGGGCGTCGATCAGGCGGAGCATCTCCTGCGGCGTCCACTTGTCCATCAGGACCAGCGGGTGCCCGATGTGCAGGGCGGCGCCCGCGAATTGGAGGACGGCGGTGTGGTAGAGCGGCGAACAGACCAGGTGGACGTTGCCGTCGAAGGGCCGGATGCCGAAGATGCCGAGGAAGCCGCCCAGGTACGTCTCTTCCGGGAGCTTGCCGGGCAGCGGGCGGCGGATGCCGCGCGGACGGCCGGTGGTGCCGGAGGTGTAGTTCATGACCCAGCCGAGCGTGCGTCCCTCGGGGGTGGTCGCGGGCTGCCCTTCGAGGAGCTGCGCGTACGGCCGGAAGCCCGCGACCGATCCGACGGCGTAGCGGTGGCTCGCGGGCAGGGCGGCCTCGTCGGCCGCGGCGGTCGCGGCGTCGGCGAAGCGCTCGTGGGCGATGAGGACCTTGGCTCCGGAGTCGGAGACGATCCAGGCGATCTCGGGGCCGACGAGGTGGTGGTTGACGGGGACGAGGTAGAAGCCCGCTTGGGAGGCGGCCAGGTAGGCGGTGAGGAACTCGACGCCGTTGGGGAGGACGACGGCGAAGACGTCGCCCTCCTCCAGGCCGGCGGCGCGCAGGCCGTGGACGAGGCGGTTGACATCGGCGTGCAGCCGGCCGGCGCTCCATTCCTCGCCCTCGGGGGTCACAAGGACGGCGCGCCCGGGGTCGGCGGCGGCCTGGGCCCAGAAGCCGTTGGGCGGCTGCTGGTCGGCGGTGGGGGTCGTGGACGTCGTCGCGGTCATGTCGGTCACGCCTCTCGGACTCGGCCGGCGATGCGGTTGATGCGGTCGATCGCCCTCTCGAACCCACTGGTGAGGTCGTCGAAGACGGCCCGGACGCTGCGTTCCTCGGTCATCCGCCCGACGATCTGACCGACGGGGGTGCCGAGCAGGGGCCGGACCTCGTACTTCTGGATCCGGGAGACGGCTTCGGCGACGAGCAGGCCCTGGAGCGGCATGGGGAGCGCACCCGGGCCCGCCGGGTCGTCCCAGGCGTCGGTCCATTCGGTGCGCAACTGGCGGGCGGGCTTGCCGGTGAGGGCGCGCGAGCGGACGGTGTCGCCGGAGCCGGCGGCGAGCAGCTTCTCGGTGAGGGCGCGCGAGTGGAGGTCGGCTTCGGTGGTGGTGAGCCAGAGCGAGCCGAGCCAGGCGCCCTGCGCACCGAGGGCGAGGCCGGCGGCGATCTGCTCGCCGCTGCCGATGCCGCCGGCGGCGAGGACCGGGAGGGGGGCGACGGCATCGACGATCTCGGGTACCAGGACCATGGTGGCGATGTCACCGGTGTGGCCGCCGGCCTCGTAGCCCTGGGCGACGACGATGTCGATGCCGGCTTCGGCGTGGCGGCGGGCGTGCTTGGCGCTGCCGGCGAGGGCGGCGACGAGGACACCGTGTTCGTGGGCGCGCGCGATGACGTCGGCGGGCGGGGAACCGAGGGCGTTCGCCAGGAGTTTGATGGGGTAGTCGAAGGCGACGTCGAGCTGGCTCCGGGCGACCTGCTCCATCCAGCCGGTGATCCGCCAGCCGGAGGCCTCGCCCTCGCTGAGCTCGGGCACGTGGTGCTTGGCGAGGGTGTCACGGACGAAGGCGCGGTGCGCGGCCGGAATCATCGCCTCGATGTCGGCTTCGCCGATGCCGTCGACGGCCTTCTTGGCGGGCATGACGACGTCGAGGCCGTAGGGCTTGCCGTCGGTGTGCGCCTGCATCCAGTCGAGGTCGCGCTTCAGGTCGTCGGGGGCCGTGTAGCGGACCGCGCCGAGCACCCCGAAACCGCCCGCGCGGGTGATGGCGGCAGCGACGGCCGGGAAGGGCGTGAAGCCGAAGATGGCGTGCTCGACTCCCAGTTTCTTGCTCAGCTCCGTCTCCATGGGCGGCAGGATGCCGCAGCCCGGCGGTCGAGGGAAGAGATTTTCTGATGCAGTGTCAGATTCTTTACGGGTCGGTCGGTGCGGAGGGTGCCCGGTGGGCGGGCAGATACCCACTACCGTGCGGATCGCCTGCGGCGCGCTCGGCGGATTCCGGGCTCCGGCCCGGGCGGCGGGCGCTCCGGAACCGCGGCCCCGACCGCGGCGCGGCTCGGCACGGCACGCGGCAGGACGGCACACCGTCGGCGACAGACGCGGGTGCGGACGGCGGGTACGGACGGCGGGCGCGGACGGCAGGTGCGGGCAGCGGGGTTCTGGTTGTGGACTAGGAGGGCCGGACATGGCAGCGGACACGGGGGCCGGGGCGGCGGCGGACATCGGCACGGCACGGCCGGACGGCCCCGGCCGTGAACAGCCGCGCGAGCCGCAGCACGGGCGGGACCGCGCAGGTGGCGGCAGCGGCGGACCGGCGGTCGGGCCCCGGCACGGCCGCGGGCCGGAGCCGGAGCCGGAGCCGGAGCGCGAGCAGCCGCCCGGTACGGGGCACGCGAACGGGGACGCATCGGAGGTCCCGCACCAACAGGACCGCGGGCGGCAGCCGGAGCGGGCACCCGGGCAGGGGCACGCGGGCGTGGACGAACCGGGCCGCGCGTTGACGCGGCGACGGCTCGGGGCGCGACTGCTCGCCCTGGGCGGGGTGCTCGTCCTGCACGCCGCGCTCCCCGGCTCCGCGGGTGCCGCGGGCGGCCCGGCCGAGCGGCGCGCGCTCCAGGGCCTGCGGCTGCGGTACGGATCCGCCCGCCAGGCCGGGTTGCTGGAGAAGCACCTGGAGGGGGTGGCGGACGAAGCCCGGCGCTTCCTGGGCCCCTCCCCCGAACACCCCTACTACGCGGGAGCGGTGGTCCTCGCCGGCCGGGGCCGCACCATCGCCCTGCACCGCGCCATGGGGTACGCCGTCCGGTACGCGGACTACGACGGACGGACCGACCGGGTCAGGGAGTTCCCGGCAGCCGAACGGATCGCGATGACCGAGGACACGGTCTTCGACCTGGCCTCGCTGACCAAGCTGTTCACCTCCGTCCTGGCGGTCCAGCAGATGGAGCGCGGGCGCCTGGAACTGGAGGCGCCGGTGTGCCGGTACCTGCCGGAGTTCACCGGGGGCGGCAAGGAGATCATCACGGTCCGTCAGCTGCTGACGCACACCTCGGGCTTGCGCTCCTGGGCGCCCTTCTACCAAGAAGCCACGCGGGAGGGGCGGCTGAGGCT
This sequence comes from Streptomyces sp. NBC_01439, assembly GCF_036227605.1. Classification (GTDB taxonomy): domain Bacteria; phylum Actinomycetota; class Actinomycetes; order Streptomycetales; family Streptomycetaceae; genus Streptomyces. The sequence continues at coordinate 8,463,936 of NZ_CP109487.1, read as the reverse complement.
CCTGTGGTCGGTCAGGCCGCAGGAGACCCCCGGCACCGTCTACCGGTACTCCGACCTCAACCTCATCGCGCTGCAACTGCTCCTGGAACGCATCACCGGTCGCGCCCTGGACGCCCTGCTCCGCGACGAGGTCACCGCTCCGCTCGGGATGCACCGCACGCGGTACAACCCGCCGCGCTCCTGGCGCCGGGTCATCGCCGCCACCGAGGTGCAGCGCCCGCCCTGGTCCGGCCTGGACCGCGGGCTGGTGTGGGGGGAGGTGCACGACGAGAACGCGTACGCGCTCGGCGGCGTCGCGGGCCACGCCGGGGTCTTCGGCACCGCCTGGGACCTGGCCGTCCTCGCCCGCGCCCTCCTCGACGGCGGGGTCTACGCGGGCAAGCGCATCCTGCGCCCCGCCTCGGTCGAGCTGCTCTTCACCGACTACAACACGGCCTTCCCCGGCGACGACCACGGTCTCGGCTTCGAGCTCTACCAGCACTGGTACATGGGCGCCATGGCCACCCCGCACTCCGCCGGTCACACCGGCTTCACCGGCACCTCCCTGGTCCTGGACCCCTCCACCGACTCGTTCCTCGTCCTGCTCGGCAACTCCGTCCACCCCGTGCGGACCTGGCGGGCCGGTAGCGCGCCCCGGGTCGCGGTCGGCAACCGCTTCGCCCGCGCCGTTCCGGTCCGCACCCGGCACGGCGGCGCGGCCTGGTTCTCCGGCATCCGGGCGGGCGCCTCGGGCACCCTCACGTTGCCGCCGCTCCGCCCGGCCACGGCCGCCGCCCGGCTGCGCTGCGCCGTGTGGTGGGACACCGTGCCCGGCGAGGGCGCCCTGCACCTGGAGGCCTCCGCCGACGGGGAACATTGGGAGGCGCTGCCCTTCAGCACGCTGCGGTCCACCGGTGGCACACCCGAGCAGTGGCCGCGGGGCTCCGTGAGCGGCTGGTCGGGCCGCGTCTGGCACCGTCTCGAAGCCCCCCTCACGGCCGCCTGGGCCGGGCGCGAGGTACGGCTGCGCTTGCGCCACACCGCGACCGGCCGCTACGTGGGGCGCGGGGCCTACGTGGACGTGGTCCGCGTGGCGGAACCGGGCCGCCTGCTCTTCGCGGAGGACCGCCCCGCCGACGCCGACCGCATCGAGGCCATCGGCTGGACCCGGTCGGCGGACTGACCTCGCCCACCGCCGCCGCGGCTCAGTCCCGTACGAGGCAGAAGGGATGCCCCGCCGGGTCCGCGTAGATCCGCCAGCCGCGCCCGTCCGAGCCGTCGAGCAGCGTCCCACCGGCCGCCAGCACCTCCTCCTGTGCCCGGTCCAGGTCCGGGACGCCGAGGTCCAGGTGGAACTGCTGGGGGCGGGTGGGGTCGGGCCAGCGCGGCGGCACATGGTCCAGGGCCTGCTGGAAGGCGAGGACCGGGCCCGAGGGAGTGTGGAGCGTCGCCCAGCTCTCGTCGAGCGCCCAGCGACGGTCCGGCTGGTTGACGTTCCCGCCCAGCAGGGACCGGTAGAACTCGGCGAGCGACTGCGGCTCGGGACAGTCGAGGACCACGCATTGCAGTTCGGCGATCATGGCCGGATCCTAGGTCACGGCCGCAGCGGGGCGCCTCGTCGATCGGGACGGATCAGGGGCCGCCGAGCGGCACCGGCCGGCCAGACGACCTCCACCGGCGTCCCCTGTGCGCGGGCCATCGCCACGGCGTCGCCCGTCCCGCCCTGCCGGCCGCCCGGAGCGCCGTCCCAGACCGCGACCAGGAGCTCGGCCCGGCCGAGCAGCAGTCGGTTGGCGGCGGCGTAGGCAACAGCACCCGCCCTTCGGTACGGCATGACCTTGACCTCGGCGGCTGCTCGCAGGAGGCGGTCGAATGCGGCGGCCTGCGGTCCGTCCGGCACGCGTGCGCGGTAGTCGGCCGAGGGGAGCACCGCCACCAGCCGCCCGCCCCGCGCGAGGACGGCGTCCGCGAAGACCGTGTCCGCGCCGGCGGCCAGGCACGAGATTCCGGTGAGCTCCGCGGCCGGGTAGCGGGCGAGCAGCGGGGCCAGCGCCCCTGCGATCAGGGGGAGGCTCGCCCCGGTGAGGTTCGCGTGGCCGGTCACCGCAATGGTCGCCATGGCACCCCTGCTCCACATCGAAGGACCGTCGTCGAGGCCGCCGAGCGGCGACGCCCCCATCATGCGGGGTCGGGACGGCCCCGGCCGCGGAACGGGCCCTCGGGAGGCATTCGAACGGACGCGCGAGCCCGGAGCGGATATTCCGTTGCAAGATCGAGAAGGTGACGGATGCAATGTCGGGCATGGTGACCGAGATCCGCCCGCCGCGACACGATGAGATGACGCCGTACTACCGGGCACTACCGTTCACGAACGGATTGCCGAGCTGGGAACCCGCGGATGCCGCGTGGCACGGCGGCCCGGAGCCCTGGCCCCCGCAGAACGCGCCTGCGAGCGCGGACCAGCTCGAGAAGTACGCCGCGGCCGACATCGAGGACGGGTCCTTCCACCCGATCGCGACGTTCGTCGACGGCCGGTGCGTCGGCGCGTCCGGCGCCATCTCCTTCGAGGTGACGGTTCCCGGTGGCGGAAGGACACGCATGGCCGGCGTCACTTCCACCGGGGTGATCGCAACGCACCGCCGGCGCGGGTACCTGCGGCAGATGATGCAGGCCATGTTCGACGCGGCCCTGGAGCGGGGCGAGCCGCTCGCGATGCTCAGCGCGAGCGAGGGCGGCATCTACGGGCGGTTCGGCTTCTCGCCCGCGACCTACCGCACCCGGTGGGAGCTGGCCCGTCACGAAGCCGCCCTCCTTCCGGCGGAGCCAGATCCCGGATCGCTGGAGCTGGTCGAAGCCGCACGGGCGAAGGAGGCCTGGCCCCGGGTGCACGCGCAGGTGCGGGCCCACCGCGTCGGAGAACTCGGGCCTCTCCCCGGACAGTGGGACGGGCTGTCCGACGAAGCGGACGGCACGAACGGGCCACTGCGCTACCTCACCCACCGCGACCAGCACGGCGAGGTGGACGGCATCGCCAACTTCCGACTGCCGTGGTCACGGACCACGGACCACGCCGGAAGCCTCGTGGTGGAAGCCCTGGAGGCGACGAACCCGGTGGCCTACCGTGCCCTGTGGGGACTACTGATCGACTTCGACCTCACCAAGACCGTCGTGGCGGCCGCCCGTCCGCGCGACGAACCCCTGCGGTGGATGCTCAGGAACCCGCGGGCGATGCGCATCACCCGCCAGAGCGAAAACCTCTGGGCGCGCCTCCTCGACGTCCCCCGCGCCCTGACGCAACGCTCGTACCCGACGCCCGGCGAGCTGAGGTTCACGATCGGCGACGACCGGATGTGCCGGGCGAACAACGGAACGTGGCACCTGAAAGCGGACGGCCCCGTGGCGACGTGCGTTCCCACCGACGAGGCGGCGGACCTGACCATCACCCTCGCAGCGCTCAGCTCGCTTTACTTCGGGGGCATGTCGGCGCACCACCTGGCGTATGCGGGCCACATCACTGCGCACACCGACGGTGCGATCGGGCAGCTGGCCCGGATGTTCTGGACCGACCCGGAACCGCACAACTCCTTCGGCTTCTGACGAGATGGTGCGCGTCGGGTGCCGGCTCCGCCGTCCCGGCCGGCCCGCACTCACGGCCGGCCCGGAGTGCGGGCCGGCCGTCAGCGGTTCAGGAGCGTCTTCTGGAGCCAGTCGAAGACGACCTCGCAGTGCAGCTGCGGGGCCATGGGGGAACAGTGCAGCTGGGCGCCCTGGGCCGCCGTCAGTTTCAGGTAGTCCTTCGGCGAGGTGAGGGCGTCGTACATGCGGCGCGGCTGGCCGGGGTAGAACTGCTCGCCCTCGTAGTCCAGCACCAGGGTGGGGGCCTTGATGCGGCCGACGACATCGGTGATCGACAGCGCCTGGATCCGGGTGGCGGGGGTGTAGAAGTCGGTGAACAGCTTTCCCCTGCGGGCTTCGAGCATCGCGGGGATGGAGAACGGCTCGAAGCGCTTCTTCATCACGTCGGCCGCGTCCGGAGGCAGTTCGGGGACCACCTCCTTGTTCCAGATGTCGTTCGTCTCCTGCTTGTCCGGAGTGAGGATCTTCCGGATCTCCGGCGGGAAGCCCAGCCACGGCTCCACGCAGCCCGGCATGGCCACCAGTGCGGCGATCCGGGTCTCGAAGGCCGCCGCCCTCGGGGCGAGGTCCCCCGCCATGCTCAGACCCGTGAGGGCGATCTTGTCCGGGTCCACGTCGGAGCGGGCGGTCAGCCAGTCGACGAGGGGCGTGACGACCTTCTCCCAGGTGGGCGTGAAGACGACCTGGTCCACGAAGAGCAGCTGCCCCTGGCCCGGCCCGTCGTAGACGAGCGCGTTCCAGCCCCGGTCGAGCGCGGCGGGGACCCCGTAGGTCCACATGTCCACGTTCTGGCCGTCGCTGCCGTTGGTCAGGATCACCGTCGGGCGCGGGGTGCCGGAGGTGTCGGGGCGGAAGAACCACACCGGCAGCGGCGTGGCGCCGTAGGGCACGTTCGCCTTCACCGGGGCGGGCTCGCACAGGCCGCAGAAGGTGTCCCAGGCCCCGCGCCCCGCCTTGTACAGCGCCTCCTCGCTGGCTGGGTCGTCCGAGCCGAGGACGAAGAACAGCGCCTGCCCGTAGTACTGGGCGGCGCGCAGCGCCCGGAACCGCTTGGTCTGGCCGTCGGCCGGGGCACCCGGGGGTGCCTCCAGGAGCTGGTCGCCGAGTGCGCGGAAGGTCTGCACGTACGTCTGCGCGGTCAGCCCGGCGTCGTTAATCGTGTTCACGGCCGTGAGGACCTCGCCGACTTCGGCTGCGCCGGCGCCCGAGCCACCGAGCGCGAGGAGTCCGTTGAAGTTGTACGCCGGGTCCTTGAAGAGCGTCATCGCGCCCGGGGTGAGGCCGCCCGCGGCCGCTGTGGTCGCGGCTGCGGTGGGCGGGGCCGAGCCGCTGGACGCTGCCGCCGGAGCGCCCGGGGCGCCGCCGCGGGTGCAACCCGCCGCGAGGGCGGCGCCCGCCCCTGCGGTGAGCAGGGCACGACGGGTGGGGCCGGGGCGGCGATCACCGGATATGTGGTTCATGCCATCGGAACGTAGCCCCGATCCGGAGCGGCGGCCTCCGATCCCGTCCGGAGCGGACGGCGCCGGGCACCCGGCCCGGTTCCAGGCCGGCCGGGAACCGGCAGGTCGCGGGCCCCCGCCCGGGCCTGTCGGCGCGGGCTTCCGGACACCGCCCGGCTTGCGCCGGTCGGGGGACGTGGGCCCCGACCGGCCGGGGGGGGGGGAAGGCCGATCGGGGCGGGCCCCGGACGGCCGGGGGGGTGTCTCTATGTCCTTCGTCAAGGACGTGGTGCCGGGTATGCGGGCGTTTGGGGTGGTCATGCGGCGAGGGTGATGGTGGGGGTTCTGGACTCGTAGAAGGTGCCGTCCCGGAGCATGGCGAACAGGACGCTGATGCGTTGGCGGGCGAGCCGGAGGAGGGCTTGGGTGTGTGTTTTGCCGCGGGCCCTTTGCCGGTCGTAGTAGGCGCGTGAGGCGGGGTCGGCGTTCATGCAGGCGAAGGCGGAGAGGAACATGGCGCGTTTGAGCTGCCGGTTTCCGCCTCGTGGCGCGTGTTCGCCGTGGATCGAGGTCCCCGAGGATCTGGTTGTCGGGGCGAGGCCGGCGTAGGAGGCGAGGTGGGCAGCGGTGGGGAAGCTGGTGCCGTCGCCGACGGTGACCAGCAGGACGGCGGCGGTCCTGACGCCGACTCCGGGCATCGAGGTCAGGACCTGGTGAAGAGGGTGGGCCTCCAGCAGGGTGCTGATCTGCGCCTCCAGGGCCCGGCGCTGGTCGTGGACCGCGGAGAGGGAGGCGGCCAGGGACGGGATCACGATGTCGAGAGTGCCGGTTCCCGGGACCACGACGGTCTGCTCGTCGAGAGCGTCGAAGACCTCGTCGATCAGCCGCGCGGCCATCCGCGGGGCCTTGGGCCGGATCACCTCGACGAGTCTGCGGCGGCCGGCCTTGCGCAGGGCGGCGGGGGATCCGTATCGCTCGAGGAGCCAGGTGACGGCGGGGTGGTCCAGCCGGGGCCCGAGCACGCGCTCGAGGCTCGGGTGGAACTGGGTGAGCAGGCCGCGTATCCGGTTGCTGGTGCGGGTGGCCTCGGCGGCGAGGTCCTGGTCGAAGCCGGTCAGCACCGTGAGCTCGGCGGTGATCTCGTCGGTCAGCTCCAGCGAACGCAGGGTGTGAGGCATCGTCCGGGCGGCGTCCGCGATGACCGCCGCGTCCTTCGCGTCGGTTTTCGCCTCGCCCGGGTAGAGGTCGGCGATCCGCCGCATGGCGAGTCCGGGCAGGTAGGCGACCTCGCAGCCCGCGTCCCGGGCGACGGTCAGGGGCAGAGCGCCGATCGAGGCGGGCTGGTCGACGATGACCAGGACGGTGCCGAACTTGGCCTTGAGTTTGTCGAAGACGGCCCGCAGCCTGGGTTCGCTGTTGGGCATGGGCTTGTCGAAAACCTTCTTCCCGGCCGGGGTGAGCCCGTGGCCGTGGTGGGCGGTCTTGCCGACGTCCATCCCGAGGAAGACGCCCACGCCTTCGATGTCGAACATCGCACCCTCTCAGGGTCGTTGACCAGGCCGGCCTCGGCAACGGCACCGTGCTCGCGCATCCACGTTATGCAGACCTGCCGCCCACGTCGCTGCCCGGCATTGCGCCGGACCGGGCGGTGGCCGGGTCTCTCATCAGCGTCTGTGACGGCACCCCACGGGCCCGGCGACACCACCCCCCAGGTCATTCGTCCGACAGAGGGGACACAGTCATACCGGGCCCGGAGGCCAGCGGCCCCATTGCAGGACCGCGAAAAACATAACGGGGGGAGGCCGACCGGGGCGTACCGGGCGGGGGCATCAGCCCCTGCCCGGACCCACACATGGATGAACGGTCAACCACCACGGGAAGTTCCCGATCAGGCCCCGGTGCCGAGCTCGCCATCCCCTCCCGGCCCGGAACGTCCTACGCTGGAGAGCGGCGGCCGAACCGGCGAGCGGCCCGCGGCCGCCCCCCGTGGGCACCTGCCCCTCCCCCACTGCGCAGGTGCCCACCACGGTGACGGCGCGGTCCTCGGCCGTCTCCTCGCCGCCCCCGGCCCCCGAACCGGGTCGCACACCGGGCCGGGATGGCGCTGTTCGAGGGATTCGCGCTGGCCCACGGAATGGACACCGTGCCTGCGGGCGTTGCCGCTCGTTGGTGAGGTTCGCTGACCGTTCCGACGCAGAGGCAGGCGGAGTCACATGACGACCGACATCGACTGGGACCACCCGACCGACCCCAGGGAGGGATCCTGGCAGCTGGACCACGTCAAGCTGTACGTGGGCTCGGGCGGCTCCGAAGGCCAGTACTGGAACGGCACCCAGACCCTGCTGCTCACCACCCTGGGCCGGGTGTCCGGCAAGCCCGTGCGGACCCCGCTCATCTACGGCGAGGCCGAAGGCGCCTACCTGGTCGTCGCCTCCAAGGGCGGCGACCCCGCGCACCCGCTGTGGTACCGGAACCTCTCCGAGCACCCCGCGGTCCGCATCCAGGTCGGCCCGAAGACCATGCAGGGCACGGCCCGCACCGCCACCTCCGAGGAACGCGCCGCGTACTGGCCGGTGATGGTCGGGCACTGGCCCGCGTACGACGAGTACCAGGCCAAGACGGATCGCGAGATCCCGATCGTCGTCATCGAACCCACCGGATGACGACGGGCCGGCGGGAGCCCGCCTCCCGCCGGCCGGTCCGGCCTTCGTCAGATCGAGCCGACCACCTTGCGCGGGCTGACACGGACGACGACGCGTTCGGCGTCGTCCTTCGACGCCGGGTTGAAGTCCGCGTAGTCCTGGCCCGTGTACTTGCGCGACAGCTCGTTGATCAGCTCCTGCCCGCCCTCGGTGGTCAGTTCGGCGGTGCCGCGGACCTCGGCGTAGGTGTAGGGCGCGTCCGCCGGGTTGATCATGACCGTGACCCGCGGGTCCGCGCGCAGGTTCTTCTCCTTGCGGCGGCCGACCGTCGTGGAGACGAGCAGGTCGTCGCCGTCCCGGGTGAGCCAGGTGACCGACAGCTGCGGGCTGCCGTCCGGCTGGATCGTGGCCACGGTGGCGAAGACCGGGCTGTCGTCGATGAGCTTCTTCAGGTCGTCGGAGAGTTCGGCGGACACGGAGCGGTTCCTTCCCTCGGCTGACTGCCGTCCCCGGGCCGATTGGCCTCGAAGGGGACCAGCAACGGACAGCCTGCAAAACCGCCACCGTCCCGGGCAAGTTCCGTCGCCCCGTGCCGCACCGCGCGCCGTGGCCCCGGACACCCCCGATTCCGGGTCGTGACCGGGCCGCGCACCCGGCCCGCCGACCGGGCGGGGCCCCCATGATCCACCCGTCCGGCCTAGTCCGGCCTGGTCCGGCCTAGTGCCCGAGTACCGCCATTGCCGCGTTGTGTCCGGGGACCCCGCTGACTCCGCCGCCGCGGACCGCGCCCGCCCCGCACAGCAGGACGTTGCGGTGCGCGGTCTCCACGCCCCACCGGCCGCCCGGATCGGCGTAGGGCCAGGACAGGTCCCGGTGGAAGATGTGGCCGCCGGGCAGCCGCAGTTCGCGCTCCAGGTCCTGCGGGGTCTTCGCCTCGATGCACGGGCGTCCGTCCGCGTCGAAGGCGAGGCAGTCGGTGAGCGGTTCGGCCAGGTGCGCATCGAGCTGCGCGAGGGTGGCCGTCAGCAGGACCTCGCGGGCCTGCTGGTTGTCGTGCTCGAACAGCCGGGCCGGAGCGTGCAGGCCGAAGAGGGTGAGGGTCTGGTAGCCCTGCTCCACCAGTTCCGGGCCGAGGATCGTCGGGTCGGTCAGGGAGTGGCAGTAGATCTCCGAGGGCGGTACGGAGGGCAGTTCGCCGGAGGCGGCCTCCGCGTAGGCCCGGGCCAGCTCGGCATAGCCCTCGGCGATGTGGAAGGTGCCGCCGAAGGCCTCGCCCGGGTCGACCGAGGTGTCCCGCAGCCGGGGCAGTCGGCGCAGCAGCATGTTGACCTTGAGCTGGGCGCCCTCGGGGGCCGGCGCCGCGCCCTCCGGCGGGGCTTCGCCGAGGAGTTCGGCCAGGGCCCGCGGCGAGGCGTTCACCAGGACCGTGCGGCCGACGACCCGGCCCTCCCCGGTCGCCGTGCGGAACACCACCTCGGCCGGGGCGACCCCGTCCGTGTCGATCCGCAGCACCTCGTGGCCGGTCGCGATCTCGGCGCCGGCCGCCCGGGCCGCCGCCGCGAGGGCGTCCGTCAGCGCGCCCATGCCGCCCACGGGCACGTCCCAGTCACCGGTCCCGCCGCCGATGACGTGGTAGAGGAAGCAGCGGTTCTGCGCGAGGGAGGGGTCGTGCGCGTCCGCGAAGGTGCCGATCAACCCGTCCGTCAGGACCACCCCGCGGACCAGGTCGTCGGCGAAGTTCCGCTCCACGGCCTGCCCGAGGGGCTCCTCGAAGAGCATCCGCCAGGCGGCCTCGTCGTCGATCCGGGCGCGCAGCTCCGCCCGCGTGGGCAGGGGCTCGGTCAGGGTCGGGAACACCTTCTCGGCGACCCGCCCGGTGGTGCCGTAGAAGGCGCGCCAGCTCTCGTACTCCCGGTCCGAGCCGGTCAGCCGCGCGAAGGACTCCCGGGTGCGCTGTTCTCCGCCGCCGACGAGCAGTCCGCCGGGGCGCCCGCCCCGCTCGGTGGGCGTGTACGAGGAGATCGTGCGGCGGCGTACCTCGAACCGCAGGTCCAGGTCGCGCACGATCTTCGACGGGAGCAGGGAGACGAGGTACGAGTAGCGCGAGAGCCTGGCGTCGACGCCCACGAAGGGGCGGCTGGAGATCGCCGCCCCGCCCGTGTTGCCGAGCCGCTCCAGGACCAGCACCGAGCGGCCCGCCCGCGCCAGGTACGCGGCGGCCACCAGGCCGTTGTGCCCACCGCCCACGATCACGTCGTCGTACACGTCCCGCCCGAAGGTCGTCATGGCTCTTGGTAGCACACCTGGCCGAGCCGCTCCAGACAGTGGGCCTCGTCGGCGTGGGCCAGGACCGTGTCGGGATGTTCGTCGCCGAGGGACCGCTCGCGGATGCCGGAGAGGTCCCGGTAGATGGGCAGCGCCTCGTCCCAGCGGCCCAGCCTGCCCAGCCCTCCGGCCAGTTCCCGGCGGCTGACCAGGGTGTCCGGGTGCTCGGGCCCGAGCACCTCGGCGCGCAGGGCGCCCACCTGGCGCGCCTCGGCCACCGCTTCCGCCCAGCGCTCCAGCCGGCCCAGGTTGACCCCGAGGACGTGCCGGGCGCGCAGCGTCTCGGGGTCGGTGACCCCGTAGGCGCGGGTGCGGTCGCGGACCAGGCCCCGGAACAGGTCGAGGGCCTGTTGCGTGCGGCCGGTGCGGCCGAGCGCGATGCCGACCTCGTAGCGGGCGGCCAGGGTGTCGGGGTGGTCGGGGCCGAGCACCCGCTCCCGTACGACGCCGACCTCGTGGAAGGCGACCAGGGCCTCCTGCCAGCGCTCCAGGCGACCGAGCGCGTACGCCGCCTCGTAGCGGGTCAGCAAGGTGTCCGCGTGCTCGGCGCCCAGGACGGCGGCCCGGTCGGCGGCGACCCCGGCCGCGGTGGCGTGGGCGTCCGCGTACCGGCCCAGCGCACCGAGCGCGCAGGCCAGGTTGTGCCGGCAGCGCAGGGTGTCGGGGTGGAGCGGGCCCATGGTCCGCTCGCGGGCGACGAGCACCGCGCGGTAGACGTCGTGCGCCTCCTGGTTGCGCCCGAGCCGACCCAGCTCGTAGGCGGTCTCCTGGCGCGCCGCGAGGGTGTCGGCGTGGTCCGCGCCGAGTACCCGCGTGCGCCCCTCGGCCACGGCCGTGTACCCGGCGAGGGCCTCGTCGGGCCGGCCGGCGCGGCTGAGGGCGTACGCGCGCGCGTGGCCGGCGGCGAGCGCGTCGGGGCCGTTGCCCCGCGGGCCGGCGGGGCGCGGGAACCCGTACGCGGCGGTGAGCCGCGGGTCCTCTTCGGCCGCGGGACGGATGATGGTGGTGGTGCCGGGGTGGACCGGGGGGTACGCGCCGCGCGGGCGCGGCACCGGCTGCCGGCCCGCGGGGCGCGCGGCCGTCCAGGCTCCGGTGAGCACGGCCCACTCGCCGCTCGCCGGCCGGGCGTCGATCCCGGCCTTGCGGCCGGCGGTCATGCCGCGGGCCCAGGGCGGGAGCGGGGCCTGGGCGCCGGGCAACCCGCCCGGTCCCAGCCGTGCCTCGACCAGCCGGTGGTGCACGTGGCGGGCGTCGCCCGGCCGGTCCTCCGGGCGCTTGGCGAGCAGGTCCAGGACCACTTCGTCGAAGTATCCGGGCAGCTCGGGGCGGTGCTCGCGCAGCGGTACGGGGGCGTTGTCGCGGTGGCCGACCAGCACCGACCAGGAGTCGCCCAGGTCGAAGGGCGGGGCGCCGGTGGCGATCTCGTACAGGACGCAGCCGAAGGAGTAGAGGTCGCTGCGGTGGTCGACCTCGCCGCCCGCGATCTGTTCGGGCGACATGTAGTGCGGGGTTCCCATGGCCATGCTGCCGCCGGTGAGCTTGGCGGTGAAGCCGATGTCGTGGGCGAGGCGGGCAATGCCGAAGTCGCAGATCTTCACGGTGCCGTCGGTGAGCCGCATGATGTTGGCGGGCTTCAGGTCCCGGTGGACGACGCCCTGGTCATGGGTGTAGCCGAGGGCGGCGGCCATCTGCTCCGCGATGTCGACGACCACGTCCACGGGGAGCGGGCGCGCGTCGTTGTCCTCCAGGAGCTGGCTGAGGTTGCGGCCCTCGAGGAGTTCCATGACGAGGTAGAGCGGGCCGCCGGCGGCGCTGTCGTCGCCGAAGTCGTGGACGACGGTGACCCCGCGGTGCTGGAGGGACGCGGCCACGCGCGCCTCGCGCCGGAACCGCTCGCGGAGCACCTGGGTGAAGTGGGCGTCCTGCTCGGCGCCGATCGGCTTGAGGCACTTCACGGCGACCTGCCGGCCCAGCGACTCGTCCCGGGCGCGCCACACCTCGCCCATGCCGCCGCGCCCGATCAGATCGAGCGACCGGTAACGGCCCTGGATCAGTCTGGACTCCGCCATGTCTTAAAGCCGCCCCCGATTTCGTGCTACGCCCTCCCCGGCCGGTCCAGTATGGCCGCTGATGTACGCAGTGTGTACGGCGAGGGGCGACTCCCGGGGCCCATGCGGCGCATCGCTTTCAAGATGTGACCTGGAGGCAGCTGCCAGCGTAGACCTGCGGGAATGCTGCGCAGTACGCGCCCGGTGAGGCGCAGGCGCCGGGTGACGCTGCGCGGTGCCGGTGCGGACCGCCCGTACAGCTGGTGTGCCCAGCCCGGGAGGGAACCGTACGCCAGGCCGGCTACGGGCGGCCACAGCAGGTTTCGGCCACGTACGAGCAGGGAGGGGACGGGCGGGCCGCGCAGGAAGTCGTCCACGGCGAGGGCGTCGGGGCCGGCGGCGAGTTCGGGGCGGATCCGCTCGAAGTACGCGGCGAGCCCGGCGGTGTCGGCGGGGACCCCGGCCGGGTCGAGTCCCACGAGACGGGCGTTCACGCGGTTCTCGTCGACGTAGCGGTCGGCCTGGGCGGCGGTGAGGGGGACGCCGGAGCGGCGCAGGACGTGCAGGAAGCTGTCGATCTGCGCGCAGTGGATCCACAGCAGCAGCTCGGGGTCGTCGACGGGGAAGCGTTCGCCGGTGTCCGGATCGGTGGCGGACAGTTTGCGGTGGATCGTGCGGACGCGGAGGCCGGCGCGCTCGGCGGCCTCGGTGGTGCCGTAGGTGAGGGTGCCGACGAAGTCGGCGGTGCGCAGCAGCCGTCCCCAGGCGTCCGACCGGAAGTCGGAGTTCTCCACGACTCCGCGGACGGCGCGCGGGTGGAGGGCCTGGAGGTAGAGCGCCCGGAGTCCGGCGATCCACATCATCGGGTCGCCGTGGCACTGCCAGGTGACGGAGGACGGGCCGTACAGTCCCGGGTCGGCGCCGCCGCCCGCGGTCCGTCCGGTCGGCTCGCTCGGTCCGGTCGTGGTGCTCCCCATCCGTACCTCCACTGCGTGCCGCTACGTGGCGGGCGCCCGGCGGCTCCAGCCTACCGATCCGGGGGCCGCCGCGTCGGGCATAGAGTTGCGGCGTGCACCTGTACACGATCGGCGAGGCCGCTCAACTCCTCCGCGTCAGCACCGACACCGCCCGCCGCTGGGCGGACGCGGGCCGCTTCCCGACCCTGCGGGACGGCAACCGGCGGATGGTCGAGGGGGTGCATCTGGCCGCCTTCTGCGTGGCGCTCGCCCAGGAGGCCGCCGACGGCGAGGGCGAGTCCGCCACCTCGGTCCGCAACGCACTGCCCGGGATCGTGACGGCGGTGCGGCTCGGCGAGGTCGCCGCCCAGGTCGAGATCCAGTCCGGCCCGCACCGGGTGGTCTCCCTGCTGACCCGTGAGGCGGTCGAGGAACTCGGGCTCGCGGTCGGCGTACGGGCCGTCGCCCGGGTGAAGTCCACCAGCGTCCACATCGACCTGGACTGACCGCCCGAAGCGGCACGGCCGCCCGGGCCGGACCGCGCGGGGTGTGCGCGGTCCGGCCGGACGGCCGGTGGGGTGGGGGCCTGTGTCCGGGACCTCCGTCCGGGACCTCCGTCCGCCTACGGCGAGGCGGGACCGGTGATCGTCACCACCTCACCGGAGCGCACGGACCGCCGGCGGTAGGAGTAGGAGAGCGCGTCCGTACCCGCGTCGTTCTCCATGCCGATGGTGGCGTGGGAGCCCGCCGCCTGCTCGTTCCCCTCGGGGATGTCGAGGTAGGAGAACCGGACCGTGCCGCCCTCCTCCACCGTGGCCTGGAAGGTGATGCGCGTTCCGTCCGCCCGGAAGCGCATCTTGCGCCATTCCACGGTGAAGCTGCGGTGTGGCGCCGTGCCGGTCGCCGCCGTGTGCACCGAAGACTCCTGGTCCATGCTCAGGTCGTCCCAGAAGGGATAGAGTGCAGCGTTCGTCCCGTTCCGCGTGGGAATTTCCCCCGGGTTCCACAAGTAGTGCGGTCGGTTGAAGGACAGCACGCCGTTGGTGCTGACGTAGGCCCGGTTGTAGCTCTTCCCGTAGATCGGTAGGGCGAACGGCAGGTCGACCGCGACCTCCGCATCGTCCCCGGTGAGGGCCAAAGGTGTGCCGTTCACCGGAGCGACGCTCTGGCTCGCGCGCGTGCAGAGGTGCCCGAAGGCGTCCCGCTTGCGGGACAGGACGAAGTCGTGCGTCTCCATGGACTCGATGTCCATGACGGCCTGCCCCGTGACGCGGCAGCCGTCCAGTACGGCCGTCACCCGGTGCTGTCCGGCCGGCACCGCCACGAACCGGTACTCCCCCGACGGCCCGGTGACCACGGGGGGCGTGACGTCGTCCAGGGTGACGCTCACTCCGGGTAGTGCGGCTCCGTCCTCGGTGCGCACCACCCCCCGTACGCCGTTGGCGTCGAGCCGGAAGTCGTGCGCCAGCACCGACTTGGCCGGGGTCACCGTCACGGGTGCGACGGTGGGCGCGTGCAGCGGTGTGCTGGCCGCGACCTGGTGGTCGCCGTACGGCAGCCGCAGCGCGTAGCGCCCGGTGGCATCGGTGCGGGCCTCGAAGGCCGTCCCGTTCGGGGTGGTGACCTTCACGAGCGCCTGGTCGAGGAGGGCTCCCGTGTCGAGGTCGCGGATCTCGCCCTGGAGCACGCCCGGGACCGCGAAGCGGTACGCCCGCTGCGCACTGAGGATCGGGCGGTTGTGGGAGAACGGCACGGCGATCGAGCCGTCGGCGTTGTCGATGCCGACGGTCGCCGAGGAGCCCTGCGCCCGGTCCGCCTCCGGGATGTCGACGTACTGGAGCGTGCTGCCCCCCTGTTCCTCCAGGACCGCCTGGAAGGTGATGCGCTGGGTCGTCCCGTAGATCAGGACGTTGCGCCATTCGATGACGAACCGGCGCTGCGGCGCGGCTCCCGAGACTCCCTTGCGCACGGAGGCGGAGGCGTCGACGACCAGGTCGTCCCAGAAGGGGATGACCGAGGCGTTCGGCGGACCGCCGTGCGGCAGGGCCGAGTTGGCCGCCATCTTCGTGCCGGCCAGGAAACTGAGGAAGCCGTTGGTGCTCACCCAGGCCGTGCCGTACGTCTGCCCGTAGTGGGCGACGGGGAAGGGCAGCGGTACCGATACGAAGGCGTCGTCGCCGGTCAGCGCGATCGGATCGGGCGCGGCGAGCGGGGTGTAGGGCACTCCGTGGCAGGTGTGTCCCGCCGCGTCGTCGCGGACGCCCATCACGAGTGCGGGCTGCGCTCCGGCGGTGACCGTGACCTCCCGCCGGCTGCCCAGTCCGCAACCGGCGTCGGAGACCGTCAGCCAGTAGGTACCGGGAGGCACTCCGCCGATCCGGTACGTGCCCGTCGCGTCGCTCGTGACGGCCGGCAGCGGGGTCCGCTCCAGGCGGACCTGCGCCCCCTTGACCGGCTGGCCGACGATGTCGTGCAGTGGGCCGGTCAGGTCCACGGTGGGCGCGTCCGGCAGGGCGAGCGCCACCGAGGCGGTCTGACCGGCCGTGACCGTGAAGGTCTTCGACGCGGGCAGGTGGGCGAAGGCCGAGACGGCAACGGTGTAGTGGCCGGTCGGCAGGACCAGCCGCAGGGTGCCGTCGGGCGCGGTGGCGCCGACCCGTTCCATGCCCTGCCCGGTGACCTTGGCGAGCGCGCCCGCAACGGGCTGCCCGTCGTCCACGTCGGTCAGGCGCACGGACACGGCTCCCATGTCGCCCTTCGGGGCGGCCGCCATGGCGGCGAGGACGTCCATCCGGCCTTCGCCCCAGACGCCGTTGCGCGCCGCGGTTCCGCCGCAGGTCACGTCGGCGACGTCGACCGCGGTGGAGCCGAGCAGTGCGGCAGTCGCGGCGAAGTCGCCGATGAGCCGGGGGGACGCGGACCACAGCAGGGCGACGGCCCCGGCCACGTGGGGCGCGGCCATCGATGTCCCGCTCATCACCTGGTACTTGCCGCCGGGCATGCTGGAGAGGATGGTCTCGCCCGGTGCGGTGATGTCGGGTTTGCCGGGACGGCCGGGGTGCCCGCGGCTGGAGAACTTCGCGATCTCCCCGGACGGGCTGTAGGCGGCGACCGAGTAGGTGGTCGGGTAGTCGCCGGGCGAACCGGTGGTGTCGCACTCCGGTCCGCTGTTGCCCGCCGCGAAGACGGGGAAGATCCCGAGGTCCCGCCACCCCTGCACCATCTCGGTGTAGAAGGGGTCGTTGCCGAACATTCCCCAGGAGTTGTTGACCACGTGGGGTGCGAGGTCCGGCCGCGGGTTCTCGCCGCGCAGATCGGTGGGTGCGGCGAGCCACTCACCGGCGCGCAGCAGGCTGTCGACGGAGCAGCTGCCGCCCTCGCACCCCTTGGCGGCGATCCAGCGCGCGCCCGGGGCCATCCCGATCGGCGCTCCGTCCGGCCCGTTGCCGCCGGCCGCCGTACCCATGGTGTGGGTGCCGTGGCCGTTGTTGTCGCAGGGGGTCAGCATCGGCTTGCCGCAGAGTTTGGTCGGGTCGTACCAGTTGTAGTCGTGGTTGTAGGTGCCGCCGCCCGCGTTGCCCCGGTACGAGGCCGCGAGGGCGGGGTGGTCGAACTGGACCCCGGTGTCGATGGAGGCGATGACCACGCCTTCGCCGCGGGTTCCGAAGCGCTCCCAGGCCTGCGGGGCGCCCGTGGCGGGGATGTTCCACCCGGCGGGCGGCGCGGCCGGGGTGTCGGCGGTGGCCTTCGCCCCCGACGGGGGTTCGGGCAGCCGGACGGGCGCCACCTGGCGGATCTCCCGTACCTCGGGCTGCTCGGCGAGCGTGCGTACGGTCTTCTCGTCCCCGCTCTCCACCACGATCACATTGACCAGCCAGAACCCCTGGTGCTGGATCCCGGCCCGGCGGAGCACGGCGGAGGGGCCCTTCTGGCTGTCCTGCGCGGCGCCCTTGAGGGCCTCCGTGCCGGCGGCGACGCGTGCTCCGTGGTCGGTGGTCCCGCGGGCCCGCGCGAGATCGGCGCGGGCCGACAGGAACACCACGAAGTCGGCGCGGCCGCCGCCCGCGACCTTCCGGGCGAGCTCGGGTGCGACCTTGGCCCCTGCGGCGGGCGGGACCGCGGCCCGGGCGGGGGCGCCGCCCGTGGTCGTGGGCAGCGCGCCGAGCAGGACCAGGAGCGATCCGGTGAGCAGCAGCCGCAGGAAGGGGAAGCGGGCCGTCACAGCCGGTCCTTGACGGAGGCGTCCATGGCGGCCATCGCGTCGTCGGCCGAGAGCCCGCCGATCGAGCGGTAGTCGGAGGCGCGCCACTGCGTCGCGATGGAGTGGGTGAGCGCTCCGCCGCCCGGGCGGCCCTGGTCGGCGACGATCACGTTGTCCATGAGCCGGTCCACCGCGGCGATGTGCTCGGCGGTGACGGTCGCCTGTGGGGCTCCGTCGACGTTCGCGGCGTCCAGCAGGAGCGGGGTGAGGGTCTGGAGCACCATGGCGAACTCGCCGTTGAGGGCGGGGTGTTCCGCCATCAGGGGCTGGATCAGGCCGTTGTCCTGGTTGTAGAGGTCGACGTAGTAGCGGACCGCCGGGGAGGCCTCGGGCAGCAGGTCCTGGGCGAGGTAGAGGGCGGCGCGGATCTGCGCGGCCTGCGGGCCGTCGGCGGACAGCTTGGCGGTGCGCAGCGAGGAGCCGGCGGAGCAGACGCAGTTGGCGCCGCGCGGGTCGTCGGTCTCGCTGGTGACGCCGACGGAGTTCCAGGCCTCGATGACGGCCGCGGCCTCGGGGCTCTCCTTGCCGTACCGGTCCCAGGCGGCCGCTTGGGTGGCGTTCACGGCGTCGGCGAACGTGGCCGTGGGGAAGAGGTAGTTGGTCAGCGCTTCGTAGAAGATGTATTCGGCCTTGACGCCGAGCTTCTCGTACGCGGTGACGTAGGCCCGGTTCGGGATGCCGGAGTTGTGGTGGACCCCGCCGGCGTCACCGCACTTGACCTCGAAGTCGCGCATGTGGGCCGGCTGGCCGAACTTGCCGGGGTTGGCCATGTCGCGGATGACGCCCGTGGCGATCTCGCTGCTGCCGATCTCCCAGTTGTTGCCGCCCTGCCAGCGGTCGACGCTCTTGCCGAAGATGTCGGAGAAGCTCTCGTTGAGCGCCCCGGACTGGTACTGGTAGACGAGGTTGGCGGAGGCCGAGTCCACCGCGTGGGTCAGTTCGTGGGCGGAGACGCTGAGGTCGACCATGTCCTCGGCGAAGAGCATCTCCTTGCGGTCGGGGCTCCAGTAGGCGTTCTTGTTGATGTTCCCGTTCCGCACGATGATCTTCAGCGGGGCGCCCTGGCCGTCGTAACTGTCGCGGTTGAAGCGCTCCTTGTAGTACGTGTACGTGTGGCCCATGGCGAACCAGGCCCGGCGGGCGTCCTCCACGCCCTGGTAGTCCGGGTTGCTCTCGGTCATCATCGGCTGGGCGGGCATGGTCTTGGAGCCGGCCATGTCGTAGACCGTGCGGTTCAGGGCGTCGTGGATGTTGCTCTGCACGTGGAGGATTCCGGTGCCGCCGACGGCGTCGACGAAGTAGCTGTTGGCGATGGATCCGGAGCTGTTGGCGAGCCGGACCTCCCACACCAGGTCGGCCGGCACGGAGCGGCCCTTGACGGGCTCGCCCGGGTACAGCATCAGGGTGGGCGCGGCGGTGGCGGTGGCGCCGGGCAGCGCGGCGCGGGCCTGGGCCTCGGCGGTCTTCGCCGTCACCCCGGGCCGGGTGGAGGCCACGGTGAGGTCGGGCCGGAAGCCGTTGCTGAGCATCCGGACCCGGCTGCCGCTCGGGTCGAGGTGCACGCCGACGCGGGCGTCGCGCACGGGGACCCCGTCGACGGTCTGCTGGTACCACTGGTGCCGCGATGCGGTGGCCGCGCTCACTCCGGGCTGCGGCTCGGTCCGGATCGCCCGGAGGGCGGCGGACGGTCTGTTCGCGCCAAGGAGTCCCGCGTTGCGGTCGAGCCACTGGGGGGCGCTGCCGGAGACGGGGGCGTCGAGGACGACCGAGGTGGGGGTACCGCGCTTGGTGTCCCGCGTGGAGACCACCTTGGACTTCGGGTTCTCGCCGCGCAGACGGCCGAGGGCCCGGTCCGAACGGTCGCTACGGGTCTTCCAGTCGTCGCCGGTGGGACGGCCCGCGGGCAACGGGTCGCCGGGGGCGGCGACGGCGGCGGGCAGCGGCAGGAGGGAGGCGAAGAGCGTCCCGGCGACGACGGCACGGCGGCGGCGCGCGGTACGGACCCGGGCGGCCCGGGTCCCGGCCGGGAGGCCGGCGGGCGCGGCGGAGCGCCGGGTGAGGGCCGCGGTCAAGGCGACGGGCAGGGCCCAGGCGAGCAGGACCACGGTCGCGGCGAGCGGCGGCGTCCAGACGCGGACGAGTCCTTCGGAGGCCGAGCGTGCGAGCAGCACCCACAGGCCGCCGGCGAGCGCGGCGAACGCCGACGCCGAGGAAGCGGCGGCCACGTGGCGGGAGATCGAGAGGCGGTCCGCCCAGGCGGCGGCCCGGCGGCCGAGCAGGGTGAGGACGGCCACGGGCAGCAGGGCGCCGACGAGCAGCCACGGCCACCGTTCGACGTAGGAGGCGAGGTGGACCTGCCCGCCGGCGCCGCCGGCGAGGCTCCATTCCACGGGTGCGCCGAGGGCGGCGCCGAGGGTCACGCCGGCCGCCTGGACGGATGCGCCGGGCAGGGCGGCGAGGGCACCCACCCGGCCGCCGGCGGCCTGCGCCGCTTCCAGCAGTGCCCACAACAGGAGGAAGGAGCTCGCGGCAACGGGCGCCACGGCCCGTAGGACCACGAGGGAGAGACGTGCCGCGTACGAGCGACTGAACATGAAAGACCCTTCACCAGGTCGGAAGTTCACGGAGTCACACAGGGGACGGTCTGCTTTTCGAGCGCCCCGAATGTATGTACGCATCAGGAGTCACGCAATTGGATTTCCGTCACTCGAAGCGGAGTCAACTCACCTATTTTTGAATAGAGTTACCGCCAGTAACGAAAATCGTGAGGGCGCGCCGCCGGACGGCGCGGGGGCCCGGTCACGGGCGCCCGTCCGGGGCGTGACAGGGTGGGGCAATGACGACGAAGCACCCCGCGCCATCTCCCCCGCCCAGCCCCGTACCGTGGTCGGACACCGTCACGTCCCACGCGGACCTCGCCGCGGCGAAGGCGCTCGTCTACGACCCCTGCGGATTCACCTGTTCGCAGCCGGTCCCCGAAGCGGAGAGCGCGGACTACGCCGCCCACACCTTCACCCTGGACGGCCGCTCCGTCCGGTTCCGCGCGGCACGGACCACGCCCACCAAGGTCGGGCAGTTCGTCACCGTCTGGAAGCGGTCCCCGGGCGGTCCCATCCAGCCCTTCGACGCCGCGGACCCCGTGGACCTCTTCGTCATCAGCACCCGCGACGGTGACCACTTCGGCCAGTTCGTGCTCCCGACGGAGGCGCTGCGCCGGCACGGCGTGGTGTCGACGGACGGCTCCGGCGGGAAGCGCGCCTTCCGCGTCTACCCACCGTGGGTGACCACCACCAACCGCCAGGCGGGCAGGGCCCAGGAGTGGCAGCTCGACCATTTCCTGCACCTGCCCGAGGACGGGCCGGTGGACCTCGCCCGCGCCCGCGAGCTCTACGGATGAGCCGGCCGGTCAGCGGCACCCTGCACCACGTCGAACTCTGGGTGCCGGATCTCGACCGCGCGATCGCCTCGCTCGGCTGGCTCCTGGAGACACTGGGCCACTCCCCCTTCCAGCACTGGGAGAACGGCCACAGCTGGCGGCTCGGACCGACCTACCTGGTCGTCGAGGAGTCCCCGGCCCTCACCGCGGACCGGCACGACCGCTGCCGGCCGGGCCTGAACCACCTGGCCTTCCACGTCGAGGATCCCGCCGCGGTCGAGCGCCTGGCCGAGGAGTCGACCGGGCACGGCTGGCACCTGATGTTCCCGGACCGCCATCCGCACGCCGGCGGCCCCCAGCACTACGCCGCCTACCTGGAGAACGACGACGGCTTCGAGGTCGAACTCGTCGCGGCCCCCGCCCCCGGCTGATCCCCGTCAAAGGGCCGGGTCGTGTCCCGTGGCGCGTCGCCAGTCCTGGTAGGCGGCGACGGCGGTGGGGAGCGTGGGGAAGATGCGCTCCGGGCCGACGGCGGACGTCAGGCCGTAGGCGTCGAGGGGGCGGCGCAGGTCCTGTTTGACGCGGGCGAGTGCGAACACGATGTCCCGGCGGGCGAGTTCCGAGCGCAGGGCCTCGACGGCGTCGAGGGCGGTGATGTCGACCTCGACGTTGGCCTCGGTGTTCAGGACGAACCAGTGGACGGGGTCTTCCTGGGCAGCGACCGAGGCCAGCGCCCGGCGGCGGAAGTCCTCGGCGTTGGCGAAGAACAGCGGTGAGTCGTAGCGGTAGATGAGGAGACCGGGCACGGTGCGCGCGGACGGATAGTCGTCGATGTCGTGCATGCCGGCCAGACCGAGCACCATCCCCTCGACCGCGTCGTGGGGGCGGGCGACCCGGGTGAGGAGTTCGGCGACGGACAGCGCCACGGCGAGGAGCACGCCGTACAGGATGCCGAAGGCGAGGACGCCGAGACCGCAGCCGAGGGCGAGCAGGAACTCGCGGCGGCGGAAGGCCGCGAGCCTGCGGAACTCGCTCACTTCGACCAGGCGTACGGCGGCATAGACGACGATGGCGCCGAGTGCGGCGGAGGGGGTGTGGCTGAGCAGCGGGGCGAGGAAGAGGAGGACGGCGGCCACGCAGGCGGCGCCCACGAGGGAGTACGCCTGGGTGCGGGCTCCCGAAGAGTCCGCGAGGGCGGTGCGGCTGGCACTGCTGCTGACCGGGAAGCCCTGGAGGAGTCCGGCGCCGAGGTTCGCCGCGCCGAGGGCCAGCAGCTCCCGGTTGGCGTCCAAGGGCTGTGGGTCGTCGTGCCGGGCGAAGGCGCGTGCGGTGAGGACGACGTCGGTGTAGCCGACCAGGAGCACGCCGAGGGCCGGCAGCACCAGGTCGGCGAGGTCGGCCGGCCGGGGCAGGGCGAAGGAGGGCAGGCCGGTCGGGACCGTGCCGATGACGTCGATCCCCTGGTCCGCGTCCAGCGCGAAGACGGCCACCACCACCGTGGACAGGACGAGGACGACGAGCGGTCCGGGCAGGGGCCGCCGTAGCAGGGGCAGGGTGAACAGCAGGAGCAGACAGCCCGCGGCCATCAGCGTCGTGGGCCCGTGGAGGTCGCCGATGTGGCGGAGGAACGACGAGAGCTGGGGGAAGAATCCCGATCCGCTACCGCTGGTGCCGGTGAGGCGGGGCAGCTGGTCCACGATCATGATGAAGGCGACTCCGGCCAGGTAGCCGACGAGCACGGGCCTGGAGAGGAGATCGGCCAGGAAGCCGAGCCGGACGGCCCGTGCGACCAGAGCGAGCAGGCCGACGACGAGCGCCAGGGCTGCCGCGAGCACCGCGTAACGCGCGGGGTCGCCCGCTGCCAACGGTCCGACGGCCACGGCGGTCATGAGGGCGGTGGTCGACTCCGGTCCGACGGACAGCAGGCGCGAGGTACCGCTCAGGGCGTAGAGGGCCATGGCGGGCAGCACGGCCCACAGGCCGACGACCGGGGGCAGACCTGCCACCCCCGCGTACGCCATGACCTGGGGAACCAGGTAGGCGGCGACCGTGATCCCGGCCAGGGCGTCGCCCCGTAGCCAGTTCCTCCCGTAGCCACGGAAGGCGGGCGGGACCGCCGCGATCCGTCCGTGCTGGGGCATGGCACCTCCGGGACTCCGTGCGGGGCTGCGGCTCACCATCGTGCCGGGCGGAGGACTGCACGCAGGTGAAGCGCGCGAGCGCGCCGGCCGCCGGCCGTCCGCTGCCAGGATCTCCGGCTGCGCCGGCCCCCGGCATGGACCGGTCGGCCCGCAGCCGGGACCGGTGGGCCCATGCCCGGGACCGGCGGGAACGACGAGACTGAAGACGGACTCGAACAGGAGGCCGCTCATGAGCACCCCGTCACCCGCCCGCTTCTCCGCGGCGCTGCCCGCCGACTGCCGTTCCCGTCTGCTGGAGCTGGCCAGAGAGGTCAACTTCGCCGAGGGGACGCGTCTCTACGCGGCGCGCGTGCGGATGCTGATGGACGCCGACACCGCTTTCGGCTCTGCCCTCGGCCATTGGGTCGGGCAGGTCCTCGCCCACCGACTGCAGGCCGCCCGCGTGCGCCTCCTCGATCTGTACGCACCTCACGGCAGCGGCAATTCCCTCTGATGGTCCGATCGCCCGATCGTCCGCACGGCGAAGGAGCCGGTCATGCCCGCATCCCGCTACACCGTCAGTGACGTCATGACGCACACCGCCATCGCCATCGGCCGCGAGGCGTCGTACAAGGAGATCGTCGAGCTGATGCACCAGTGGAACGTCAGCGCGGTCCCCGTCCTGGAGGGCGAGGGCCGCGTCGTCGGCGTGGTCTCCGAGGCGGACCTGCTGCCGAAGGAGGAGTTCCGGCGTACGGAACCCGCGCTGCCCGAGCAGTTGGAGGAGGCTTCGAAGGCCGGCGCGGTTCTGGCCGAGGAGCTCATGTCGAGTCCGGCGATCACCGTGCACCCCGACGCGCCCGTCGCCGAAGCCGCCCGGATCATGGCCCGCAAGCACGTCAAGCGCCTGCCCGTGGTGGACGCGCTCGGCGCGCTGGAGGGCGTGGTCAGTCGCAGCGACCTGCTGAAGGTGTTCCTGCGGCCCGACGAGGAGGTGGAGGAGGAGATCCGCCAGAGCGTGCTCGCCGACCTGGCGCCCGAGGTGGCCTTGGCATGCGCCGTGCAGGACGGCGTGGT
Source organism: Streptomyces sp. NBC_01439 (assembly GCF_036227605.1). Taxonomy (GTDB): domain Bacteria; phylum Actinomycetota; class Actinomycetes; order Streptomycetales; family Streptomycetaceae; genus Streptomyces. The sequence continues at coordinate 8,440,077 of NZ_CP109487.1, read as the reverse complement.
CACCTTGCGCGGCCCACTGCGGGACCGGGCCCTGATCCCCCTGCTCGCCCGGGCCGTGCGCGCGGTCGAGGGCGTCGTGGACGTCCGGATGGAGCTGGACAGCAAGGCGAGCACGGACGGCACGGACACCGTCATCTCTGCCCGGCGTGGCTAGCGTGCCTTGCTGCCGGCCGCCAGGTGCGTCGCCCACCTTCCTGAGACAATTCCGTTGGAAACGCATGGAACGGACCGAACCAGGGGCGATCATGTCCGATGATCCGAACGCCTCCTCCGAAGCGCCGGTCAAGGTGTTCCTCCTCGACGACCACGAGGTGGTCCGGCGCGGGCTGCGAGACCTCCTGGACGCAGAGCCGGACATCGTCGTCGTGGGCGAAGCCGGCACCGCCGAGCAGGCACTGGTCCGCGGGCTGGCGCTCCGTCCGGACGTCGCCGTACTCGACGTGCGGCTGCCCGACGGCGACGGCATCACCGTCTGCCGCGAGCTCCGCTCGCGCATGCCGGGCCTGGCCTGTCTGATGCTGACCTCGTTCGACGACGAGGACGCCCTGCTGGACGCGATCATGGCGGGTGCCGCCGGCTACGTGCTGAAGCAGATCAAGGGCTCCGACCTGGTCTCGGCCGTGCGCACGGTGGCCACGGGCCAGTCGATGCTGGACCCCGCGACCACCGCCCGTCTGATGCGCTCCCTGCGCGCCCCTGAAGCGGCGAAGCCACCGGAAGACGCCCGCCTGGCGGCCCTGTCCGAACGGGAGCGGGCCGTCCTCGAACTCATCGGCGACGGCCTCACCAACCGGCAGATCGCCAAGCAGCTCTACTTGTCCGAAAAGACGGTCAAGAACCACATCTCACGGCTGCTGGGCAAACTCGGCGTCGAGCGGCGGGTCCAGGCCGCCGTCATCGCCGCCCAAGTGCACGAGCACAACGCCGGGACGGCGAAGTAGGAGGAGCACTGACGACGGTCACCTCGTAGGGTCACCCCGTCGGCGGAACCAGTGGCACCTTCCACTCCAGGCAGGTGCCCCGCTCCCCGTCGTCCCGTCCCGCGACCTCCATCCGGCCACCCAGTCCTTCGGCACGCTCGGTCAGGTTCCGCAGTCCGCTGCGCCGGCCGCCCGCGGACAGGCCGACGCCGTTGTCGGTCACGGTGACGGTCAGGTTCCCCTCGGCCGCGGTGATCGAGACCTCTGCCCGTGTGGCCCGGGCATGGCGGGCGACGTTGGTGAGGGCTTCCCCCACCACGGCGAGGGCCTCGTCCGCGACGGCCGACGGTACGTCGGTGTCGATCAGTCCCTCCGTCCGTAGGGCCGGGGCGAAGCCCAGGGCCGCGGCGGCCTCGTCCAGGGCCCGGACCAGGCGGGTGCGCAGCGCGGCCGCCTCACCGGGGGCCCGGTGCTCGCGGAGTCCGAAGATGGTGGAACGGATGATCTTGATGGTGGCGTCCAGGTCGTCCACGGCGCGTGCGAGGCGTTCGGACGCCTGGGGGTGGTCGACGAAGCGCTGTGCGCTCTGGAGGGTCATGCCGGTGGCGAAGAGGCGCTGGATGGCCAGGTCGTGCAGGTCGCGGGCGATGCGGTCGTGATCCTCCAGCAGGCTCAGCTGCTCGGCGTCGCGGCGCCGGTCGGCGAGCTCCAGCGCGAGGGCGGCCTGACCCGCGAACCCCGGCAGCGCGGCGACTTCGGCGGCGGCGAACAGGGGGCGACCGTGCCGGCGGGCCAGAATCAGGACGCCGCTGAGCCGTTCCTTGGTGCCGACGGTGACGGCGACCGCCGGGCCGAAGCCCGCCCACCTCTCCGGTTGCACGGTCACGCGCCCGTCGGTGGCCACGTCGGGAACCGTGATGAGGCCGTCGCGGGCCAGTGCGGCCTCGGCGAGGGTGCCCCGGGTGCGGGGCAAGACGATCCCGCGGTGCGCCTCGGCCGCCTCCCCGAGGGCGAGCGAGCCCCTCAGCTCGCCGGCGGCGCCGAGCAGGTAGAAGACGCCCATGTCAGCGCCGGTGATGTTGTTGACGCGCTCCAGCATGCCCTGGAGGACCTCGTCCTCGGGTGCTCCGGAGAGCAGGGCGCTGGTGATGTCGGAGCCGGCCTCCAGCCAGCGCTCGCGCAGTCGGACTTCTTCGAAGAGCCGGGCGTTCTCGATGGCGATGCCGGCTGCGACGGCGAGGGTGGACAACACCGCCTCGTCCTCGGCGTCGAACTCGGCTCCGCCGCGCTTCTCGGTCAGATAAAGGTTGCCGAAGACCTCCTCGCGGACCCGGATCGGGACTCCGAGGAAGGAGTGCATCGGCGGGGTGGGCCGGGAAGCCGTACGAGGCCGGGTGCTCGGACAGCTCCGACAGCCGGAGCGGCTCGGGGTGGCGGATCAGCTCACCGAGGATGCCGTGGCCGGACGGCAGGGCCCCGATCTGGGTGCGGAGGCCGTCGCTGACGCCGACGGGCAGGAACTCGGCCAGCTTCTTGTCGTCCCCGACGACGCCGAGGGCCCCGTACTCGGCGTCCACGAGCAGCACGGCGGCCTCGACGATGCCGCGGAGCACCTGGGGAAGGTCGAGTTCCCGGCCCACCGACATGACGGCTTCGAGCAGGCCGTTCAACCGGTCGCGGTTCCCCTGACCTCGTCGATCCGCACCTTGAGTTCGTCCAGCAGCTCGTCGAGCCGCAGGCGTGGCACACCGCTGCGGGCGGGCTGGTCGCATGCGCTCATGCCCCACCTCCGGCCGGCAACGAGGGCGACGGGGGCCGTCGCCTCCACCGTATCCCCGGGCCGGAGGGCCTTCCCACTCGTAGCGGCCCTAACGGGCCGGTCGACGGTCGGCGGTCAGCGGTCGGCCCTCGGCCCGGGTCGGTCGGTGGGCCCGGTGATCACCGGGCCCACCGGTGACGCTCGCCTCGGGGGTGTCGTTCCGGCCGGGAGCGTCGTCGACGTGAGGGCGTCGTGCCGGGGTGGTACCGCGAGGACCAGGCGCAGCGGGAGCCGGCGCCGGTGGGCTTCGTCGGCGGCCCAGGCCAGCGGAAGGTGTCGTTCCCGATCCGGGTCGATACCCACGACGATGCCGTGTCTTCCCGGCTGATGGCCGTTCACGCCCGGCTCCCGGAATCGGCGCCGGTCCGGGGGACGAGGAGGACGGGGCAGTGCGCGTGGTGCAGCAGGCTGTGCGTGGCCCTGCCCAGGTTGGGGGCGAGTCCGAGGGGTCCGGGGGCCCGGCGGCCGCCCATGACGAGCAGGTCGGCGTGGCGGGAGGCCTCGACCAGGACTCCGGCGACGGAGATGCTCTTCTCCGCGTCGGTCTGGATCTCCAGGTCGGGGAATTCACCGCGGATCGCGTCCGTGGCGGCCCGCAGGGTCTCTTCGTGGCCGCTCGCGATCTCGACGACGCCGTCGAGCATGCTGACCACCTCGCCGACGGACTGGAGGATGTTCCACACGTGCAGCAGCCGCAGGGAGGCCCCCCGCAACTCGGCTTCCCGGGCGGCGTACCGGGCGATCTGGACGTCGTGCTCGTCGCGCACGGCGGCGAGGACCGTGCCGGTCTCCTCGGCCCCGTGGGTGCCTCGTACGACGATGACGGGGGTCATGGCGACGGCCGCGGTGCCCAGCCCCACCGATCCGAGCAGGAGGGAGTTGAATCCGCCCAGGCCCCGGTGGCCCACCACGACCGTGCCGTGGCGGCCGGCGGCCCGGTGCAGGGCGGTGACGGCGTCAGCCCGGCTGAACTCGGTGGTCACGTTCAGGTCGGGGTACTCGGCCGCCACGGCCTTCGCCGTGTCGTCCAGCAACTCCCGACCGCGGAAGCGGACCATCTCCACGGTTTCCGCCGACAGGTACAGGCCCCTGCCGTCGGTGTCGGCCCCGTACACGACGTGGAGGGGACGGTCACGGCGCACCGCCTCCTCGGCAGCCCACAGGGCGGCGCTGCGCGCCGACTCCGAGCCGTCCACGCCGACGATGACCGAGCTGGTGTCCGGAGCGCGGAAGGTACTTTCCACGATTCCTCCCAACCGAGGATCCGATGAAGGACACCCCTCACGCTGCCACCGTCGGCGCTCCGGGCAGAGGGCCGCCCGGGACAGCCGAGGGGGGGCCGAAGGGCCCCATCGTCCCCCGTGTCTTCCGGGTCCCTTTCGGTCCGGGACGGGACCGTTCGGCCCTCGATCACCGGGCGGGGGTCGGTGGATGGTGGGGGCACGTCCAACACCGGGGACCGGCCTCGCGTGACGCGGCGGAGCAGGAGGGCCTCATGAAGCGCATCAAAGTGGCGGACCTGATGACCGACGAGGTCGTCTCCGTGGCCCCGGTCACCGCTTTCAAGGACGTCGCGAAGCTCCTCGCCCAGTACGACATCTCGGGAGTCCCCGTCCTGGACGACGAGGACCGCGTGGTGGGTGTCGTTTCCCGAACGGACCTGCTGGCCCACACGGCGGACCCCCGTACAACGGGCCCCCGCGGCTCCCGGCAGGACGACTCGGGGACGGGACCGCCCACCGCGGGCGACGTCATGTCCGCGCCCGCGGTCACCGTCCACGCCGAAGAGACGGTGGCTGACGCCGCGCGGCTGATGACCCGCCGGAGCATCGAACGTCTCCCCGTCGTGGACGTGGAGGACCGGCTCGTCGGCATCGTCACCCGCCGTGACCTGCTCCGCACGTTCCTGCGCCCGGACTCCGAGATACGCCGACGCGTCACCGACGAGGTCCTCGTGGAGGTCCTGGGCCTGCCGGCCGATGACGTCGAGGTCCACGTGGTCGACGGCATCGTCACCCTGGACGGCCGTGTCGAGCTGCGGAGTCAGCTCGCTGCACTCCTCGGCCTCGTCGAGCGCCTCGACGGGGTCGTCGCGGTGGCGTCCCAGGTGACCGCCCGCACCGACGACACGGCAACCGCTCACGCCGACCGCGCCCGCCACGCGATGCCGTGGTGAGGCGGCCCCGGACCGCACGAAAGAAGTCACGCCATGAAGCACCTGCGCACCGTCGAGGACGTCATGACGCGCGCCGCGATCTCCGTCGAGCGGAACACCGCGTTCAAGGACGTCGTGGCAGCGCTGCGGATGTGGAACGTCAGCGCGCTCCCCGTCCTGGACCAGGACGGAAAGGTGGCCGGCGCGCGCTCGATGGCCCGCAGACACCTCAAGCGCCTTGTGGACGTCAAGGCGGACTTCACCACCCCGGTACCCGCATGAGGAGATGCCCGCCCGGTGACCCCCGGTAGCACCGTGCCGCACCCCGCGCGGATGCCGATGCGGATGCCGATGCCGAACAGCACGAATGAGGCCGTACAGACAGGACCAGTCCCATGACCGTCGCACCTCTCGATCCCGCCGCCGTGGCCCGACTCGTCGACGACGCCGTCACCGCCCCGTCCATGCACAATGCCCAGCCGTGGAAGTTCGTGTTCCGTGCGGGCAGCGGAACCCTGGCCCTGTACGGCGATCCGGACCGCGCCATGACGCGGACCGACCCGGATCACCGTGCCCTCCAGCTCGGTTGCGCCGCGGCGCTGTTCAACCTGCGGGTGTCCGCGGCCTGGAACGGCCTCCCCGTACGCGTACGACTCTTGCCGGACGACTCCGAACCGTGGCTGCTCGCCACGGTGGCCGTCGACGGAACCGCTGGTGAGGAGCACCAGTTGGCCTCCTTGCACGGCGCCGTCCGGCGTCGCCGCACCAGCCGGTACCCCTTTGACGACGAGCCGGTGCCCACCGCACTGCTGGACGGCCTGGTGGCCGCGGCCCGCTTGGAGGGCTGCCGACTGACCGTCCCGGACGCGTGGCACCTGGACACCGTGCTCGGGCTGGTCCGGGACGCAGAGCACCGCGAGGAGATCGATCCGCTCGTCCGGGCGGAGACCGCGACCTGGGTCTCCCCCGTGCCGGGCGCCACGGGCGGGCGCCGCGACGGCGTTCCCGCCACCGCGTTCGGACCGAAGAGTTCCGCAGGCCCCGCCCCCGTACGCGACTTCGGTCGGGCCGGGCCGATGCCGGATCGTGGCCGGGCCGTGTTCGAGAAGCGGCCGCAGTTGGCCCTGCTCGGCACCGCGGGGGACACGAGGGTCGACTGGCTGCACGCCGGCCAGGCGATGGAGCGCGTCCTTCTCCAGGCCACTGCCGACGGCCTTGCCACCTCGATGACTTCCCAGCCCCTGGAATGGCCGGAGCTGCGGTGGACGGTCCGCGACCCGGTCGCGGCCATGGGACACGTACAGATGGTCCTCCGCCTCGGCTACGGACCCGCGGGGCCCGCCACGCCGCGCCGCCCGGTGACCGAGGTACTGGAAATCCGGGAGTAGGAACGTTGTCGTCGAGCTGCAGGGCGCAGATCGCCCCGGGCCGGGCTGCATGGACTGCGGCGAGGGCCACGGGCAGGCGTGGTCGCCCGGATGCTCGGCTACAACGACGACACCACGACCCGCCTCGCCGAAGAGGCCGGAGGAACCTGGCGCCACTACGCCCCCGGCGACCACTCACGGTGACCACAAGCCCTCAGCAACTGAGGAATACGCGACAGCCGATTACGCGAGGTGGCCGGTTTCATGCCCCATCACCCGCATCACCCGCATCACGTACCGGACCCAGCGCTTCGCCACCGCAGCCCTGCCCTCCATGTCACGTACTTCGGGTAGGACGCTGTCGGGCCCCGGCGCCACCACGGGACCCCCAGAGCATCACTCTCAGGTATACGACACCGCCCGGCAGCTTCGCGATCCCCATGCGCTCCTCGTCGGGGCTGGTCCCGGGCGGGCCCTCCCACTCGGCCCGGCTGGTGTCGAGCGCGTAGCGCTCATCGGACCATTCCGTCTTCCGGGCGGCTCAGGCGCAGTTCAGGGTCTTCACGGTCTCCGCCATGTACGTGCGCATGAACCTCTCCACGGCGGGCCGCAGGTCGGCCTTGTCCTTGGCGGCCCGGGACACGATCACCGTGAGGGTGAAGTGGTCTCCGGCCTGCGTCCGGCAAGCCGTGGTGGCGGTCGCGCCCTCGTTGCCGAGGACGGAGTCCTCGAACCCGAGGTTCACCCGTGCCGGATCCGTCAGCCCCACCACACTGCTCTGCCGGGCCGTCGCCAGCAGGTCCTCCGGCGCTCCCGGATGCCAGGCGAACCGGAACGCGAGCGCCCGCTCGCCGTCCACCGCCACCACGCACGGCGCCGTCTGCGGCTTCTGCCGGTCCACCCGGCTGGACTCGGTGATCTTTCCGTAGGGTTCGAGCAGCGGCTTCGACAGGCCCGCCGGGACGGGTGTGCCGCAGAGCTTCTCCGGGACCGCCCGGTCCTCCTCCGAACCGCCGCCGCACCCGGCGAGCGAGGCCGCGAGGACCGTGACCGCCGTGAGCGCGCCGGCTCCGGCGGCCGCGGTCCGCCTCATTCGGCAGCCCCGCTCGGCGGGGTGGTGACGCCCTTGGCGCGCTCAGCACCGGCCCCCGCAGCCTCGTCGACCTTGGTCTGGTACTCGTATTGGCCGCCGTCCTTGTCGTGCTGCTTCATCCACTCGTCGGTCAGCGCCATCAGCTGGCCGTTGCGCTTCTCGTACGCCTCGTAGCGCTTGTCCGAGTACTCCTGGTCGATCTGCTTCTGCTCGTCCGCCAGCCACTTGTCGACCACGAAGTCGAAGCCGGCCTGGACCTCCGCGTCGTAGGCGGGCAGGTAGCCGATCGCCGTGTCGAACATCCACTTCTCGTCCCAGGCGGCCGTCTCGGCAGGTCCGACCGCCTCGGTGCGGGCCTGCTCCAGGAAGCCCACCGTGCGCCCGGCCTGCAGCAGCGACTCCTCCGGGTGCTTCTGGCCCGCCTCGTGGATGTCGGCGACCATGGCCTGATTGATCCCGTAGTTCAGGGACCCATAGGCCTCCTGGTCCTTGGAGACCTGCTTGATGACCTCGTACATGTCGTTCTGCGGCACCGGCAGGTTGCGCATGTCCACGGCGCTGGTGACCTCGTGCACCGTGCCGGCGTGGTTGACCATGACGTTCGCCATCGGCTCGCGCAGCGACTCGGGAAGGTCGTCGCCGGCCTTCGCAAAGTGCTCGATCGCGTTCTTGAAGACGGCCTTGTTGTCGGCGCTGTGCTCGACGAACTTCGGGTTCTCCGCGGACGGGTCGATGCCGGTGGCACCGGCCTGCAGGGCCGCGGCGAAGCCCGCCCGGTCGTCCTTGTCGAGCGCGGCGGAGTAGTTGGGTGGAGTTGCCGTGCTCGTTGGCCTCCAGCACCACCTCCCAGTTGCGCTCCATGAGGTGCTTCATGCGGTCCTCGTCCTTGAGGTAGGACGCGGACGCCTCCGGGTCGCGGCTCATCACGCCGAGCAGCCCGTCCATCGGGTCGTTGGCGAACCAGCCGGTCCGCTCCCCGCTGTACTCCGCGGCCTTCTTCTCCGCGGGCGTCGAGGCGAGGTCCTGGTTCCCGCCGGGGAACAACGGGCCTGGTGGAGGACCCGAGTTCAACCGCATCGTGGCCTGGCCTGCCTCGGTGGACCGCGCCTGACTCCAGTCCTGCTCGACCCCATCTCCAACCTCTCCCCGTTGACCGTCTGCGTCAGCCGTCCGACCGCGGCCCTGCCCGCACCGCTGCGGCAGAAACTTCTCTTCGACGCTACCAGGGCCGGGAGCGCCGTCCGGCAGCCCGCGAGGTAGGTGCCGGGGTAGTGGATGCCGTCGGCGACGCTTTCGGGGGCCGAACCGCGGGTGGCGAAGCGGCCGTTCCCCAGGGTGCACAGAGAATCGACCAGCCGCCCGGTCTTGGGGTCGTAGCGGTGGTACCCCCAGCGCCAGGGGGTGTTCGCGGGCGGCGGCCCCCTTCGAGGGGGGGGCGGGCAGTCCGCCGAGGTCGGGGAGGACGAGCTGGGCGCCGAACCTGTGCAGGGCGTCCCGCATCCGCGGGTCGCCCTCGCGGTCGAGCCCCACCACCAGGCGGAAGCGGCCTCGGCGCCCCGCGTCGACGCCTGCGAGCGCGTCCTCCACGACGACGGTGCGTGCGGGATTCACGTCGAGCCGGCCGGCAGCTTCGAGGAAGGGGGCGGGGTCGGGTTTGCCCGGAAGGGCGAGTGCGGCCGCGTCCTGTCCGTCGACCAGGGCGTCGAAGTAGCCGATGAGTCCTGCGGCTTCCAGAAGGGAACGGGCGTTCCGGGAAGCCGGGACGGCTGCGCACCGGATCGCCTTCTCCCGCAGCGCCCGGAGTGCTGGCCGCACGTCGTCGAAGGTGCGGACTCCTTCAGTCCGCAGGATCGCCGCGTGCCGAACGTGCAGAACATGCACTCACTGCTCCTGCGGCGGTACGGCGACCGCGTCGTGCTGCGGTCCGCTGAGCACGACTTTGAGGGCGCCGGTTTCGCCGGCGCGGGAGAAGACGTCGTACGCCTTTTCCATCTGGTCCAGCTCGAACCGGTGGGTGACCATCGCGGCCCCGGGCAGGCGGCCGGCGGCCATCATGCGCAGCAGCACGGGGGTGGAGCGGGTGTCGACGAGGCCGGTGGTGATGGTGACGTCCTTGATCCACAGGTCTTCGAGGTGGAGGACGGCGGGCTTGCCGTGAACCCCGATGTTGGCGACCCGCCCACCCGGGCGGACCATGCGGGTGCACATCTCGAAGGCCTCGGGCACGCCGACGGCCTCGATGACCACGTCCGCCCCGAGCCCGTCGGTGAGGTCCTCCACCAGCCGCTCGGGCTCCTCGTCCGCACTCGCGGTCGCATCGGCGCCCAGGTCGCGCGCGGCCGCGAGCCGGGCGGCGGCGAGGTCGACGGCAATGATCCGCCCGGGGCTGTAGAGCCGGGCCGTGGCGACGGCGGCCAGGCCGACGGGTCCGACACCGACCACGACGACGGTGTCGCCCGGGCGCACGTTGCCGTTGAGCACGCCGACCTCGTAGGAGGTCGGGAAGACGTCAGCGAGCAGCACGGCATCGTGGCCGGCCAGGGCGCTGGGCAGCGGGTGGACGGAGAGGTCTGCGAAGGGGACGCGCACGTACTCGGCCTGGGTGCCGTCGATGGTGTGGCCGAGGACCCAGCCGCCGCCTCCGCGGCACTGGCCGTAGTGCCCTTCCCGGCAGAAGCGGCAGCGGCCGCAAGCCGAGATGCAGGAGATCAGGACGCGGTCGCCGGGGCGGACGCTGCGGACGTCGCCGCCCGTCTCGACGACGGTTCCGACGGCCTCGTGGCCCAGGATCCGTCCGGGCGTGACGTCGGGGACGTCGCCCTTGACGATGTGCAGGTCGGTGCCGCAGATGGTGACGGCGTCGACCCGGACGATCGCGTCGGCGGCGTCCTTGATGGAAGGGTCCGGTACGTCATGCCAGGAGGTCTGCCCGGGCCCCTGGAAGACGAGAGCCTTCATGGCGCGGCCTTCTCTCTGTGTCTGCCGTGCGGGAGGGGGGGTCACCGCCAGGCTGTGCCCGTGGCCCTCCGTCCCGCTTGGGCCGGTCGGCCTCTACCGGGGACCGGTCGGTCCCCGGTAGAGGGGGCGCTCCGGTGCGACGGTGGAGGCGGCATCCGTTCCGAAAGGAGGGCTGCTGCCATGCCCCTGTCGGCCTGCTGGCCCCCACTCCCACCCCGCCCCGCACGACAGCGGGCGTCCCGCTCGCCTGCTCCCCCGTACCGACACTGAGGACCCTGCCATGACCTCCACCCCGTACACCGTCGCCGACGTCATGACCGGCAAGGTCGTCGCCGTCACCCCCTCGACCGGCTTCAAGGACATCGCCGCCGCGATGGAGCGGTGGAAGGTGACCGCCCTCCCCGTCATCGAGGGCGAGGGCCGCGTCGTCGGCGTGGTCTCCGAGGCCGACCTCCTGCCCAAGGAGGAGTTCCACGAGCACCGCCCGGGCCTGATCGAGCAGATGCGCCGTCTCGGCGACACCGCCAAGGCGGGCTCCACCCGCGCCGAGGACCTGATGACCACCCGGCGGTCACGATCCGCCCCGACGCGACCTTGCCCCGGGCCGCCCGGCTCATGGCCGACCGGCACATCAAGCGCCTCCCGGTCGTCGACGCCGACGGCACCCTCAAGGGCATCGTCAGCCGGGCCGACCTCCTCAAGGTCTTCCTCCGCACCGACGAGGATCTCGCCACCGAGATCCGCGACACCGTCGTGGACCGCCTCTTCCCCCTCTCCCGTGAAGCCGTCGAGGTCACCGTGGTCCAAGGGATCGCCACCCTGACCGGCGGGGTGGCGGACCCCGACCTGATCCCCCTGGCCGAACGCCTCACCGGCTCCGTCGAGGGCATCGTCGACGTCCGCTGCCGGCTCAACCATCCGGCCGAAGCCAGCGGTTCCTGACGCTGCGCTCATGGCACGCCGACGGAGATCACGCGCAACACCTCATCGGCGGGCCCGGTCCACAGAGGGACCCGCCGGCGCTCACCCTCACGTCGCTCGTGTGGTGCATTCACCTGCCGAGATCGGTCCCAGGTCCGCCTCTTAGGGTCGGGGCATGACACAGCCCCATGCAAGCAGTGCCTTCGACTCGCTCCGCCTCGACGCCCTTTCCGACCAGGAGGCGTTGCGCCGGGTCTACGAACTACCCAAGGACACGGCCTTACGCAAGCAGATGACCGAACTCACCGAACAGACAGGGCGGTTGATCGAATGCTCCGCACTGGTCCTGGTCGCCAGCGCGGACGCCGAGGGCAACTGTGACGTTTCCCCGCGCGGCGGACCCGCCGGATTCGTCGCCGTCTTGGACTCACGGACGGTGGCAGTACCAGACGCGACCGGCAACAAGCGTCTGGACACCCTGCGGAACGTCGTCGCCACCGGACGGGCCGGGCTGCTGTTCGTCATCCCGGGCCGCACCACGACGCTGAGGGTGAACGGCCGGGCCTGCGTCTCCACCCGCCCGGAACTGCTGTCGCAGCTGACCGCCGTGGGCAAACCGCCGGCCAGTGCCCTGGTGTTGGGGATCGAAGAGGTCTACCCGCACTGCCCCAAGTCGCTCCTGCGCAGCGGGGCCTGGAAGCCGGAACGGTGGTTGCCGGCCGACGCCCAGCCGACCTCGGCCGAGGTGATGTTGGCCCAGCTGCGGATGCCGGAGCTGACGATCGCCGACATCGAGGAGGCGGAGGCGGATTCACTGAAGCACCGGTACGAGTAACGGCCGACGTGCGGGCCGTTCTGCGGGTGCGCGGCGCCCCGGATCAGCGGGCACCGGCTGATCGGCGACGCCACGCCATCCCGGCCCGGACCGGCCCGGACCGGGCGTACCTCAGCGGCCTTTCGGGGGGCTCCGCGGCGCTTGTAAAGGGTTCTTTAGCAAGATATGTTTAGAAGCATGGCTGAGATCACGCCCGGCGACGAAGCCGGGGGGTTGCGGCGGTCCGTCCATCTCACGGACCCCCGCGCTCTGCGCGCCTACGCCCACCCGACCCGCATGAAGCTGGTCGCACTGCTGCGGGTCGAAGGGCCCTTCACGGCGACCCGCGCCGCGCAGCTCACCGGCGAGTCCGTCGCGAGCTGCTCCTATCACCTGCGGACGCTCGCGAAGTACGGTCTGGTCGAACACGCCGAGGGCGGTCAGGGCCGGGAGAAGCCCTGGCGCGCCACGGCCCACTACACCAACTGGCAGAACGCCGAAGGCGAGGCGGCCGAGGCACTCAGCACGGCCATGGCCCAGCGCTACTTCGAGCACATGACGCACGCGATCGACACCCGGCACCAACTACCGGGCGAGTGGCGCCGGGCGGAGTGGTTCGGCGACGACGTCGTCTACCTGACTGCCGCCGAACTCACCGAAGTGGGCGAGCGCTTCTCGGAGATCCTCGGCTCCTACGGTGAGCGGCTCGACGACCCCTGCCTGCGACCGGACGACGCGGCACCGGTGACCGTGCTGCGCATCGCGTTCCGCAACCGCAGGACGACCACATGACAGTCGCATGAACTCGCTGAACCCGGAGTGACCGCATGCCAGCGACCAAAACCCCGGCGCGGGGCGAGTTAGCGAAGCCGGCGCACCGCGATCCCAACGTATGGCGTTGGGTGGTTGCCTATACCGCCTCGGTCGTGGGCAACGGCTGCTTCTTCCTGGCTCTCGGCTGGGCGGCGAGCCGGACTGCCGCACCAGCGGAAGTCAGTGTCGTCATGGCGGTCGGCGCCGTTCCCCGTGCCGTGCTCATGCTGGGCGGCGGAGTGATCGCGGACCGTTTCAGCCCCCACTATGTGATCATCGGCAGCGACATGGTGCGCTGCGCGGTGATCCTCGCCGCAGCGGCAGCGCTCGCCCTGGCGTCTCCGGGTCTTTGGCTGCTCGTCGCGGTCGCTCTTGTCTTCGGGGTGGCCGACGCCCTGTTCCTTCCCGCGGTGGGCGCGCTGCCGGCCCGGCTCGCCGACGCCGAACAGGTCCTGCGAGTCCAGGGCATGCGGTCCCTGGCGGTCAGGTTGGGCAACAGTCTGGGGGCGCCGCTCGCCGGCCTGGTGATGGCCCTGAGCGGACCCGCCGCCGCGTTCGCCGTCGCCGGCGGTCTCTTCGCACTGTCGTTGACCTTGCTCTTCACCGTGCGCATACGCGCTCTGCCCGTACAGAAGCCCGACCCGGAAACGGCGGCAGAGGGGGAGGCGGAGGGGGCACGAGGGGGCAAAGCTGCCGGAATGTGGCAGGAGATGACCAGTGGGCTGCAGTACGTGCGCAGACAGCCACTCGTCCGCATGCTCGTCCTTGCCCTGGTCGTCGTCGAACTCGGCTGCGTCGCCCCCTTGAGCATCGGAGTGGTGCTGCTGGCGCGTGACCGGGACTGGGGTGCGTCCGGTGCCGGCTGGACCCTCGGCACGTTCAGCATCGGAGCCGCTGTGAGCGCGCTGCTGCTCACGACCTGGGGCCGGCTGCCGCGCCCCGGTGCTTTCTACATCGCGTCGCTCGCTGCCGGTTCGGCCTCGATCGCCTCGCTCGCCCTGGCCCCGAGCCCCCTGATCGCGGCTGCCCTCGGAGCCGTCGGGGGCCTGGCCCTCGGACTGAACGGCGGCATCTCCTACGCCCTCGTGCAATCCGCTTGCCATCCCGGCTATCTGGGCCGGGTGATGTCCTTGTTGAGCCTTGCGAGCTTTGGTGTCGGGCCCCTGGCCCTACCGGTCTTCGGCGCTGCGGCGGCAGGCTTCGGAACGGCCGCGGCCTTCACCGTGTTCGGGGCAATCGCCGGCCTCGGCGCAGTGACCTGTATCTTCTCGACAGACGTCCGCCACGCCGAACTACCCAACTGAGCCGCCGGAGTCCACGACTGCCCTCGCCTCACATCACCCCGGGCAGGACCGACGGCGGACGACGGGTCGAGCAGGGTGCGTCGGTGTGGGGGCGGCCCGTAGTGCCCCGGGCTGAAAGCCAATTCACTCGGGGAGCGGCTGCGCGACGGCGGGGGTGGCGTGAGCCTGCTCGTGGCGGGTGAGGGAGTGGGAGTAGCGGCGCAGGAGGAGGACGGCAGTGGTGGCGAGGCCGGTGAGGAGGCCGAGCCAGATGCCGAGGGCATCGAGGTCCAGGGCATAGGCGAGGAGCCAGGAGGCGGGGAGGCCGACGGCCCAGTAGCCGATGAGGGTGATGTGGAAGCCGCTCTTGGTGTCGTCGAGGCCGCGCAGGAGTCCGACGCCGATGTTCTGGGCGCAGTCGAAGAACTGAGGAAGGTGGTCACGATCAGGAGATGGGTGGCGATGGTGAGCGCCTGGGCGGAGCCGGAGTTCAGGAAGGGCGCGAGGATCAGCTCGGGGATCGTGAGGTAGAGCAGTCCGACGACGGCCATGACGGCGGCGGCGCAGGCCAGGGCGGTGTTCTTGAGGCGGCGGGCGTCGTCGTGGTTGCCGAGGGCGAGTTCGCGGCTGACGTTGATGGAGGCGGCGTGGGAGAGGCCGACGGCGACCTGGAAGACGATGTAGACCAGCTGGTTGACGGCCGTGTGTGCGGCGAGCGCGTCAGGCCCGAAGGAGCCCGCCATCAGGGCGGTGATCGAGAAGAAACCGGCCTCGGAGCCGTAGGTCGCGGCGATCGGGACACCGAGGCCGACGAGGCGCTTGACGGTGGCCGCGTCGGCCTTGGTGATGTCCGGGGTGAGGAGCGGTGCCAGCTCCTCGTCCTTCTTCGCGGAGAGGTAGAGGGCGAGGAAGGACAGCAGGTAGACGGTGGAGGTGGCGACGCCGACGCCGGTGAGACCGAGTCGGGGCATGCCGAAGGTGCCGTGGACGAGGACCCAGTTCAGGCTCGACCTCGACGTACGCCCCGGTGCCCTGACCGCGGTCGTCGGCCCGTCCGGTTGCGGCAAGACCACCTTGGTGCGCACCCTCGCGGGGCTGCACCCGGCCGGAGGCGGCGCACTCGCCCTCCACGGCACACCGCTCGCAGGCACCCATCGCCGGCGCAGCCGTGACCAGTTGCGCCGGATCCAGCTCGTCCCTCAGAACCCGCTCGGCGCCCTGAACCCCGCCCGTACGGTCGGCGCCACCCTCGTCCGCCCCCTCAAGCTCCACCTCGCGCTGCCCTCCGACCAGCGAGAGACCCGGGTCGCGGAACTCCTGACGGCCGTCGGCCTACCGGAGGACTTCGCCTCCCGCTACCCCCACGAACTGTCAGGCGGGCAGCGCCAACGGGTGTCCATCGCACGCGCTCTGGCCGCCGAACCGGACGTCCTGCTGTGCGACGAGGTCACGTCCGCCCTCGACGCGGATACCGCATCCGACGTCATGGCGCTCCTCCACGACCTGCGCACGCGCCGGGGCCTGGCCGTCGTGCTCGTCAGCCACGACCTTCCCCTGGTGCTGCGCCACGCCGACGAGGTACTCACCCTCGGCGGGCAGGACACCGCCGTACCGGCCGAACACCAGGCGGCTTCGACCTAGGTCGAAGCCGAGCGCACCGCGCCGGCACGGGCGGCCGTGGCGCACACCCGCCGGAGCAGGTAGTGGAGCTGGGTGCGCTCACCCTTCGTGAGGGACGCCAGCAGGACGTCCTGCACCGCGTTCATGTCGTCCTGCACGGTCGTCAGTGCCGTCGCACCGGTCGGGGTGAGGGTCACCACCTCGTGGCGACCGCCGATGTTGACGACCATGTCCTGTACCAGGCCCTGCGCGAGGAGGTCACGGATCGCCCGCGTGACGTCTACCGGTGGAACGCCCATCTGCTCGGCGAGATCGCGCCGAGCGTGTGGCCCCAGTTCGGCCAGTGTCCTGAGGACCGACCGGTGCAAGGGACTCGGCCCGCCCGCGCTCACGCGCTCGGTCATCAGCGCGTCCGCGGCCCTGCCCGCCGCAGCCAGGAGGTGCACGGTCTGCTCGGAGGGACTCGACGACCCGCTCCCCCTGTCGTACACGTCGCATCCAATCGCCGGGGAGGGGGATGTCACCTCCACCCAGGACACGCGGACGATATCGCCCACGACGCGCCGGGCGCCGGGCGCTGGGCACGGAGCACGTCGGCTCCGGAATCACCCGGCACGCCGGGCCTGGAGGGACTGGTGGAGTAAACCCAGGCTCAGCTTACTTACACCCGGCCGATTGGTCTACATCGACGTCGTCACTCGGCGGCCCGGTCATCCAGAAGGTCCCGGGCCACGAATTCCACGTACTCGTGGAGTCCGTACGCCAGAACCAGACCCAGCAGGGCGGAGGCCGTCACCGCTGTCACCAGTCCGGCCGCGGCCGCCTGCGTCCTGCGCGCCTGTGGCCGGACCGGTACCGGCCGCAGCAGGGCTTCGACCCGCTGCGGAACCGGCCCGGTGCTCACCGACAGCAAGGGGCCGCGGCCCTTGCCCGCCTTCTCGGCGGACGCGACGGCCAGCGCCGCGCGTGCGATCGCGGTCGCGGCCAGCCGCCGGTCGCCCACCGACGAGGCCGCCGACTCGTCCGCCCACCGCTCCAGGTGGAAGTCCAGCGCCGGGCGCAGGGACCGTAGGGCGGGGTGCACCGCGGCCGCCAGGTAGGCGGTGACCGACCACAGGTGGTGGCGGCCCGTCAGATGGGCCCGCTCGTGTCCGAGCAGCACCTCGCGCTCCGCCGGACCGAGGGTCTTGAGCATGCCCGTCGTCACCACGACCCGGCCGCCGCGCCCGCGCCACCCGGGCAGCGCGAACGCCTGCGGCTCGGCATCCGGTACGACCAGGAGATCGCCATCAGGCACTGCGCCGCTGGTGGACGCCCAACTGCGGGCGAGCAGCGAGCGGCGCTCGTACCAACGGCGGACCAGCAGCACCGCCTGGAAGGCCAGCACCCCACCGGCGACCGCGGCCACCGGTACGGTGGCCGGCCACTCAGCAGCCGCCTGCGACAGCGGAATCTGCTCCAAAGCGGCGAGGAACGGCACGTGGAACAGGCCGATGAGCGCTGCCACGGTGCCGCCGGCCAGCAGAAGGGCGGCTCCGGTCAGCGCCGCGCACGCTTCCCTCGGCGGCATGAGACCGGCCAGCCGGCGCGTGGCCGGCACCGCTGCCCAGGGAAGCAGCAGAGTCAGCGCGACCACGGCCAGAACCAGGGTCATTCGCCTTCCCCGGAATCCAGGAGCAGACGCCTCAGCACTTCCTCGTCGTCCCCGGACAGCGAAAAAACGAACCGCTTCAGTACCAGGTCGCGTTGCGGCTCGCGCTCCAGCTCGCGGCGCATGCGCCCGGCCGCCAGCCCGGCGGCGTCATCAGCCGCGGCGTAGGTGAAGCCCCTGCCCTCGCGGGTGCGCACGACCGTCCCCTTCTCGTAGAGGCGGGTGAGGATCGTCGTCACCGTCGTCCTGGCCAGGTCCCGACCGAGCGCGGCGTTGATCTGCTGCGGGGTCAACGGTCCCTCGGCCGCCCACAGGACCGCCAGCACGTCCGCGACGAGTTCACCGTGCGGGCGCCTCGCGTCCCCGCCGTCCTCCACCATCCTGCTCCCGCCCCGCTGCCGCCCCGGACTCGCATGCCCGGTCATCGAAGAATAGGTTTGCCTTATCTCACTGTACGGGGCCTGAATCGAGCCCCGCATACATACGCCGGCGGACGCCGCCCGCCCGGATCGGACCGCGTCACTCCTCGCCGGTCTCGCCCTGTGCGATCTCGATGCCGGCGTGCAGGTCGTCGACCGCCTGGAAGGACGCGCCGGTCGACACGGCCAGACAGGCCAGCAGCACCAGCGCCGCCAGGCGGGGCGGGGCTCCAGGGACACGCGTCCGTGCCGGATGCACGAGCAGGGCCGCCACCCGCAGGGGCACCGGGCCCGTTGTGGCGGCCAGCGCGAAGCCGGGCCGGCACCGAGCGGGGGACGTACGGGCGGCCAGAGCGGCCCTGCCGATGGCCCGGGCCGTGAGGCGGCGGTCGCCCACCGTCTGCGCGGCGCATTCGTCCGCGGTGCGCTCCAGTGCGTAGCGGAGGAGCTCGCGCACGGCGCGCAGCCCCGGATGGCAGTGGGCGGCCAGCAGGGCAAGGGTGGCGATCCTGCCCGTCGCGAGCCCGACTGCCGAACAGACCAGCAGCCGGACGGCCCGCCTCGGCGGGAGGCCCACGACCAGCACGCGGCACACCGGACCGGCGAGGAAGGGCAGCAGGAGTGGCAGGAGGAGCGGCAACGACACCAGCCGGCTCACGCGGTGCCCCCGGCGCCGTCGCCATCCAGCAGGGCGCGCAGCAGCGCCTCGTCCTCGTCGCTCAGTTGCGAGACGAAGCGGCTCAGCACCGTCCCGCGGTCCTCGGTCCCGGCCAGCTCCGCGTGCATGCGGCGTGCGGTCAGCCCAGACGCGTCCTCGGTCGGCACGTAGGCGAACCCGCGGCCGGACCGGGTACGACTGACCACGCCCTTCTCGTACAGACGGGACAGGATCGTCGTCACCGTCGTACGGGCACGGGAGGAGCCGAGCGCCTCCTGAACCTGCCCCGGCGTCAGCGGGGTTCCGGCCGCCCACAGCACCGCCAGGACGCTCGCCCCCAGCTCACCGGCGGGCCGCCGCTCCGCATGCGCATCCCCCACGGGAATCTCCTCACACAACAATCGTCTACAGTGACGTAGACCGTCTACGTGACTGTAGTCGACGATGTCGTCACCGCCCCGGTCCACTCACCTCAGGGAGAGCCGTCCGCCATGGCCCCATCCGCCCTCACGGCAGTGCCACAGGCCGTGAACCTGCTCGACGCCGGATCCCTGTTGTCCGCATTCGGCGCGCTCGGCATCGCCGTCGTCCTCTTCGCCGAGACCGGCCTCCTGATCGGCTTCTTCCTGCCCGGCGATTCCCTCCTGTTCACCGCGGGCCTGCTCTGCGTGCCGGGCGGGGACCGCCCCGTCCACCTCTCGCTGCCCCAGGTACTGGCCTTCGCCATCATCGGCGCGCTCCTGGGAGCGCACGCGGGCTACCTGATCGGCCGACGCGGGGGCCGCGCTCTGCTCGCCCGTAGCCGGAGCCGAAAGCTCCACGACGGAGCCGAGCGCGCCGAGGAACTCCTCCACCGCTACGGGCATGCCAAGGCCGTGGTGCTGGCCCGCTTCGTACCGGTGGTGCGCACCGTGCTCAACCCCCTGGCCGGAGCCCTCGGCGTGCCCGCCCGCGTCTTCTCCCTGTGGCAGGTCGTGGGCGGGCTCCTCTGGACCGTGGGCCTCGTCCTCGCCGGATACGCCCTCGGCTCCTCCGTGCCCGACGTCGACCGTTACCTCCTGCCGATCGTGGCCCTCGTCGTCCTCGTCTCCCTCACGCCGGTGGTTGTCGAAATGGTCCGCAGGCAGGGCCCCCGCACTCCGGACGGTGGTGCGCGGTGAGCCCGTTCGCCCTGGACGGGCCGGCCGAAGAGGCGCCGCGGCTCCTGCCGGCGGCGGCGTTCACCGGAACCCGCCACCCCCACTCGCCGGCCGGCTCGCCCTGGCCCCCGACTCCTCAGGACGGGAGATGACCCAGCACCCCGGTCACGCGGCGATCGTCGCCGCAGCGCTGCCCCTGGTCGTGAGGCACGGCACCTCGGTCACCACCTCGATGGTCGCCCGGGCCGCGGGAGTTCCGACAGCGGCCGTCTTCACCGCGTTCCCCGACAAGACCGCCCTGCTCGACGCCTGTGCGGCCGAAGCCCTCAGGGCGGACGAAGTGGTGACGGCCATCAACGCGATCAACCTGACCGTGCCGCTCGAAGCCCGACTGGCCTCGGCCGCCGTACATCTGCGCAGGTACGCAACCCGCCTGCTCCTACTCGCCGATTCCATGCTCCTGGACCGGCCCCGGCCCACCCGGCCCACCCGGCCCGCCGGGCCCACGGAGAACTTCGACGGGCACGCCCGATACGAAGGAGAGCTCGCGTCCCTCCGAGAAGCGCTGACGGCTCTGTTCGAACCGGAGCGCGAGCTCCTCAGAACGCCCCCGGAGCATCTGGCCCGGGTGTTCCAGTCGATGGTCTTGTCCGACGCTCCGCCCGGCCTTGCGGAAACCCTGCCGACCGAAGAGCTGGTGTCGCTGCTCCTGTGGGGCGCCCTCGCCCCGCCCTGACCGAAGGCAGTGCGCCTTCCCCGCCCCACGCCCTCCCCACCGTGCCGCCGTGCCGCCGTGCCGCCGCGCCGCCGTGGCGGTCTGTTCAGACAGGACGGCAGATGCTCCCTCTACCCGCGGCCGCACCCCGCCCCGCCGGCAAGCCGTGGCAGTGGCCCGCCGTACCGGTGCTGGTGTGCTCGATGCTGCTGGCGGCGCTGGTCGCGTCCGCCGGCGCGGCCCACGGCGCTCCGTTCGGAGTGGACGAAGCCCTGCACCGCTGGGTGCTGGAACACCGCCCGCGCCGGGCGGTCGAATGGGCCGTGGCGGTCACCGTGACGGGGAGCGGCGTGCCCGCCTACCTGCTGGCGATGCTCGCCGGGGCCATGACCGTCAGAGCCCACCGTTGGCGCGGGGCGCTGGTGGGGGCACTTGCTCTGGGGTCGGTGCAACTGCCGCGCATCGCCTTGGCGTCATGGCTCGCCAGGCCCCGACCGCCGGTCGCCGAGTGGGCGTGGTCGGCCGACGGTTACGCCATGCCCTCGGGTCACACCACCACCTCCGTTGCCGTGGCGGTCCTCCTCACCGCCGGGGTGCACCGAGTGGTGCGGGGCCCGGCGCGCCGGACGCTCCTCGTGATACCGGCGCTGTGGGCGGCGGCCGTGGGCGCCAGCCGTGTATACCTCGGCATGCACTGGCCCACCGATGTCCTGGCGGGATGGCTGCTGACCGCTCAGTGGGCCGGGGTGCTCGGGATGTTCCTGACTCTCCTGCGGCGCCGGAAGTCCGGCGCCGTCCCGTCGAACGAAGGTGAAGGCACGTGAGCGCGATCAGTGTGGGGCAGGCCGTGGTCCTGGGCATCGTGGAAGGGGTGACGGAGTTCCTGCCGGTCTCGTCCACCGGCCACCTCAAGATCACCGAAGGGCTGATGGGCATCCCCGTAGACGACAAGTCCGTCGTGGCCTTCACCGCCGTCATCCAGACGGGCGCGATCGCGGCAGTCCTCGTCTACTTCTTCCACGACATCGTGCGCATCGTCTCCGCCTGGGGACGCGGACTCGCCGACCGCGAGGAGCGCTACCACCACGACTACAAGTTCGCCTGGTGGGTCATCTACGCCACCATCCCCATCGTGGTCGTGGGGCTCGCGGCGAAGCCGCTGATCGAAGGACCGCTCGCCTCCCTGTGGGTGGTGGCCGGATCGCTGATCGTCGGCAGCGGCCTGATGTGGGCGGCCGACCGAACGGGCCGCCACAAGCGCGGCGAGGACGACACCGACCTCAGGGACGCCATGCTGGTCGGCTCCTCCCAGATCCTCGCCCTGCTCTTCCCCGGCTTCTCCCGCTCCGGCGCCACCATGTCCACCGGTCTCATCCTCGACCTGGAGCGGGTCGCAGCCACCCGCCTGTCCTTCTTCCTCGGCATCCCCGCCCTGACCGGCGCGGGCCTCTACGAGCTGCGGGACGCCCTCGGCGCCGGCGTCGACGCCCTCCCCCTGGTCACCGGCACCGCCGTGTCCTTCGCCGTCGCCTACGCCTCGATCGCCTGGCTCCTGAAGTACGTCGCCAAGCACTCGTTCAACGCCTTCGTCGTCTACCGGATCGCCATCGGCGTACTCCTCTTCGGACTGCTGGGCACCGGCGTACTGCACGCCTGATCACCAGGCGGTCCGAGAAAGTCCAACACCGGGGCAAAACCCCCGGATA
The DNA here is from genome assembly GCF_036227605.1 of Streptomyces sp. NBC_01439. Lineage (GTDB taxonomy): Bacteria > Actinomycetota > Actinomycetes > Streptomycetales > Streptomycetaceae > Streptomyces. Next base: position 8,418,026 of record NZ_CP109487.1, on the reverse strand, counting down.
TCCGGGGCGCAAATGGAAGGAAGGCCGTCGACGCCGCGACGTTTCGCCACCCTCCCTCGGCTCGAACCGTGTCCCCACCGGGCCGTGCCAACAGTGCGGACGGCCACCTTGACGCCCATGGACACTTAGGTCAGCCATACCTTTGTTCGCTCCCCGCCGGGGTGAGCACATCCCGCAGAAGATCCCTGGAGCAGCAATGTCCACCGCCGACGCCACCGCGACCCCACGAAGACCAGGACGGGAAGCAGAACTTCTCCAGCTCCCCGCCTGGTGCGGGCCTGCGGCGGCGTCCCTCGCCGTATGCCTCGGGTGGGCGACCACGACGTGGATCGCCCTGCACCTGCGCGCCGATGTCACCCTCCACACCGTGGCACTCTTCGTGCACCTCGCCTCCCTGGTGCTGGGCTTCGGCGCGGTGCTCGCCATCGACTACTACGGCGCGCTGTGGCTCACGGGCCGCAAGACCCTCCGTGAAGTGCTCGACTTCACGGCCCCGCTGCACATCCCCGTATGGGCCGGCCTCGGCGGTCTGCTGTTCAGCGGTGCGTTCCTCCACCCCGATCTCAGCTCACCTCTGACGTGCGTCAAGCTCGGCCTCGTGCTCCTGCTCTCCCTCAACGGCGTCCATGCCTCCGCCCTTCACCACCGGCTGGCCGCCGTCGACGGCGGCCCGGTCAGCCGCCGGCTGATGATCCGCGGCGCCGTGACGGCCTCTGTTTCACAAGCCGCCTGGTGGGGTGCAGTCGCGATCGGCTTCCTGAACAGCCAGCGCTGATCACCCCGCCGATTCCCCGGACCCCGCCCACTTGCGAACTGGCGATGTCGGGTGAGCAGGCGCCACCGCACGGCGGCGCGATGGAACGGATCAGCGCGAGCCGTCCCGGAGGCCGGGTCGATCGCCCGCCACATCGAGGCGCTGCCGACCGACAAGGCCGGTCTTGCCGGGCCATCCGACAGTGACGTTCCCGCACTCCCTCACCAGTACAAAAGCATTTGCGAGAGGTCACGCTCCCCGGTCATACTCCCGTGTCCCCCCACCCGTTCAGATCACTCCTCACCAGGGGGCTCACACCGTGGAAGTCGCTCGCATCGTCGTCATTGGGCTCGCCATCGCCGTGGCTGTCATCTTCTACCGCCGCACCACCGGCGACCTCCCCGGCCGGGACTCGTCCCGCGCCGCCCGAAAATCGGGACTCCTCCCGCAGTCCCGGCAGAACACCGGCCGCGCGGCGCCCGACCCCGAGCTGGAATCGGCGGCCGCCGCAGCCGCCCGGGGCAGTTGGGAGCCGGCCGCACGGTTGATGGCCGAGACCAGACAGCGCCGCGACTGGGCACGCCGCTCCTCCTACGCCGCCACCCTCGGATCCCACCGGGCCGCCCGCCCCGGCAGCTGGCTGCACACCTGGGAGACCGCCGTCGGGCCGGACGACCCCGACCTCGCACTGGTACGAGCCAAGGCGATGGTCAACCTGGCCTGGCACCAGCGTGGTGGTGGCTGGGCCAAGCACACCAGCCCCGAGCAGTTCGCCGGGTTCCACGCCACCCTGGCCCGCGTACCGCAGGAGAACGCCCGCGCGGCCGAACTGAACCCGGACGACCCCACACCCCATGTCAACGAGATATGGGCGGCGCTCGGCCTCGGCTACTCCCAAGAGCACATGGACCGGATCTGGAAGGAGATCACCGCCCGCGACCCGCACCACTACAACGCGCACTACGCCGCGCTCCAGTACTGGTGCGCGAAGTGGCGCGGCTCGGAAGATCGCGCCATGTCCTTCGCCCAGCGGGCAGCAACGGACGCGCCGGCCGGCAGCCTGCTCACCGCGCTCCCCCTCATCGCCTGGTACGAACACCGCGACACGGACGCGAGCGACGCCGACTTCCTCTCACCCCACGTGACCTCCCTGGTCGACGCCGCCCTGGCCGACCTCGCCGCGGCCCCCGCCGACCACCCGAACACCGCCGAGCTGCGCCACCTGCTGGCCTACTTCTTGACCCGCCAGAAGCGCTACGACGCGGCACTGACCCAGTTCCGCCTGGTAGACGGCTACGTGGACGCCCTCCCGTGGAAGTACTGGACCGACCCGGCGGCGGCGTACTGCCACTGGCGCGATCGAGCGGCCCGCCGAGCCCGCCGACACTGAACCGTTCTTGGGGCTTTCGACGACCAGGAGCGCCCGGTTTCCGGGGATCTCGACGGCGTGAACGCCGTTGGGGCGAATGCCGAGGCTGTGTTGCGCAGGCTGATCCCGATCGTTCGCGATTGTGCGGCCCACTACCGGCTACCCGACCACGCGCGGCTAGCGGCGCACGCGCGGCATGCCGAGGCCTATCCAGGAGATGATCTCGCGCTGGATCTCGTTGTTGCCCCCGCCGAAGGTGAAGATCACGGCGCTGCGGTAGCCGCGTTCGAGCTCGCCGTGCAGGACGGCGCCCGCCGAGCCGTCCTTGAGGGAGCCGGCCGCGCCGACGATCTCCATCAGCCAGGCGTACGCGTCCCGGCGGGCTTCCGAGCCGTACACCTTGACCGCGGAAGCGTCCTGCGGGGTGAGGGTGCCGGCCTGGACCGCGCCCACCATCTGCCAGTTGAGCAGCTTCATCGCGTCGAGCCGGGCGTGGGTGCGCGCGAGGCGGCCGCGGACCCAGGAGAGGTCGATGACCCGGCGGCCGTCGGCGAGTTTCGTCGCGGCGGCCCAGCGTTGGACGTCGTGGAGGGCCCGGATGGCCATCGTGCCGTGTGCGGCGAGGGTGACGCGTTCGTGGTTGAGCTGATTGGTGATCAGGCGCCAGCCCTTGTTCTCCCGGCCTACGCGACGGCTCGCCGGGACCCGGATGTTCTCGTAGTAGCTGGCGGTGGTGTCGTGCGAGGCGAGGGTGTTGATGAGGGTGCAGGAGTAGCCGGGGTCCGAGGTCGGGACCAGGAGCATCGTGATGCCCTTGTGGGCGGGGGCGTCCGGGTCGGTGCGCACGGCGAGCCAGACCCAGTCGGCGGTGTCTCCGTTGGTGGTCCAGATCTTCTGTCCGTCGACGACGTACGTGCCGGTCTCCTCGTCGCCCTCGCGCACGGCCTTGCACTTGAGGGCGGCGAGGTCGGTGCCGGCGTCGGGTTCGCTGTAGCCGATGGCGAAGTCGATCTCCCCGGCGAGGATCTTCGGCAGGAAGTACGCCTTCTGCTCGTCGGTGCCGAACTGCATGATGGTCGGCCCGACCGTGTTGAGCGCCATCAGGGGCAGCGGTACGACGGCCTGCGCGGCCTCGTCGAAGAAGATGAACTGGTCCATCGGGGTCATCCCGCGGCCGCCGTACTCCTCGGGCCAGCCGACCCCCAGCCAGCCGTCGGCCCCGAGCCGGCGGATGGTGTCCCGGTAGAAGCGCTTCTGGGCGACCGGGTCCTCGTAGCGGGCGTAGACGTCCTGCGGCACGAGCTCGGCGAAGTAGGCGCGCAGTTCGGTGCGCAACTGCTGCTGCTCAGGCGTGTATTCGAGGTGCACGGGCCCCTCCGGGGGTCTCGCGGTCCAGCCGGTCGCTGTGGTGGCGGCGGTCAGACTAGAACCCGTTACAAGAATTCGGAAGGACCTGGGTACCGGCCGATCAGAACCGGCGTTCATACTCGCGACCATGACGAGCCCACGCAGCAGAGCGGAATTCTTCGTCGAACCCGGGCGGGACGGCCGCTTCAGCGGCCCCGCGACCGGTGACGAGCGGCGGATGCTGGTCGCCTTCCTGGCGGACCACCGCGCCACCCTGGAACTCAAGGGCGCGGGCCTGGAGCTCGAGTTGGCGCACCGGTCGGTGAAACCGTCCACGCTCTCCCTGCTCGGCCTGGTCCGGCACCTGGCCGATGTGGAGCGCCGCTGGTTCCGGCAGGTCCTGGCGGGGCAGGACGCACCACCCCGCTTCTCCTCGGCGGAGGATCCCGACGGGGACTTCGACGGAGCCCGGTCCGATCCCGCAGCGGTCGAAGCGGCCTGGGAAGCGTGGCGCACCGAAGTGGCCTTCGCCGAAACCTTCGTGGCCGGGGCACCCGATCTGGACGTCGAGGCCGTCGACGCGTGGCGCGGGAAGGTGTCGCTGCGCTGGGTACTGATCCACATGGTCGAGGAGTACGCGCGGCATAACGGGCACGCCGACCTCCTGCGCGAGCGGATCGACGGGGCCATCGGCATCTGAGGGCAACGGGGTTCCAACTCGCCCGAGACGTGGGTGCAGTGGGGTCGCCGCCGCCGCACGATGGGCCGGGCTCGCCGGTGACCGGGGCGGCCGGGTCGCTGCGCCCGTCGACGAGCCGTGCGAGGGCGGCGCCGAATTCCTCGGGCGGGTGGGCGAGGTCGTGCGTCCCCGCTGGGTGTCCGTGATCGCCGCCCCAGCCGCCCGTCAGTTCAGGGCGCCGATCATGGCCGTCGCCGTCGCCGTCATCGCCGTACGGGCCGCCGTCAGGTACGGCCGGGGGTCCGCCGGGGTCAGGTGGGTGCGGATGGCTTCGGTCATCGCCACGTTCAGGGCGGTGCCGATGTTGACCTTGCGGATGCCGCCCGCGACGGCTGCCGCGAGCTCGGCGTCCGGCAGCCCGGAGGAGCCGTGCAGGACGAGCGGGACGTCCACGGTCTTGGCCAGCCGGGCCAGCAGCACGTGGTCCAGGGCCGCGGTCCGGCTGGTCATCGCGTGGCTGCTGCCGATGGCGACGGCGAGGGCGTCGACCCCCGAGTCGGCGACGAACCGCCGGGCCTCGTCGGGGTCGGTACGGGCGCCGGGCGCGTGCGGATCGGGCGGCGCGGCGCCGTTCTTGCCGCCCACCTCGCCCAGCTCGGCCTCGATCCACAGCCCGTTGGCGTGGGCCCAGTCGGCCGCGGACCGGGTGGCTTCCAGGTTCTCGGCGTACGGGAGTTGCGCGGCGTCGTACATCACCGAGCTGTATCCGGCGTCGCAGGCCTGCCGGAGCAGCTCGGGGCTCTTGACGTGGTCGAGGTGCAGGCCGACGGGGACACCGGCGGCCTCCGCGCACGCGCCGGCGGCCCGGGAGATGGGCAGCAACTGCCCGCCGCGGAACTTCACGGCGTTCTCGCTCAGTTGGAGGATGACGGGCAGGCCGGCGGCCTCGGCCCCGGCCACGACGGCTTCGGCGTGCTCCAGGGTGATGACGTTGAAGGCGGCGACGGCCCGGCCGGCCGCGGCCGCCTCCAGGACCAGGTCACCGGCGCGGACCAGGCTCATCGGACCGCCTCCTCACCGGTGGTGAGGATCACCGAGCGCGTGAGGTTGCGCGGCGCGTCCGGATCGAGCTGCTGGTGGGCGGCGACGGCGAGGGCGAGGCGGTGTACGCGGACCAGTTCGGCGAGCGGGTCGAGGCGCCCGGGCACCCATTGGGAGCCGGTGGCGCGCACCTGTTCGGCGAGCCCGTCGGGGGCCTCGTCGAGCGACCAGGTCACGGTGCCGGGCCCGGAGACGCTGATGGGCCCGTGCCGGTACTCCATCGCCGGGTAGGACTCGGCCCAGGACAGCGAGGCCTCGCGCATCTTCAGCGCGGCCTCGTGGGCGAGTCCGACGCTCCAGCCGCGGCCGAGGAAGGTGAACTGGCCCCGGCCGGCGATGTCGGCGGGCAGCGGCTCGACGAGGGCGGTGCGGGCGTCGGCGACCACGGAGGGGGTGTGCAGTCCGACGTGGGCGCGCAACAAGGTGAGGGCGGTGGTCGCGAACCGGGTCTGCACGACGGACTGTTCGTCGGCGAAGTCGAGGACGACCAACTCGTCCGCGGCGGTCATCACCGGGGTGGCCGGATCGCCGATGACCGCGGTCGTGGGCACGCCCGCGTCCCGCAGCCCGGCCAGCAGGTCCAGCACCTCGGTGGTGGTGCCGGACCGGGTCAGGGCGACGACCCGGTCGTAGCGGCGGTGGCGCGGGAACTCGGAGGCGGGGAAGGCGTCGGTCTCGCCGTGTCCGGCCCCCTCGCGCAGCACGGCGGCCGCCCGGGCCATGTAGTACGAGGTCCCGCAGCCGACGATCGCGGTGCGCTCCCCCGGCTGCGGGAGCACCGCCCGCCGGGCCGGGGCCAGTTCGGCGGCCCGCTCCCAGCATGCGGGCTGCGTGCCCAACTCGTACGCGACGTGACTCATACAGGCTCCCTCGTGCGACAGGCGGGTCTGAATGTGTTGTGCGTGGAACGTTCTGCGTTTTCCTGCACGGTAGCTCGCACTTTCGCGCAACTTCAAGCAAACACGAGGTGATCTGCTGAGTTAGTGTCGCCGGGTAGCCCGACCGGGGCCACGGGACGAGCACGGGAGGGGCGGCCGATGACCCGCAAGGAGCGCTGGCAGGCGCTGCTGGACCTGTTGGTGGAACGGGGCGAGCTGGAAGTCGAACCGGCGGCCGAGACCCTCGGGGTGTCCGCCGCGACCATCCGCCGCGACCTCGACCAGCTCGCCGAACAGCAACTGCTGGTCCGTACGCGCGGCGGGGCGGTGCTGCACGGGGTCTCGTACGAACTCCCGCTGCGCTACCGCACCTCGCGCCGCGCCGCCGAGAAGCGCCGAATCAGCGAGGCGGTGGCGGCATTGATCGCCCCGGGCGAGGTGATCGGCCTGACGGGAGGCACCACGACCACGGAGGTGGCGCGCGCCCTGGCCGGGCGACCGGACCTGGCCCAGGGCTCGCCGGCGCTCACCGTGGTGACCAACGCCCTCAACATCGCGGGCGAGTTGGTGATCCGACCGCAGTTCAAGATCGTACTGACAGGCGGGGTGGCCCGCCCCCAGTCGTACGAGCTGACGGGCCCGCTCGCCGAGCAGGTCCTCGGGCAGCTCGCGGTGGACACGGCGGTGCTCGGCGTGGACGGCTTCGACCCGCAGGACGGCGCGGCGACCCGCCACGAGGACGAGGCCTCGATCAACCGCCTGTTGTGCGAACGCGCCCGCCGGGTGGTCGTCGCGGCGGACTCCAGCAAACTGGGCGTCCGCGCGTTCGCCCGTATCTGCGCGACCTCGTCGGTGGACGTCCTGGTGACGGACACGGGCCTGGCGGACGCGGTCGCCCGGGAGTTCGAGACGGTGGGCGTGGAGGTGGTCCGGGTATGAGCGAGGAGTGAGCGGGAGTGTGAGTAGAGGTGTAGCGGGAGTGTGAGCAGAGGTGTGAGCGGGGTGCCTCCGTGGGCGGCGCCGGCACGGCCACCGCCCACGGGGGCGCGGCGCGCTACCCCACGGCCCGCCGCGCATCGGCGAGCAAGGTCGCCAGGGTCATCCTGGTGACGTCGGCGAGGTAGCCGTAGTCGAGCGTGTCCGGCATGTCCGACGTCTCGTGGTAGTGCGGGTTCCCCTCCCCCTCGTAGGCACCGATCGTCACGTCGCCGTGCGCTTCGAACGGCATGTAGTCACTGGCGAAGATGGGGCCGAGCATGACCGGCAGTGCCGTGTGGTCCGCGGCGGCCCGCGCCATGACCACGGCGAAGGCCTTCGACGCGGCGTCATTGTCCGGCACGGCGTTCCCCTGGTCGTGCTCCACCGTCACGGAGCCGTCCGCCGGCGGCCTCCCGACCATGTCCAGGTTCACGACCCGGTAGGCCTCGCCGTCGGTGGCGTGGAGCTCCGCGGCATACTCCGTGGCACCCCACAGCCCCTGTTCCTCGCCGGAGAACGCCACGAACTGGAGGGTGGAGGACAGCGCGACGGGGGCGAGCAGGCGCGCGATCTCGAGCACCGCGGCCACGCCGCTGCCGTTGTCGTCGGCTCCCGGAGCGCGTGCCGTGGTGTTGTTCAGGTCCGCCATGCGGCTGTCGTAGTGGGCGCACACGATGATGACGGGCCGACCGGCAACCGTCCCGGGTTTGGTGCAGATCACGTTGTCGGCACTGTGCCCGGCATTGGTCCACGTGCGCCGGACCACGTCCGTGTACCCGGCCGCTTCGAACCGGCTCACGATCTCCTCGGCGGCCTCGCCGATGAGGGACGAGAAGGTGTGCCGCGTGTGAAAGGCCGCGAGTGCCTCGACGGAGTTCATCAGCTCGTCCGCCGAGACCGACTCGACCAGCGTGGTGACGAATTCGTTCTTCTGCGTATCCGCCCGCTTGCGTTCGGCCGGCGCCAGGGGCTCGGCGGCGCTGGGCGGGTAGCGCTTCTCGGGGGGTGCCAGCGGCAGCGCCGCACGTGTGTCGTGTTGCATCACGGGCCGCCTTTCAGCCGGTGTTGAGGGCGGGTTGGCAGTAGGCGCAACCGTTGTACCCGCGTGCGACCGCGTCTTCGGCACAGCGGAAGGGGACCTTGCTGCCGGCACCCAGTTTCGACCAGTACGGGCAGGTGGAGACGTGGAGCTCGCCGCTGCGCGGGTTGCCGAAGAAGAAGCCTTCGAGTTCCTTGACGGCGGTGATCTGGATGGTCATGCGGCCGGCGATCAGGCTGTCCTGGTACTGGGTGGCGATGAAGGGATAGAGGCGGAGGTGGTCGGCGTGGTGGGAGAAGTCGATGGTGATGTCGGCTGCCGCCCGGTCGTCCGCCTCGAGGCGGAAGCCGTCGACGACCGCGGTGCTGCCGCCCTTCATTTCGAGCGTCGTGCGCACGGAGCCCTTCTCGGCCACCTTGAGGTTGGTCAGCTCGGCGGACCCGACGATGCGGCTCAGCGTGCGGATCGAGATCCTGGTGTCCTCGGGCAGTGCCGTCGCGTCGAGGTGCCAGGAGCCGGAGGTGGAGGTCAGGCCGCCGCGGAGGGCGATCGTCGTGCTGGTCTTGCCGCCGGGCGCGGCCATCTGCGGCACCACGTTGCGCTGCCCCACGTTGTTGTCGAACCGGATGACCCGGTCGTGCGGCACCGGTCCGTTGAGCGTGGCGGTGATGGCGGGATCCGCAGCGCCGTGCACCACGGCCACCAGGCCCTCCTGCTCCACGATCTGCGGGGTCCAACTGAAGGGCCCGACCCGCACGGACCCACCGGGCGGGATCGGCTCGTCGATCACCAGCGTGCCCAACGACTCGAAGTGCGTGGGCCAGATCATCCCCGTGCCCGGGTCACACCGGAAGGCCTCGACCTGGAACCCGCCGCTCGACGCCGCCTGGATCCCCCGGTTGTGCACCCGCACGTAGAGGAAGTTCGGCTGGCCGTTGATGGGCGGCTCGTGACCGAGCGCGGGGTTGTCCCCGGTGCTGATGTGACGGTTGCGGACCCAGATGTCGGGGGAGGTCCAGTGCAGCGGACCGCTCGGCTGCGCGCCGAGGTCGGCGGGGTTGTCCGCGATGTAGACGTCCACCGGCCGCCGCGCCCACATCCCCTGGTTCACGAAGGCCTCGTCCATCACCTTGCTGTAGAGACCGCCGGTGAGGGCCGAGTCCGCGGTGATGCAGCCCTGGGCCATGCTGACGGCGTGCGCACGGCTCGTGGAGGAGGAGTCCGGCACGATGAGCAACATCTCCAGCATCGTCTTGATCATCTCGTCGGCGGCCGCGATCCGTACGGCGGGATCGATCGAGTCGCCGCCCATGCCCAGGTAGCACCGCCAGAGCGCCGTGCCCAGCATCGAGTTGCGGAGGTTGAAGGGGTAACTGTTGAACGCCGCGTCGTCGAACCGCTCGGAGCGGTCGAGCGTGCGCTCCGTGCTCCACTGGTCGTTCACGTTGTTGTCGAAGGGGAACGTCTCGGTGCGCCGGTGCTGACCGGGGTTGAACCGGTCCCGGTAGATGGCGGGAAGCACGTCGCAGATGCTGTGCTCGTACGACCCGGACCCGCCGTGGCTGGCACCGAGCCAGTCGAACACGCCGTGGGTGTACTCGTGGACGATGACGCCGAAGTCGGCGGCATCGGGTGCGCCGCCCTCGCCGAAGCGGATCCGCGGGGGTGTCGTCGTACCGATCCACTCGCTGTTGTCCTCGCCGTTGGCCCCCTGGGCGTCGACGTCGACCTTGACCATGTTGGCGTTGAGGGTCGTGTTTCCCAGGGTCCGGAGGTAGCGCGCGGTGGAGTCGAGCCAGTAGTAGGCGTTCGCACTCAGGAAGGCACGGTTCTTGGGGTAGGTGTCGTACGAGAAAGACGCTGACGTCTCCGCGGGTTGGGCGAAGCTCGGGGTGTCCCAGTCGTTGCACCGGAACCACTCCCCGTCGAGCCGGAACTTTCCACCGCTGGCGGGTGCGACCTCGGCCTGGACGTCGTGCCGGAAGCCGTTCAGCTTCGCCGCGCCGGACCCGGCGTGGAGCGTGCTGTCGTTCGACTCGGTGACGGGGTCGGGTGAGAAGACCTTGAGGGTGGCCGTCACGTACTTCCCCATGAGCTCGACCCAGAGCAGGGTGCCCGCAATGGCGTCCACGACGACGCGGAACTGTTCGAAGGGGCCGGTGGTCTCGACCACCAGGTCGTGCACGAGGTGCAGTGCGCCGTCCGGCTTCCTCCCCTTCTTCAGCAGCGCGACGGAAGCGGAGGGGTAGTCGCCCTCGGGCAGGGCGGGCCGGTCCGTGTCCCGCACGTAGACGAGTTCGTCCTTGATCACGTCGGCGGCTTCGAAGTCCTTCTTGAAGGGCGCGAGGGCGACCTTCAAGACGTCGGCGACCGTACGCGCGTCACCGGGGTCGGGAGCATCCGCGACGTCCATCTCCCCGGTGTGGTCGACCTGGATCACACTGGCCTGCTTGACGTCGGCAACGGCCTGGACGGTGGCGCCCACCACCGGGAGATCGTTGTGGAACTGCTGGAAGCGCACGCGCAGCGTCGCCGCGCCTTCGGTCGATTCCACCTCGCGCAGATCGATCGAGCCGGTCTTCAGGTCTCCCGAGCGCGCCGCCATGAACGAGTCGATGGCCTTGCGCGCCGTCGACGCACGGACCAAGGTCGCTCCCGGATCGAGGTATTTGCGCAGTACACCACCGGCATCCGCGTGCTCACCGACGTCGGGGACCATTCTCAGCGGCCGGTCGGCCTCCGGGCCCGGCATGTTCCTCTGCTGGTTACCGTGATCCCGAGCCATGATGTCCTCCTCAACGCACATGCGGAGGGTAAGGAAACGCATCATCAGAGCGGGTGGATGCCCCCGGGCGCCCGTCGCGTGACCGTTCCTCTTACGGGAACCGCCGTGGACTATTGGCACTCTCAGCAAAATCGTAACGTCGTCCGCCGGGTCCTGCGACGCGAGCGCGCGCCGCAAAGTCCCCCGCCCGCCCGGGAGATCGGGCTGCGGCACGGTCGGAACGCAGCTCGCACGCCATGGCGCCCGGGACCGTCCGCTCGCGGATCCGGCCGCCGGACCCGGGCGGTGCTCAGTGCGCCGGGAGCCGCTCCGACTCCCGGACCAGGGCGGCCAGGACGGGCGCGATCAGGGGGTGGGTCTCGCCGCCGCGGCGAGTGGCCGCGAAGACGCGGCGGGTGGCCGCCGGGCCCGTGACCGGGCGGACCTGGACCTCCTTGAGGTCCATGCCGCGCAGGGCCGAGCGCGGGACCAGCGCCACTCCGGCCCCCGCGCCCACCAGCGCCGTCACGGCGCGGAAGTCGTCCGAGGAGTGCACGAGCCGGGGCTGGAAGCCCGCCAGTTCGCAGGCGAGCAGCGTCACGTCGTGGCACGGGTTGCCGGGGTACTGGCCCACCCAGTCCGAGTCGGAGAGGTCGGCCAGCGACACCGCGGGCAGGTCGGCCAGCGGGTGCCCCGAGGGCAGGACGGCGTCGAAGGGTTCCGCGTACAGCGGGAGGACGGACAGCCGCGCGTCGTCGGCGCCCGGGCCGCCCCGGTACTCGACGGCCAGCGCGAGGTCCGCCTCGCCGTCCAGCAGCTGCGGCAGGCTCTGGTCACCTTCCGCGTCGCGGACCCGCAGCCGGATGCCCGGCCGTTCCAGCGCGAGCCGGGCGATGGCCGGGGCCAGTACTTCCGCGATGCCCGTGGCGAAGGCGGCGACGGTGACCTCGCCCGCCGAACCGCCCGCGTACGCCGCGAGTTCCGCCTCCGCCCGCTCCAGCTGCGCGAGCACCTCGTGCGCGTGGCCGAGCAGGATCTCACCGGCCGCCGTGAGCCGTACGCCACGACCGCTGCGGGTGAGCAGCGCGTGGCCCGTCTCCTGCTCCAGCGCAGCGAGCTGCTGGGAGACGGCGGAGGGGGTGAGGTACAGGGCTGCGGCCGCGGCGGTCACCGTACGGTGGTCCGCCACGGCCCGCAGGATGCGCAGCCGGCGGGGGTCGATCACCCCACCATTGTCTCAGGGTGCACGGCCCCCTCCGACCTCCCGTTCCCCTCAGGCCCCAGCGGTGCCGAGGGCGGCGCGGGCGTCGATGAAGGCGGCCACCGCGCGCTCGACGTCGGCCGTCGAGTGGGCCGCGGAGAGCTGGACGCGGATGCGCGCCGCGCCCATCGGCACCACCGGGTAGGAGAAGCCGATCACGTACACGCCGCGCTCCAGGAGCAGCTCCGCCATCCTGGCCGCCTCGGCCGCGTCGCCGATCATGACCGGGGCGATGGCGTGGTCGCCGGGCAGGATCTCGAAGCCGGCCTCGGTCATCTTCGTACGGAAGAGCGCGGTGTTGGCGGCGAGGTGTTCGCGCAGGTCACCGGCCGACTCCAGCAGGTCGAGGACCTTGAGGGAGGCCGCCGCGATGACCGGGGCGAGGGAGTTGGAGAAGAGGTACGGGCGCGAGCGCTGGCGCAGCAGCTCCACGATCTCGGCGCGGGCCGCGACGTAGCCGCCGGAGGCGCCGCCGAGGGCCTTGCCGAGGGTGCCGGTGATGATGTCGACGCGGTCCATGACGCCGTGCAGCTCGGGGGTGCCGCGTCCGCCGGGGCCGACGAAGCCGACGGCGTGCGAGTCGTCGACCATGACCATGGCGTCGTAGCGTTCGGCCAGGTCGCAGATCTCCGCGAGCGGGGCGACGTAGCCGTCCATGGAGAAGACGCCGTCGGTGACGATCAGCTTGCGGCGGGCGCCGCCCTCGGTGGCTTCCTTCAGGCGGGCTTCGAGCTCGGCCAGGTCGCGGTTGGCGTAGCGGAAGCGGCGGGCCTTGGAGAGGCGGATGCCGTCGATGATCGAGGCGTGGTTGAGGGCGTCGGAGATGACCGCGTCCTCGGCGCCGAGCAGGGTCTCGAAGACGCCGCCGTTGGCGTCGAAGCAGGAGGAGTAGAGGATCGTGTCCTCCTGGCCGAGGAAGGCCGAGAGCCGCGCTTCCAGCTCCTTGTGCACCTCCTGGGTGCCACAGATGAAGCGGACGGAGGCCATTCCGTAGCCCCAGCGGTCCAGCGCGTCCTTCGCCGCGGCGACGACCTCGGGGTGGTCGGCCAGCCCCAGGTAGTTGTTGGCGCAGAAGTTGAGCACCTCGCCGGCGGCGCCGCCCGAGGTGACGGCGACGGCCGCGTTCTGCGGGGTGCCGATGACGCGCTCGGGCTTGTGCAGGCCGGCGGCGCGGATCTCGTCGAGGGTGGAGCGCAGGTCCTCGCGGACGGTCTCGAACATGGTGCGGTTCTCCTTGTGCGGCGGAGGGCGACGAGGGAGGGGGCCGGGCCCCGCGGAGGGGGGAGGGTGGCGGGGCCCGGCCCGGAGGGAGGTGGTTCGGGAGGTGTGGCCGGCGGGTGGTTACGCCGTCCAGTCCAGGATGATCTTGCCACTGCGGGCGGTCGAGGCCTCGTCGAAGGCGGCCTCGAAGTCGCGGTGCGAGTAGCGGCCGGTGATGACCGGGCTCAGGTCGAGCCCGCCCTCGAGCAGCACGGTCATCGCGTACCAGGTCTCGAACATCTCACGGCCGTAGATGCCCTTGATCGTGATCATCGAGGTGACTACCTTCGCCCAGTCGACCGGGAACTCCTGCGCGGGCAGGCCCAGCATGGCGATCCGGCCGCCGTGCGTCATGTTGTCGATCATGTCGCGCATGGCCTCGCCCCGGCCGGACATCTCCAGGCCGATGTCGAAGCCCTCGCGCAGGCCGAGCTTGGCCTGCGCCTCGGCGATCGAGGACTCGGCCACGTTGACGGCGAGGGTGGCGCCCGCCTTGCGGGCGATCTCCAGGCGCTCGGGGCTGACGTCGGTGATGACCACGTTGCGCGCGCCGGCGTGCTTGGCCACGGCCGCCGCCATGATCCCGATCGGGCCGGCGCCGGTGATCAGCACGTCCTCGCCGACCAGCGGGAAGGACAGCGCCGTGTGCACGGCGTTGCCGAAGGGGTCGAAGATCGCGGCTACGTCCAGGTCCACGGGGGTGCGGTGCACCCACACGTTCTGGGCGGGCAGGACGACGTACTCGGCGAAGGCGCCGTCGCGGCCGACCCCGAGCCCGATCGTGCTGCGGCACAGGTGGCGGCGGCCGGCCAGGCAGTTGCGGCACTTGCCGCACACCAGGTGGCCCTCGCCGCTGACCAGCGCGCCGACCTCGATGTCCTGCACGTCCGCGCCGAGCGCGGCGACCTCGCCGACGAACTCGTGACCGAGGACGAGGGGGGTCTTGACCGCGCCCTGCGCCCAGCCGTCCCAGGAGCGGATGTGCAGGTCGGTTCCGCAGATGCCGGTGCGCAGCACCTTGATCAGCACGTCGCCGGGGCCGTATTCGGGCTCGGGGACGTCCATGAGCCACAGGCCGGGTTCTGCCTTGTGCTTGACGAGTGCCTTCATGGGGTGGCTCCAGGCATGCGGAAGGGTACGCCGCGGGCGAATGAACCCGAACGGCGGCGGTGACGTGCACCAATCTGCCGATCGGTGCGGTGATCAGTCCATCGAGACTTTCTTAAACGGGTCGACAGCGCAGCTTCACGCCTATGCTCCTCCCGTGACGGGGAAGGGGCTCGCGCTGGGGACGGCGCGAGGGAAAAAGGGGAGGTGAGGGGCGTGCCGAGTCTGCGCAGCAGGGCGCTGTCGGTGGCGCTGATCGCGGCGGGACGGCGAAGACGGTACGCGAGCGCGGAGGCCGTCCGGGCCACGGTGGCGGAAGCCGCCCGCCGACCGGCCTCCCATCTGCCGCCGCGGTCGCTGGGGCGGGTCGCCGACATCTCGCGGACGTTCGTCGGGGCCTGGCCGGTGTACGACGTCTCCCCGCTCGGGGCGGAGCCCGCGGCCCACGTGCTGTACGTGCACGGGGGCGGCTACGTCCACGAGCTGGAGCGCCCGCACTGGGCACTGATCCGGACCCTGGTCACGCAGGCGCGGGCGCGGGTCGTCGTGCCCGCGTACATCCTCGCTCCGCGCGGTACCGCCGACCGGACCGTCCCGGTCGCCGCCGACCTGCTGAGCGGTCTGATCGCGAGCGGCGGCTCCGGCGGGACGGTGCTGATCGGTGACTCGGCCGGGGCCGGGTTGGCACTGGCGGCCGCGCAGCGGCTGCGCGACCGCACCGGGGACCAGCCGTCCCGGATCGTGCTGATCTCGCCCTGGCTGGACGTGACCATGAGCCATCCGGACCAGGCGGCCCTCGAGGCGGCCGATCCGCTGCTGGCCCGCCCGGGGCTGCTGGAGGCCGGCCGGCTGTACGCCGGAACCCTGGCCGCCGAAGATCCCCGGGTGAGCCCGCTGCACGGTGGTTTCGCCGGCCTGGCGCCGATGACGGTGTTCACCGGGACCCGGGACGTGCTGACCACGGACAGCCGGGAGCTGCTGCGTCGGGCCCGTGCGGACGGGGCCGAGGTGGAGTTCCACGAGGCGGCGGGGCTGCCGCACGGGTACCCGCTGCTGCCCGTGCCGGAGGGGCGGGCGGCGCGCGAGCGGATCGTCGAGCTGATCCGGTCGACGGCAGAGCTCTGAGGAAACGGCGGTGACGGCGGTGACGGCGGTGACGGCGGTGACGGCGGTGACGGCGGTGACGGCGGTTCGCCGACGGCCTACGCCGTGCAGGTCATCAGGGAGCTGATCGGCCAGGCGCGGTACGCCGTCCAGTACGCCTCGTCCCGGACGGCGTCGGCGGGCGGGGTCCGGTTCGGCTGCCAGCCGACGGTGACGAAGCCCGCCTCGACGGCGGCCTCGGCGAGGTCGGCGTGGGCCCACTCGCGGAATTCGAAGGGCACCGGCGGCTCGGTCAGGAAGTGCGCCCTGAGCAGCGGCGCGTCGCCGTCCGGGACCCGGTCGAGGATGCGCACCCCGTACGGCGACCAGTCCACGCGGGGGAACGCCCCCGCGTTGGGGACGATGGCGAGCAGCCGCCCGCCCGCCCGCAGATTGGCGCGGACGGACCGGAACATCGCGTGCAGGGACCTGCGGTCGGGCGCGTAGCTGAAGACGTACGCGGCGGTCGCCAGGTCGAAGGGGCCCAGGTGCGGCAGGCCGGCCGCGTCGGCGACGTGGTACTCGACGTCCGCCCGGTCCTTGGTCGCCTCGTGCGCGCGGGCGAGCCGGATCATCTCCTCCGAGACGTCGACGCCGACGGTCCGACGGGCCCCGCCCCGGGCCAGCAGCCGGGTGTTGTATCCGTATCCGCAGGCCAGGTCGAGGGCATCGAGCCCGCGCACCCCGCCGAGGGCGTCGAGGGCTCCGTGCAGGGTGTAGGTGTCGGCCGCGGAGAAGGCCGCCGTGCTCGTGGACTCCGCGTAGCGCTCGCCGATGGTGTCGTACTGGAACCGCATGCTCTGCCTTCCGGGGGCCTGCCGGGCGGGGGGTGGGACGCCTGCGTATCGTGCCCCGCGGCACCGTCCGGGCGGTGGTCCGCACACCCGTGCGTCCCCCGGACGAGGGAAGCGGTCGGCCTATCGCGCCGGCCCGGAGCGCTCCGGGCCGGCCGCGGAACGTTGCGGGCCGGCCGGGACCAGCTCGCGGGCGCAGGCGCGCAGCCAGGCGTGCGCCGGGTCGGCGTCGTGGCGCGGGTGCCAGGCCATGCCGAAGGGCAGGGGCGGCAGGGCGAGCGGGATCTCGAAGGCCGCCAGCCCCAGCGCGGCGGCGAGCGGTTCGACCTGGCTGGTCATCAGTCCGACCAGGTCGCTCTCGCGCAGGACGAACAGCGAAGCGGGGAAGGTTCCCACGCTGCCCACCACGCGCCGGGACAGCCCCTGCTCGGCGAGGGCGACGTCCACCGGGCCTTCGAGGCGACCGCGCCGGGACGCGGTAAGGTGCTCGGCCGCGGCGAACCGGCGCGCCGAGATGCGGCCGCGGAGCAGTGGGTGCCCCTGGCGTACGACGCCCAGCATGCGCTCGTCGGCGAGGTGCTCGACGCGCACCTCGGGGGAACGGGTGTCGACGACGCCGAGTTCCAGGTCGGCGACGCCTTCGCGCAGGGCGGGGACGTCCACGTGGCTCTCCGAGAGGAAGCGCAGCCTCACCCCCGGCGCCTCGCGGGTCACCCGGTTGAAGAGCGTGGCTGCGTACACGGCGGTGAAGGCGTCGTTGGCCAGCACGGTGAAGGTGCGGGTGAGCGTGGGCAGGTCCACCTTGGTGCCGGTGAGGAAGAGGGCGCGGGCCCGGTCCACGACCGCGCGGACCTCGCCCTGCACGGCGAGCGCGTGCGGGGTCGGCACCATGACGCGGCCGGCCCGGACCAGGACCGGGTCGCCGAGGGCCTTGCGGATCCGGCCGAGGGTGCGGCTCATGGCCGGCTCGGACAGGTGCATGCGGGCCGCCGCCCGGGACACGCTCGCCTCCTCCAGGAGGACGTCCAGGGCGACGAGGAGATTCAGGTCCAACCCGGATTGCGTCACACGCATACATCCCTTGCACAACTTGCACTGGAAAGCAGATCGGGCCAACTCTACGGTGGACCAGAGGTGATGGCCCCGGCCGGCCCGGACCGGCCCGCCGTCCCCGTCACCCCCCTTCCTTCCGCCGTACCGTCCCCGACTCCGAGGAGGAGCCGTGCTCCGCCATGCCGTCACGCAGGGTCCCGCCGTCCCCGTCCCCGCCCCTTCCCTCACCCGGCCCGCCCTGCTCGTCCTGTGCGCCTGCGTGCTCGTCGCCCAGGGGATGGTCGCCGCCGTCAACCTGCTGATCCCCCAGCTCGCCGCGTCCGACCTGCATCCGGATCCCGGCGAGCTGCTGTGGTCGGTGGACGCCTACGTCATCGTCTTCGCCGCGCTGCTGATCCCCGCCGGGGCGCTCGGCGACCGGTACGGCCGCAAGGGCGCCCTGCTCTGCGGGCTCGGCCTGTTCGCCGTGGGCGGCGCCGCCAGCGCCCTCGCCGAGGCCCCGGCCGTGCTGATCGCGGGCCGCGGTGTGTGCGGGGCGGGCGCGGCCCTGATCATGCCCGCCACGATGTCCGTCCTGGTCCACCTGAGTCCGCCCGAGCGCCGCGGCCGCGCCCTGGCCACCTGGACGCTGTCCGCGGGCCTCGGGGGCCTGGCGGGCAATGTCGGCGGCGGCCTGGTCGGGGAGTTCCTGACCTGGCGGGCCCTGTTCTGGGCGGTCGTCCCGCTCGCCGCCCTGCTCGCGGTCGCGGTGGCCGTCGCGGTCCCCCGTACTCCGTCGCAGCCCGCCGCAGCCGTCGACCCCCTCGGCGCGGCGCTGCTCGCGGGCGCGCTGCTCGCGGTGGTCTACGCGATCATCGAGGGACCGGCCCACGGCTGGGCCTCGGTGCAGGTCCTGAGCGCCTTCGGCGCGGGTGCCGTGCTGCTCGGGGCCTTCACCCGGCACGCCCTGCGCGCCGCCCGCCCGCTGCTGGACCCGCGGATCTTCCGCTCGTCCAAGCTGCGCGCCGGGGCGCTCGGCATCGGCACCGGCTTCTTCGGGCTCTTCGCCCTGTTCTTCGTCAATGCCCAGTACCTCCAGTACGCGAAGGGCTTCTCCCCCGCCCAGACCGGCTTCGCGATCGTCCCGCTCACCGTCGGCATGGCCCTGGTGCCCAAGTTCGGCGCCCGGCTCCAGGAGCGCACCGGACCGCGGCTGCCGGTCGGCGCCGGGCTCGGTCTGATCGGCGCGGGGCTGCTGCTGGTCTCCACCGCCGACGCGGACACCCCGTACCCGCTGTACGCGCTCTACCTGCTCGTGCTGTCCGTCGGTACGGGCCTGTCCGCGCCCTCGCTGACCCTGACGGTGGTCACGGAGCTGCCCGCCCACCAGGCAGGACTCGGCTCGGGGCTGAACACCGCGGCCCGCGAGATCGGCGCCGCCCTCGGGGTCGCGGTGGTCGGCACGGTACTGGCCTCGCGCTTCCACGGGGACCCGCACGATCCGGCCCAGATCGTCGCCTTCACCGACGCGATGGGCACCGCGCTGCGCACGGTGGCCGTGGTGCTGTTGTGCGCCGCGGCCGCGGTGGTGACCGGGTACCGGACCCCGGGACGGCGCGGGAACGGCCGGGATGCACGAGCCACGGCCGAGGGCGCATCCTGACTGTGTGATGGCCAGAGCGGACGACGCCGGCGCCGCGCCTGACACCACGGATGCCCCTGATGCGACGGCCCAGGTGCTCGCACGGGCCGCCGTGAACGCGATGGAGGCCGTCGGTGGGTACGCGGCCGGCGTCTACCTGCGCTCGCCCACCACCGGCCTGCTCCTGATGGCCGTGTTCACCGGGTTGCCGCTGCAGCTGTTCCGGCCCTGGTGGCGGATGCAGGTGAACCGCCCGTACCCGGTCGCCGAGGCCTACCGGTCGGGGCAGGCCGTCCACCTGCCCGACGCGGAGTCGGCCATGCGCCGCTTTCCGCAGCTGACGGCCGGGCTGCCGTTCCCCTTCGGCTCGCTGTACGAGCCGGTGACCGCCGGGACGGAACGGTTCGGCGTGCTGGTGGTGCTGCGCGAGGCGACCCCGGGGATCCCGGTCGGGACCCCGGACCGCGAGCGGCTGCGAGGGGCCGCGGAGCAGCTGGCCGCCGACCTCGCCTCGCTCGCGGCGGCCGGGGCGCGGACGCTGTGGGAGGGCGACCCGGTCGGCGTGCCGGCGCCACCGCCCGAGGCCGGGGCCGAGGGCGCCCGCAGGGCTGCGGACCGGCTCGCGCAAGCGGTGCTCTCCCTGGACCGGGAGGGCCGGATCGGCTACGTGAACACCGCGGCGGAGGACCTGCTCGGCCTGGACGGGCCCCAGCTGCGGGGAAGGCTGCTGTGGGAGGCGCTGCCGTGGCTCGGACATCCGGCCTACGAGGACCACTTCCGGGCCGGTTTCATGTCCGGCGAGCCGGTGCACTTCCCCGCCCGGAGCGGCCGGCACGCGCCCGGGCAGTGGCTGTCGGTGGACCTGTACCCCGCGGCCGACGGTGTGACCCTGACGCTGGGCACGTCCGCGAGACCGGCTTACGCACCCGAGTCGCGGGCCGGGCCGGACGTGGCCGCCACGGACGCCGACGCCGCCACCGACGCCGACTACGACGCCGCCGACATGGACATGGACGCCGACATGGACGCGTACGCGGACCTCGACGCGTCCGCCGACGAGGCATCGGCGCTGTACCGGCCGGTGGCCCTCGCCATCGCGCTGACGGAGGCGGTCACGGCCCGGCAGGTGTCGGCGGTGGTCACCGAGGAGCTGCTGCCGGCCTTCGGCGGCCGCCAGCTGGCGATCTACCTGCTGGACGAGCGGCATCTGCACCTGGCCTGGGAAACCGGCTTCCCGCAGGGCTTCCTCGACCGGTTCGACGGGGTCTCCCTCGATGTCCGACTGCCGGGCGTGGAGACGCTGACGACGGGCCGGCCGCTGTTCTTCGAGTCGATGCAGCACCTGGCGGCCGCCTATCCGGGCATTCCGCTGGACGCCGACGTCGGCGCCCGCGCGTTCCTACCGCTGATCGCCTCCGGCCGGCCGGTCGGCTCGTGCATCCTCGGCTTCGACTCTCCCCGCGGCTTCAGCCCGGAGGACCGTACGGTGCTCACGGCGCTGGCCGGTCTGATCGCGCAGGCGCTCGCGCGGGCCCGGCGCTACGACAGCGAGGTGGAACTCGCCCGCGGTCTGCAGTCGGCCCTGCTGCCGCACCGGCTGCCGGTGCGCGAGCACGTGGACACCGTCGGCCGCTACCTCCCCGGCACCCTGGGCATGGACGTCGGCGGCGACTGGTACGACGTCGTCGAGACGGGCACCGGCCTGCTCGCCCTGGTCATCGGGGACGTCCAGGGCCACGGTGTGGCGGCCGCGGCGACCATGGGCCAGCTGCGCAGCGCGGTACGGGCCTTCGCGCTCAGCGGCAGCACCCCGGAGCAGGTGGTGAGCGGCACCAACCAGTTGCTCATCGACCTGGATCCGGGCCAGTTCGCGAGCTGCTGCTACATGTTGCTGGACCCGGCGTCGGGCTCCGTGACGGCCGTCCGGGCCGGGCACCCCCAGCCGTTGCTGCGCCACCCGGACGGCCGGACCGAGGTGCTGGACCTGGCGGGAGGGGTGGTGCTCGGCATCGACCCGGAGGCCTCGTACCCGGTCACGGAGCTGCGGCTGACCACAGGCTCGGTCCTCGCCCTGTACACGGACGGACTGGTGGAGAAGCCCGGCCTCGACATCGACGTCGGGGTGGAGCGGCTACGGACGGCCCTGGAGGAGGCCCGGCCGTCCCCGCTGACCGAGACCGCCGACCGGCTGATCAGCGAGGCGGGCAACACCGCCGACCGGCCGGACGACATCGCCCTGCTGCTGGCCTCCCGTACCGGCGGGGACCCGTAGGGCGTCGTGCGGGTCAGTCCGGGCTCGCCAGGGTGAGCGCGGTGTTCACCAGGCCGACGTGGCTGAACGCCTGTGGGAAGTTGCCGAGTTGGCGGCCGGCGAGGGGGTCGTACTCCTCCGCGAGCAGGCCCACGTCGTTGCGTACGGACAGGAGCCGCTCGAACAGGGCGCGGGCCTCTTCCCGCCGGCCCGTCATGTGCAGGGCGTCGGTCAGCCAGAACGAGCAGGCCAGGAAGGCTCCTTCGTCCCCGGGCAGCCCGTCGACGGTGGAGCCCGCGGTGCTGTAGCGGCGGACCAGCCCGCTGCTGCCGAGTTCGGCGCGCACCGCGTCGACCGTGCCGATGACCCGCGGGTCGTCGGGGGGCAGGAACCCGACCCTGGGGATGAGCAGGGTCGCGGCGTCCAGCTCGGCGGAGCCGTAGTACTGGGTGAAGGTGCCCCGTTCGGGGTCGAAGCCCTTGTCGCACACGTCGCGGTGCACCTCGTCGCGCATGGCCCGCCAGCGTTCCACGTCCCCGTCCAGGGAGGGGTCGCTCTCCAGCGTGCGTACGGCGCGATCGGCGGCTACCCACGCCATCACCTTGGAGTGCACGAAGTGGCGGCGGGGGCCGCGGACCTCCCACAGGCCCTCGTCGGGCCGGTGCCAGTTGCGTTCGAGGAAGTCGAGCAGCGCGAGCTGGATCCGCCAGGCGTGGCGTTCGGAGGGCAGCCCGGCGGACCGGGCCAGGTACAGGGAGTCGATGACCTCCCCGTACACGTCCAGCTGGAGTTGGTCGACGGCCGCGTTCCCGACGCGGACCGGGGCGGAGGAGGCGTAGCCGCGCAGCCAGGGCAGTTCGCTCTCGGGGATCCGCCGCTCGCCGCCGATCCCGTACATGATCTGGAGGTCGGCGGGGTCGCCCGCGACCGCGCGCAGCAGCCACTCGCGCCAGGCGCGGGCCTCGTCGAGGAAGCCGGTGGACAGGAGCGAGCCGAGGGTGAGGGTGGAGTCCCGGAGCCAGCAGTAGCGGTAGTCCCAGTTGCGGACGCCGCCGAGTTCCTCGGGGAGGGAGGTGGTGGCCGCGGCGGCGATGCCTCCGGTCGGGGCGTAGGTGAGGGCCTTGAGGGTGACCAGGGAGCGGGTGACCGCCTCCTGGTAGGGGCCCTCGTAGCAGCATTGCGAGGCCCATTCCCGCCAGTCGGCGCGGCTCTGCTCCAGCGCTTCGAAGGGGTCGCAGGGCTCGGGGCGCGGCCGGTGCGAGGGGTGCCAGGTCAGTACGAAGGCGACGCGTCGGCCGGCCGTGACCGGGAACTGGGAGCAGGTGCTGTTCGCCTCGCCCCAGGTGCGGACCGGGGGTTCGCTGCGGAACCAGGCGGAGTCGGGCCCGGCGATGGCGACCCGGTCACCGTCGCTGCGGCGCACCCAGGGCACGACGTGGCCGTAGTCGAAGCGCAGGCGCAGGGTGCTGCGCATCCTGACCGTTCCGCTGATGCCCTCGACGATGCGGATGACGTCCGGGGCGACCTCGCGCTGGGGCATGAAGTCGGTGACCTTGACGGTCCCGGTTTCGGTCTCCCAGTACGATTCCAGGATCAGCGAGCCGTCGACGTAGGCGCGGCGGGTGCAGGGCTCGCCGATAACCGCGTCCAGGGGCGCGATGCGCCAGTGGCCGTTCTCCTCCTCGCCGAGGAGCTTGGCGAAGCAGGCCGCCGAGTCGAAGCGCGGCAGGCACAGCCAGTCGATGGACCCGTCGCGGCCGACCAGAGCGCTGGTCATCAGGTCGCCGATGAGTGCGTAGTCTTCGATGGGTTGTGTCATTTGTGCGCTATTCCCCTGAATGTCCGGGGCCAATCAGCTCAGGCCCCGGACACCGCTCATGGGGTCGGGGTCGGTATCAGGAGATCGTGACGAACTGACCGATGCTCGGTACGCCCTGGGCGTCGAGGGCGAAGAGCATGTAGGTCCCCGGCAGGACCACACCGGTGTCGGCGGGTACGGACACCGTGTACCTGCCGCCTCCCGCGGCGGTGGACACCACGGGAACCCGGCGCTGGTCGTTGTCGGTGGAGTGGGTCGCGGCTGCGGCCCGCATCAGGACGAAGGACGCCACCGAGCCCTGGGTGCTCACCGTGAGCGAAGCACCGGGGGCCGCCCTGGGGGGCACGCCCGCGGTGATGGCGGGCCGCGGCTTCGGCGATCCGTCCGCGTTGAGCAGGTACGGCGGGGTGAAGATCGCCCCGTCGGCGTGGTTGGTCGCGCAGTCGCCGCACAGGCCGCCGCCACCGGAGAAGATCCGTCCGTCGGGCAGCAGGTTGGCCACGCTGTGGTAGTTGCGCGGAACGGCCATGGTGGCGAGCGGGGTGAAGGCGCCGGTCGCCGGGTCCCACAGTTCGGGGGTCAGGACGGAAGTGGCGTCGCTGAACGGCACCGGATAGGCCTGACCGCCGAAGACGGCCACCTTGCCGTCGGGCAGTACCACGCTGTTGCTGAAGGCCCGGGCGTGCTCCATGTCGCCCGTGCGGGCGGCCTGGACCTGGCTGCCCGAGATGCCCACGGTGTAGGCGCGCTGGGTGGCGGGGGTGTCCTGGTAGGCGGGCGAGCCGCCCAGGGTGAGCAGTTTGCCGATGTCGTAGGCGACGGCGTTGCCGGTCATGGCGTCCGGGCTGTCGGCCCGGGTGCCGGCGGAGGTGGTGGAGCCCTGCCCAGTCGTGGAGATCCAGTTCATCTGCTTGCTCGGGCCCAGTTGCAGCACCTTGCCGCCCGAAGTGGCGTGCAGCCACATGTGGTTGTCGGCGCGGTAGGGTCCGGCCGGGTCGGCCGTGAGCGCCGGGGCGGCGGGGACGCCGGGCAGGGTGCGCCAGGTACGGGTGTCCGGGGACCAGACCTCACCGGCCTTGTCGGTGCCCGTGGCTCCGCTCCAGGACCCGCCGAGGACGAAGGCCTCGCCGGTGGAGAGCAGGGTCATGGCCTGGTAGCCGCGGGCTATGTTCATGCTCGTGGTCGCGGACCAGTTGTCGGTGGCCGGGTCGTAGATGCTCGCCTTCTCCGCGTTGCTGCCGCCGGTGACCAGCACCCGGCCGTCGGCGAGCATGGCGATGCCGGGACAGAACATGTCGTGTCCGGTGTTGTCGATGCGGCGCTGGGTGACCTTGCCGGTCTTCAGGTCCAAGATCGCGGTCTGCGTGTAGCCGTTGCTGCCGCCGAAGCGGTCGACGGCGTACGCGGACCAGGCCAGGAGCTTGTCGCCGGGCAGGGCGGCGGTCGCCACCGGCACCAGCGGGAAGCCGGTGATCTTGCCCCAGGAGCCGTGGACGGCCGGGCTGGCCGGACCGCTCAGGCGGATCTCGCCCGCGGAGGTCCACGGTCCGCGGCCGCCCGCCTCGCTGGTCACGGTCAGCCGGACGAAACGGGCGGATGCGGCGCGGGTGAAGGTGGCGGTCTTGACGGTGTCGTCGTCCCGCCAGGTGCCCACGGCCACCGGTGTGCCGAAGGTGACGCCGTCGGCGCTGGTGGCGATGGCGTACGCACCCGCGCGCCCGTTGGGCCCGGTGGAGCGGGGGTGGTAGACGAGGGCGGAGACGACCTCGGTGCGGTGCATGTCGATGGTGATGCTGTGCGGCAGCGGGGTGGGAGTGGGTGCGTACTTGCTGTGCCAGATGGTGTTGTCCTTGCCGTCCAGCACGTTGGCCGCGCGGCCGTTCTCGCTGCCCGTCTCCTCGTCGCTCGCCGTGGCCGTCCATCCGGCGCGGGACAGGTCGATGGTGGCCGCCGGGGTGCCGGGGTCGCCCAGCAGGTCGATCTCGGCGGCGGAGGACCAGGGTCCGCGGCCGCCCGCCTCGCTGAGCGCGGTCAGCCGGACGAACCGGGCGCCCTGGGGGGCGAATCCGAGGGTCTTGGTGCTCGCGTCGTCCGCGAGCGTGCCGGTGGCGACCGGCGTCGCCCAGTTCAGCCCGTCGGTGCTGAGGCTGATGCTGTACTCACCGACGCGCCCGTTGGGACCGTTGGTCCGGGGACGGTAGACGAGGGCGGAGACGACCTCGGTGCGGTGCATGTCCACGGTGATGACGTGCGGCAGCGGGGTGGGGGTGGGAGCCCACTTGCTGTGCCACATGGTGGCGGTGTTCCCGTCGAGGACGTTGGCCGCGCGGCCGTTCTCGGCGCCCGTCTCCTCGTCGCTCGCCGTGGCCGTCCATCCGGTCCGGTCGAGGACCGGAGCCGTCGGCTCCATCGCGTTCGCGGGGACGATGCCGTGGTGCGGCGATTGTTTCGCCGTCTGCTGATCGAAGGGCACGGACGCGGGACGGGGTGCCGGTGCGCGGCCGGCTGCTGCCGTGCTCGTGACCACGAACCACGGGGTCAGGCCGATCAACAGGGAGCCGAGGCCGAGAGCGATGAGCAGGTGGGAGCGGCGTATCGCGCGGTGAAGGGCGAGGAAGCGCCTGGACTGCAATCTGACCTCCTGGGGCGAACTGATGTGCCCCGTAGAACATAGGTGAGCACAGCAGCAAGCCGCTTGGAGTCAAAGAGAGTTGGCGCAAATCCACATGGCCGGTCGCCATCGGTGGACGGTCGCGCTCGACGGCTCAGTCGCGTTAGTCGCGGACGAGGAGCAGTACGACGGCGAGGACCACACCGAGGGCGAGAGCGAGGGCGCCGTGCGCGAGGCGGTGGCTCCGCAGGACGGGCAGGAAGCGGTCGACGGCGTACCGTCCCGGGCCGGTGAGGGCGAGGGCCGCGGCGCCCACGGTCAGCAGCAGCTCGTACTCGATGCCCTCCGGGGCGAAGAAGGCGCCGGCGCCGTGGACGGCGATCGCGTTGATGAGGGTGCCGACGACGGCGGCCCCGGCGAGCGGGGTGAGCAGTCCGAGGGCGAGGCCGAGCCCGCCGAGGGTCTCGGTGAGGCCGGCGAGGACCGCCATGGCGTCACCCGCGGGGTAGCCGCTGGCGGTGAAGAACTGGCCGGTACCACTGATGCCGCCGCCCCCGAACCAGCCGAAGAGCTTCTGCGATCCGTGCGCCGCCATGGTCAGGCCGAGGACCAGGCGCAGGAGGAGCAGGCCGGTGTCGTGGCCCGGGGTGGAGGGGGCGGAGATCTCGGGGTGTGCGGCCGGCGCGGCGGCCCGCGGCTTCGTCGCGGTGACGGAGGGGGTGGTCATCGGGGGGTCCTTCCGGTCGGGCGGCCCGGTGGGAGGCAGGGAAGAGTTGTTCAAATTCGAACCGCTAGGCCCCGACCCTAACCATTGATTCAAATTGGAACAACCCGTGTAGTCTGGGGCCATGGCTGAACCGAGATGGCTGGACGACCGCGAGATGCGCGCCTGGAGCGGCTTCCTCGCCGCATCGGCCCTGGTGAACCGCCGTCTCGACCAACAGCTCAAGGACGACGCCGGGCTCTCGCACCCCCAGTACGAGATCCTCGTACGGCTCGCCGCGGCACCCGGGCGCGAGCTGCGGATGACCGAGCTCGCCAACGGCCTGATCAACTCCAAGAGCGGGCTGACCTACCAGGTCACGCAGATGGAGAAGGCCGGCCTGGTCCGCCGCCGCAGCTGCCCCTCCGACGTGCGCGGCGTCTTCGCCGTCCTCACCGACGCCGGCCGCGCCAAGCTGGAGGAGGCCGCCCCCGGGCACGTGGCGACCGTCCGGGAGGTGCTCGTCGACGTCCTCACCCGCGAGCAGCTCGAGGCGCTCGCCGACGGGCTGGGCGAGGTCGGCCGCCGACTGCGCGGCCAGGACGCCTGAACGGATCCGGCCACTGTCCGGGCGGGGCGGCCACCGCCCATGCATGGCGGCCCGATATCGGGGGTATAGGGCCGCCATGGACGGAAAGGTCTGGCTCGCCCTGGGCACGGTGATCGCGGTGGGACTCGCGATCGCCGCGGCCGTTCTGCTCGTACGGGTCTTCGCGGCCCGGCGGCTGCTGGTCGATGCGGGGATCCCGCTGCACGACAAGGCCTTGT
Source organism: Streptomyces sp. NBC_01439 (assembly GCF_036227605.1). Lineage (GTDB taxonomy): Bacteria > Actinomycetota > Actinomycetes > Streptomycetales > Streptomycetaceae > Streptomyces. The sequence continues at coordinate 8,390,666 of NZ_CP109487.1, read as the reverse complement.
TCTGGGCCGCGGTGATCTACACCGTCTCGCCGGTGGACCTCATCCCGGACCCGGTGTACTTGGACGACATCGGGATCCTGCTGCTGGCCCTGCGCTCGCTGCACGCGGCAGCCGCGGCCGTCCGCTCCCCGAAGGAGCCCGGCGCCGTCTGAGCCGAGGGGTCAGCGGACGCCGTGGGGACGGAACTGGATGCTGATGCGGGGGCCGACGGCCCGCGCCGACTTGGGCACGGCGTGCTCCATGGTCCGCTGACAGGAGCCGCCCATGACCACGAGGTCGCCGTGGCCCAGGGGCAGTCGCAGCAGGGTGGCACCGCCGTCGCGGGGGCGGAAGGCGAGGTCGCGCGGGTCGCCGACGGAGACGATGGCCACCATGGTGTCCTCGACCCGAGATCGGCCGGTCCGGTCGCCGTGCCAGGCGACGCTGTCGCGACCGTCCCGGTACAAACACAGACCCGCGGTGGTGAAGGGCTCGCCGAGCTCGGTGGCGTAGTGACCGGTCAGCACCTCGCGGGCCTCCGTCAGCGAGGGATGGGGCAGGGGCTCGTCCGCGGCGTAGAAGGCCAGCAGCCGGGGCACCTCCACCTCCCGCTCGTACATCTGGCGCCGTTCGGCGCACCAGGGCACATCGGCGGCCAGCCGCTCGAAGAGCGCGTCGGCGCCGCTCAGCCAGCCGGGCAGGTGGTCGACCCAGGCCCCGGCCCCGAGGTCGGTCCGCCGCATCCCGTCGAGGCGGCCGAGCCGGATCTCGTCGCCCTGGTCGAAGAGGGAACCCTGAAGGCCCCGGACTGCGTGCATAGACCCAGCCTAACCCCGACAATCAAACATGTGCTCGAATGGCGCGCCGCGACTCAATCCTGCGGCACGTCGCCCGGCCCCGGGCCGGGCGACGTGCCGCACAGCAGGGTGAGGACCACGGAGACCCCGGCGACGACGGCGATCGCGGTGCCCGGGGCGACGCACTGGGCCAGGCCCCCGGCGATGGCGGCGCCGATGCCCTGCCAGGTCATCCGACCGGCCGACTCGACCCCCTGGACCTGACCGCGGACGACGTCGGGGGTCAGTTCGAGGAGCTGCTCCTGGAGGGGCAGGGTGGCCGCGAATCCGACGCCGGCGAGGAACACGGCGACGGTCGCCACCGGGGCGGGCGGGTGGACGGCGAACAGCAGGAAGGGAACGGCGAGCAGCAGCCGCAGGGCGAAGGCGAGGCGGCGGCGCCGGTCGGCGGTGAGCACTCGGCCGACGAGCAGGTCCCCGAGGAGCATGCCCGCCGACGCGGCGGCGAGGAAGACCCCCGCCCGGCCGGGGTCGTAGGACAGGAACAGGGCCTCGCAGCCGACGATCAGACCGTTCGGGACCCACAGGTTCACCAGCAGCCTCCGGCGGCCGGGGTGGGCGAACAGCTCGACGTTCGTCGTCCAGGTCCGACGCAGCCCGGGGCGGCGGGTGAACCGGATCGAGCGTTCCCGGACGGTGACGGCCGCGACGACCGTCCCGAGGGCGGTCAGGGCCGCGGCGACGACGAAGACCCGGTACGGGCCCAGGTACCGCAGCAGTACGGCGCCGACGGCGTAGCCGGCGATCACCGTGGCGCCCGAGGTGACGTTCATCAGCGAACGGGCGGGCGCGTAGGCGGAGCCGGGCACCACCTCGGCGAGCAGGCCCAGCCGGGTGCCGGTGCCGAGGGACTGGAAGAAGCCCAGGGTCAGCAGTAGGGCGAACCGGGCCGCGAGCGGCAGCCCCGGGACCGCCTGGGCGGCGACGCCCACCAGCGAGACGAGTTGGAGCAGGAGGAGGGTCCGGCGGGGCCGCTCGCCGTCCGCGACGGACATCAGCGTGAGCGCGCCGAGCACCGCCGCGAACGTGGCGCCGTACATGCTCACGGCCGTCAGGAACGGGGAACCGGTCCGGTGGTTGACCAGTGTGCCGAGCGCGAAACCGGACAAAGTGCTCGCAGTGACGGTGAGGGCGAAGCTGAAGTACAGGCCGCTGAACTCCTTGTTGCGGAGCAGGGCGCGGTAGCCGGTGGTGGCGGAGGTCGGAGGTACGGCAGGGGTGGCGGTCCGGTGTGAAGGCATGAAAAAAGCCTCCGGACGTGTACACGGGGCACGCACGCCGAAGGCTGACGGGGTCATCCTAGCAGTCCTGCCGGTCCAGTTGACGGACACTTCGAATCCCGCAGGCCCCACCGGACCCGCGTTACCGCAGCGTAGGCGTGTGATCAGGAACTCACGGTCTTGGCCGCGGGCCCGCCACGCGGTAGCGTCAACGCGACATAAAGACATAGCGACGACGGCGAGACGGAAGCCCGGTGTGAATCCGGCATGGTCGCGCCACTGTGTGCTGCGACGGCATCTCCATGATGGCGTCACAGCGAGTCAGACCCGAGGACCGTCGTCCTGCACCACCGTATGGGACGCGTTGTTCCCCGAGGAGGTTCCATCATGGCCGAGGCTCTCGCTTCCGCTGCCGTATCCACCCCCGCCGGCTCCCTGTCGGCCCCGCTGCCCGTGCGCGCGGTGCTGCCCTGGGCGCTCTTCGTCGGTCTCCTGATGCTCGTCGCCCTGTACTTCGTCGGTGCCGAACAGGGCGCCACGGCCGTGTTCGCCGGTGAAGGCGTGCACGAGTGGGTGCACGACGGTCGCCACCTGCTCGGCTTCCCCTGCCACTGAGAGGCCACGCACATGTACGCCTCTACTGTCAGAGGACTGCTGGTCCGCGGCATGCTCGCGGGCCTGATCGCGGGGCTGTTCGCCTTCGCGGTCGCCTACGTGGTCGGTGAGCCGCCGGTACGGGGTTCCATCGCCGTGGAAGAGGCCCAGGCCGCCCAGGACGCCGCGAGCGCCCCGAGCGCGCACGCCGGGCACGGCGGTGACGCCGCGTCGGGCGAGGCCGCCGAGGAGGAGGAAGAGCTGGTCAGCCGGCCGGTCCAGTCGACCGTCGGCCTGGCCACCGGTGTCCTGGTCTACGGGGTCGCGCTGGGCGGCATAGCCTCGCTCGCGTTCTCGTTCGCCCTCGGCCGCGTCGGCGGGTTCAGCCCGCGGGCCACGGCGGCGCTCACCGGGGCGGGCGCGTTCACCCTGGTCTACCTGGTGCCGTTCCTGAAGTACCCGGCCACCCCGCCGGCGGTCGGCAACCCGGACACGATCGGCCAGCGCACCACGCTGTTCTTCCTGATGATCCTGCTGAGCGTGTTGCTCGGCGTCGGTGCGATCATCCTCGGGCGGCGGCTGGCACCGCGCCTGGGCAACTGGAACGCGACGCTGACCGCGAGCGCCGGCTTCATCGTCGCCGCCGCCCTGGCGTTCGTGTTCCTGCCGGACAACAGCGACGCCGTCCAGCCCGGCTTCCCCGCGGCCCTGCTGTGGGAGTTCCGGGTCGCCTCGCTGGCCGTCCAGCTCGTCCTGTGGGCCGTGTTCGCCGTCGTCTTCGGCGTCCTCGCCCAGCGGCTCCTGGCCGCGCGCGCCGACGGCGCGCACGAGACGGCTCCGGCTCAGCAGGAGGCACCCGCGCTCGGCTGACACCGGCCGCGACGCCTGTGCCCGGGCCCCGCCGACCCCCTCTGGGGTGGCGGGGCCCGGGCATGTGCGCGCAGCAGCGCCCTACGATGTGCGCATGAGTGCGGGCAGGCATCTGGCAGGTGCACACGTTGCGCAGATCGCGCCGGGCGCGCCGGACACCCCGGACACGCCGGAGCGGGGCGACCGGCTGGAAGCCGCCGCGTCCGTGCTCGCCCTGCTCGCCGACCGCACCCGCCTGGCCCTGATGGCGCGCCTCGGCCGGGGCGAGGCCGATGTCACCACCCTCACCGAGGCCTGCGGAGCCGCCCGCCCCTCCGTCAGCCAGCACCTCGCCAAGCTCCGGCTGGCCGGGCTGGTCACCACCCGCAAGGACGGCCGCCGGGTCGTCTACGCCCTCGGTCACGGGCATTTGCGGCGGCTGGTCGACGAGGCCCTGAACGTCGCCGACCACCAACTCGGTTCCCTCCCTCCGCACGACTGACCGCGGAACGAACGGCCCCGGAACGAATGACCGCCGCGCGCCGGAAGCTGTCCCGCCACGATCGCGGCGAGCGCGAGCCCGAAGCCCACGAGTTGCACCGCGCCCAGTGTCTGGCCGAGCAGCACGGCCCCGAGCAGTGCGGCGACCAGCGGCGAGAGCAGGCCGAGCACCGCGGCGGAGGTGACGGGGAGGCTACCGATGCCCTGGAACCACAGGACGAAGGTGGCCAGGCCGCAGACCAGGGAGAGCCAGAGGTAGCCGAGGACGGCCGTCGGGCCGATGGTGGGCGGCGCCCCTTCGGCGAGGAAGGTGACGGGAACGAGGAACAGGCCGCCGACCGTGAGCTGCCAGCCGGCGAAGGCGGTGGGGCCCATGCCGGCGGGCCGCCCCCAGCGCTTGGTGAGCGTCACCCCGAGGGCCAGCGTGGCCGCGGCGGCCAGGCCCGCGGCGATGCCCACGGTGTCGAACGCCGCGTCCGGGCCGATCACCACCAGACCGATGCCCCCGACGCCGATCACACCCCACGTCAGGCGCCGGACGGAGGGGCTCTCGTGGAGGAGGGTCACGGCCAGCACGGCGACCATGAGGGGCATGGCCGCCGTCAGTGTGGCGGCCACACCTCCGGGCAGGCGTTCGGCCGCGACGAACAGCAGCGGAAACAGCAGTCCGATGTTCAGCGTGCCGAGCACCACGACGCGCCCCCACCATGCTCCCCGCGGCGCCGTACGGGTGAGCGCCAGGGCGATCAGGCCGGCGGGCAACGCCCTGAGCAGGCCCGCGAACAGGGGATGTCCCGGCGGCAGCAACTCGGTCGTGACGATGTAGACCGTCCCCCACGTCAGGGGGGCGAGCGCGGTCAAGAGGGTGCGGGGCAGGTTCCCACGGGCCGTCCGTGCGGCTGGACTTGTCATGTTTCGGAGTCTCACGGGGCCCGATCGATGAGTCCAACACATGTTTGTCAGCCCATCGATCGTGATCCACGATGGATCGATGGAGCTCCAGCAGATGCGCTACGTCCTCGCCGTGGCCGAGACGAACAGCTTCACCCGGGCCGCCGAGCGGTGCCTGGTCGTCCAGTCCGCGCTCAGTCACCAGATCGCACGCCTGGAACGGGAACTGGGCGCGCGGCTCTTCGAGCGCACCAGCCGCCGGGTGCGGCTGACCCCGGCCGGCGAGGCGTTCCTCCCGGCCGCCCGTCAGTGTCTGGACGCCGCCGAACGGGCGGCCGCCGAGGTCGCGGCGGCCGTCGGGGAGGTACGCGGGCGGCTCGCCGTCGGGTTGATCCCGACCGTCGCCGCGGTCGACGTCCCGGGGGCGCTGCGCGACTTCCGCCGGCAGTACCCGCACGTACGCGTCAGCCTGCGGGTGGGCGCGAGCGAGGACCTGGTCGAGCGGGTCCGGGAAGGGGGCCTCGACGTGGCCTTCCTGGGGCTGCCCACCACCGTCCGGCCCCGGGGCGTCGCGGCCCGCGAACTCGCCCGGGACCGGCTCGTCGCCGTGGTCGCTCCGGACCATCCGCTCGCTGCCGAACCGGCGGTCGACCTGCGCAGGCTCTGCCGCGAGGTGTTCGTGGACCTGCCGGCCGGGACGGCCGGACGGGTCCAGTCCGACCTGGCCTTCTCGGCCGCCGGTCTCACCCGTGACGTCGCCTACGAGGTCACCAGCGCCGACTACATCGCCCGCCTCGTGGAACCGGGCCTCGCCGTGGCCATGCTCCCCTCCGCCTACGCGCCCCGGCTCGCCGGCGTGGCGACCGTCGAGGTGACCGACGCCCCGGCCCGCGTGGAGTTCGCCGTCTGGAGCCGCACTGGCCGTACTCCGGCGGCGGCCGCCTTCCTCACCGCCCTCGACGACCACGTCCTCGCGTAGCGGGCGGCCGCGCCGTCGACCGCGACGCCCGCCCGCCCGCCCGGAACGGCGTACAACAGGTGCACAGGTACGCACATGTTGACTAGGCTGGATCCGACTGGATCCGCCGCGCTGTCATCGATCTGCCGACCGGGACGGGGACCGTGCTGTCCGTACTGCGCAACGGCACCTACCGCCGCCTGTTCACCGCTCAGGTCATCGCCCTGGTCGGGACCGGCCTGGCCACCGTCGCACTGAGCCTGCTCGCCTACGAGCTCGCGGGCGAGCGCGCCTCGGCGGTTCTCGGTACCGCCCTCGCGATCAAGATGACCGCCTACGTCACCATCGCACCGGTGATCGGCGCGGTCGCCGACCGCATCCCCCGCCGCGTCCTGATGACGGCCATGGACCTGACCCGCGCCGGTGCGGCGCTGGCCCTTCCGTTCGTCACCGAGATCTGGCAGATCCACCTCCTGGTCTTCCTGCTCCAGGCGGCATCGGCGGTCTTCACCCCGACCTTCCAGGCCGTCCTCCCGGAGATCCTGCCCGCCGAACGCGACTACACCCGGGCCCTGTCGATGACCCGGCTCGCCTACGACCTGGAGAGCCTCTTCAGTCCGGTCCTGGCCGCGGCGCTGCTGAGCCTGGTCACCTACGACCGGTTGTTCGCCGGCACGGCCGTCGGCTTCCTCGCCTCCGCCGCCCTCGTCGTCGCCACGGCGCTGCCCGGGCCCGCCCCGGTCGAACGCACCGGCGGCTTGCGGACCAGGGCCGCCCTCGGCACCCGCCTCTTCCGGGCCACGCCCCGGCTGCGGGCCCTGCTCGCGCTCGACCTCGCGGTCGCCGCCGCCGGGGCCGTCGTCCTCGTCGACACCGTCTCCCTGGTGCGCGGCCACCTCGACCGCCCGGCCGGCGCCGTCCCGCTCGCCCTCGGGGCGTACGGCGCCGGCTCCATGGTGACCGCGCTGCTCCTGCCCCGCCTCCTGCGGTCCTCCACCGACCGCGCGGTGATGCTCCGTGCCGCCTTCGCCCTCCCCGTGGCCCTGGCGGCCGGGGCCGCACTCGCCGCGACCGGCCCGCGCACGTGGTCCTGGCCCGCGCTCCTGGCCGTCTGGGCCGCGATCGGCGCCGCCTGCTCCGCCGTCCAGACCCCGGGCGGCCGGGTGATCCGCCGCTCCACCGCCGACGCGGACCTGCCCGCCGCGTTCGCCGCCCGCTTCTCCCTCTCCCACGGCTGCTGGCTGCTCACCTATCCGCTGGCCGGGTGGCTCGCCGCGGGGGCGGGGCTGCCGCTGACCGTCCTGCTCCTGGGCGCCGTGGCCCTGAGCGCCGCCACGGCCGCGGCGGTGATCTGGCCGGCTCGGGATCCGTACCGGCTCGAGCACGTACACCCCGACCTCCCGCCCGAGCACCCGCACCTCGCCGACGCCCGCCCGGCCACGGGCGGTTGGCGGCACGGGCACCACTACGTCATCGACCGGCACCACCCCCGCTGGCCCGGAAAAACACCTGGCCGATCGGGCTGACCGGCGTTACGATCACCGCGATGACCACTCACTCCCTTCACAGATCGGGGGTCCCGTCCACGCAAGGTGAGCGCTGATGCCCACCGAGAACGTGCACGGGGAATCCCGCCTCTCCCTCTGGCTCCGCGTACGCGAGTACGCCGTGCCGGCGTCCATGATCGAGACCGCGACCGCCCGCCGCTCCGCCGGGGACTGGGCCGGGGCCTGCGCCGCCGCAGGCGTCGACGTCGATCTCGATCTCCGTTTCCTGGCTCGCTCGCGCGGCCACGAACTCGCGGCCCGGATCCGGGCCGACCTTCGCCACCTGGCACCCGACCTGTTGCGCTGGCACCTGCCGCGCATCGCTCCCGACGGGCTGCTGCGCCCCGGGCTCACCGTCACGCTGGCCCGGTACGACACGGCCGCGGGCGACGACCCGGATGCCGTGCACCCCGTACGCACCGTGCACCTCGTGGCCAGGACCGCGCCCGCTTGGGCGGACGGCGGTCAGCGGATCAGCCTCGCGCTGTGGGACGGATCCCGCTCCGAGGAAGGCCGTCGGGGAGACCCGCGCCACGGGCCCCGTCCCGACCGCCGGTTCCGGCTCGACCTGCACCGCCACCTGTGGGACGCCCGCAGGGCCGACGAGCTGCGGGTCCGGTCCGGGGCCGACCGGCCACCCGCCGAAGGCCTTCCCCCACCGGACCCCGAGCTCCTGGCGGCGCTCCCGCAAGGGCACCGGTGCGCCGTCGACCGGTGGGCCGCCGAGGCCGCGATCCTGCTCCGCGCCGAGGGCCGGACCACCGGCGCCGTCGCGGTGCGGCTGGGGGCCCGGCAACCGCTGGTGCTGGACCTGGCCGCGGACGGCCCGGGACCGCCCGCGGTGCGGATCGGGGCGGCGCCCGCCGACGGCAGCGCCTCCGCGCTGCCGTACCTGCCCGACGCGGCGGTCTGGACCCTGCCCGACCTGGACCTGATCCGTACCGGATCCATCGAGGCCGAACGGCTGCACCCGCTGGTCGCCTCGGCACTCGTACCGGACCTCGCGCCGACCGGACCGGCCGGGACCGCGGACCGCGCGGGGCAGCCCCGCCTCGTCGAGTGCCGGGGCGCCCGGCACCGCATCGGCCTGGTCGACGGGGTACTGGCCGCGCTGGACCACGACCCGGCCGAGATCCGCCGGGAGGAACTGCTGGCCGCGCTGACCGGCACTCCGCTTCCCTGCCTGCGGGCCATCGACGCGGCGCACCGTCGGCCGGACTGCCTCACCGGGGTCCGCGAACGCCTGGACCACGGCGACGTAGCCGGGGCGCTGGCCGTGGTGGAAGCCCTGCTCGGCCCCGACGCCCTGCTGCGCGCCGGGGCCCTGCGGGACGAACTGGAGGCAGCCGCGCTACGACGGATCACGTACGGGCTGTTCCGGGCGGGCCTCACCGGACCCGGCCCCGGCCGGATCCCCCCGCCAGCACGCCGCCCGCGGGACCACCGGCTCCACCCGCGCCGGGCGCACGCCCGCTGACCCCGGGGCGCTCGCCCCTCTCCTCCTCTCCGTCTTCCCTCCCGGACCACCCCCGTTCCTCACGAACCCACATAGGTGAGCACCCATGCCCTCGCACGTCCCGTTCCCCGCCACCGACGTCACCGCCCCCGCCCCCGCCTCGCTGGACGTCGCCGAGCAACTGCTGGCCCTGCTGAGCGACACCACGACCGAACCGCGCCCCGACGACCAACTGGAGGCCCTGACCCTTGCCGTGGCCGCCGACCTGCCGGTGCTCCTGTGGGGTGAGCCCGGCATCGGCAAGACCGCGGCGCTGACACAGCTCGCCGAGAGCCTGGAACTGCCCCTGACCACGGTGATCGCCAGCGTGCACGAGCCGTCCGACTTCTCGGGCCTGCCCGTCGTCGGAGACGATCCCGCCGAGCAGGGCGTCCCGATGGCCCCGCCGGACTGGGCCGTGCGACTCGTACGGGCCGGGCGCGGACTGCTGTTCCTCGACGAACTGTCCACGGCGCCGCCGGCCGTCCAGGCCGCCCTGCTCCGACTCGTGCTCGAACGCCGGATCGGCTCGCTCCAACTGCCTCCCGGCGTAAGGATCGTGGCCGCCGCCAACCCGCGGGGCTCGGCGGCCGACGGTTGGGAGCTCAGTCCGCCCCTGGCCAACCGGTTCGTCCACCTCCAGTGGACCCACGACCACGACGTCGTGCTCCGCGGACTCGGCGGAACCTGGCCCCGGGCGACCCTGCCGCGCTTGGACGCCGAGAGGCTGCCCGCGGCCGTGGACCGCGCCCGCCGTGCGGTCTGCGGGCTCCTCACCACCCGCCCCGCGCTCGTGCACCGGCTGCCCACCACCGAGACCCGTCGGGGAGGCGCCTGGCCGTCGCCCCGCAGCTGGGACATGACGATACGTCTGCTCGCCTTCGCCCACGCGGCCGGCTCCTCCGGAGAAGTTGTCTCCCTTCTCGTCAGGGGCACGGTGGGGGACGGTCCGGGGCTGGAGCTGCTCGCCTCCTTGGACCGGATGGACCTCCCGGACCCCGAGGAGCTGCTCGCCGACCCGGCCGGCGCTGACCTGCCCGAGCGGGGAGACCGGCGCCAGGCCACGCTCGACGGCGTGGTGGCCGCGGTCCGCAGGCGCCCTGACAAGTCCCGCTGGGACGCGGCGTGGGCACTGCTGGTCCGGGCGCTGGAGACCGGAGCCCCCGACCTGGTGGTCGTCCCCGCGACCACCCTCGCCACGCTGCGCCAGGAGGACTGGGACGTGCCGGAGTCGATCGAGCGGCTCGCCGGAGTGGTGACCCTGTCCCGGCGGGCGGACCTGTCGCGGGAGCGCGCGGCGGCACGGACCGGTGACCCGGTGGGGGCCGACCGATGAACGCACCGACGACGACGGCGCAGCCGACGGGGGCGGAGTCGACGGGGGCGCTGGACCTCGACAAGCTCTTCGCGGCCCGGCTGCACGCCGCCCGGGTCCGGCCCTATCTGGCGACGGCTCTGTTCGCCCTGCACGCCGTGGAGTCACGGCAGGTGCCGACGATGGCCGTCGACCGCCACTGGCGGTGCTACGTCTCACCGGGGTTCGTGGACCGGACGCCGGTGGAGGAGCTCGCCGGGGTCTGGGTCCACGAGGTGTCCCACCTGCTGCGCGACCACCACGGACGCGGCGACCGGGTCGCCCGGGAACGCGGGCTGACCGGCCCGGGCGAACGGCTGCGGATGAACATCGCCGCGGACTGCGAGATCAACGACGACGCGTACGGCGAGGGGCTGGTACGCCCCGAAGGTGCGCTGGTGCCGGAGGACCTGGGGCTGTCCCCGGGCGAGCTCATGGAGGACTACCTGCGGCAGTTCCGGCTCGGACCGCTGACGCAAGAGCTGGTCTGGCTGGACTGCGGCAGCGGCGCCGACGGTCTGGAACGCGAGTGGGACCTGGGGCCGGACGGCGCGCACGGCCTCAGCGCGCAGGAGCAGGACGCGGTCCGGTTCCGGGTGGCGCAGGGGATCAACGGCCGTCCGGGGAGCGCACCCGCGGGGTGGCGGCGGTGGGCCGAGGAGGCGTTCCACCCGCCGCAGCCCTGGCGGGAGTTGCTGGGCGCTGCGGTCCGGTCGGCGGCCTCCGGTGCGGGGGCGGGCGAGGACTACAGCTACGCCCGGCCCTCCCGGCGCTCGACCGCGCTGCCCGGCGTCGTGCTCCCGAGCCTGCGGCGCAGACCGCCCCGCGTCTGCGTGGTCATCGACACCTCCGGTTCGGTCAGCGACGCCGAGCTGGGCAGTGCGCTGCTGGAGGTCGCCGCGATCGCCCGCGCCGTGGGCGGCCGGAGCGACATGGTCAGCGTGGTGCCGTGCGACGCGGCGGCCCGGATCGTGCACCCGCTGTGCAGCGGCGAGGGCATCCCGCTGCTGGGCGGCGGAGGGACGGATCTACGCACCGGATTCGCCAAGGCGCTCGGCACGGGACCCCGGCCCGACGTGATCGTGGTCCTGACGGACGGACAGACCGCCTGGCCGGACACTCGACCACCGTGCCGCACGGTGGTGGGCCTCTTCCACCGGAACCGGGGGAGCCGTTGGCGCGAGGACGACCCCGACTACGTGCCGGACGCCCCGCCCGCCTGGGCCCGCGTGGTGACCATCGGATCCCCCGGCGCCCACTGACCCGCACCCGCACCCGGCAGAAGGTGACGGAACGTGCCCGGACAGGATACGAAGACCTCGTGAACGAAAAGACCCAGGCAGCGACCGTCCGCGTGTTCATAGCGCTGGCCCCGCCCGACGACGCGAAGGAAGAGCTGGAACAACGGCTGCGGCCGGCCTACGCCGCGTACCCGCGCATGCGCTGGAACCGCATCGAGGACTGGCACATCACCCTGGCCTTCCTCGGCGAGCTCCCGGTGACCGCCCTCGAACTCCTGCGGCCGCCGCTCGCGGAGCTGGCCCGGGCCCGGCGGCCCTTGCGGCTGGCGCTGCGCGGCGGCGGGCACTTCGACGAGCGGGTCCTGTGGACCGGGATCGACGGAGACCTCGAAGGGCTGCACCTCCTCGCCTCCGAGGTGCGCGCCGCGGTCACCGACTGCGGCATCCCCTTCCACGGCCGGCCCCTGCGCCCCCACCTGACGCTGGCCCGCTCCCGCCGCCACGACACCACCAGCGCGGTGGAGGCGGCCACCGGACTCGACGCGTTCACCGGCCGCCCGTGGGAGACCCGGCGCCTGCACCTCGTCGGGAGCAACACCGGCCGCGGCCCCGGCCCCATCCACTACCGCGACATCCAGGCCTGGCCCTTCGAGGGCGTCGACGGTTGACACCGGCCTCGCCCCCGCGCGCGGGACCGGCGCGGGTTCGCACCACGGGTTCGCGCCACGGGTTCGCGCCACGGCTTCCTCCCGGTCGGCCGCCCGGCCTCGTATCGTGGCGACGGACGGACCGCCCGCGAGGGTCCGCCGGTGGTCCGGCCCGAGCCGAACACCCGCCGAAGGACCGGATGGAGTGGCATGACGATGCTGATCAACAGCCCGCAGACCGTGGTCACCGACGCCCTGCGCGGGATGGCGGCCGCCCATCCCGAGCTGGACGTCGACGTGGAGCGGCGGGTGGTCGCACGGCGGGACGCCCGGTCGGGCGGGCGGGTCGGGGTGGTGTCCGGGGGCGGATCCGGGCACGAACCGCTGCACGCCGGGTTCGTGGGGTACGGGATGCTGTCGGCCGCTTGCTTGGGCGAGGTGTTCACGTCGCCGGTGCCCGAACAGATGGTGCGGGCGGCCGCGGCGGTGGACTCCGGCCAGGGGGTGCTGTTCGTCGTCAAGAACTACACCGGGGACGTGCTGAACTTCGAGATGGCCGCCGAACTCGCCGAGGAGGACGGCCTGCGGATCGAGCGCGTCCTGGTCGACGACGACGTCGCGGTGACCGACAGCCTGTTCACCGCCGGGCGCCGCGGCACCGGTGCCACCCTGTTCGTCGAGAAGATCGCCGGAGCGGCCGCCGAGGAGGGCGCTCCGCTGGAGCGGGTCGCCGCGCTCGCCCGGCAGGTCGATGCGTGCTCGCGGAGCTTCGGGGTGGCGCTGAGCGCGTGCACCACTCCCGCGAAGGGCAGCCCGACCTTCGACCTGCCGGACGGGGAGCTGGAGTTGGGCATCGGCATCCACGGCGAACCGGGCCGGGAGCGCCGCCCGATGATGTCGGCGCGGGAGATCGCCGAGGTCGCGGTGGGCGCCGTACTGGAGGAGCTGGCCCAGATCGGTCCGGCCGACGGGCCGGTGCTGGCACTGGTCAACGGGATGGGAGCGACACCGCTGCTGGAGCTGTACGGGTTCCACGCGGAGGTGGCGCGGGTACTGGCCGAGCGCGGGGTGCCGGTGGCGCGGGCGCTCGTCGGAAACTACGTCACGTCGCTGGACATGGCGGGGTGTTCGGTGACCCTGTGCCGGGCGGACGAGGAGGTGCTGCGGCTGTGGGACGCGCCCGTCCGGACCGCGGCGCTGCGCTGGGGTCTGTGAACGTATGGTGTCGGTGGAACCGGCCTGACGGGTGCGAGGCGAGGAGATCCGGTGCGTGACGCAGAGTTCTTCCGGCGCTGGATGGTGGCCGCCGCGGCCGCGGTGGAGCGGGAGGCGGACCGGCTGACCGAGCTCGACTCCCCCATCGGCGACGCCGACCACGGGAGCAATCTGCTGCGGGGGTTCACGGCCGTGATCGCCGCCCTGGAGACGGAACCGACGGCGGCGACGCCGGGAGCGGTGCTCCAACTGTCCGGGAGGACGCTGATCGGGACGGTCGGCGGGGCGTCGGGACCGCTGTACGGAACCTTGCTGCGGCGCACGGGCAAGGCGCTCGGGGAGTCGGCCGAGGTGTCCGACGCGGAGCTGCGCGAGGCCCTGTCGCAGGGGGTCGCGGCGGTGGCGCAGCTGGGCGGGGCGGCTCCCGGGGACAAGACGATGCTGGACGCGCTGGTGCCGGGAGTGGCCGCACTGGGCACGTCGTACCGGGCGGCCGGGAACGCGTCGCAGGACGGGGCGCTGGCGACGGTTCCGATGCGGGCGCGCAAGGGGCGGGCCAGCTATCTGGGCGAGCGGAGCATCGGCCACCAGGATCCCGGGGCGACCTCATCGGCGCTGCTGCTGGGGACGCTGGCGGACGTGGCGGAACCGGCGGGCGCACGGTGACGGGCGGGCACGCGGCGCCCGACTCCCCTTCCGGCTCCGGCCCCGGATCCGCACCCGGCCCGGCCCTGGTCGGCATCGTGCTGGTGTCGCACAGCGCGCGGGTCGCGGAGGCGGTGGCGGAGCTGGCCCGCGAGCTGGCGGCCGGCGGCCCCGTGGCCCCGTTGGCCGCGGCGGGCGGCACGGCGGTCGGTGGGCTCGGCACGAGCGCGGAGCGGATCCTCACGGCCGCCCGCGAGGTGGACCGGGGTGCCGGGGTGGCCCTGCTGGCCGATCTGGGCAGCTCGGTGCTGACGGTGAAGGCCCTCCTGATGGAGGACGAACTCCCGCCGGGTTCCCTGCTGTTGGACGCACCGTTCGTCGAGGGCGCAGTGGCGGCGGTGGTGACCGCGTCCACCGGAGCGCCGCTGGCGGCGGTCGCGGCGTCCGCCGCCGACGCGTACACGTACCGCAAGGTCTGACCGAGCCGACGCCCCGACCGACCGAAGGCACGTCCGTGGGACGAGCCCGACCGGCCGGTGGGCCCAACCGGCGGGCACCGCGGGCAGGCCGACCGGGCCCCTGCGGGGACGGCCCTACGGACGTCCGCGGAGGGTTTCGATCTCGCGGCGCTCGCGCTTCGTCGGACGGCCGGCTCCCCGGTCGCGGATGCCGACCACGGCGGCCTCCACGGGCGTGGGCGGCGGCGGGCTGTTGTCGATCAGGCATTCGGCGGCGATCGGGGCGCCGACCCGCTTGGACACGGGCCGCTTGACGACGACGATCCGCTCGCGCCCCGCGTGGAAGAGGCGCACCTCGTCCCCCGCGCGCACGGGCTGCGCCGGCTTGGCGCGCTCCCCGTTGACCTTCACGTGGCCCGCCCGGCAAGCGGTCGCCGCGATCGAGCGGGTCTTGGTCAGGCGCACGGACCAGATCCACGCGTCGACCCGTACCGTGCCCGTTCCCGTTCCCTCATCAGCCATGCCCCGACTCTAGCGAGCCGGGCCCGGCAGAACGGAACGAGTTTTGGCAGATGCGCCAAGGAGTATGGCATCTGCCATGGAGATCAGGCCAAGAGAATTGCAAATGCGCCACACGTACCCATACGTTGTCGCCCATGCAGTCCTACACCATCGGACAGGCGGCGCGTCTGCTGGGCGTCAGCCCGGACACCGCCCGCCGCTGGGCCGACGCCGGCCGGGTCGTGACCCATCGCGACGAAGGCGGCCGGCGCCTGATCGACGGACGCGACCTGGCCGCCTTCTCCGTCGAGGTGGGCCAGGGCGCCCACCTCGAGGACGGGGAACCGTACACCTCGGCGCGCAATGCCTTTCCCGGCATCGTCACCGCCGTCAAGCTCGGCGACGTGGCCGCCCAGGTCGAGATCCAGGCAGGTCCCCACCGCCTGGTCTCCCTACTCACCCGTGAGGCCGTCGAGGAGCTCGGGCTGGAGGTCGGCATGCAGGCCACCGCCCGCGTGAAGTCCACCAGCGTGCACATCGACCGCACCTGATCCGGACGGCGCCGCCCGCCGACCACCCGCGGTCCCCCCGCACCACCCGCTCAACAGCACCGAACGTCCCCACCCGCTCCGCCCGTCACCGGCGCGGGTCACCACCGCGCGGTTCCGGCAGAAGGCCGGCCGCCGACCCGACCGAGGAGCATCTGCTCATGTCCCCGACCACGATCCGCCGCCCTACCGCCGCCGCCGTGCTGACCGCCGCCCTGCTCGTGCCGCTGGCCGCCTGTGGCAAGAGCGACGACAAGAAGGCCGCCGCCGGGACCATCCCCGAGCCGAAGGCCGTGAACCTCACGGTGCTGGCGGCCTCCTCCCTCACCGACGTCTTCAAGACCGCGGGTGAGGAGTACCAGAAGACCCGCCCCGGCACGAAGATCACCTTCTCCTTCGCCGGTTCGCAGGAACTCGCGGCCCAAGTCAAGCAGGGCGCCCCGGCCGATGCTCTGGTCACCGCCGACACCAAGACCATGGACGGACTGAAGGCCGAGACCGGCGACGCCACCGTCATCGCCAAGAACCGCCTGGTCATCGCGGCCGGCAAGGCCAACCCGTTCAAGATCGACGAACTCAAGGACCTCGCCGACACCAAGATCAAGGTCGTGCTCGCCGCGCCCGAGGTCCCCGTCGGCCGCTACAGCAAGCAGATCCTCGACGCCCAGAAGATCGAGGTGAAGCCGGTCTCCCAGGAGCCCAACGTCCGTGCCGTCCTGAGCAAGGTCGAGCTCGGTGAGGCCGACGCCGGTCTCGTCTACAAGACCGACTCCGCCAAGTCCGGCGACAAGGTCGTCGCCGTGGAGATCCCGGACGACCAGAACGCCGTGGCCTCCTACCCGGCCGCCACGCTGAAGCAGTCCAAGAACGCCACGGAAGCGGCCGCCTTCGTGGCCTGGCTGAGCACCCCCGAGGCGCAGAAGATCCTCCAGGACGCGGGCTTCCAGAAGGCGTAACCGCCGGACGGACCCACACCCCCTGAGGGGCTGCCTGAACCGGGGGGACAGGCAGCCCCTCTCGGCGTTCTCGCGGACGGGCCCCGAACCCCCGCCGGCCGCCCCTGCTTCCCCCACAGCCGACACCCCAGCCAGGAACCCTGATGAGCAGACTCCGCAGCCGAGCCGGCACCCGCAGCGGCATACGCGCCCGTACCCGTGCCCGTCGCACCCGGCCCCCGCTGGCCCTGACGCTCCCCGCGCTGCTCGCCGTCGCGTTCCTGCTGCTGCCGCTCATCGGCATCCTCGTCCGCACCCAGTGGGGCGAACTCGGCGCCCACCTCACCAGCCCCGGCGTGGTCGAGGCCCTGCAGCTCTCGCTCCTGGTGTCCTTGTGGGCGCTGGCCCTCTCGCTGCTCCTCGGCGTGCCGCTCGCCTGGCTGCTGGCCCGGGTGGAGTTCAAGGGCAAGGCCCTGGTCCGCTCCCTCGTCCTGCTGCCGATGGTGCTGCCGCCGACCGTCGGCGGCGTGGCCCTGCTCCTCGGCTTCGGTCGGCGCGGACTGCTCGGCCCCTGGCTGGAGGGCACGTTCGGGATCACCCTGCCCTTCCACACGTCGGGCGCCGTGGTCGCGGCCACGTTCGTCGCCATGCCGTTCCTGGTGATCAGCCTCGAGGGCGCCCTCGGCGGTCTCAAGCAGAGCTACGAGGAGACCGCCGCCTCGCTCGGCGCCTCGCCGGTCCGGGTGTTCTTCACGGTGACCCTGCCCATGGTCGCCCCCGGCCTGATCGCCGGTGCGGCGCTGACCTGGGCCCGCGCGCTGGGCGAGTTCGGGGCGACCATCACCTTCGCCGGCAACCTGCCCGGCACCACCCAGACCCTGCCGCTCCAGGTGTACCTGCTGCTGCAGGACAAGCCCGAGGCCGCCACCTCCGTCTCGTTGCTGCTCCTCGCGATCGCCATGGCCGTACTGATCGCCCTGCGCGGACGCTGGACGGGCACCCCGGTGGCCCGCGAGGCCGTTGCGACGCCGGTCCCCGAGGAGCCCCTCACCTCCGACGCCCGCACCACCGTCACCGACGGCGGCGACGCCGCGCCGTCCCACGACGGCGGTCGCTGGCCCCTGCACGCCACCGTCACGGGCTTCAACGAGCTCACCCTCGACGCCGAACCCGGCACCACCATCGCCGTGGTCGGCGAGAACGGCGCCGGCAAGACCACCCTGCTGCGCGCCCTGCTCGGCCTCACCCCGCGCGCCCACGCCGAACTGCGGCTCGGCGACGACGACGTGACGACCCTGCCCCCGCACCAGCGCCAGGTGGCCTGGGTGCCGCAGGACGGGGCGCTGTTCCCGCACCTGACCGCCGTGGCCAACACCGCGTACGGGCTGCGCGCCCGCGGGGTGCCGCGCGCGCAGGCCCGCCGCGAGGCCCAGGCCTGGCTGAACCGGCTGGGCGTCCAGCACCTCGCCGACCGCAGGCCCGCCCAGCTCTCCGGCGGCCAGGCCCAACGGGTGGCACTGGCGCGGGCGCTGGCCGCCCGCCCCCGCCTGCTGCTCCTGGACGAACCACTGGCCGCGCTCGACCAGACCACCCGGGCCCGGGTCCGGCACACCCTGCGCACCCACCTGGCCGACTTCGGCGGCGTCTGCCTCATCGTCACCCACGATCCCGTCGAGGCCGTCTCCCTGGCCGACCGGGTCCTCGTACTGGCCCACGGCCGGGCCCTGCAGGACGCACCGCCCTCGGAGGTCACGCGCAATCCGCGCTCCCCGTGGGTCGCCCGCATGTTGGGGCGCAACGCCTGGCCGGGCACTGCGTCGGCCGACGGGCTCGCCCTCGTGGCGGGCGGTCGGCTGGTGGTCGCGGAGACGCTGCCCGAGGGGGCGAAGGCGCTGGCGATCATCGCTCCGGAGGCGGTGTCGGTGCACCGGGACCGCCCGGGCGGCAGTCCCCGCAACGTCTGGCCGGGCACCGTACGGGAGATCACCGCGGTCGGCAGCCGGCTGCGCGTGCTGATCGCCTCGGCGAAGGCGCCCGACCTGGTCGCCGAGATCACCCCCGACGCGGCGGCCGAACTGGGCATCGTGGACGGCGCCGCGGTGTGGACGAGCGTGAAGGCCACCGAGGTCACGCTGGTACGGCTCTGACGGCGCGAACCGGAACCGGGCTCGGGGCCGCCCGGCCCGCGGCCGACGGTCTTCAGCCGGCGTCCTCCGGGGCGGCCAGGGCGAACTCGCACCAGACGCACTTCCCACCGCCCCGGGGCTCCACGCCCCACTCGTCGGCGAGCCTGTCCACCAGCATCAGCCCGCGCCCCGAAACCGCCCAGTCGCCCGCCTCGCGCCGCCTCGGCAGGGCACTGCTGCCGTCCTCGACCTCGATCCGGATCCGTCCCTGGGCCGTGAGCCGCATGCTGACGTGGCCGCCACCGTCCGTGTGGACCAGGGCATTGGTCATCAGCTCGTCCGCGGCCAGTTCGATCTCGTCGGCCCGGTGCCGTGCTCCCCAGGCGGCCACCGCCGCCCGGATCAGGTGCCGGGCCAGCGCCGGGGCCTTCGTATCGCCCGGTTCCAGGCGCTGCTGCAGCGGACCCCCGCCGCGCGCGGTGGGGGTGCCGCGGCGGCGCAGCACGAGCATGGCCATGTCGTCCCCGCCGCCCGAGTCGCCGACCAGGTCGCACAGCACGTCGGCGAGTTCCTCCACGTCGATCGGGCCGCTGTGGACCGCCGCCATGAACTCCCTCATGCCGGTGTCCTGCTCGGCGCCGGGGCGTTCGATCAGGCCGTCGGTGCACAGCAGCAGGGTGTCCCCGGGGTGCAGTTCGAGGCTGGTGACGGGGTAGCCCGAGCCGGTCCCCGGTTGCTCGCGGGGCGGCAGGCCGAGCGGCAACCCGCCGGCCACCTGGACCCGGTGGACGCTGCCGTCGCCGCGCCGCACGACGGGGTCGATGTGCCCGGCACGGACCATCCGGGCCATCCCGGTGGTCAGGTCCACCTCGGCGTACGTACAGGTGGCGAACCGTTCCGTCTCCAGTTCGCGCAGGAAGGCCGAGGCCCGGGCCATCGCCGCGCCCGGGGTGTGCCCCTCGACGATGTAGGCGCGCATCACGATGCGCAGCTGCCCCATGACGGCGGCCGCGTCCGTGTCGTGTCCCTCGACGTCGCCGATCATCACCCCGACCCGGCCCTCGCCGAGCGGGACCACGTCGTACCAGTCGCCGCCGATGTCCCGGCCCATCCGCGCGGACCGGTACCGTACGGCGATCCGCGCGCCCGGCACCTCCGGGATCCGGCGCGGCAGCATGGCTCGCTGGAGCCCCTCGGCCAGGTCGTGCTCCTGTTCGAAGAGGATGGCCCGCTGGAGGCTCTGCGCGACGCCGCTGCCGAGCGCCATCAGCAGGTTCCGCTCCTCGGCGGTGAAATCGCCGTCCCGCGCGTACAGCAGACCGAGCGCCCCGATGGGCCGCCCCTGGGCGATCAGCGGGAGGTAGACGCCGCTGCGGACGGACAGCGGCTCGATGTACGGCCACAGGTCCGGGTAGCCCTGCTGGAACTCCTCCCGGGAGACGAGGAAGAGCGACTGCATGGTGCGTACGGCCTCGCTCATCGGGAGCTGCGCGTCGATCCGCGTGTACTCGATCTCGGGCACGTACGAGCCGAGCTGCCCCTCCGCGACCAGGTGGATGCGGCCGCCGTCGACGACGCCCAGCATCACGCTGACGGCGCCGAGGTGGCCGAGGGCCTGCGGGTCCTTGAGGACGTCGGTCACGTCGTTGACGGTGCGGGCGTGCGCGAGGATGGCGGTGGTCCGCTCCACCACGCCGGTCATCCGGCGCCGTCCCTCGATCTCCTCACCGGCGGCACCGGGTTCGCCGGGGTCGTGGGCGGCGTCGCGGAGGATCCCGATGACGCGGTACGAGCGACCGGACGGGTCCCGCAGGATGTGCCCCTGGATGTGGGTCCAGGCAGGCGAGCCGTCGCGCCGGCGGCTGCGGACGTAGGCGCCGTAGTGGCTCCGGCCGTCCTTGATCGCCTGCGCGACCCGGGTGTCGAGCCGGGCCTCTTCACCGGGGGCGAGGCGGATCCGGAGCCCGCCGGGGGTCCCGTCGTATTCGTCCGGGCGCAGGTCCAGTACCTCGAGGGCGGTGGGATCGAGATGCATCCGACCGCTGTCGAGGTCCCAGTCGAAGGTGCCCATGCGATTGAGCGCGAGGCTCGTGTCCGGCCGCGCGGGCCAGCCGACGTCGGAGTTCTCTGCCCTACGGGCCATGCAGCCAGGGTCTCACTCCCGCCCGCCGGTGTCCCTGCGGGAGGCCCGGCCACCCTCCGTGCCCGGCCCGACACTCCCGCGGGAGCACCGCCGGCGCTGCGGTCGGCGGAGGAACCGCCGCGGCAGCCAAGGAGCCGACGGCCGCGGGATTCAGCGCCGTCCGCCGTCGGACAGGGTCGCGTCATGGACCAACAGGGCGATCTGGACCCGGTTGTTGAGGTCCAACCGGGTCAGGATCCGGGACACGTGGGTCTTCACCGTGGGCAGCGCCAGGTGGAGTTCCCGTCCGATCTCCGCATTGGACAGGCCCCGCCCGACCGCCAGGGCCACCTCCCGCTCGCGTTCGGCCAGCAGCTCCAGCCGGGCACGGGCGGCGGTCGCCCGGGTGTCCTGGCCGACGTCGCCCGCCACCTGGTCGATGAGCCGGCGGGTGACGGCCGGGGAGAGCACCGGGTCCCCGGCGGCCACCGTCCGGATGGCCGTCACGATCTCCTGCGGCGGCGTGTCCTTGAGGAGGAACCCGGCCGCTCCGGCCCGCAGTGCGCGCAGGACGTGCGCGTCGGTGTGGAAGGTGGTCAGGACCAGCACCTCCGGGGCTCCCGGTCGCGCCCGGAGGTGCTCGGTGGCGGCCAGCCCGTCGACGCCGGGCATCCGGATGTCCATCAGCACCAGGTGCGGTCCGTGCGCGGCGACCAGATCGGGCACCTCCGCCCCGTCCGCGGCCTCCGCGACCAGCTCGATGTCCGGGGCGCCGCCCAGCATCAGGCGCAGCCCGGCCCGGACGATCGCGTCGTCATCGACCAGCAGTACGCGGATCACCGGCGCCTCGTCTTTCGTGTCTCGTGGTCTCGTGTTGCGCGGTCTCGTGTTGCGCGGTCTCGTGCTCGTCCCCCGGTCAGCCCTGCCAGGGTAGCCAGGCCCGCACCCGGAACCCGTCGCCGGCGGGGAGGGCCGTCAGTTCCCCACCGGCCAGCCGGGCGCGTTCGGCCAGCCCGATCAACCCCTGACCGCCGCCTTCGGCCGGCGCGGGAACCGCGGCCCGGGCGGGATCCGGTCCGGGCGGCGGAGCGTTGCGGACCTCCACCGTCAGCCCGTCGCCCGGGCTCCCGGTGACCCGCACGTCGGCGGCCGCGCCGGGCGCGTGCTTGCGCACGTTGGTCAACGCCTCCTGCACGATCCGGTACGCCGTACGCCCCACCAGGGGCGGGGGCGCGGCCCCCTCGGGCGGTCCGGCCAGCTCGATCCGTCCGCCCGCCGCCCTCGCCTCCGCCACCAGTCGGGGGAGGTCCGCCAGTTCCGGCTGCGGGCGCTCGCCGCCCTCCGCGGGCCCCGTTCCCGACTCTGCCCGCAGGACGCCGATCACTTCGCGCAGGTCGTGCAGCGCCAGGTGGGCGCTCTCGCGGATCACCCCGGCGGCCCGCTCGATCTCCGCCCGCGGGGCGCCCGGATTGAACTCCAGGGCGCCCGCGTGCACGCTGAGCAGGGACAGTCGGTGGCCGAGCACGTCGTGCATCTCGCGGGCGATCTCCTCCCTGGCCTCCAGCCGGGCGCGCTCGGCCCGCGACTCCGCGTCCGCCTCGGCCAACTCGGCGCGCTCGCGCAGCGAGGCGATGAGCTGCTGCCGGGACCGCCGGAACAACCCCCAGCCGATGGCTCCGGCGATCAGGGCGAAGTACGTCACGGCCGAACCGGCCCGCTCCTCGGACATGTCCGGCAGTTGCCACAGGAAGAGGGGCAGCGGTCCGAAGACCAGGGCCGCCACCCATGCCGTGGCCTTCCACGGTCGTGCCGCGGCCACCGTGAACACCGCCACCATCGCCGGTCCGGTCAGGTAGTGCGCCACGGTGCCGGCCAGGAGCAGCGCCACGGCCAACTGGACCGGCGCGCGCCGCCGCAGCAGGACCGCCGCGCACCCGAGCCCGCCGGCCACCTGGTCGGCGGCCCGCCAGCCCGGGCCGAGGCTCTCCGAGACCGGAATGGACTGCGAGCTGACGGCGGCGAAACAGGCGGCGAAGAGGACGAGGGCCAGGTCGGCGGCCCAGTCCCGGCGAGTGCGGTGGATGCGGCGCATGCCCCGGAAATCTACGCGGGCGGGCGCAGGAGCGGGCGCCCGCGCCCCGCATCGCATACTTAAGTACGAGCTGAGGAGCCCAAAGGCCGATGTCCGGCCCGGCGCCCGGCTCCTAGCGTCGGAGCATGACCTCCACCTCGCCGAAGTCCCCGTTGGCCACTGTCACGGGTGCGCTGTGCTTCATCCTCACCGTCGGTGGCGCGAGCGGCCTGCTGCACGAGTGGCTCGGCTGGATCCGCTTCATGGGCTTCCTCCGGTTCCTCGCCCCCGACGGCTACGAGATCTACAGCTACGTCGTCATGATCGCCCTCGGCGTCGCGGTGGGCGTCGCGGGCGACGCACTCGCGCGCCGCGGCTCCGCCTGATCACCGGTCCGCTGCGGCGGCGCTCCGTGACCGCGCCTCCTCACCGCTCGGGGCAGGAGGCGCGGTCACGGACGTGAGCGGTCGAGGTCAGCTTTCCCGAGCCGGGCCCTCGGGCTCGTTCTGGGGGGCCGTCCGGGGCGGTTCCTGCTGCGGAGCGGACGGCGGCTGAGCGGACGGCGGCGGGGGCGCGGACGGCTTCGGCTCAGAAGTCTTCGGCGCGGAGGGCGGCGGCGGAGCGGTCGGGCGCTCGGGAGCGGCCGACGTCGGCGGGCGCGGCGCGGAAGACCTCGACGTCGCAGGCGACGTGGGAGACGTCAGAGCGGTGGGGGACGGGGGGGTCGCAGGTGCGGACTTCGGCGTCGGTGACTGCGCAGGCGGCTCGGAGGGCGGCTTCGAAGGCGTCTCCGAAGCCGGCTTCGAGGGTGACTTCGACTCCTCGGACGACTTCGACGGCGCCGTCGAAGGTGACTCGGCCGGGGTCTTCGACGGTGACTCGGAAGGGGACTTCTTCGGTGACTCCGACGGGGATTCTGACGGAGACTTCTTCGGTGACTCGGACGGAGACTCCGAAGGGGACTTCGACGGGGACTCCGAGGGCGACTTCGACGGAGACTTCGAAGGCGACTCGGACGGGGACTTCGTGGGCGACTCGGACGGGGACTTCGTGGGCGACTTCGACGGCGGCGTCGTCACGGACGTGCTCGGGGTCGGGGACGTCCCGGACACGGTCGGCCTCGGCGAGGTCAGGGTCGGGTTCGGGGTCGTCGCCGACGGGGGCGGCGTGAGCGGCGGCGTCGGGACGGGCGGCGGCGGGATCGGCCTGTCGGGCTTGGGCTTGCCCTGGTGGTCGCCGCCCTTGGGGCGCTCGTACCACTGGTTGTCGCGGTGGTCGTAGATCACGATCTTGTTGACGACGGTCGGGGCCGGTGCGATGGCCACCACCTTCGCCGGCTGGTACGAGGGCCACGTCTGCCCGAAACGCTTCGGGGAGGCCTTGAGCGGCACCGGCGGACCGAGCGGGTTGCCACACGCGCAGCGCACGCGCGGCACTCCCCGGTCGTCCACCAGCACGGCCGTCCCGGCCTGCAGCACGGCCTGGTAGGGGACGAGCTTGCCGTCCCGGTAGCTGTGGTTCGTCACCCGGGTGTCGAACCGCAGCTGCACCGAGGTGAGGGAGCGGAGGTAACCGGGAACCGCGGCCGGCTGGATGCCCTGCGCCTGGGCGAAGGCCGCGTTCTTGGCGGGGTCGGCTCCCAGCGATCCGATCAGCTTCTCGACGTCACAGCTGGCGACGTTCCGGGTGCCGCCGTACACGCCCGGCGCCGAACCGCTGACGCTCCTGGTACCCACCGGCCCGGTCGGGCTTGCGCTCGGACTGGCCGTGCCCTGGGGAGAGGGCGGCGGGCTCTCCGGCGGGGGCGGCGCGTCCTTCACCACCGTGGACTCCGTGAAGGGATCGGGACCGGAGGCGGCGACCGGCTGGAGGAACACCTCGCCGCCGGCGTTGTCGGCCTTCCCGGTGGGCCGGGTCAGGACCACGGCCAGGGCCACGACCGCCGCCACCGCGACCAGCGCGGTGACGAGCCGTGGCACGGAGCGCCACCAGGGCCCACCGGCCCCACCCTGCCCCGGGCCTCCGGGCCCGCCCGGCCCCGCCGGCCCACCAGGGCCACCCGGCGGCGCCGACGGCGGCGGTGGCGGAGACCCCTGCTGGCCGCCCGAGAGCGGGCCCGAGGGCGGCCCGGTGGGGCGCCCTGAAGACGGCGGTCGGCCGGACGGTTGTGTGGTCACGGGCTCTTCTTCCCAGGAGGAGTGAGTTCCCCGGGGACCATTGTGTGCGCCGTCCGGGTGGTGCCCGCAAGCCGGGGATGTCACGGTGGCAGGGTGAGTCGGACGCCGGAATCGTCATCGTCGGGGGGCTCCGCGAGGGCATGGCGGGACGCCCTCGTAGCCGTCGTCGCGGGATTCGTGGTGATGACCGCGGTCGCCGCCGCCGGGCTGATGTGCGCGGGCGCGGGCGGCCTCCCGGGCGGCGCGTTCCCGCATGTGGTCGCCGCCGTCGTGGTGATGGCGGCGGGCGGTTCGCTGGACGTGTCGGCCGGTGCCGGTTCGCTGGCGGGCGCGGACGTGAACCTGTCGGTGGTCCCGCTCTCGGTGAGTCTGGCGGGCGCCCTCGTGACCGGTTACCTCTTCCTGCGCCCCCTGCACAACCGGGCCGTGGCCCGGCCCCGCGAACTCATCGGCCGTGCAGTCCCGTTGGTCGTGCTGTGGCTGCTCGCCCTGACCGGCGCCGCCTTCCTCGCCCGCGAGACCTTCGGCATCTCCACCGGCGACTCCCCCATCGGGACCATCACCGAACTCCTGGACTCCGCGCCCACGGTGGGCTTCGAGGCCGACCTGCCGGCCACGCTCCTGTACGGACTGCTGTGGATCCTCGGCCTGTTGGTGATCGCCCTACTGGTCTCGCGGCGCGCCCCGCTCCCGGCCCGACTGGTCCGCTTCCACACGGCGCTGCGCCCCGCCGCCTTCGCCACGATGCTGCTGCTCCTCGCCTACGTCGTCCTCGGCATCGGGGTCGGCGTGGTCGTGGCCGCCACCCAGGGCCATGCCGACCGGACCCTGGCCGTGATCCTGCTCGGGCTGCCGAACCTCGTCTGGCTCGCGCTCACCCTGGGCTTCGGCGGCGCCTGGGAGGGCAACGTCGAGGGGCCCTTCGGACTACCGATGCCGCAGCTGCTGGACCAGGTCCTGCGCGGCTCCGACCCGTCCCGGATCGACGTGTCCGCGCTCGCGGAGCAGGACTCCCGGGCGTGGTGGCTGGTGGCGGTGGCCGCCGTCCTGCTGCTCGGCACGGGCGTACTGGCGGCCGTACGCTCCCCCGCCCACGTCCGCCCCTGGCAGCACGCCCTCCACTTGGGCGTGGCCCTCGCCCTGGCGACCCTGACGGTCTGCCTGCTGGGCCGGATCCAGGCCCAGTTCGGCCTCTCCCTGCTGGGCATCGGCGACGTGGACGGCCTCGGCGGCCAGGTCAACTTGCAGCCCGTGCTGTGGCGCAACGTCGGTCTCGGGCTGCTGTGGGGCGCGGTGGCGGGGTTCCTGGGCGCCCTGCTGGCCCGTCCACTGCACCGCGGCGGCCGGGTCGACGAACCGGCCGCCACGACCCGCGCGGCACCCGGGTAGGCCGAGCAGGCCGAACAGGCCGAACAGCTCGAGCGGGCCGGGAGCGGCTCAGGCCGTTCCCCCGGGCGCCGGCCGGTTGAACACCGGCAGCGCCCACCGCGGCACCGGAGGCGGGGCGGGCAGGTCCGGGTGCGCGGCCCGCCCCGCCCCGTCCTCCGCCTCGCCCGCCTCCCCCGGTGGT
Source organism: Streptomyces sp. NBC_01439 (assembly GCF_036227605.1). Taxonomy (GTDB): domain Bacteria; phylum Actinomycetota; class Actinomycetes; order Streptomycetales; family Streptomycetaceae; genus Streptomyces. The sequence goes on along the minus strand of NZ_CP109487.1, from coordinate 8,364,165 downwards.
CGGCCGCCCTCCCCCGCCCGCCGCAGGGCCCCGGTGAACTCCAGGCAGCTGTTCCACCGGTCGTCCGGCGACTTGGCCAGCGCCTTCGCCAGGACCGCGTCCACCTCCTCCGGCAGTCCCGGCCGCCGCGAGCTCAGCGCGGGCGGGGCGTCGTACTGGTGGGCCCACAGCAGGGCGATGTCGTCGTCGCGCTGGAAGGGCGGTTCCCCGGCGAGGGCCTCGTAGACGACGCACCCCAGGCTGTAGACGTCGCAGCGGCCGTCCACCGGCTTCCCCGAGATCTGTTCCGGCGCCACGTAGGTCAGGGTGCCGACGAACTGCCCGTCGGTCGTGAACCCGGTCAGCGACAGCGATTTCTTCGTCAGCCCGAAGTCCGTGAGGTAGGCGTGTTCCGGATGGTCCCGGTCCGTGCCCGGGGCGATCAGGATGTTGCCCGGCTTCACGTCCCGGTGGACCAGGTCGTGGGCGTGTGCGGCGTCCAGCGCGGAGGCCACCTGGCCGGCGATCCGCGCGGCCGTCTCCACCGGCAGCGGGCCCGTCCGGTCCAGCATCACCCGCAGGTCCGGTCCCTCGACGAGGCGCATGGCGATGTAGAGCAGTCCGTCCGCCTCCCCCGCCTCGAACACGGGCACGATGTGCGGGTGCTCGATGGCCGCGGCCACCTTCGACTCGTGGGCGAACCGCTGTCTGAAGGTGTCGTTCCGGGCCAGCTCGGGGGCCAACAGTTTCAACGCCACCCGCCGGTCGAGGCGCAGGTCCCGCGCCTCGTAGACGACGGCCATGCCGCCGCGCCCGATCTCGCTCTCCACCAGGTAGCCGGCGATCTGCTTCCCGCGCAGGTCCGTGGGGGACCCGCCGGCGGGCTTCGCCCGTTCCTCGTCCACCGTCAGCCGCCCCCGGGGTCGCGGGTCTCCACGATCCGGGTCGGGTCATGGGCCACCGCCGGTTCGGACCGGTCCCCGGGCTCTTCTCGTGGGATTCCGACCGCATCGGTGGGGGGCGGTTCCCGCCGTACGGGTGCCCCGCCGGCCGGAGTCGTTTCCGCGGGCGGTTGCCGTGGCCCGGGTTCGGGCGCGGACGGGCCGCCCGGGCCGGCGACGACCGCGTAGGTCGACATGCGGTCCCCGTCGTCGTACAGCCACCGGCCCGACTTCTCGTCGTAGAGCCACACCGACTCCCCGTCGATGACCACGCCGGCCCGCAGCCCGCGCAGCGAGCGGCGGAAGGCGTCAGCGTCGATCCGTCCCGAGGCGAGCTCGTCCACGGCCCGCCGGTAGCGGTCCAGGGCCTCGGAGCCGCGCGTGAGCAGCGGCCGCGGGTCCTCGGAGCGGACCGGGGGCCGTCCGCCGGCCGTCGGTGGCGGGTGCGGTACGGCGACCAGCAGCCGCCCGTCCACCCAGGCGGACCATCCGTTGGCGCACAGGACCTCCCCCCACTCCCCGCGCCGGGACAGCAGCTGCACGGGGAGGAACGGGTCCAGGGGCACGGTCGGCCGGCTGACGTCGGGCCCCTCCCAGGCGGACAGTCCCTCCTGGGGCACCACATGGGTGGGCCGGAAGCCCTCCACCTCGCCTCCGGGTTGACCCAGCGGGCTGCTCATGGGGCCTACTTCCGCATGACGGTCGGCTCGTGGCGGCGCAGCAGCCGGGCGACCAGCACGCCGAACAGCACGGACAGGACGACGAGCATGCCCATTTCGAGGAGCCAGAGGTGGGCCTCGTGATCGAACAGCGGGTCCTGGGTGATCTTGCCGGGCACGATGGCGCCGAGGTCTATGGTGCCCGCCATGGCTCCCATGGCCCACCGGGCCGGCACGAACCAGGCCAGTTGTTCGATGACGGGGACGCCGGTGAGTTTCAACAGGGAGCCGCAGAAGACGACCTGGACGATCGTGAGGAGGACCAGCAGCGGCATGGTGACCTCCTCCTTGGTCACCAGGGCGGAGATCAGTAGGCCGAGCACCATCGCGGTGAGGGACAGCAGGGCGACGGCGAGGGTGATCTCCAGGAGCGGTGGCATGAAGTTGCCCCGGCCACCCGGGGCGTTGATGGTGACTCCGGCGAGGCCCACGAGGGTGAGGACCACGGCCTGGGCGACGGTGATCGCGCCGAGGACCACGATCTTGGACATCAGGTAGGCAGACCGGGACAGGCCGACGGAACGCTCGCGCTGGTAGATCACGCGTTCCTTGACGAGTTCGCGCACCGCGTTGGCGGCGCCGATCAGGACTCCGCCGACGCACAGGATGAACAGGGCGTTCAGCGCCGTTTCGGCGTTGAGGGTGTTGCCGGCCAGCGCGCGGGTCATGGCGCCCATGACGAACGGCAGCGCGACCATGATGACCAGGAAGGTGCGGTCGGACCTGAGCACGGCGGCGTACCGGCGGATCAGGGTGGAGAGCTGGGAGCCCCAGCTCTGGGCCTTGGGCGGCGGCTGCGGGGGGACCCCGGCGGCCCGTTCGGCCTGCGCCGTGAGCGGGAGCCGGCCGGCGGTGACGTCGACGTTGCGCCGGTGCAGCGGCGAGGCCCGGTACTCCCCGGCCCAGTCGCGCTCGCGCTGGTTCTCGAAGGCTTCGAAGGCCTCGGGCCATTGTTCGAAGCCGAAGAAGTCGAGGGCCTCCCCGGGAGGACCGTAGTAGGCGATGCGCCCACCGGGCGCGAGGACGAGGAGGCGGTCGCAGCCTTCGAGGTTGAGCACGCTGTGGGTGACGACGATGACCGTGCGGCCGTCGTCGGCGAGTTCGCGCAGCGTGTTCATCACCGAACGGTCCATTCCGGGGTCGAGTCCGGAGGTGGGCTCGTCCAGGAAGAGCAGGGAGGGCTTGGTGAGCAGTTCCAGGGCGACGGAGACGCGTTTGCGCTGGCCTCCGGAGAGGCTGTGGATGGGCAGGTCGGCACGCTGTTCGAGGCCGAGTTCGCGGATCACCTCGTCGACCCGGGCCTGGCGTTCGGCCTTGGCGGTGTCCTGCGGGAAGCGCAGTTCGGCGGCATAGGTGAGGGCGCGCCGGACGGTGAGCTGGGAGTGCAGGATGTCGTCCTGCGGGACGAGGCCGATGCGGCTGCGCAGCTCGGCGTAGTCGCGGTAGAGGTCGCGGCCGTCGTACAGGACGGTGCCGTGGTCGGCGGGGCGCAGGCCGGTCAGCGCGCCGAGCAGGGTGGACTTGCCGGCTCCGCTGGGGCCCACGACGGCGAGCAGGCATTTGGCGCCCACGGGGAAGGAGACCTGCTCGAGGAGGGTCTTGCGGCCGTTGTCGACGGCGACGGTGAGGCCCTGGACGTCGAGGGAGACCTCGCCGGTGTCCACGAACTCCTGGAGCTGGTCGCCGACGAGGCAGAAGACCGAGTGGCCGATGCCGACGATGTCGCCCTCGGTGACGGGGGTGGCCCGGGTCACGGCGGTGCCGTTGAGGTAGGTGCCGTTGTGGCTGCCGAGGTCGACGATCTCGTAGCTGCCGTCGGCGAGGGCGTGCAGTTCGGCGTGGCGGCGGGACACGGTGAGGTCGTCGACGACGAGGTCGCTGTCGGGGGCGCGGCCGATGCGGACGGCGGTGCGGACGGGCAGCGGCCGTACGGTCGTCGGCTGCCGGAAGGTGCCGGTCATGGCCGGGGTCGTGACGTGGGAGGGGCGGCCGGTGCCGGGCGCGGGGGGTGGTGCGGGCGGGGGCGGCGGCGCGGGACCGATGACGGCGGCGCGCGGCCCGTCGTCGACGCTGCCGAAGCGCAGTTCCGTGCCGACGCCGACGCTCCACTCGTGGACGCGGTGGCCGTCGGCGAAGGTGCCGTTGGTGCTGCCCTCGTCCTCCAGCGTCCAGTGGTCGCCGTCCGGGCGCAGGATCGCGTGGTGCCAGGAGACGCGGGCGTCGTCGAGGCAGATCTCGCACAGCGGGTCCCGACCGACGTGGTAGATCCGGTCGGGATCCATCTCGGTGGCGCCCCAGTCGGTCACCAGGACGAGCTGGGGCGCGGTCGGCACACTTGGGCGCTGGACCATGACCAGATCTTCCCACGATCGGGAAGGTCCGGCACCGGTCAGGCATCACCGCAGGTCAGAGGCCTCTTATGGGTAATGACAACGGTCCCCGTTGCAGCCTTTGCCGATCCCGCCGGGGTGCGCTTCACTTCACGCGACGGAACCGAACACACGGGTGCCGCGACGAGACGGGGGACGCCATGAGTGGGCACGGCCACGCGCACGACGACCACGGACACGGAACCGGGAACGGACGCGGGAACGGGTCCGCGGGTCACGACCACGGCCACGGACCCGGAGGACACGGCCACGGGCCCGGCGGGCACAGCCACGGCGTGGCGGCCGATGCCGACCGGCGCTGGCTGGCGATCGCGCTCGCCCTGATCGGCGGGTTCATGGCCGTCGAGGTGGTCATCGGCGTCATGGCCAATTCGCTGGCCCTGATCTCCGACGCGGCCCACATGCTGACCGACGCGGTCTCGATCGTCCTGGCGCTGATCGCCATGCGGCTGGCCGCGCGCCCCGCCCGCGGCGGCTTCACGTACGGCCTCAAGCGGGCGGAGATACTCTCCGCCCAGGCGAACGGGCTGACGCTGATCCTGCTGGCGGTCTGGCTGGCGTACGAGGCGGTGCGGCGGCTGCTGGACCCGCCGCCGGTGGAGGGCGGGCTGGTCGTGGTGACGGCGCTCGCGGGCATCGTCGTCAACGTCGCCGCGGCCTGGTGCATCTCCCGGGCGAACCGTTCCACGCTGGTCGTCGAGGGCGCCTACCAGCACATCCTGAACGACCTCTTCGCCTTCATCGGCACCGCGGTCGCCGGTCTGATCGTGCTGACCACCGGTTTCCGGCAGGCGGACGCGATCGCCACGCTGGTCGTGGTGGTGCTGATGGTCAAGGCGGGTTACGGGCTGGTCCGCGAGTCCGGCCGGATCCTCCTGGAAGCCGCCCCGGCCCACGTGGACCCGGACGCGGTCGGCGACCGGCTGGTCGGGCACCCGCCCGTCACCGAGGTGCACGACCTGCACATCTGGACGATCACCTCGGGCCAGGCGGCACTGTCCGCACACGTGCTGGTGGAGCCGGCGGGTGACTGCCACGCCGTACGCCGGGACCTGGAGCAGTTGCTCCACAAGGAGTACGGGATCACGCACACCACCCTCCAGGTGGACCACGCGCAGGAGTCCCTGCTCACGGTCGGCCGCACGGGCGGGGGCACCTCCGACGCGCACTGCGCGGACGCGCACGGTCCGGTCCACCGGCAGGGCCCGCACGACCACTGACGGCAGAACGCACGTCCGCGTCACTGGCCGGGATCCGTACGGGGCATGGATGTACCCATGACACACAAACGCAGTGCCGGACTGCTCCTCTTCCGGCGGACCGGTCCGGAGCCGGAGTCGGGTGTCGAGGTGCTCCTCGGACACATGGGCGGCCCGCTCTGGGCCGGACGGGAGGCCGGGGACTGGGCCATCCCCAAGGGCGAATACGGCCCGGAGGAGACCCCGCGGGACGCGGCCCGCCGCGAGTTCACCGAGGAGATCGGGCTGCCCCCGCCGGAGGGCGACTACCTGCCACTGGGCGAGGTACGTCTGACCAGCGGAAAGCTGGTGACCATCTGGGCGGTGGAGGCGGATCTCGATCCGGCGCTGATGGTGCCCGGGACGTTCACGATGGAGTGGCCTCCGCATTCCGGAAACGTCCAGGAGTTCCCGGAGCTGGACCGGGTGGCCTGGTTTGCTCCGCCCCTGGCGCAAAACATGCTGATCCCATCCCAACTCCCGTTCTTGGAACGACTGTTGGGGCTCCTGAGGGTTTGACCCACACTTGCACTTGCCAACACCCTTACCTGCATGGAAATTGCACACATGACGAGCGTCGTGCTGGTGGGGACCTTGGACACCAAGGGTGTGGAGTACGGCTGGCTGCGCGAGGGGCTGCTGCGCGCCGGCGTCGAAGTGGTTCTGGTCGACACGGGGATCGTGGGCGAACCCCGGGTGGCCGCCGACGTACCGCGTGAAGCGGTGGCCCGGGCGGCCGGAACGCAACTGTCGGACCTGCGCACGGCCGCCGACCGGGGTGCGGCCGTGACCACCATGGCGAAGGGCGCGGAGGCGACCCTCTTACGACTGCACGCCGAGGGCAGGCTGCACGGAGTGCTCGCCATCGGCGGGAGCGGCGGCACCTCCATCGCCACCCGGGCGATGCGCGCCCTGCCGCTGGGCGTACCAAAACTGATGGTCTCGTCCATGGCGTCCGGGGACGTCCGCCCCTACGTGGGCTCCTCGGACATCACCATGATGTACAGCGTGGTGGACATCGCGGGGATCAACAGCGTCTCCGCGCCGGTCCTGGCGAACGCCGTGGCGGCGATCACCGGAATGGCCCGGGCCCACGCCCGCAGCTCCGCGCAGGGGCGGCCGCCCCGGCTGGGCGGGGGCGACCGCCCCCTGGTCGCGGCGAGCATGGCGGGCGTGACCACGGCCGGGGTGGATGCGGCGCGCGAGCGGCTGACGGAACTCGGCTACGAGGTGCTGGTCTTCCACGTCAGCGGCACCGGCGGCCGCACCCTGGAGACCCTGGCCGGCCAGGGGGTCTTCGCGGGCGTCCTCGACCTCACCCTCAGCGAGCTCGCCGACGACCTGTGCGGGGGCATCCTCAGCGCGGGCCCGGACCGGCTCAGTGCGGCCGGGCGGGCCGGGATCCCGCAGGTGGTGAGCCTGGGGGCGCTGGACATGGTGAAGTTCGGCCCGCTGGAGAGCCTGCCCCGGCAGGTCCGCGACCGGGGCGTCCACGTCCACAATCCGTCGATCACGGTGACCCGTACGACCGCGGCCGAGTGCGCGGAGCTCGGCCGCCGGGTCGCCGCGAAACTGTGCGCGGCGAGCGGCCCCACGGCGGTGTGCGTCCCGCTCCGTGGACTGTCCACGCTCGGCGCACCGGGCGGGCCCTACCATGACCCCGGCGCGGACCGGGCCCTGTTCTCCGCACTGCGCGAGGGTCTGCGGGGCAGTACCACGAGGCTCTACGACTACGACACGCACATCAACGATCCGGCCTTCGGGCGGGCTGCGGCCGACCGGCTGCACGCCATGATCGGCGCCGTCTCGGCCGCGGCCTGAGCCGTCCGCCGTGGTTGGGAACCGGCCACGGCGGAAACCACGTCCCATGGGGCGTCCGGCCCGGGGAGGGCCGGTGGACGCCGGTCCGGAACCGGTCGTCCGAGCGATGCGGCGGCGCCACACGGCAGGCAGGTAGGGGGCAGGAACGATGGACGACAAGCGGGCGGCATGGTCGGTCCCCGGTTACACCGAGGTCCGTGAGCTCGGCTCGGGCGGCAGCGGTCGCGTGGTGCTCGCCGTCCACGACGGCACGGGCACCCCGGTCGCCGTGAAGTACCTCAGTGACCGGCTCCGCCGGGATCCGGCGTTCGTCGGGGAGTTCCGGGCCGAGGCCCGCCTCCTGGGCGGGCTGGAGACCGCGTACGTGGTCAGGCTCTACGAGTACGTGGAGGCGTCCGGCGGCGCGGCCATCGTCATGGAGTTGGTGGACGGCATCTCCCTGCGCGCGCTGCTGAAGCAGTCCGGGCGGGCCGACGCCGAGGCCGCGCTGGTGGTCCTCAAGGGGTCCCTGCTGGGGCTTGCGGCGGCGCACCGCGCGGGCGTCGTGCACCGCGACTACAAGCCCGAGAACGTACTGGTCGCACCGGACGGCTCGTCGAAGCTGGTGGACTTCGGGATCGCGGCCAACCGGGGCAGCACGCCCGGCGTGGCCGGAACCCCCGCCTACATGGCTCCCGAGCAGTGGCAGGGCCGGCCGGCCTCGCCGGCGGCCGACGTGTACGCGGCGACGGCGACCTTCTTCGAGTGCCTCACCGGCCGCAAGCCCTACGACGGCGAGAACTTCGCCGAGCTGGCCGTCCAGCACATCGAGGCGCCGGTGCCGGAAACGGAGGCCCCCGAGCCCGTGCGTCCGCTGATCCGGCGCGGCCTCGCGAAGGCGCCCGAGCAGCGGCCGGAGAACGCCGAGGCGTTCGTGGCCGAGCTGGAGGGCGTGGCGCTGGCGGCGTACGGGCCCGAGTGGGAGGAGCGCGGGCAGCGCAAGCTGGCGGCGCTGGCCGCCCTGCTGCCGCTGCTCTTCCCCTCGGCGGGCGGCCCGGCGGCCGGTACGACGGCGGTCGCCACGACCACGGTGCCCGGCGGCTCCGGCTGGGCGCCGGGGCGCCGCGGCTGGCTCGCGGCGGGCGTGGCGCTGGTATTGGGAACCGTGCTGGTCCTGACGACGGACGCGATCGGCGCGGCCCCGGACGCGGCTTCGGCGGTGAGCGCCTTCGCCACGACGAGCGCGGCCCCGCCCGTGTCGGCCTCGCCGAGCGCGGGCCCGAGCCCGAGCCCGACGGATTCGGCCTCCCCGTCACCGAGTCCGAGCCCCTCGGCGTCCCCGAGCCCCTCGCCGTCCGCGTCCGGGTCCGGGGCTCCGACCCCTTCTCCGTCGTGGTCGACGAGCCCCACCCCGAAGCCGACGGTCAGCTGGTCGCCCACGCCGACCCCGACGCCGACTCCTACTCCGACGCTGAAGGTCACGGACGTCTCCGTGTCGCTCAAGCCCGGCATCTACCGCGGCGACGCGGCCATCTCGGTCAGCTCCCAGGGGACCGGCTCGGTCACCGTGACGGTGCAGTGGTTCCAGGACGGTGCGCAGGGCTCCTACACCGTCCCCTCCGGCGATCCGGAGTCGTTCGTGGTCCCGGCCGGCTCGACCGCCGCGGTGGTCAGGTCCCACACCTTCACGCGCGGCGGCGGCTGCTACGGCGGCGTCCGCGTCACCACCAAGCCCACCGCCGGGAACAAGTCCGCGTCGGCCTCGCAGTACCTGCAGCGCTGCCAGGAGGTGCCCCGATGAGCGGTTCCGGCGCCCCCGAGGGCGACGACTACAGCGCCACCGTCCTCGGCAGCCACTGGTTCAGCGGTCCCCCGGACACGACCAAGCGGATGGCGCCCGAGGAGGTGGCTCCCGACCGGGTCGAGGGCTCCGTGCTCCGGTTCGGGCCCGGGGTCACCGCGGCCATGCCCGCGCCGTTCCCCCTCGACGTCGCGCGGGCCGTCGCGCCGCCCACCCGGCGGCGCCTGGCCGGGCTGCGGCGGTACGCCCTCGCGGCGCTCGTCCTGGCGGCGGTCCTCGCGTACCTCGGGTGGCAGCGGCTGGGGCCCGGCATCCAGGTCCGGGACGTGGCCGTGAGCACCGATCCCAAGGGCCCGGCCTGTGATGCGGCAGCCGATGTGGTGGCCGTCGTGGCGACCAACGGGCGCCCGGGCGTCCTCTCCTACCGGTGGGTGCGCAGCGACGGCACCCGCTCCGAGCAGCTGACCGAGCGGGTACCGCGCGGGCAGCGGGAGGCCCGGCTGCACCTGCTGTGGACCTTCCGGGGCACGGGGAGCTACCCGGCGAGGGCGGAACTACAGCTGGTGTCGCCCGGACGGCACACGGCCGCGGTGGACTTCACGTACCGCTGTTCCCCGTAGCGGGCACGGCCGCGGTGCCGGGCAGCCGGATGACGGCGAGTCCGCCGTCGAGGTCGACCCGGGTGCGCGGCGGGGCGCCGTCCTCCTCGTCGTCGCGCATGACGAGCGCGCTCTGCCGTTCCTTGAGCTCGTTCTGTTTGCCCGGCGAGAAGCTGGCGTGCAGCTGCTCGAAGCCGGTGGCCGAGATCTGCCCCTGGCGGCCGTTCCACCGCCAGGGCAGCAGTCCGGCGCGGCCCGCGCGGACCAGTGCCAGGTCGAGGAAGGCCACGGCGGTGAGCACCAGAGCCAGACCGGGAAGGGTCATGAAGATGACGAAGCCCATGCGGTGACGGTAGCCGAAGCCGGGTGCCGGCCGTTCGGCCGAGAGGGGTCCGGCCGTCCGCCCGGGGCACGGGCCCGCGGCCGCTCCGGGGAGCGGCCGCGGGCCGTTTCGCATTCCGCCCCCGCCGCAACCGGGGGACGGACGTCAGCGGGTTCCCACCGAGGTGAGGACCGGGGTCAGAACCGCGGTCAGAAACGGGCGTGCGCGGTGATGTCCGCCTCGAACTCGCCCGTCATCGCCGGGGTCACCGTCGGCCGGCACTGGCGGACCGCCGCCAGGTAGTCCTGCGTGGTCGCGCCCAGTTGCGCGGCCGCCGCGCCCCGCGCGCCCACCGCCTCCAGGTCCCGCTCGAAGGACACCTGCGCCGCGATCCGCGCCGCGTGCTCGATGTCGGCCGGTGTGAACAGTTCGGTGGCCGCCACCAGGGCGTTCACGTCGACGTCCGTGCGACCCGCCGTGTAGCGGGACCAGATGGCGGCGCGGGCTCCGGCGTCCGGGGTGCCGATCGGAATGAGGTAGTCGAAGCGCCCGGGCCGCAGGAAGGCAGGGTCCAGGGAGCGGATGGAGTTGGTGGCGCAGACCAGCAGCCGCTCGTCGCCCTCCCGGAAGCCCGGTATCAGCTTCAACAGCTCGTTCGTCACCCCGTGGATCCCGCCGGGCTGCGCGGGCTCGGTGCGCACCGGTGCGATCTCCTCGACCTCGTCGATGAAGACGAGTACGCGCTCCAGCTCGGCGATCCGGGAGAACGCGTCGCGCAGCGCCGCCGCCAGGTTGCCCTCGTCGGCGAGGCGGGAGGGCAGCAGTTCCACGAAGGGCCAGCCGAGGCGGGAGGCGATGGCCCGGGCGAAGGTGGTCTTGCCGGTGCCGGGCGGGCCGAAGAGGGTGATGGCGCGCGGCGGCCGCACCCCGTGCGAGGCGGCCCGTTCGGGCTCGGCGAGCGGTAGCACCACGCGCCGTTCGATGAGGTCCTTCTCCTTCTCCATGCCGGCGACCTTGGCCCACAGGTCGTTCGGCAGGAAGCGGCCGCCGAGGTCGTCGAGGAGGCCCGCGGCCGGTCCGTGCAGCGGCTCGGTCTTCTCGAAGTAGGCGACGGCCGGCTGCCGGGTGTAGCCGGCGTTGAGGAGGCCTTCGCCGAGCATGTCCTCCTCGGGCAGGACGTACGCGATGCGGCCGACGCGCGCGGCGATGAGCCGCCGCTCCAGTTCGACGAGCAGGGCGCTGGCCAGGCCCCGGCCGCGCCAGCCGGCGGCGATCGCGATGCGCATGACCCAGGCCCGTTCGCCGGTGACGCAGGCGAGCGCCGCGCCGATGGGGACGCCCTGGTGGACGGCGACCACACAGGGCTGGCGGTCGGTCAGCGCGCCGATGCACTCGGCGAGCGAGAAGACGGACTCCTGGCCGAGTTCGGCCGTGGTGTCGATCAGGTGGACCACCGCTGCGAGATCGCTCTCGCGGTAGTCGTGGATGAGCCAGTTCACCGGGTACCGCCCCTCGTTCGTGCTCCTGCGGCGAGGCTAGGGGCGGGCGGGCCCGACGATCACGCTCCGTGGTGCACAACACCCGGCCCGGAAACCGTCCGTGGCGTCCATAGACTGGTGCTTTCCGCCGACGCCCCGCACCGAGGATCCGCGCACCTTCATGCCTTCCGACATATCCGCCATAGCCGAATCCCGGTGTCGACGCGTTCTGGTGTGGCTGGCCCCCCTGCTGTGGACCCTCGGGCTCGGTCTGTGGGGGCTCTCCCGGCAGGACAGCGTGTGGCGGGACGAGGCCGCGACCTGGCAGGTGGCCGGGCGGTCGGCAGGCGAGATATGGGCGATGCTCGAACACGTGGATGCCGTGCACGGGCTCTACTACCTGCTGATGCACGGCCTCTTCGAGGTCTTCGGGGCGAGCACCGCGACCCTACGGCTGCCGTCCGTGCTGGCCGTCTCGGCCGCCGCGGCGTGCGTGGCGCTGATCGGGCGGCGCCTGGCCGGGTTCTGGGCGGGGCTCGGCGGCGGACTGGCCCTCGGGCTGCTGCCTGCGGTCCAGTTCTACCTCCAGGAGGGTCGCCCGTACGCGCTGGTCGCGGCGGGGGCCGGACTCTCCACGTTGCTGCTGGTCTCGCTCCTGGCGTGCGGGCCCGGGCGGCGGGCCTGGCCGCGCTGGGCGGCGTACGGGGCCACCGTGCTGGTGTGCGCCCTGCTGAACTGGCTGTCCCTGCTGGTGCTGCCGGCGCACGCGGCGACCCTGGGATGGGTGCGGGCCGGGCGGCGGGTGTGGCTGCGCTGGGCGGCGTGCGGCGCGGGCGCAGTGGCGGGGGCGCTGCCGCTGATCCTGTTCAGCCGCGGCCAGTCCGACCAAGTGTCCTGGATACCGCCGCTGGCCTGGCACATGCTGATCGGGCCGGGGATCCTGCTGGCGATCGGCGGGCTGGGCGCGTGGGCGGACCGCCCGGACCGCTCCGCCCGGTCGGGCAGGGGGGCGCTCTCGATGGCTGCGGTCGGCCTGCCGCTGCTGGCGGTGCCGCAGCTCGGGCTGATCGGGCTGTCCCTGGTGCAGCCGCTGTTCCAGGACCGGTACGTGCTGTTCAGCATGGTGGGGCTGGCGCTGCTGATCGGCGCCGCCCTGGGCGCCGCCGTACGGGCTTGCGCGCCCCGCCGCCCGAGGGCGGCGGGCCTGCTGATACCGGGCGCGGCCGGTCTCTCGCTCCTGGCCCTGCTGCCGGTGGAACTGGACAAGCGGGCGCCGGCCAGCCGGATCGACGACGTGCTCGCGGTCGCCGGCGAGGTGGCCGGGCTGAAACGGGACGGGGACGCGGTGCTGTTCGTCCCGGCCGCGCGCCGGGACACGGCGCTAGTCTCGCCCGGCGCGTTCGGGGGCCTGGCCGATGTGGCGCTGGCCGCGTCCCCGGCCGCCTCGGCCACCCTGAAGGGCGAGGAGGCGGACCCCGTACGGATCCGGGCGGCGCTGCTCGAGCAGCGGCGGGTACTGCTGGTGACGGACGCGGAGAAGGTGGCGAAGCCCCCGTCGGCGGAGCGGGACAGGGCCAAGGAGGCAGTCCTGCGGGAGCACTTCGCGGTGGTGGCGGACCGGCAGGTGCGGGGGCGCAGGGTGACCGTGTACGAGCGGCGCGGATAGCCCCCGATCGGCTGCCGACATCCGACAAAGCGGGTCCTGTCAGGGCATGCCCCGGGTTTCACACGAGCTTCACAGAATTCACAGGAGATCCATACGGAACTCCATCCTCCGGACATAGGTTCGGCGGGCAGGGTGGAAAAATGATCCACTCCACGCTCCCTCGACCGGCCCGGCGCATCCGTGCGCGGCGGGCGTCCCGGATCCTGCTCGCGCTGTCCGCGACGGCCGCGTTGATCGGCGTGGACCTACCCGACGACGCCACCGGACCGCCGCTCGGCGTGACCGCGTGGGCGCAGCCGGGCGCCGTCGCCGACCGGGTGGGCGCGCTCTTCGGGGGCGGGCAGGGCCGCGGGCACCACTGCACCGCTTCCGTGGTGCACAGCGAGGAGGGCGATGTGATCGCCACCGCCGCGCACTGCCTGGAGAGCCCGGACACCACCGTCTTCGCGCCGGGCTACCGCGACGGCAAGGCCCCGTACGGATTCTGGAAGGTCACCGGCACCTACATCGGTCCGGGCTGGACGGACGGCCAGGACCCGGACGACGACGTCGCGTTCGCGACCGTGGCCCCGGCGGACGGCGGGGTCACCGGGAGCGTGGAGGACCTCGTGGGCGGTTTCCCGGTCGCCGCCGAGCAGCCGGACCACGCCAAGGTTACGATCATCGGGTACCCACGGACCCTGGAGGCCCCGGTGCGCTGCGCGAACACCACCGACCTGCTGTCCGCGACCCAGCGCCGGATCGGCTGCCCGGACCTCACCGGCGGCACCAGCGGCAGCCCCTGGCTGGTGAACGGGGCGCTGGCCGGGGTGCTCGGCGGCTACGAGGGCGGCGGGAGCGTCCCGGAGATCTCGTACAGCGCGGTCCTGGGCGAGCGGGCGGTGCAGCTGTACCGGCAAGCACGGTCCTGAGGCCTTGCGGTCCTCGAGGCCGTGGGCGTCCCGCCCCTGCCCCTAGCGGCCGGCCGGGACGCGTTCCGCGTCGGGTGCCGAGGGCTGGGCGGGAAGCCGGTCGATCGACGGGCCGCGCGGGGTGCCCGACCGGATGTCCTGCACCCCGCGGCGCAGCCGGTCGCGCAGCAGCCGGCCGAGCGGGCGTTCCACGAGCCGGTGGATGAGCCAAGCCAGCAGCAGCATCGCGGTGATCACGCCGATGACCAGCGGGACGGGCGCCACGTCGTGGCGGAAGAGGTGGATGATGGTCAGCCCGGCCATCATGTGGATCAGGTAGAGCGGGTACGTGAGTGCTCCGGCGTGCGGGAGCCAGCGCCACCGGACCCCGTCGAGGGCGCCGAGCGCTATGGCCGCCATGAGGGCGAAGCCCAGGGCGATGATCAGGTGCGCGGGCCAGGCGGGCGTCCGCTCGGTGGCGGCCCGGCCCAGGTTGGTGATCATGCGGGCGTGCACGTAGTGCTGCGCGAGGAGGAACTGGACGCCGACGACGGCCCACAGGACGGCGTTCGGCCGGAAGCGGCGCATCAGGTAGAAGCCGATGCCGGCGATGAAGTACGGGGACGAGGACGAGGCCGCGAAGAAGGACACCACACCGTTGTCGGCGGAGGGCGCCACGACGCCGGCCAGGGTCCAGGCCGCACAGAACAGGACGCAATTGCGGTAGGTCACGCCGCGCATGACCACGATCGCGAACAGTACGTAGAACTTGAGCTCGACGAAGAGGGTCCAGTAGGCGTCGTCGATGTTCGGGACGCCGAGGCCGCCCTGGAGCATCGACAGGTTCACCAGGACGTCGCTGAAGGCCCTGACCTGCCTGACCTCGGGCCGGGCGTAGAGCACGAGGGTGGTGAAGGCGACGGCCACCCAATAGGCGGGGAAGAGCCGGGAGGCCCGGGACACCGCGAAATCGCCCACCGTACGGCCCCAGGCGCTCATGCAGATGACGAACCCGCTGACCAGGAAGAAGATCTCGACGCCGAGCCAGCCGTAGACGGCGAGCCGGTGGGCGGTCGGGAAGATGTCCGCCGGCGCTTTCCCCCAGGCGCTTTCGAGGGCGAAGTAGTGGTAGAAGAGCACGCTGAGCGCGGCGAGGACCCGCACCCCGTCGAGGACCGCCAGGCGCCCGCCGGGGGCCGCTCCGGCCGACGCGCGGCCCCGGCCGCCCGCCCGCGACACTCCGGCTGAACTGCCCGGATTCATCCCCCGACCGCCTCCTCGAATATACGACTGTCCGATAACCGCTTTGAATCAGCGGAACCTTACAGCGCACGTCCGCGCAGCTCACATCACCGGTCCGGGAACGGTCCGGGAACGGTCCGGGAACGGTCCGGGAAACGGTCCGGGAAACGGTCCGGGAACTACGGGAGAGCGGCGGGGGCCTCGAACCAGGTCGGCTCGTCGCGCAGGGCCCGGTGGATCCGCTCCAGGCCGAAGGGGTCCAGCGGCGGCAGCGCGTCCACCTCGAACCAGGCCACCTCGAGGGACTCGTGGTCGTTGGCCCGTGCCTCGCCGCCCGTCGCGCGGCAGCGGAAGGTGATGTCCTGGAACTGGCAGACGTCACCGTTGGGGTAGGTCATCGGCTCCGTCATCTGGACGAGGACCACGCGCTCGACGACGCAGCGCACCGCCGTCTCCTCGTACACCTCGCGCACGGCGGTCTCGGCGGGCTGCTCCCCCGGCTCGGCGATTCCGCCGACCACCGCCCACTGCCCGGTGTCGGAGCGCCGGCCGAGCAACACCCGGCCGAGGTCGTCGAAGACGATGGCCGTGACTCCGGGCAGCAGGAGCAGCTGGTGCCCGGCGGTGGCGCGGATCCGGCGGATGAAATCGGGAGTGGTCATGCCCCGACCCTACGAGGCCGCCGGACCGAATCCTGCCTCAGGCGGCGCGGCGCGAGCGGATCCGACGGTTCAAGATCCACCCGAAGCCGCCGGCGGCCAGCAGGAGCAGCGCGTATTCCGGCAGCGGACCGACGACCGTGGCCGGGGTGCGGCCGGAGCGCAGCGGGATCTCGGCGACCAGCGCGTCCGCGGTGAACATCTTGGTCTGCGAGACGATCTTCCCGTCGGGGCGGATGACGGCACTGACTCCGCTGGTGACGGGGACGAGGACCGTGCGGCTGTGCTCGACGGCGCGGATCCGGTCCATGGCGAGCTGCTGGTAGGTCATCTGGGTCCGGCCGAAGGTGGCGTTGTTGCTCGGTACGGCGATCACCTGGGCGCCGGCCCGGACGGTGGAGCGGACGGCGTCGTCGAAGGCGGCCTCGAAGCAGGTGACCATGCCGACGCCGCTTCCGGCCATGTCGAAGACGCCGGGCTCCTTGCCGGGCCCGAAGTCGCGGCGCACCCGGTCCACGTCGGAGTTGAGGAGGCGGACGACGGAGCGCATCGGGATGCGCTCGCCGAAGGGCTGGATCTTGCGCTTGTCGTAGGTCGCGGTGGGGCCCTTGACCGGGTCCCACAGGATCATCGTGTTGCGCAGCGTACCCGTCTCGGGGGCCACCACGGCGCCGATGGCGACGGGTACGCCGATGGCCTTGACGGCCTGGTCGATGACGGCGTGGGCGTCGGGCTCGGCGTACGGGTCGAGGTCGGAGGAGTTCTCCGGCCAGACGACGAAATCGGGCTTCGGGGCGCGGCCGGCCCTGACGTCCTCGGCGAGCTGGACGGTGCGCTTGGCGTGGTTGTCGAGGACGGCCCGGCGCTGGGAGTTGAAGTCGAGGCCGAGGCGGGGCACGTTGCCCTGGATGACGGCGACCACGGCGGTGCCGTCCTCGGCCGCGTCGGAGACCAGCGGGCGGGCGGCGAGGCCCACGCCGATCGGGGCGGCCACGGTGAGCGCGGTCAGCGCGGCGGTGGTGCGGCCGGGGTGGCGGCGGGCGGTGCGCAGGGCCTCGTAAAGGCCGAATCCGCAGAGGGCGACGCCGAAGGAGAGCAGTGGTGTGCCGCCGAGGGCGGCGAGCGGGGTGAAGACGCCGTCGGCCTGTCCGAAGGCGAGCTTGCCCCAGGGGAAGCCGCCGAAGGGGGCCCGGGCCCGCAGGGCCTCGCCCGCGACCCACACGGCGGCGGCGAACACCGGCCAGGCCGGGAGCCGGCTGACCAGGGCGATACCGAGGCCGGTGAGGCCGATGAGGAGCGCTTCGAGGGTGCTCAGCGCCAGCCAGGGCACCGGACCGACCTCCTCACCGGTCCAGACGAGGAGCGGCAGCAGGTAGCCCAGTCCGGCGAGGAGCCCGAGGCCGAAGCCGGCCCGGGCGCGGCGGCCGTGGAGGCAGCCGGCGAGCAGGGCGAGGGCGAGGGGGGCCAGCCACCACAGCGGGCGGGGCGGGAAGCTGAGGTAGAGCAGCACGCCCGAGAGCGCGGCGAGCAGGGCGCGCAACGGCCACAGCCCCTTGCGGTCCGTGGCTGACCGGGCGGTCGCGGGGGGCGTGGCCGCGTCGGCCCGGGGCCCGTCGGCGGACTGCGAGGGCTCGTTCCCGGTCGTGCGGGTGACACTGCTGCTCATCTGGCGGAGTGTACGTCCCCGCACCTCGCGGACGGGTGAGCGCCCGGCCGCGCTCCGCAGGACCAACCCCTACCGGGGGAGGGCGCGCTCACCGCGCGAGGGCGCGCAGATGGGTTCGGATGACGCGGACGGCGTTCTCGGCGTCGTCGACGGTGACGGTGAACCGCTTGCCGTCGCCGAGGACGAGGGCCAGCCCCTCGCCGCGCCGGACGATGATCGCGGTGCCCTTCTCGGGGCGCCAGCGGTGGCCCCAGCCTCCCCATTGCTGCGGGGTGATGCTGGGGACGAACTCGGCGGAGGTGACCTCCGTGAGCCGGATCCTGCGGCGGGGCACCCCCATGTGGCCGCAGCGCACTTCCAGGGCCTCGGCGTCGACGGTGACGGCGACGTGCACGAAGGCCAGGGTGCCGTAGAGGATGAGCAGTCCGACGGCGAGGCAGCCGATCACGGACATGAGCAGCGGGATGATGCCGGCGGTCCAGGCGTAGTCGACGGCGAGTTCGATGCCGAGCGCCATGCAGGCCGCACCGACGGCGGCGAGCAGCCATTGCACGCGGTTGGAGGCGCGGCCCGCCCAGAGCGGACCCGGAGGGTGACCCGTCATGAGTAGCAGCCTACTCACGTTCCGCTTGCCCGCCACCGTCTCTCGCCCAGTCGGTGCAGTGCGGCTCCCGCACCGCGGACGAGCGCATCGCGCAGGGCCGGGTGGCAGCCGGTCATGAAGCGGTGCAGGTTCCGGGAGGCGAAGGCCGTGCGTTGGGCGCTGCGCCGGCGCTCGGTGTCGTACGCGCGCAGGGCGCCGGGCAGCCCGGCCGGTCCGGCCGGTCCGGCCGCGGCAACGGCGCGGGTCAGGGCCTCGGCGTCGAGGAGGGCCGTGCAGGCGCCCTGGCCGAGGTGGGGCGTCATGGCGTGGGCGGCGTCGCCGACGAGGGCGATCCGGCCGTCGGCGACGAAGCTGGGGAGCGCGGGGTACAGGTGCCGCACCTCGTACCGGATCCAGGTCGCGGGATCGGTCTCGGCCAGCACGCGCGGGACGGGGTCGTGCCAGTCGGCGAAGGCCTCCCGTACCTCCTGGGCAGTGGTGGCCCCGGGAACGACGGCGTACCAGTTGGTGCGTCCGGCTGCTACGGGGGTCATGCCGAAGAAGCGGCCCGCGCCCCAGGTCTCGCCGTGCAGGCCGGTCTCGAATCCGGCGATGCCGATCCAGGCGTCCGCGCCGATCGGGCGCGGGCCGGCGGCCCGGCCGAAGTGCGACGTGCGGACCGCGCTGTTGATGCCGTCGGCGCCAACGACCAGGTCTGCGGTGAGTGCGGTCGGGTCGGTGAGGTGCCGGCCGTACGCGATCCGCTCGCCGCCGAGCTGTTCGAGCGCGGCGAGCAGCGCGTCGATGAGGTGGGGGCGGGAGACGAGCAGTTCGGGGCGGCCCGCCCGGCGCTCGATCCGTTCGAGCGGGAGGGCGGCCAGCACCTGCCCGTCGGGGCGCCGGATCCGGGCTCCCCGGTACGGGAGCGCCCGCGACCGCAGCGCGTCGCTGAGGCCTAGTCGGTCGAGCGCGGCCTGGGCGGTGGGGTGGATGCCGAAGGCGGTTCCGTAGCGTTCGAGCGCGGTGCGCCTTTCGAGGACGGTCACCTCCCAGCCCGCACGACGCAGGCCGACGGCGGTGGCGAGTCCGGCGACCCCCGCGCCGACGACCACGGCCGTGCCCGCGCCGTGCCCCGGAGCCCGGTCCTGCTCCTGTTCCTGCTCCTGCCCGCTCCAGGTTCCGCCCATGGCCCGCCCCTTCGCCGCACGATCAACAACCACCACAGATGTGGTACTACACCTGTGGTACCACGACTGTGGTTAAGCTGGCAATGTGAATCAGGACCGGAGGGACCGGCTGCGGGACGCGGCCATTGCCGTACTGGCGCAGGAGGGCGGGCGCGGGCTGACGCACCGGGCCGTCGACGCGGCCGCCGCAGTACCGACGGGCACCGCCAAGAACTACTTCCCGACCCGCGACGCCCTACTGCGGGCCGCGGCCGAACGCTGCGCTGAGCAGTACCGGGCGCTGACGCAGACCCTGGCGGGGGCCGGACCGGGGCCCGCCGGTGCGACGCAGCTCGCGGCGCTGCTCGCGGGGTTGCTGCGGGACGTGGCCGGGCCCGGCCGCAGCCGCGTACTGGCGTATCTGGAGCTCCAGGCCGAGGCGGCGCGCCGGCCCTGGCTGGCCGAAGTGCTGGACCCGGTCGCGGCGGCGGACTTCACGGCGCACGCGTACCTGTTGCGCGCGGCAGGACTGCCCGCTGGGCCGACGCGGGCCCGCGCGCTGACCCTCGCCCTGCACGGCGCCGTCCCCCACCTGCTGGCCGGCGCCCCGGCCACCCTGGCGGCGGCGGGCCTGGACGACCTGGACCGCTTCGCGCGCGAACTGCTGGCGGCCGTGTGCGGGGAGGAGACCCGGTGATCACCCGACTGGACCGGGCCGTGGGAGCCGTCCTCGGCTCGGCGGCGGGCGACGCGCTGGGGGCGCCCTACGAGTTCGGGGCGGCGGGGGAACTGACCGCGCGCGGCGCCGAGATGGCCGGGGGCGGCGGTTGGGACCCCGGTGAGGCCACGGACGACACGCAGATGGCCGTCCTCGTCGCGGAATCCCTGCTGGAGTGCGGCGGTCTCGAACTCCCCGACGTCTTCGGCCGGTTCCAGCGCTGGGCCGCCGGGCAGCCCAAGGACATCGGGCTGCAGACCGAGGACGTGCTGACCAACGGCGGGTCCTGGGAGCTCGCCGCGGCCCTGCACTTCCAGATCAACGCACGGGCCGCGGGCAACGGTTCCCTGATGCGGGCCGCCACCTCCGCGGTCTACTTCGCCCCCGCCGGGCGGGAGGGGACCATGGGGGCCGCCCGGCGGATCGCGGCCCTGACGCACGGCGACCGGGCCGCCTGGGAGGGGACCGCGATCCTGCACGAGCTCGTCCGCGTCGCCCTGGCGGGGGCCGACCCGCTGGCCGCGCTCCCGGCGACGCTCGCCGCGGTGCACCCGGCCCACCGCGAGCGGTACGGCCGCGTGCTCGCCCCCGACTGGCATCCGGAGCTGGCCACCGAGTTCAACGGGGCGGTGTGGCCCTGCCTGGGCTCGGCCGTGTGGGCGCTGCGGACCACCACCGGCTTCGCCGAGGCGGTACGGGCCGCCGTGGACCTGGGCGGGGACACCGACACGGTGGCCGCCGTGACGGGGGCCCTGGCCGGCGCCCGGTACGGGCAGGGGGCGGTCCCGGAACACTGGACGGCGGCGCTGCACGTGCCGCTGCCCGGGTTCGGGGACCGGGTCCTGGACGCGGACGACCTGCGCACGCTGGCTCAGCGACTCGCGGTGGCCGGCTCCCGCTGAAGCTCCAGGCGCCGCCCCCGGAAGGCCGCGCGCAGCCGCCGGTCGTGCGTGACCAGGACCAGGGTGCCGCCGAAGCGGGCCAGGGCCACCTCCAGTTCCTCCACCACGGCCGGGGCCAGGTGGTTCGTGGGCTCGTCCAGCAGCAACAGGTCGAGGGGGTGCGCCACCAGCCGGGCCAGCTCCAACTTGCGGCGCTGACCGGCGGAGAGGGCGCGCACGGGTCGGGTGAGGTCGTCCGGGGCGAGCAGTCCGTGACCCGCCACCTGGTCGGCGTACTCCTGGCCGAACACCTGGACGGCGGAGCGCGGTTCACGCTGCCAGGGGTCGTCCTGCCGGAGCAGCCCGACCCGCGACGGGGTCCGTACGCCGCCCCGCGCGGGCTCCAGTTCTCCCGCGAGCAGGTGCAACAGGGTGGACTTGCCTACGCCGTTGGGCCCGGTCACCAGGAGCCGCTCCCCCGGCGGCAGCGTGAGCGAGACGGGCGCGAGGCGTCCCGGCAGGGCCGCGTCGGCGACCTCCACCACTCCCCCCGAGCCATCGGTGAACCGGCCGGTGAAGACCAGCGGGCGCGGGGGCGGTGCGAGGGGGTGCTCGGTCAGCCGGTGCAGCCGTTCGCGGGCGGCGCGGATGCGGCTCGCGGCGCCGTGGGTCCGGGACCGGGCACGGAAGGCGCCGGCCCCGCTGAAGCCGCGCGGCTGCTTCCGCGGGATCGCGGCGAACCGCCCGATGTTGGTGTCGGCGAGGCGCTCGGCGTCCCGCACGTCCTCGCGCCACTGCTCGTACTCCCGCTCCCGGCGGGCCCGTTCGGCGGCGCGGGCCGTGCGGTAGCCCGCGTAGCCGTTGCCGTAGCGGCGTACCGTCCGACTGTCCTGGTCCACTTCGAGGACGGCGGTCGTAACGCGGTCGAGGAAGAGCCGGTCGTGGGTGACGGCGACGACGGTGCCGCGGTGGGCGAGCAGATGTTCCTCCAACCAGGCGACCGCCTCGTCGTCGAGGCCGTTGGTGGGTTCGTCGAGCAGCAGCAGTTCCGGCTCGGCGGCGAGGGCCGCCGCGAGCGCGAGCCGGGAGCGCTGACCACCGGACAGGGTGCCGAGCGGGCGGTCCGGGTCGAGCTCGGCCCGTTCGCCGAGGCGGCGCAGGGTAGCCGCGACCCGCCGCCGCGCATCACGGCCGCCGCGGGCCTCGTAGGCGGCCAGGAGGTCTCCGTACGCGACGAGTTCCTCGGGGCCGGCCCGGTGGAGCAGGGATTCCGCGGCGCGGATCCGGCGCTCCAGGACTCGGAGGTCCGCGAGGGCGTCGTCGACGGCATCGCCGACCCGGGCGGTCGGCGGGAGGTCGAGGGTCTGCGCGAGGTGCCCGAGGCCGCCAGGGGCGGTGACGGTGACCTCTCCGCGGTCGGGGCGCTCCCGTCCGGCAAGGAGCCGGAGCAGGGTGGACTTGCCGGAGCCGTTGTCGCCGACGACGCCGACCCGCTCGCCGGGCCGGACCGTACAGCTCACGCGGTCCAGGACGACGCGGGTGTCGTATCCCTTGGTGACCTCGGACAGGACGATCTGGGTGGTGGCGAGTGGAGCACGCAAGGGCGGTTCCTAAAGTTGCGAGACGGACCGTCCCGTCTCGTTATGCGATCAACCGTAGGGCAGGTTCGGTTCGCATGCAAGACGATTCGTCTCGTCAGGAGTGATCACTCGATGAGCCGGGCCGCCGGGCGGCCGACTCCGTCAGCCGACGGGCGCGCCCTGGCCCGCGAGCAGCCTGCCTTCGGGGTACGCGAGCGCGGCGGCGGGCAGGGTCCCCTCGCGCCCGCTGCGCAGCACGGTCAGTGCGCCCGTGCGCGGCAGGTCGGGCTCAGGTCGCAGCCCGAGGCGGCGCAGCGCCTGGACCGCGACCGGCTCGGCGGAGCCGTGGTAGACCAGCTCCGCCCCCCGGGTCCGCGCGGCGAGCGCGGCCCGGATGGCGCCCTCGACCAGCTCGTAGTGCGTGCAGCCGAGCACGACGTCGGTCACATCGACCGGGGTCAGCGCGGCGGCCGCGGCGACGGCGGCCGCTACGGCGGCCTCGTCGGCCTTTTCCACCGCGTCGGCGAGCCCCGGGCAGGGCACCTCGGTGACCCGGGCCCCGGCGGCGAAGTCGCGGATGAGCCCGCGCTGATAGGTGCTGCCGGTGGTGGCGGGGGTGGCCCAGATCGCCACCCGGCCGCCGGCGGCAGCGGCGGGCTTGATCGCCGGAACGGTCCCGATGACCGGGATGGCCGGCTCCAGTTCCGCCCGGAGGGTGTCCAGGGCGTGCACGCTCGCCGTGTTGCAGGCGACGATCAGCGCGTCCGGGCGATGCTCGGCGGCGGCCCGGGCAACGGCGAGTGCCCGCCCGGTGAGGTCGGCGGGGGTGCGCGGACCCCACGGCATGCCGTCGGGGTCGGAGGACACGACGACGTCCGCGTCCGGCCGCAGCCGCCGTACCGCCGCGGCCGCTGCGAGGAGGCCGATTCCGGAGTCCATGAGCGCGATCTTCACCCGGCCACCTTAGTCGACCCCCGCCCCGCCGGGGCCCTGCACCCGCACACGACGGGCCCCCAACCCACGGACCACCACCCCCCACCGGAGCCCGGCACACCAACCCGCACCCGGGGCGCGGGATGCGCACCGGCCCGGCCGGAGCCCGGCGCACAGCCCCAACGAAGCCGT
Source organism: Streptomyces sp. NBC_01439 (assembly GCF_036227605.1). Classification (GTDB taxonomy): domain Bacteria; phylum Actinomycetota; class Actinomycetes; order Streptomycetales; family Streptomycetaceae; genus Streptomyces. The sequence goes on along the minus strand of NZ_CP109487.1, from coordinate 8,340,722 downwards.
CACGACGGGGCCGAGAGCCCCCGCACCCGACCGGGGAACACCCGACCCCCACCACGATGCCGCCGCACCGGGACGCGCACCACCCCGGCCGGAGGCCACCGCACCCCCGCCGGGAGGCCGCCGCACCCGGGGGGCCGGGTGCGGGACAGGCTCGCCGGGGCCCGGCACACTGCCGACATGGGCCTCCTCACCGCCGCCTGCGCGGCCTACGCCTCCCTCGCCGCCTGGCTCTGGCTCACCCTCGCCCGGGGCATGTTCTGGCGGACCGACGTCCGCCTCCCCCCGCGCACCGCCCCCGCCCGCTGGCCGTCCGTCGCCATCGTCGTCCCGGCCCGGGACGAGGCCGAGGTACTGCCGCGGAGCCTGGCCTCGCTGATCGCCCAGGACTATCCCGGCGAAGCCGAGGTGGTCCTCGTCGACGACGGCAGCACCGACGGCACGGGCGAACTCGCGCGCCGACTCGCCCGCGAGAACCCGGGGCTCCCCCTCACCGTCGCCGACCCCGGCGACCCCGCCCCCGGCTGGACGGGCAAGCTCTGGGCGCTCCGGCACGGCATCGGGATCGCCCGCACCGCGCACGCCACCGAGCCCGATTTCCTCCTGCTCACCGACGCCGACATCGCGCACGAACCCGACAGTCTGCGCGAATTGGTCGCCGCCGCCACCTCCGCGGACCTCGACCTCGTCTCCCAGATGGCCCGCCTGCGCGTGGTCGACCCGTGGGAACGCCTCGTCGTACCGGCCTTCGTGTACTTCTTCGCCCAGCTCTACCCCTTCCGCCGGATCAACCGGCCCTCCGCCCGGACGGCGGCGGCCGCCGGCGGCTGCGTACTGCTGCGCACCACGACCGCCGTGCGGGCCGGCATCCCCGACTCCATCCGCCAGGCGGTCATCGACGACGTGTCCCTCGCCCGCGCGGTCCACCGCTCCGGCGGTCGGATCTGGCTGGGACTCGCGGAGCGGGTGGACAGCGTGCGCCCGTACCCCGCACTGGCGGACCTGTGGCGGATGGTCTCGCGCAGCGCCTACGCCCAACTGCGCCACCAGCCCCTCCTGCTGGCCGGGACGGTGGCCGGGCTGGTGCTCGTCTACCTCGTGCCCCCGGCCGCCCTGCTGACGGGCCTCGCGGCCGGGCGTCCGGCCATCGCGTGGGCGGGCGGCCTGGCGTGGCTGCTGATGGCCGGCACCTACGTGCCGATGCTCCGGTACTACCGCCAGCCGGCCGCACTCGCTCCGCTGCTTCCGTTCACCGCGCTGCTGTACCTCCTGATGACCGTGGACTCGGCCGTGCAGCACTACCGGGGCCGCGGGGCGTCCTGGAAGGGTCGGACCTATGCCCGCCCCAGTGACGCCTGAAACGGCGAACTGCCGCCCGAAGCGCAGTCATCCGAGGTCACCGCATTGTGACGCTACGTCAGCACGAAGTCGGTGCAACACCCAACCGGTGAGTACGAGTACCAACAAGATGGGGCGGAAGTGGCGAATCGTGCACGTGAACGTCAAGTGAAAGGTGAGGCTCTGACCTGCGAATATGCAGGTCAGGGCGGGGTTGACGACACCTCGCTATGGACCCGGTGAAGTCGTGGGCTTAACTTAGGTCCCATGACCTCCCCCCGCTCCACTTATGGCGGCGGTTACTACTCCGCGCCCTCCTTCCCGGACACCCCCATCTACGACTCCCTCGTCGCCGAACGCGGCACTCCGCAGATCGCCCCGATCCGCGTCCCGGCCGCCTACGAGTCCCCGAGTGCCGGATACTCGAGCGGCGGGTATCTGCCGGCTCTCGCGTCATCGATGCCCGCGTTGCCGCCGGCCCAGCCCCAGCAACAACAGACCTCGGGGTACGGATACCCGTACCAGCAGCAGTCGGCTCCGCAGCCGATGCCGCTGCAGCAGGCGCCCGCCCCGTACATCCCGCAGCAGCAGCCGATGGCGGCCCGCGGCGGATTCGTGCAGCAGCCCCAGCCGCAGCAGCCCCGCCCGGTCGCCATGGCCACCGGGTACGAGGCGATGCGCCCGGCCGCGCCGCGCCCGATGCAGGTGCCCGCACCGGTGCCGGCCGCCTCGTACGAGGACCCGTACGGCCGCCCGTACCAGGGGCGCGGCTACTGACGGGGCTCTGGGGCGCGGGCGGCAAAAGGGCTGACAGGATGCCCCCATGTCGAACTTGCACGTGCAGGCGCTCCACGTCCATCCCGTCAAATCGGTAGCGGGGACCGCTCCCGACGAGGTGGTCGTGGAGCCCTGGGGTCTGTCCGGGGACCGGCGTTGGGCACTGATCGATCCCGAGGGCACGGTCATCACCCAGCGTCGCCATCCCCGCCTCGCCCTGGCCGCGGCCCGTCCCGCGGGCGGCGGCGGGATCGCCGTGACGGCGCCGGGCATAGCGCAGGAGCTGTTCGTGGAGGTGCCCGAGCCGGGTCCGCTGGAACCGGTGGTGTTGTTCGGGAAGAAGGTCGAGACCGTGGCCGCGGCGACCACCGCGGCCGACTGGTTCAGCACGTACCTCGGGGAGCCGGTACGGCTGGTGCACATGGATGATCCGGCAGTACGTCGTCCGGTGGATCCGGACTACGCCCTGCCGGGCGAGATGGTGAGCTTGGCCGACGGCTATCCGCTGCTGATCACCACGCTCGCCTCGCTCGACGCGCTCAACTCGCTGATCGCCCAGGGGGACCATCCCGAGGAAGGCCCCCTTCCGATGAATCGTTTCCGCCCCAATGTGGTGGTTTCGGGGGCCGAGGCGTGGGCGGAGGACGACTGGCTCCACATCGCGATCGGCGATGCCGTCTTCCGCGGGGTGCGCGAATGCGGCCGGTGCGTCGTCACCACCACCGACCAGGAGACGGCCGAGCGGGGCAAGGAGCCCCTGAAAACTTTGGCCAAGCACCGGCGGATCGGTCGGTCGCTCGCGTTCGGGCGGCAATTGGTACCGATTCGACTGGGTACGGTGCGCGTCGGTGACGAGGTCCGGGTCCTCGCGTGACGCGTCCGACACCCTCCCGGAACAGGTGAGGCAGGTGGGACGATTGGGGCAGGTGGGTGGTCGCGGACCGGCGACCGGCCGCCCGGATTGACACCTTCGAGGGGCTCGGCGCCCGGGCTGGAACCAACTGGCACGACCAAGCCGTTGGATCAGTCAGGACAGAGGCGCAGACAGGCGGAGACTGGCACAAGTTGGGGGAGCCGGACCGTGCGGACAGCATTGGGTGTGTGGCGTTGGCGGCGCAATCCGCTGCGGCGGCCGACCGACCTCTTCGAGGCGTGGGTGGCGTTCGCCGCGCTGGTGTGCGTCCTGGTGGTGGCCCCGGCCATCGGCTGGGTTGCGGGCCTGCGGGTGGACGGTACCCTTCAGCAGGCCGCGCACCAGCAGCGGCAGGAGCGCCATCTCGTCCCGGCGGTGGTCCTGCGGCCCGCCCCGGAGTCGGCGGTGGCTGCGGGTGCCTCCGCGAACGCCTCGGCCGACGCGTCGACACAGCGGACGGCCCCGCACCGTACGCAGATCGTGGCCGCGTGGACCGCGCCGGACGGCAGCAGCCACCAGGGCACGGTGCCGGCCGCGGAGGAACCGCCGCGTCCCGGCGAGCGGTTCCGGATCTGGACCGACGCGCGCGGCCGGCTGGTGGGGCAGCCGCTCGACCCGTCCGCGGCCGTGTTCCACGCGGGGATGGCGGGGCTGGCCGCCGCGATCTGCGTGGCCACCCTGGTGGAGACGGTCCGGCGGCTGGTCGTACGAAGGCTCATGCATCAGCGGTACATACGTCTGGACCGGGCCTGGGCGGCGGCAGGGCCGGACTGGGGCCGAGCGGGCGCGGGCAGCTGACCTGGCCGCTCATCGGCTCCGCGCGCGCTACGGTGGAGCGGCCGGATCGGTCGCTCCAGTAACTTCGGTGGCTGCGGTGACTTCAGACTTCCGTGGCATCGGTCGTATCGGCAGCGCGAGCACGAGGGTGGGGGCACGACAGCACCATGGTTCAGGGCACGGTCCAGGTAACACACGGCGGGACTTCGCGGTGGCGGCGCCGCTCCGGTGAGTATCCGACGCTGACCGCTGCGCTCGCCGTAGCGGGCGACGGGGACGTGCTGACGATCGCCCCCGGCACCTACCGCGAGAACCTGGTGCTGGACCATGCCGTCACCCTGCGCGGGCCCGAGGGCGCGGCGGGGTCGGTGCGGATCGCCCCGCTCGACGGGGTCGCACTGACCCTGCGCGCCTCGGCCGCGGTCCAGGACCTTTATCTGGAGGGCCAGGACCGGGCGGCGCCCGCACTGCTGGTGGAGGACGGCTGTCCCGAGCTCACCGACCTGCGGGTGAGCACCCACTCCGCCGCCGGCATCGAGGTACGCGGCTCGGGAGCCCGCCCCCTGGTGCGACGGTGCACCGTGGAGAATCCGGCCGGCGTCGGCATCGCCGTACTGGAAGGTGGCGGCGGGGTGTTCGAGGAGTGCGAGGTCGTGGCCGCCGGACAGACCGGCGTCTCGGTGCGCGGCGGCGGCCGGCCCCGGCTGGAGCGGTGCCGGATCCACCACGCCACGGGCGCGGGCATCGGCATCACGGGCGAGGGCTCGGGGCTGGAAGCTCTGGGCTGCGAGGTGTACGAGATCAAGGGCGCCGGGGTGCAGATCGCCGCGCGCGCCACGGCCCGGCTCACCGACTGCTCGGTGCACCGCACCTCCGCCGACGGGGTCACGCTCGACACCGACGCGGTGCTCACCCTGGCCGGCTGCGACATCCACGACATCCCGGAGAACGCGGTCGATCTGCGGTCCCGTTCGATGCTCACCCTCAGCCGCACCACCGTGCGCCGGTTCGGCCGCAACGGCCTGTCCGTGTGGGACCCGGGCACCCGGGTGGACGCCGAGTCCTGCGAGATCCACGACAGTACGGGTGACTATCCGGCGGTGTGGATCAGTGACGGGGCCACGGTCTCCCTCGACTCCTGCCGGGTGCACGACGTACCGGACGCGCTGTTCGTGCTGGACCGCGGGTCGCGGGTCGACGTGGTCGACAGCGATCTGTCCCAGGTGCGCAACACCGCCGTCTCCGTGAGCGACGGGGCCACCGCGCAGCTCGACGACTGCCGGATCCGCGAGGCGGCGACCGGGGCCTGGTTCCGCGACCACGGCAGCAGCGGCACGCTCGCCGGCTGCACCATCGACGCCGTGCAGACCGGTGTGATCGTCACCAAGGGCGCCGACCCCACCCTGGAGCGGTGCACGGTCACCTCCCCCGCCGAGGCCGGTTTCTACGTGTCGGCGGGCGGCCGGGGCACCTTCACGGCCTGCCGGGTGACGAGCAGTTCCGGCTTCGGCTTCCACGTCATGGACGGCTGCCGCACCACGCTGACGCGCTGCCACACCGAGCGCTGTGCCCGCGGGGGCTACGAGTTCGCCGAGGACGGGCCGACCGTCGAGGAGTGCACCGGCGACGGGTCCGGCGCTGGTCCCGCCGCCCGGTCCGCCCCCGGGGGCACGACCGCCGGTGCGCGGGCGGGCGTCCGTACGGCCAGCGGGACGCAGGGCCCCGCGGCGCGGCCGGCGCAGGCACCCCCGCCTTCCGTACCGCGGCCCGCGGACGGGGCGCAGGCCGGGCCGGCCGCCGCCCCGCGGGAGTCCGGCGAGATGCTGGGCCGGCTCGACGCTCTGGTGGGCCTGGACAGCGTCAAACGCGAGGTGCGGGCACTCACCGACATGATCGAGGTCGGCCGCCGGCGGCAGCAGGCGGGCTTGAAGGCCGCCTCGGTGCGCCGGCACCTGGTCTTCACCGGCTCCCCCGGCACCGGCAAGACCACGGTCGCCCGGCTGTACGGGGAGATCCTCGCCTCGCTCGGGGTGCTGGAGCGCGGGCACCTGGTCGAGGTGTCCCGGGTGGACCTGGTCGGCGAGCACATCGGCTCCACGGCGATCCGTACGCAGGAGGCCTTCGACCGGGCGCGCGGCGGGGTGCTGTTCATCGACGAGGCGTACGCGCTGGCGCCGGAGGACTCGGGCCGGGACTTCGGGCGCGAGGCGATCGACACGCTGGTGAAGCTGATGGAGGACCACCGGGACGCGGTGGTCGTGATCGTCGCCGGGTACACGGCGGAGATGGAGCGGTTCCTGACGGTGAATCCGGGGGTGGCCTCGCGGTTCTCCCGGACCATCACCTTCGGCGACTACGGTCCCGGGGAACTGCTGCGGATCGTGGAGCAGCAGGCGGAGGAGCACGAGTACCGGCTCGGGGACGGTACGTCGCAGGCCTTGCTGACGTACTTCACGGAGCTGCCCAAGGGCCCGGCCTTCGGCAACGGCCGCACGGCCCGCCAGACCTTCGAGTCGATGGTGGAACGGCACGCGGGCCGGGTGGCCCAGCTCGCGGAGCCCAGTACGGACGAGCTCACCCTGCTGTTCCCGGCGGATCTGCCGGCGCTACCGGCGCTGCCGGTCCAGCCCGCTCCTTGCTGAGCACGTCCGCGATCCGCTGACCCGGTAGCTCGGCCCGTGCGGCAGTGTCCAAGCGGGCGAGCAGGGCGTCGCGTTCGGCAGCGAAGGCCGGGTCGGCCTGGTAGTCGGAGTGGCCCAGGATCGGGGCGGGCAGCGGATGGCGGGCAGTGCGCCCGTAGGCGAGCGGGTCGGCGAGCGGGCCGCGGTCCACGTCGGGCTCCGCGCCGGGCAGCGCCGGCCCGCCGATGGGGTCGCTGGCCCGCCAGAGGTTGCGCCAGCAGTCGACCTCGCGGTGCAGGGCGGTGAGCGGCCCCGGGCCGAAGTAGGCGGGGAACCAGCGGCCGTAGAGGCGGCCGAGCGGGGACCCGTAGGTGAGCAGGGCGACCCGGCGGCGGGCGGGCGGCGGTAGTTGCCAGACGGCCGCGGCAGCGAGCACGCTGCCCTGGGAGTGGCCGGACATGACCAGGTGGCCGCCGGTGCGGCCGGTCCAACCGGCCATCCGCCAGGTCAGGTCGGGGACGGCCCGCTCGGCGTAGCAGGGCGGTGCGAAGGGGTGCGCGGCGCGCGGCCAGAAGGTGCCGACGTCCCACAGGATCCCTATGGTCCGGCGGGCGGCGGGGTCCCGGTAGGCGCGGCGGCCCCAGGCGATGAAGGCGGCGATGCCGAGGCCGATGAGCCAGGACCCGGTGTCCTGGGCGGCGCGGGCGGCGGTTTCCAGCAGCGGCACGGTCCCGCGCGCCGCCTCGCCCGGGACCTTTCCGCTGGACCAGGCTCCGGCCAGCGCGCCCGCGCCGAGCACCAGGGTGATGCCCGAGACGGCCGCCACGAACCAGGGTGCGGAGTCGGTGAGCGCGGCCGCGGTCCGCGCCCCGGCGATCCTGCGACTGCGGTCGAGGTCCGGTGTCTCCCCCGGGTACTCGGCGGCCACGGCGGCGGCGAGCCGGCCCCGCGCCCGGGCTCCGGTGACCGCGAACCAGCCCGCGAGCAGCGCCAGTACGAGGAGCAGCGGCGGCAGTACGGCGGCCTGCCAGGACAGCAGCACGGGCGGCCCGGGCAGCGGGGCGCCGGGCGTCCCGGGCGTGGCGCCCCCGTCCAGCCAGTCGGCGACCCGCTGGGCGACCCCGCCGGACATCACCCCGCCGAGCGCGCAGCCGAGCATGGCGACGGCGGGCCCGCCGAGGCCGTACAGGGCCGTCGCCGGGTCGGGGGCCCTGCGGTAGAGGTGGCGGGCGACGGCGGCGAGGGCGAGCACGCAGAGGCCCTGACCCAGCATGAGCACGCCGAAGGTGAGGTCCCCGGGGAGCCGGCCGGTGGCGTTCCAGTCGGGGCGCGACCAGCAGGCGTGCGCGAGTACGGCGGCGAGCAGGACCAGGGCGGCGCCGGGCAGCAGGGTGACGGCGGCCCGGTCGAGCCGGTGGTCGGGCCGGGCCTCGGTACGGCCGCGCCGGCACACGACCGAGGCCACGGCGACGGCACCGGCGGCGAGCAGGACCTGGGTGAGCGTGCCGAGGGCCGCGAGGACGGGGGCGCCGGCCCGGCGGTCGTGACGGGCGGTGGGCACGGAGACGGCCACCGCCACGGTGAGCAGCCCGGCGGCGGTGTGTGCGGCGCGCAGCCGGGCCACGAGGCGGCGGCCGTACCAGAATCCGGGGCGCCCGAGCGCGGGCTCGGGGTCCGAGGCGGTGTCCGGGGCGGCGGCGCCGGCGGGCGGGGGCTGGGACTCGTAGGCGCTCCAGGTGCGGTTCGACAGGTACCAGAGCAGCCCGGTCAACGCGGCGGGGACCAGGGCCCCGAGGGCGAGGCGCCGCCCGGGCTGGGCCCACCAGCCGCCTCCGGGCGCGAGGAAGCCCAGCCAGGAGCGGAACCGGGCGCCGGCGCAGGTCCCGGAGCCCGCGCACTGCCAGGCGAGGAGGTCGAGCGCGACCTCGCAGGCGGCGGCGATGAGCAGCACGGTCAGGCTGAGGGCGAGGATCCGCACGAGGACCCCGTACGTGCGCACGGCGCGCGGCGCGGGGTCGGCGGCGGGGGTGGCCGGCCGGGCCCAGTGGGCGAGGTTGGCCACCATGAAGGGCAGGAGCAGCAGCCACAGGGCGCGGGCGCCGTTGCCGGACGTGAGCCGGGACCAGCAGTAGGCCTCGGGGACGGGCCGCCCGGCGTACCGCTCGGGGTGGGCCTCGGCGTCGGCGTCCTCGGTGCGGCGGAAGACTGCGGCGGTGGAGTCGCCGGTGACCCGGACGGTGCGCGGGTCGCCGAGCAGCTCGCCGGGGGCGGCGCCGGCGACTCCGTGGACCAGGAGTTCGAGGGCGAGGGGGGTGTCGGGCGGGGTGTGGGGCGGGGCATCGGGCGGGGTGTGGGGCGGGGAGGTGTCGGGCTGGGGGCGGTCGGGCACAGCGGCCTCCGCTCGCGGGGCGGGATCGGCGCGGCTCCAGCATCCCGCGCGACACGGCCACTGCACAGGTCCCGCGCGGGGATCGGCGGAGATCGGACGAGGTCGGTCAGGGGCGGGCGGGGGCGGACGCGCTCGCTCAGGATCGGTCGTGATCGCTACGGACTTCTCACGGCTACGGGGCTATGGTGGCGCGCACGCCCGTCCAGAACCTCATCCCAGGGGGTACCGCCCATGGCTCGCCGACTCCGACCGGTGGGGCTCGACTTCCTCGACGACGCGCCGGTCCGGCTGGTCTTCGCCACCACCACCGTGGCGCCCCCCGAGGCCGTGTACCAGGCGCTCGCCGAGGAAGTGGAGGGCTGGGCCGACTGGTTCGGGGCGGTGACCCTGGCCCGCCCCACCCACGGCGGCGCGGGCCGCGAGATCAAGCTGACGGGCGGGGTGCGCTTCCACGAGACCGTCATGGCCGCGGATCCCGAACGGCGGTACGCGTACCGGGTCGACACCGCCAACGTCCCCGGGGTTCGGGCCCTGTTGGAGGAGTGGCGGCTGACCCCGACCGGTACCGGCACGCACGTCCGCTGGACCTTCGCGGCGGACGGGCCCGCCCCGTTCCGCTTCGGCCTGGCCGTCGCCCGCCCGGGCCTGGGCCACTCCTTCCGCACGGCGGTCCGCAGCTTGGACCGGCGGCTCGGCGCCCGGCGCGGGGCGGGTCAGTAGCCGGGGCGGCCGTCGTGCCGGACACGCGGTGCACCTCGGCGAGTTCTCCGTAGCCGCCCGCACTCCAGACGGCCCTGCGGAACTCCTGCAGGGTCATCGCCGGCCCGTCGGCGCGGTGGACCACCGCGCAGCGCGCGCAGCACCACCCCCGGGACCAGACCTCCTCGGCGGCGTCCCGGCCAGCCGCGATCCGCGCCCGGAACGCCCGCTGGGTCCGTACGGAGGTGGCGATCAGCAGGATCGCCCCCAGCAGGGCGAACGCCGAGATCCAGCCCAGGAGCAGGAGTTCGGCCCCGGGCCCGTCCGCGAACCACTTGCCGGCCAGCGAGCCGACGAGGAACGTGGCGATCGACACCGGGACCAGCAGCACTCCGAGCGCGGTCCGCCCGGCGGTCGCCGGACGGGGCGGGACCAGGGCCAGCGCTTCGGCCAGCCGCGGGACGACCTCGAGGCCGCTGACGCTCCGGTCACCACCGCCGGCCTCCTCCCTGAACCGGCTCTGCCCACCGAGGCGGACGGCGGGCACGGCTCGGACCTCGTCGGAGCGATGGCAGCTAAGACACTCCAGATGCGATGCCCGGGGCTCGGACCGCGGTCGGTCGGGCACCGAGGGATGCTCCCCGGCCCGCGGTCGGTCGCCGGCACCGACCTGGGCCCGTGCGCGCGCGTCCCGTTCCGGTCTGTTGTACTCGATGCCCGCCATGTTTCCCCCCGGCCGCCCGATTTGAGTCCGCCGAGCGTAGCCAGGCAACCCCATTGCCACCAGGGCGTTTTCGTCACGGCATCGTCACGGCGGCGCCACGCGAACAACACCCGGGCGAGCGGGGCAGCGCAGCCCGCGGGACCGTCAGGCGGACGGTTCGCGCCAGACCCCGGTCGTCAGCAGCGTGTCGATGGTCTTCGTGTAGGGGGCGATGTCGAGCCCCTGCGCCACCAGCCACTCGTCGGAGTAGTACTTGTCCAGGTAGCGGTCGCCCGGGTCGCACAGCAGAGTGACGACGCTACCCGTGCGACCCTCCGCCACCATCTCCGAGATGATCTTCAGGGCGCTCCACACGCCGGTGCCGGTCGAGCCGCCCGCCTTGCGCCCTATGGCCGTCTCCAGCGCGCGGCAGGCGGCGACGCTCGCCGCGTCCGGGACCTTCATCATCCGGTCGATGGCCCCGGGCACGAAGCTCGGCTCCATCCGCGGCCGGCCGATGCCCTCGATGCGCGAGCCGCAATCGCTGCTCGCGTCCGGGTCGTTGTTGGTCCAGCCGTCGAAGAAACAGGAGTTCTCCGGGTCGGGCACGCAGACGCGGGTGTCGTGCTGCATGTAGTGCACGTAGCGCGCGATGGTCGCCGAGGTACCGCCGGTGCCGGCGGTCGCCACGATCCAGGCGGGCTCGGGGTACCGCTCCAAGCGCAGCTGCTGGTACATCGATTCGGCGATGTTGTTGTTGCCGCGCCAGTCGGTGGCCCGCTCCGCGTACGTGAACTGGTCCATGTAGTGCCCGCCCGTTCGGGCGGCGAGCTCGGCCGACTCCTCGTACATCTTCATCGGGTCGTCCACGAAGTGGCACGCGCCGCCGTGGAATTCGATGAGGCGGCACTTCTCCGGGCTGGTCGTGCGCGGCATGACGGCGATGAAGGGGACGCCGATCAGCTTGGCGAAGTACGCCTCGGAGACGGCGGTGGAGCCGGAGGAGGCCTCGATGACCGGCCGGCCGGGGCGGATCCAGCCGTTGCAGAGCGCGTAGAGGAACAGCGAGCGCGCGAGGCGGTGCTTGAGGGAGCCCGTCGGGTGCGTGGACTCGTCCTTGAGGTAGAGGTCGATGCCCCACGCCTCGGGGAGCGGGAAGCGCAGCAGGTGGGTGTCGGCGGAGCGGTTGGCGTCGGCCTGGACCTTGCGGACGGCCTCCTTCAGCCAGGCCCGGTAGTCCGCGTCGCTGCGATCGACGTCGACGGTCGTGGCAGTCGTACCGGTGGTACCGGTGGTTCTGGTGGTGCCGGTGGTGCTCATGTGCCGCGCTCCTTCATGGGTGAACTTCTCTCCCCTCTTCGCAATGTACCCCTCCCACCTGCACAAACGTTCGCTTTGGGGATCCATGAGAATCCCTTTCGATCGCGCTCGGTTGCACTGCGCGGCACGGTGGGTGACCCTGGTGGAGCATCACCGAGGGTGCCGCACCCGTAACACTCATGTCGGGGAGTCGCAGCCGTGATCAGTCATTCCCGCAGGCACTGCGTCGTCGAACTGCAGGCCTTGCCGTCGCGGATCGGCCAAATCCGCAGAATCGTTTCTGCACAACTGCGCCACTGGGAGCTCGACCCGCTCATAGACCGGGCTGCGCTCGGTGTGACGGAGCTACTCAGCAACGTCCACCGCCACGCGCAGCCGGACAAGACCTGCACCGTGGAGATCGAGCTCCGGCTCGGGCGACTGACGGTCTCGGTCATCGACAGCGATCCGCGGCTGCCCGTCGTCCACGGGGCGCGGGCGGAGGCCCTGGAGACCTGCGGCCGCGGGCTCGCCCTGGTGGAGGCGCTCAGCGAGGCCTGGGGGGCGCGCGAGCGGCCCGACGGCCCCGGAAAGGCGGTGTGGTTCTCGCTCACGGCGGCCCCGGCCCGGGCGGCGCCGGTACGGCCGGTCCCCGTCGGGGCCACGCCCGTACGAGAACCAGCGCGTGCGGTGCTCCTGGCCGTCGATCCGGGGGCCGTCGCGACGGGCCTGCCGGTGGCGTCGCCGGTCGGCGCCCGACCCGGGTGACCGGCCCCGGCCCCGGGCTCGGCCCGACCTGCGGGGACGGCCCGACGTGCGGGCCCCACCGATGTGCGGGCCGAGCCGATGTGCGCGGACGGCCCGGGCACGACTGCCCAGCACTACGGAGCGGGCACGGACCGGGCCGGCCGGGGACGGAACGGGCACGGACCGGGCACGGACCGGGCACGGACCGGGCCGGCCGGAAACCTCGCGGACCGCCGTTGGGCCAGTGCGTGGCCCGGCGTTTAGGCCAGGGCTCCCAGCGGGTCGTCGAGCACCGGCTGCCACGCCAACTCCGCCGCGCCGACCAGGCTGTTGTGGTCCAGGGTGCACGGCAGGATCGGCACCCCGCCGCTGCGTCCCCAGAGGCTGCGGTCCGCGACCACCGCGCGCAGCCGCTCCGGGTCAGCGTGCAGCAGCTCCCGGTGCAGCCCGCCCAGGATGATCCGGTCCGGGTTGAGGATGTTCACCAGGCCCGCGAGTCCGAGCCCGAGCCGGTCGATCAGCTCCTCCGTGGCCGCCCGTACCGCCGGTTCCGCCGGCTCGTCGCGCAGCAGTTCGCGGGCCTGCTGGAGCAGCGACACCTCGGGGCCGGGGCTGCGGCCCGCTGCGGTGAGGAAGGCCAGCGGGTCCGCCTCCACGTCCAGGCAGCCCCGGCTGCCGCAGTGGCAGGCCCGTCCCTCGGGGTTCACGGTGAGGTGGCCGACCTCCAGGGCCAGGCCCGAACTCCCGCTGTGCAGGCGGCCGTCCAGCACCAGCGCCCCGCCGACCCCGCGGTGCCCGGTGGCCACGCACAGCAGGTGCTGGGCGCTGCGCCCCGCGCCGTGCCGGTGCTCGGCCAGGGCCGCGAGGTTGACGTCGTTGCCCGTCAGGGCCGGGCCGTCGATCCCGGCCGCCTTGACGCACTCCGCGAAGATGGCCCGTACGGGAGAGCCGGCCGGCCAGGCCAGGTGCAGCGGGTTCAGCGCCGTACCGTCCGGCTCCGCGACCGCCGAGGGGACCGCGAGACCCGCCCCGACGCAGCGGCGGCCGCTCTGCGCGAGCAGCTCCGCGCCCGCCTCCACGACCGCGCCGAGCACCTGCGCCGGATCGGCGGAGACGGTGACCTTGCCGGGTGCGGTGGCCACGATGCGGCCGCCGAGGCCGACCAGGGCGGCCCGGAAGCCGTCCGAGTGCACCTGGGCGGCCAGCGCCACCGGGCCGTCCTCGGCCACCGAGAGCCGGTGCGAGGGGCGGCCCTGGGCTCCGCCTGTCCCGCCGGTCCCGCCGGCTCCGCCCGGGCGGGAATCGACGCGGATCAGCCCGAGGGCCTCCAGCTCGGCGGCGACCGCTCCGGCGGTGGCCCGGGTGACCCCGAGCTCGGCCGTGAGCACGGCGCGGGTCGGGGCGCGGCCGGTGTGGACGAGCTCGAGCGCCGGTCCGAGCGCGCCGCGCCCCCGTTCCAGCCTGGTCCGCGCAGCCGTACCGGAAGCGGATGGCGCGGTCACATCCCCCACCCGCGGCGGGGCCCCGTTGCCGTTCATAGCATCGATCCTCGCATGATCGGAGGCTGCCGGGTGCCGCCTCTCAGCCCAGCCCGCCGACCCGGAGTGTGATGTTCAGCCGCCCGGTCAGTCCGAGCTCCTGCGGGCCCGTGCCCGGCAGGACCTTCGGCACCCCGTGATAGGCCAGCCGGCTCTCCTCCCCGAAGACGAAGAGGTCCCCGCTGCGCAGCTCCACGTCCCGGTACGGGCGCCCGCGCGAGGCGGTGTTCCCGAAGCGGAAGACGCAGGTGTCGCCGAGGCTGAGCGAGACCACCGGCGCCGGGGACCTCTCCTCGGCGTCGCGGTGCATGCCCATGCGGGAGTCGCCGGCGTAGAAGTTGATCAGCGCGATGTCGTAGGCCGTCCCGGGCCCGGGCGGCGGCGGGTCCCCGTACGCGGCGGTCACCGCCTCCCGCCCCAGCTCGGCGAGCCACGGCGGCATCGGTTTGACCGGTACACCGTCGCCGTCGACGACGGTGCGCGCGTAGCCGTACGGGTACCAGTGCAGGCCGAGGCACACCTGGCGGGCGGTCATCACCCCGCCGCCCGGGGTGCGTACGGTGCGCAGGCCGGCGGGCGGCCGGGCCCACGCGCGGCAGGCCGCCAGCAACTCGCCCTGCCGCCCCGCCCCGAGCCAGTCCGGCACGTGCACGGCACCGGGGGCGAGCACGGTCCGCTCGCGCGGAAAGAGTTCCCCGTCCATGCCCTCCATTGTCCCGGGCGGGCTGATAGGACTCACGGTATGAAGATCACCGAACATGTGAGGGCCCTCGCCCGCGAGGGCGAGCTGCTCGCCGAGGTGGCGGAACGCGCCGGTACGGAGTCCGCGGTGCCCACCTGCCCGGGGTGGCGGGTCACCGACCTGCTGCGGCACACCGGCTCGGTGCACCGCTGGGCCACCGCGTACGTCGCGGAGCGACGGCTGGAGCCGGTGGGCTTCCCGGACGCGCCGGAGCTGGTCGGCGGCGAGCTGCTGGCCTGGTTCCGCGAGGGCCACGCGGACCTGGTGCGGACCCTGAACGAGGCGCCGGACGACCTGCAGTGCTGGACGTTCCTCCCGACGGCCCCGCCCTCGCCGGTGGCGTTCTGGGCCCGGCGGCAGGCGCACGAGACCGCCGTGCACCGGATGGACGCGGAGACTGCGCTCGGCGTGTTGTTCTCCGCAATGGCGCCGGAGTTCGCCGAGGACGGGGTGGACGAGCTTCTGACCGGCTTCCACGCCCGGCCGCGCAGCCGGGTGCGGACCGCCGAGCCCAAGGTGGTGCGGGTGCGGGCCGCCGACACGGCCGCGGTGTGGACCGTACACCTGTCGGCGGAGCCGGCCCGTACGGTGCGGGGCGACACGGGCGAGGTGGCCGACTGCGAACTGACCGGCGAGGCGGCCTGGCTGTACGCAGCGCTCTGGAACCGGACCCCGGTGGCGGGTCCGGGGGTGACGGGCGACCTGGCACTGGCCCGGCTGTGGACGGAGACGGCCGGAATCTGAATGACGGGCCGGGGGCTTGTGACGGGCTGTGCACGCTGTGACACTGCACGCATGGAGCGACGTACGCAGGCGGACCGGGACGCGATCACCATCGAGATCGGCTACGCCTTGGTCAGCGCCTCCTTCGCGGCCGCCCTCGCTTTCGGCGCGGTGTACGGACCCGCGCTGGCGTTCTCCCTCTCCACGTCGACGCGCCGGATCCTGGCCGTGGCGGGCGGGATCCTCGCGGTGGCAGTGTTCCTGCTCCGGGTCACCCACGTGCTGCTCGGATTCGCCCGCCGTCCGGAGAACGACGGGCGCTGACCACGGGCCCGGCGTCGCCGGCCGGCGCCCGCGAAGGGATCGGCACCCTGCTCCGGGGCCACCCCGGCCTAGGCCCTGTCGCCCGCACGGCCGGAAAATCGGGTGCCGCGTTCAAGGCGGCCCGCCAGGATGACGGACATGACCGGTGAGACGGGCGCGGGAAGTCGGCAGGGCGGGGGTGCGGCGGGGCGCCCGCTCGCCTTGGTCACGGGGGCCGGACGTTCGGCGGGGATCGCGTCGTCCGTCGTACTGAATCTTGCTCGGGCCGGGTGGGACGTGGCCTTCACCTACTGGACCCCGTATGACGCGCGGATGCGGTGGGGCACGGAGTCGGGTGCGCCCGAAGGGCTGCGGTCGAAGGTGACGTCCTTGGGGGCGAGGACCCACGCGGTCGAGGCGGACCTCAGCGACCCGGCCGTGCCGGCGCAGCTCTTCGACAGCGTCGAGGGTGCGCTGGGGAACGTCACCGCGCTGGTGCTCTGCCATTGCGAGTCGGTCGATTCGGGCCTGTTGGACACCACGGTGGAGAGCTTCGACCTGCATTTCGCGGTCAATGCGCGGGCCTCCTGGCTGCTGATCCGGGAGTACGGGCTGCGGTTCCGCGGGCAGCACGGCGGCGGGCGGATCGTCAGCCTGACCAGCGACCACACCATCGGAAACCTGCCGTACGGGGCGAGCAAAGGTGCGGTGGACCGGATCACGTCGGCCGCCGCCCACGAGTTCGCCCACTTGGGGGTGACCTGCAACTCCGTCGATCCCGGACCGACCGACACCGGGTGGATGACCGAGGAGCACGAAGCGGAACTGATCCGTTCCACGCCCCTCGGCCGCCTCGGTGTGCCGCAGGACTGCGCGCATCTCGTCACGTTCCTCTGCTCCGCCGAGGGGGGTTGGATCAACGCCCAGCTTCTCCGGAGCAACGGCGGCCTGGGCTGAGCGAGCGACGATCGGAGCGTTCCACCGCTGCGGCACGCGGCACGCCCGGTGCGGGGTCGTCAGGGCTGGCGGACCATCAGGAGCCCTGACCGGCGGCCGCCTGCACGGCGGCGACATCGGGGGCGGTCGCCTTCGCGGCGGCGGGGGGCGTGCGGTAGGCACGAAGGGGTGCGTTGACCGCGGCCACGGCGGCGACCACCAGGACGGCGGACAGTCCGCCGAGGGCCAGGGAGAAGGGGGCGGAGGTGGCGGACGCCAACAGGCCACCACGGAAGTTGCCGAGTTCGGGGCCGGCGACACCGATGACGTGTTCCATCGAGGAGACCCGCCCCCGGTACGCGTCCGGGGTCTCGCATTGGACCAGGGCACCGCGGGTGACGACGGAGACGGTGTCGGCGGCGCCCGCCACGGCCAGGCAGCCGAGCGCCAGCCACAACGGCCCCGCCAGACCGAAACAGGCCAGCGCCAGGCCCCAGACACCGGCTGCGCACAACTGTACGAGGCCGCCGCGACGCCAGCGCGTCACCGTGCCGGAGAGCAGACCGGCCGTGATCCCCCCGACCGCGACGGCGGAGAGGAACAGGCCGAGGGTCCGCGGGTCTCCTCCGAACCGGATCTCGTTGACCAACGGGAAGAGCGCAATGGGCATGGCGAGCAGCGTTGCGGACAGATCGGTGGCCATCGAGCCCCACAACGTCGGGCGACGCAGGACGAACCGCCAACCGCCGCGCTCCGGCCGGCGTCTGCCGCCTGCCGCAACGGTACCTTCGGGCCGCACGGCGGGCAGGCGGATCACCGCGAGCATCGAAACGGCCGTGGCCATCGCCTGGACTGCGTAGGCGGCAGGGAAACCCCAGCGGGCGATGAGCAGTCCGGCCATCGCGGGCCCGGCCAGCATCGCTGCCTGGAAGGAGACGTTGGTCAGCGCAAGACCGGCCGCGACCTGGTCGCCCGGCAACAGCCGGACCGGGAAGGTGCGCCGGGCAGGAGCGCCGAGAGCACTGCAACTCGTCCCCACGGCGACCAGGGCGAGCAACAGGAGCACGCTGCGGTTGTCCGCCAGGGCCTGGGTACAGAGCCCGGCGGCGGCCAGCACCTGGCCCGCGGTGGTGGCCCGCACCACCGCACGGCGGTCAACGGCATCGGCCAACGTGCCGCCGATCAGCCCGAACAACACCATCGGAAGGCCGGTGGCGAGCCCGATGGCGCCGGTGCCCACGGGGCTACCGGTGAGGTCCCAGACCTGGGCCAGCACCGCCACGTTGGCTATCTGTCCGCCGAGTTGAGAAGCCGAGGTACCGATCCACAGGTCTCGGAATGCCCGACTGCCGTGCAGCGGGCGGGTGTCGAGCAACCGGATGCGCACCCTCATCGCGGTGGCTCGACGAGGTGGTGGAGGATCCGCTGCCGCATCGACCTGCGTTCCAGCGCCCGACGCACCTCCTCGACGACGGCGGTCATCGCGTACGGGACCTCGCCGTCCAGCTCGGCCACCGTCGCGTGGGTGGCGCGCCACTCCGCCTCCAGGAACGGCACCAGAGACCTGCCGCGCTCGGTCAGGTCGATGCGCCGGGTGCGGGCGTCGGGCCCCGGCTCGGAGGTGACCAGATCCTCCTTGCGCATGGCGGCGACGGTCTGGCTGATCGCGGAGTGGGAGCGGTCCAGGGACTTCGCAAGCTCGCGAATGGTCAGGGGTCCCGTGTGAGCGAGCCGGATGAGCGGATAGGCGAACCGGGGCCGCACCCCCTCGATGCCGCGTTCGACGTAGACCTGCTCGATCTCAGCATCCATGGCCGCAAGGAGCGCGTGCAGGGCGCGCCAGGGATCGGGTAGCGCAGTGGGATCCGTAGATGTCACAGCGCTAATATAACAGTGCTGCAATAATCTGCACTCGTGATCGATCGTTCCTGGTTTCCTGGTCTCGGCGAGTTCGACGGCGGGGCCGCCAGCCGTCGGCGTCGCCCCACCCGGGGTCGCTCTGGCCGCAGCGCCGGGCAACGACAGGGTGTTCAGGGCGGGGCGGATCCGGCGAAGACGTTGAAGGAGGAGTTCCACGACCTTGCCGATCTCGACGCGGCACTTGAGGCGTGGGGGGACCGTCTGGGCTAGGTGCAGTACGATCCGCGCCGCACGGCCGGGGCGCTCAGCCTGTGCGATGAAGGCTGCGGGCTGCTGGTCTAGCTGGTCTGGCTGGTCGTCACCGGATCGGAGCGCGGCCGGATGTGGCGTGATCGGCGCGGCGACGGCGAGGACCTTTACGCGCGGAATGTCGCACGGCCCCACCGCCCAGCACCCTCAACCGAGGGTGGCCGCGTACGTGGTCTGGGTGCGGTACTTCCATGTCGGGCCCGCGTTCCAGGGATTGGGCATGACCGTGCTGGTCGCGTACGCGTAGCCCGCGCCGCGGGCGAAGGCCGTGCGCAGGGTGGCGCGCATCGCCCCGTGGTCGGGGACGTCGTGGACCAGGTGCCAGAACGCCGTCCCGCTCGGGTCGAGTTCGGCGCCGGAACGGTAGCCGGAGAGGTGGTCGAAGACGTTGCCGCCGAGCCAGCCGGCGCCGTTGTACGCGGCGTACGTGTCCTCGAACGTGACGAAGACGTCCGCGGTGCGGTGGCCCGGCTCCAGGTAGCAGTCGGCTATGGCGGTGCCGGGATTGTTGACGACGAGGTCGGGGGTGGCCGGGTCGGCGGCGTCCATCGTGTCCTGGACGTAGCGGCGCAGCTCGGCGTAGTAGTCGCGGGTGGCGTTGGCGGGGCCGCAGTCGCGGCTGACGACGTCGAAGAAGATGCCGTCGACGTGGAGGCGGCCGTCGGGGGTCTTGAGGTAGTTGTCGACGGAGGCCTTGGTCGCGACGATGTCGCGGTTGCCGTGGTCGGTGTGGACGTAGCCGAGCACCCGGGTCTTCTCGCCGGTGGAGGTGGTGCGGGTGCGCAGCGCGTCGGCGCGGGCCCGCCAGGGGCCGTCGAACGGGGAGTCGCCGTTCCCCGGGTTCAGTACGACCACCGAGGGGGCCGGAGCGGTGGCGGTGAGATCGGTCAGCATGGGGTCGTTCGCCCAGACGTACGCGGGGACGCCGATCTCCAGGCCCCGCACGCCCGGAGTCCGGGGGGCGGGGGGCGGGTCGGGCGCGGGGGCGGCCGGCCGGGGCACGTCACGTGCCGCGGCGATGATGGCGGGCGCCGACGCGGCCAACAAGGCAGTGACCAGAGCGGCGTACAAGGCCTTCACGGCGCGGGGCATGAACGTTTCCTCCGGCGGCGAAGGGGGCGACCCGAGGAACATTAGACGGGCGGTCCCTCACCCAAGGCCGAACCACACCCATTCGCACGAGGAACACGAGTGCGAGCCATCCCCTGATCATGTGAACCCCATCGGTCTCCACAACGGTCCGCGCCTGCGCCCTCCCGTCACACGGCCGGCAGTCCGACCCCGTGTGCCAGCTGGTCGGCGGCGTGCGCGAAGAAGGCGGCGCGGTCCTCGACGACCCGGTTGAACTGGCCGAACAGTTCGAAGGACACCAGCCCGACCAAATGGGCCCAGGCGGCGACCAGAGCGGCCGTGACCGCCGGGGGCAGCCCCTGCGCGAAGTCGGCGGTCATCCGGTCGGCCTCGGCGCGCAGGGCGGGCGGCAGCGGCGGGAGGGCGAGGCCGGGGCCCTCGTACGCGGCGCGGAGGATGCCGATGAAGACGTTGGCTACGCGGGAGGCCGGGCCCACGGTGTCGACGGGGGCGCTGTAGCCGGGGACCGGGGAACCGTAGATGAGGGCGTACTCGTGCGGGTGCTCCAGCGCCCATGAGCGGACGGCCTCGCAGACCGTGATCCAGCGGGCGCGGGGCGGGGCCCCGGTGGCGCGGGCGCGGGCGTCAGCCACCTCGGCGGCCGCGCCGACGCTGTCGTACGCGTCGATGATGAGGGCGGTGAGCAGTTCGTCCCGACTGGGGAAGTATCGGTAGAGGGCGGAGGAGACCATGCCCAGTTCGCGGGCGACGGCGCGCAGGGAGAGCTTGGCGGCGCCCTCAGCCGCGAGCATGCGGCGCGCCTCGTCCTTGATGGCGGCGGTGACCTCGATGCGGGCCCGCTCCCTGGCCCCTCGCACGGTGTTCATGCCGGTCAGTCTGCCACGCGAACGGAGCACCGCCCAGGAAACAGATTGTCGCTCCATTTTCAGAGCACTGCTCTTGTTTTGGTGCGGCGATCCGTGCACACTGCTCTCAAGCGAGAGCAGTGCTCTCTCAATGAGGAAAGCGGCCCGGAGGTCACGATGAACGCGCCCACCCCGTACTACGTCCAGGCCACTCGGTTCGAGACCCGTTTCAACTCGCTCTTCGGCAAGCTGGCCCGCTTCGGCATCAGCCTGGCCGGCACCGCCGAGCTGTCGGTGCGCGGCCGCAAGTCCGGCGAGATGCAGCGGATCCCCGTCAACCCGCACACCTACGAGGGCGCCCAGTACCTGGTCTCGGCCCGCGGCCACTCCCAGTGGGTCCGCAACATGCGGGTGGCGGGCGGCGGCGAGCTGCGCGTGGGGCGCAAGGTGCGCACGTTCACCGTCACCGAGATCACCGACCCGGTGCAGAAGGCCGACATCATGCGCGCCTACCTGGAGAAGTGGGGCTGGGAGGTCAACCGCTTCTTCCAGGGCGTCACCGCCAAGTCCCCCGACGCCGAACTGCAGGCGGCCGCCGGTGACCACCCGGTCTTCCGGATCACGGTATCCGGCTGACCCGCGCCCGGCGGCTCGCGCCCGGCGGCCGCTGAGGAAGGCGGCCGGCCGGACGGCGACCGCCCCGCCCGTACCGGCCTGTCGCTCAGTCGAACGGCCGGCGCAGCCGCTCCACCAACCGCTCCCACAGGTGGTGCCGCCACAGCCAGAGCGGCAGCTCCCGGTGCGGTACGAAGGACCACAGGTCGTCGTCGGCCTCGTTGCCCCGCGGGCAGTCGCGCAGCAGTTCCAGACAGCGCCGGTCCACGGTGCGGTGGAGCCGAGCGACGTACGCCAGGGCGATGACCCCCTGCTGGCGGACCTCCCGGTCCGCCGACTCCAGCGCCCTCGCGACCAAGCGGAGCACGACCTCGGGGTCGGCGTGGTGGAGGGCGAGCCCGATCACCGCCGCCCCGACGTTCGGCTCGCCGCGCCGGAACGCCGCGAGGACGACCTCCGGCCGGTCCACCCCGAGGAGGTTCGAACCGCCCCGCCAGTCGGGACCGCCGTCCGTGCCCCCGCCGTCCCCGCGCACCCCCCCTGGGCCGTCTCTTCCGGATCTTGCCTCGCCCGCGGCGTCCGGCAAGATCCGGAAGAGACGGCCGACAGGACCTAGCCCCGGCCGCCGCCGCTGCGGGCCGCTGCCGCCTGCCGGGCGTCCATCATGTGCAGCGCCTTGCGGGCCAACGGGTACGTACGCACCAGCTCGGCCAACGTCATCGAGCCCCGCGTGATCCGGGCGAACGCCCGCCACGCCGGACCGAAGCCGGTGATCGCCGCGTGCAGCATCCGCGGCCGCACCTCGAAGAGGTTCAGCATCCGCTTGCCGACCCCCATCTCCACACCCAGCCCGGCCTTCACCGCGAAGGCGTAGTTGAGGGCCTGGCGGCGGGCGTCCACGGCGTCCTGCGCCTCGGAGATCTTCACAGCCCACTCCCCTGCCAGCCGCCCGGAGCGCAGCGCGAAGGAGATGCCCTCCCGGGTCCACGGCTCCAGGAGTCCGGCCGCGTCACCCGCCACCAGCACCCGGCCGCGCGAGAGCGGCGAATCGGGCTTGCGGCAGCGGGTCAGGTGCCCGGAGGAGACGGCCGGTTCGAAGCCGGCGAGTCCGAGCCGGGCGATGAAGTCGTCCAGGTAGCGCTTGGTCGCGGCGCCCTCGCCCTTGGCCGAGATGACGCCGACGGTCAGGGTGTCGCCCTTGGGGAAGACCCAGCCGTAACTGCCGGGCAGCGGGCCCCAGTCGATCAGCACCCGCCCCTTCCAGTCCTCGGCGACCGTCTCGGGGACGGGGATCTCCGCCTCCAGGCCCAGGTCCACCTGGTCCATCTCCACCCCGACGTGCGCACCGATCCGGCTCGCGCTGCCGTCCGCGCCGACCACCGCGCGGGCCAGCACGGTCTCGCCGTCGGCGAGGACCACGGCGACGGTGCGTCGGTCGGGAACGGCCGCCCCGTGCTGTTCGACGCGGGCCACGGCCGTACCCGTCCGGACGGTGGCACCCGCCTTCTCCGCCTCGGCGACCAGGCCGGCGTCGAACTCGGGGCGGTTGATGAGCCCGAACAGCATGTGCTTCGAGCGCCGGGTGCGGGTCAGCTTCCCGTCCATCGAGAAGGTGACCGCGTGGATGCGGTCCTTGAGGGGCAGCACGAAGCCCGGGGGCAGGGCGTCGCGCGAGGGGCCGATGATGCCCCCGCCGCACGTCTTGTAGCGGGGCAGCTCGGCCTTCTCCAGCAGCAGGACGCGCCGCCCGGCCGTCGCCGCCGCGTACGCGGCCGAGGACCCGGCAGGTCCCGCCCCCACCACGACCACGTCCCACACCTCGCCGGTCTCCCCGACCGCCTCGTCGCCCGCCCGCTGGGCGTCCCGCCCCGTGCCCTCGCCTGCGTCTGCGCCCGCGTCCACGCCTGCGCCTGCGTCTGCGCCCGCGTCCACGCCTGCGTCTGCGCCCGCGTCCACGCTTTCGCCTGCGCCCGCGTCCATGCCTGCGTCTGCGTCGCGTACGTCGTCGTCGCTGCTCACGATGTGTTGCTGCTCCTGATCACCCGGTTGCTCCGATGCCGGGGAAATCCTACGGCGAGAGACCGCCCCGTCTCGCTGTGCGAGGATCAAGACTGCCTTTCGCCGTACCCGGCATACGCACACCCCGCGGATGCGGGCGGCGTACACGGAGAACAACGTCGCACCCAAAAGGAGCGTGCCCATGTCCCAGAATCCGATCGCCGAGACCATCGCCTCGCTGATGCCCCGCGCCAAGCAGGAGCTGACCGAGCTGGTGGCCTTCCAGTCGGTGGCGGACTGGGCGCAGTTCCCCAAGAGCGAGAGCGATGCCGCCGCGAACTGGGTGGCCGACGCGCTGCGCGTCGAGGGCTTCCAGGACGTGGCGCTGCTCGACACCCCCGACGGCACCCAGTCGGTCTACGGCTTCCTGCCCGGCCCCGAGGGCGCGCCGACCGTTCTGCTCTACGCGCACTACGACGTCCAGCCGCCGCTCGATGACGCGGCCTGGACCTCCCCCGCCTTCGAGCTGACCGAGCGCGACGGCCGCTGGTACGGGCGCGGCTCGGCCGACTGCAAGGGCGGGTTCATCATGCACCTGCTGGCGCTGCGCGCGCTGAAGGCCAACGGCGGCGTACCGGTGGGCGTGAAGGTGATCGTCGAGGGCTCGGAGGAGCAGGGCACCGGCGGCCTCCAGCAGTACGCCGAGGCGCACCCGGAGCTGCTGGCCGCCGACACCATCCTCATCGGTGACGCGGGCAACTTCCGCCTCGGCCTGCCGACGGTGACGGCCACCCTGCGCGGCATGTGTCTGGTCAAGGTGAAGATCGACACGCTGGGCGGCAACCTGCACTCGGGCATGTTCGGCGGCGCCGCCCCCGACGCGCTGGCCGCGCTGATCCGCGTACTCGACTCGCTGCGCACGGCGGACGGTTCGACGACCGTGGACGGGCTGGCTTCGGACGAGGTGTGGGACGGCCTGCAGTACCCGGAGGCGGACTTCCGCGCCGACGCGAAGGTGCTGGACGGGGTCGAGCTCATCGGCGGGGGCACGATCGCGGACCGGCTGTGGGCCCGCCCGGCCGTCACGGTGCTCGGCATCGACTGCCCGCCGGTGGTCGGCGCGACGCCGTCGGTGCACGCGAGCGCCGGCGCTCTGATCAGCCTGCGGGTGCCGCCGGGTGTGGACACCGCCGCGGCCGTCAAGCTGCTGCAGGCGCACCTGGCGGCACACACCCCGTGGAAGGCGCGCCTCGAACTCGAGGTCGTCGGACAGGGCCAGCCGTTCCGGGCGGACACCGACAGTCCGGCGTACGCGTCGATGCGCGCGGCCCTGGAAGCCGCCTATCCCGGCCAGGAGATGCAGATCAGCGGCATGGGCGGGTCGATCCCGCTGTGCAACACGCTGACGTCCCTGTACCCGGAGGCGGAGATGCTGCTGATCGGGCTGAGCGAACCGGAAGCGCAGATCCACGCGGTCAACGAGAGCGTGTCGCCCGAGGAGCTGGAGCGCCTGTCGGTGGCGGAGGCCCTCTTCCTCGTCAACTATGCGGAGTCCAAGCGCGCCTGACCCCTCGAGGTGTCTTGTCGATCGAGCCCGGCCCGATCGACAAGACACCCCGTGCGGGCGGTACCGGCCGACCGCCTCGTGTACGCCCAGGGCGCAGTGCGCCCTGGGCGTACTGCGCTCCCGGTGAACTCGGCCGCACACGGCGGGCGGACGGTCGTACGTTCGGCGTATGGATCTTGTCGAAGTACTGCCGAACCGGCTCCACATGCTCCGCTTCCCCATCGGCCAGGCCTACCTCTGGCAGGACGGTGAAGCCCTCACCCTGATCGACGCGGGCCATGCCGGATCCGCCGACCTGATCGAGCAGGCGATCCGTTCTCTCGGGCTGGCGCCCGAGCGGCTGGAGCGGATCGTCCTCACGCACTGCCATGGCGACCACGTCGGGGCGGCGGGCGAGCTCGCCGCCCGCTGGAGCGCGCGGGTGCTGGCGCACCGCCTGGACGCGCCGGTGATCCGGGGCGAGCGGCCGGTGCCCGAACCGGTGCTGCTGGACTGGGAGATACCGCTGTACGCGCACGCTCTGACCGTCCCCGAGGCACCGCCCACCCGGGTCGACCACGAGGTGGAGGACGGGGAGGCGCTGGGCTTCGGGGACGGGGCGTACGTCGTCCACGCCCCCGGTCACACGGACGGCAGCATCGGGATCCACCTCCCGCACCACGGCGTGCTGTTCACGGGCGACTGCGTCGCCGCCGTCGGCCCGTTGATGTTGGGCGTCTTCAACGTGGACCGCGCCCGGGCGATCACCACCTTCCGGCGTCTGGCCGCGCTCGCCCCGTCGATCGCCTGCTTCGGCCATGGTGATCCCCTGACGGAGAACACGGCGGAGGCCCTCGCCAAGACGGCGCACGAGGCGGCGGCGACCGGCTGAGGTCCGGCTCCGGGGGCCGTCCGCGCGCTCCCGGCGGGCCCTCGGGGTCAGCCCAGTGCCGGTGGTTCCCAGGCGTGGTGCCGGAGGATCATGCGCACGGAGGTGCGGGAGGGGGTCAGCCGCATCGCGGTGTTGCGCAGTGCGACCGCCAGCGGGTGGGCCAGCTGCTGGCCCATCCGTCCGGCTTGTCGTGCGGCCTTGGCGACCGCCTGGCTGCGCGGTCGGCGTTCGGCGTCGTAGCGGACCAGCGCCGCCTCGACGGTGGGTTCGGTGGTGAGCGCGGCGGCCAGGGTGACTGCGTCCTCCAGTGCCTGGCAGGCGCCCTGCCCGAGGTTCGGGGTCATCGCGTGCGCCGCGTCACCGACGAGCGCGATCCGGCCGATCGCGTACGACGGGAGCGGCGTGCGGAGTTCGCTGACGTCGTGGTGCAGTACGGCCTCGGGCCGGGTCGCGTCGAGCAGTGCAGGGATCGGGTCGTGCCAGTCGTGGAACCGCCGGCGCAGTTCGGCCAGCGGGTCGGCGAACCGCGTTCCTCGGGGGAGGCCGAGCACCGCGTGCCACTCGGCCCGGCCGTCGGGGAAGGCGATGTGCCCGAACTCGGCGCCGTGCCCCCAGGTCAGCTCGAAGTCGGTGCGCAGTGCGAGCGGCCCCGCGGTAATGGCGCGCAGTACCGCCGAGCCGCTGTGGACCGGTCCCGGGTGGGCCGGAAAGAGTCGGCCGCGGATCGCGCTGCCGACGCTGTCGGCCGCCACCACGAGGTCGGCGTCCAGGGCCGTGCCGCCCCGGACGACCCGGACGGTCCCGAGGTCGATCTGCGACACGGGGCCCGCCTCGGCGCCGGTGAGGAGCGTCCCGGTGGGCAGGGCCGCGCGCAGCAGCCGGTGCAGGGTGGCGCGGGGGATGCCCATGATCGGAGTACCCACGGCCCGTTCCAGCTCCGCGCCGTCCATCCGGGCCAGCCAACTGCCTCCGGGCGTGCGGGTGCCACCGGTGTACTGGCCTCGCGAGGCTTCCCGCACCGCCTCGCCGACGCCGAGTTCGTCCAGGGCCCGTAGACCGTTGGCGGCCAGCGAGATGCCCGCGCCCGCGTCGTCCAGCACGCTGGCGCGCTCGACGACCGTCACCTCCCAGCCGATGCGGCGCAGACCGATCGCGGCGGCCAGCCCGCCGATGCCCCCTCCGACGACCACTGCCGTACGGCCCATGTCGAACCTACCCCTTCTACACCTGTAGAAGATCGGCTCTACCCGAGCCACCACGGGGTTACTACAGGTGTAGAAAGAGACCATGGGAACCATGGCTACCGATCGGCGCACCCTCCTTGCGGACGCAGCTCTCGACGTACTCGCCGACGAGGGCATGCGCGGCCTGACCCACCGCGCGGTCGACCGCCGGGCGGCCGTACCACCCGGCACCACGTCGGCGTACTACCGCACCCGGGCCGCCCTGCTCACGGCATTGGTGACCCGGCTCGTCCATCTCGATCAGGTGGAGCTGCAGGCGACGGCCGAGCAGCTCCCGCTCCTGCGCACCGCCGGGGAACTGGTGGACGGCATGGTGGTGCTCACCCGCCGCCGGCTCACCGGGGAGGGGCGCCGCCGCTCGCTCGCCCGGTACGCCTGCACCGTGGAGAGCGTGCGGGACCCGGAGCTGCGCGAGATCCTCGTACCGCGCGAGAACGCCGGCCGCGGAGCCGTCCGGCGGTTCCTCACCGGCCACGGCCTGCGCGCGGCGGACCTCGAGAACCGCACCCACACCCTGCTGACCTGCATCGACGGGCTGGTCTTCGACCGGCTGGTCAATGGTGGCGACGTGCCGCGCGAGGCCCTCGAAGGCCTCGTCGCCGCCGCCCTGCGTCCGACAGGACAGCCGGACCAGCCGGATCAGCCGGATCAGCCGGATCAGCCGGTGGGAACGCCCGCCTCCAGGTAGAGGGGCCGGCCGCGTTCGCGGGCGCGCAGGGCCCAGCGCAGGCGTTCGTAGCGGTGCTCCGGGAGCATGCCGGCGGCCTCGGCCTCCGTGACGAAGCGCCAGGCCCGCAGTTCCGGGCCGGGCAGTCGGAGCCGGGCCGTCGCCTCGTCCGAGAGGCGGCCGCCGTCGAAGAGCAGGCGCAGCCCGCCGTAGCCGGGCGGCTGGGGCGACTCCCAGTCGACCACCAGCAGCCCGGGCGTCCGTTCCAGTACGACGCCCAGTTCCTCCGCGACCTCCCGTACGCCCGCGCCCGCGGGCGCCTCGCCCGCTTCGACGACTCCGCCCGGGAACTCCCAGCCCGCCTTGTACGTCGGATCCACCAGCAACACCCGGTCCCGCTCGTCGAAGAGCAGCACCCCGGCCGCCACCGTCTCCCGGGTGGGCTCCGGGGTCTGCACGATGTCGCAGACCTTCGCCGTCTCCGAACGGACGGCCTCCGCGATGCGGTCCGCCGTCTCCCGCGGAGTCAGCGTCCCGTTGTCGATGACGTGCGCGTCGCCGGCCAGCCAGTCGAGGGCCTGCTGGTAGACCGGGATGTGGTCGTACGCCCACTGCCGGAACCTGAGGTCGACCTCCGCGGGCTCCCCGGGTTCCTGCCGTGCCGCGATCCGCTCCCGAAGGATCGTTTCCTCAGGAGCCAGCAGCACGTGCCGCACCGGAATCCTCCGGGCCGCCAGCCCGCCGAAGATCTCATCCCGGTACTCCTGGCGCAGCAGCGTCATCGGTACGACGAGCACCCCGCCCACTTCGGCGAGCACCGCCGCGGCCGTGTCCACCACCAACCGCCGCCAGCTCGGGAGGTCCTGGTAGTCGGTGACCTCGGCCAGCCGTTTGGGCGGCAGCAGCACGCGCAGCGCGTCGCCGATGAACTCCGGGTCGAACAGGGTGCTGTCCGGCAGGATTCCGGTCAGTTCGCGGGCCGTGCTGGTCTTTCCGGCGCTGAACGTGCCGTTGATCCAGACAATCACGTCTACCCCTCTCCCCATGGCTCGTCCGGAGCCCCCAGTGGCTTGCCCGCCCCAGCCTGCCACGAAAACCTCACGATCGGCCCAGTGCTTATCCTCAAGGTCACAGCCCCGTCCGTGAGCCCCGGAGGATTCGCCACCGTGCCCGACAACCGCCGCCCGTCCGAGCCCCGCTACGGCACCCGGCCGACCATGAAGGACGTGGCGTCCCAGGCGGGCGTCGGCTTGAAGACGGTGTCGCGCGTGGTCAACGGCGAGCCGGGGGTGACCCCCGAGACCGAGCGACGGGTCCAGCAGGCCATCGAGGCCCTCGGCTTCCGCCGCAACGACAGTGCCCGCGTGCTGCGCAAGGGCCGCACCGCCACCGTGGGCCTGGTACTGGAGGACCTCGCCGATCCCTTCTACGGCCCGCTGAACCGGGCGGTGGAGGAGGTGGCCCGCGCACACGGGGCGCTGCTCATCAACGGCTCCAGCGCCGAGGACCCGGACCGGGAGCGGGAGTTGGCGCTCGCGCTGTGCGCCCGCCGGGTGGACGGGCTGATCGTGATCCCGGCCGGGGACGACCACCGCTATCTGGAGCCGGAGATGCGGGCCGGTGTGTCCACGGTGTTCGTGGACCGCCCGGCCGGGCGGATCGACGCGGACGTGGTGCTTTCGGACAGCTTCGGCGGCGCCCGTAGCGGGGTGGCCCACCTGATCGCGGGCGGCCACCGTCGGATCGGCTTCATCGGCGACCAGCCCCGTATCCACACGGTGGTTGAGCGCCTGCGCGGCTACCGTGCGGCGATGACGGAGGCGGGCCTGCCGGTGGCGCGGTCCTGGGTCTCGCTCGGGTCCACCGCCCCGGAACGCGTCGCGGCGGCCGCCGCGGCGATGCTCACGGGCCCG
Organism: Streptomyces sp. NBC_01439; assembly: GCF_036227605.1. Lineage (GTDB taxonomy): Bacteria > Actinomycetota > Actinomycetes > Streptomycetales > Streptomycetaceae > Streptomyces. The sequence continues at coordinate 8,311,239 of NZ_CP109487.1, read as the reverse complement.
GACCCGGTGACCGCCGTCTTCGCCGGCAACAACCGGGTGACGGTGACCGTGGTACGGGTCCTCGCGGCGCACGACCGGCCGGTGGCGCTGGTCGGCTTCGACGACTTCGAGCTGGCCGATCTGCTCCGTCCGGGCGTGACGGTGGTCGCCCAGGATCCGGCGGCCCTGGGCCGGGTGGCCACGGACCGGCTCTTCCAACGCCTCGCGGGCGCGGACCTGACCCCGTGCCGCATCGAACTCTCGACCCGGCTGATCGCCCGGGGCTCGGGCGAACTCCCGCCGACCGGCTGACCGGCTGACCGGCCGACCGGCCGACCGGCCGACCGATCACCGGATCAGCCCGCGCGCGACGGGCAGGGCGCTACCGGCTGCCGTCAGCCCGGCGAGCACGGACAGCGCGGGCGGGATCCCGCCGAGGTGGGTGAGTACGCCCGCCGCACCTCCGACGAGGAGGCAGACGAGGAGCACGACGGTGGTGTGCAGGGTCAGGAACGGTTCGTCGTCGCGGGGAGATGTCATGGCCCGATTCCACCGCCGCCCGGGTCGCCGGACGGCACGGGCGGAACGCATTCCGTCGGTTCCCGATCGCCCCGGAACCACGCCGATCACCCGTGAACCGCCCCGTACGGCGTGGAACGATGACTGAACAGCAGCTCCTTTCCGGGGTGTTCGGCAATGTTCCGCGCCGTCGTGTGCCTTCCCCCTAATGTGACCGCATGGAGCCGGGTACCACCTACGAGCAAGACCTCTACGAGCTCGCCGCCGAGTTGAGGCTGCTGCGGATCGAACGGGGCAACCGCTCCTACCGCGAGCTGGAGGCCCGCGCGCGACGCTCCGGCAGCGGGATCCGGCTGCCGGTGGCCACCCAGAGCGACGCCTTCAGCGGCAAGCGGCTGCTGGGCCTCGACACGCTGATGGGTCTGCTGCGGGTCCTGTACGCCTACGACGAGTTCGGCCAGGAAGTACCGGTTCCCGGGCACGATCTCCCTGAACTGGCCGCCTGGCGAACCCGCTGGCGCGTCCTGGCCGCCGCCAGGTCCGCGGCGCCCGCCCGGGCCGGGTCGCGATCGTCGCGTCCTGCCGCCCCCGCGCCACTGGCACCGCCCGCCCCCGGGCCCGACCCGACGGGGGCCGTCCTCCCATCACGTCACCCGGCGGCCGCTCCGGGCGCCTTCCACCTCGTACGGCGGTTGTCCGGTGCCGCGCCCTCCACCTCGGTCCTGGCCTTTTCGGCCGACGGCCGGCTGCTGGTCACCGCGAGCGACCGGAGCATCGAGGTCTGGGACTCGCTGGACGGCCACCGTCTCGGCGAGCTGGAGGTCCACGGAACGGCCGTCACCGCGCTGGCGCTGTCCCCCGACGGCCGGACCCTCGCGACCGGCAGCTACACCGGCACCGCACGGTTGTGGGACCTCACCACTGCGAAGGCGCTGGAACCGCCCCTGCTCGGGCACGTGGGTCCCATCCACTCGATGTCCTTCGCACCCGACGGCCAGACCCTGCTGACGGCCGATCACCGGGGTCCGCGCCGCTGGCACACGCAGTCCCGCGAGCCGGTCGGTTCGGACCTGCCGGTGAAGGGGATCAGCGCCGTCGTGCACAGCGCCGACGACCGGCTGCTCGCCCTGGTCGTCCGGGCGGACCGGATCCGGCTGTGGCACATGCCGACGCCCCACTGGATCGACCTGGAGCTGCGCCCCGACACCGTCGGCGCGACCCTCTTCACCCCGGACGGAAGGTTGCTCGCCGCCGGGTGCGAGGACGGGACCGTGCGGCTCTGGGAGACGCTGGCCGGAGCCCCGGTAGGGCCGC